>JAHZBA010000015.1 GCA_019423635.1 Clostridiales bacterium
GTCCTGTCCTTGCGCTCCTGCTCTTTCTGCTCCTGGATAAGCCGCTTTTTCTTGTTTTCAAGCTGCTTGATTTCTTCCTCGATGCTTGCGATTTTCTCAATTTTGGTCTTTGCCATTTGTCAAAATCTCCTTTCGGTTTTTTGGTCTGGAATGGATGGGAATGGAAAAGCCGCCACGCTCTTTTTCAGCATGGCGGCTCGGTGGGGTTCAGATGGCGGCATGGGCGGCTCCGGCTTCCTGCGGCCTGATTTCGTAGGCTGTGCCTTTCAGAATTGCCGCCCGCTGTGCTTCCTCGGCGGCTTTCCTGGCGGCTACCTTTTTGGCATAGCGTACCTTATCGCGCTCGCGCAAAGCCGCCCGCTGTTCCTCCGTCATTTCGTGGCGGCGCTTTTTCCGGCTCTTTCTTACCGGCGTTTCCTCCGGCTGTTCCTCCTGTTCGGGCAGGTCAAATTTGCCGATAAAGTTCAGATAGATTTCAACCTCCTGCTCCCGCGCCCCGTTCACTTTGGCGGCCTCATGGACGATGATTTTCTCCACAAACTCATTCAGCAGGGATGCGGAAAACTCGGTAAACTCGGTGTGCCGCTTCACCAGTTCGATAAACTTGTCAGCCCTCACGCTGTCGGTGTTGTAGCGGTCAATCTCGGCCTGTAACCTCTCGATTTCCCCGTCAAGGGTTTTCTGCTCGGTGTCGTAGCCGGTCAGCAGTTCGGAAAAGTGGTTTTCGGGTATCTTCCCCGTGGCGTAGGCTTCATAAAGTTTCTTTATCAAGCCGCTGATTTCCTCCCGCCGCCGCTTGGCCTTTGACAGCTTTTTGCGGCTCTCCTTTACCGCCGCCTCCTGCTGTAACTCCGATTTCTCCCGGACACGCTCGATAAACTCCGCCTCGTTCTCCCGCACATATCCGCTGACCCGCCGTATGGCTTCCAGCACCAGGCTTTCCACAACGCTGACGCGGATATAGTGACAGGTGCAGCTTCGGGAATAGTGGCGGTAGCTGGAACAGACATACTCATGGTGGGGCTGGTCGGGCCTGCCGGTGCTGCCCTGCTTGTGGTACATCTTCTGTCCGCAGTCGGCGCAGTACAGAACGCCGGTCAGCGGGTTCGGCTCGCCGCCGATGCGCTCCCTTACGCGCTTGGTTTCCCGCAGACGCTGAACGACATTCCATGTTTCCTCGTCAATGATGGCGGGGTGGGTGTCCTTGAAAATCAGCCGGTTTTCCTGCGGGGTGGCCTCCCGCTTCTTGGATTTGTAGCTTTCCGTGGCGGTCTTGTTGAGGACTGTCCAGCCCATATATTCTTCTTTTTTGAGGATTTGAATGAGCGTGGCGGTGGCCCATTTGTAGGGGTCTGCGCCCGCCGCGCCCATGCTCACCCGCTCCCCGATGGCCCTCCAATGGGCGGCGGGGGTGAGTATCCGCTCGGCGGTCAATTCCTCCGCAATTCTGGCGATGGTCTTACCCTCGATAACGCCCTGGAAGATGCGCTTGACAACGGGGGCGGCTTCCTCGTCCAAAATCCACTTCTGGCGGTCGTCCGGGTCGTGCAGATAGCCGTAGGGGAGTGCGCCGGTGACGTGCTTTCCCGCCGCCGTCCTCGCGCCGAAAATCGCCCGTATCTTCCGGCTGGTATCTCTTGCGTGCCACTCCGCAAAGATGTTTCGGAAGGGCATGAAATCGTCCTCGCCCTTGGCGGTGTCGATACCCTCGGCAACGGCGATCAGCCTGACGCCCCGCTCCCGCAACTGCTCCAGAAACAGCCCCACGCGCAAGTGGTCGCGGCCCAATCTGCTCATGTCTTTAATCAAAATTTGCCCCACGCTGCCGCGCTCGATGTCCTCCATTATCTGCAAAAATCCGGGCCTGTCCCAGCGTGTGCCGCTCCACCCGTCATCTGTCCGATGGACAATATTGGTAAAGCCGTTCCGGGCCGCGTATTCCTCCAGGTACTCCTTTTGATGCTCAATAGACAGGGATTCATTTTCCCGCCCGTCCTCGTGGCTCAATCTCTCGTAAAGGATAGTCAGCTTGTTGTCGCTCATGGTTCCCTCTTTCCGGCTGTCCGGCGCTGTGGCTCTCGGCGTAGTTTTCACTGTTTCACCGCGTCCCTTTCAATCAGGCGTACCAGCTTATCGCTCATGGTTTCCCTGCTCGTCCTGCTGAAATGAACGCTCACCTTGTAGGTCGTGGAGCCAATCCGCTTTGTGATGTGCAGCGGCTTGTCGGTGCGTTCCGCCGTTCTGTCTGCTGTTACTGTCGGCATAGGATTAGCCCCCTTTCCATATTCGGTTGTCTGTGATATACTACCGTCAAAATCACCTCGGCGCGTCCTTTCCCGCGCCCCTGTGCCGCCTGCGGCCTGACTGCCTGTTGTTTTCGGGGTGTCCCCGTTCCTTTACGATACACTCCTTTGGGACACCGCGCCCGCTTCCTGTCCAGCATAATCATGTTGTGGGTTTTGGCGTTGACGCCGTAGTACATGGCCCCGCCGCCCTGAAAAAGCTCCTGCGTCACAAAGGGGACGAAGATCGCGGCGCTGGACGTGGTAAGGCCCCGCTGGATGTGGATATGGTTCTGCCCCAGGGGGAGGGAGGACATAAGCCCCTGCTCCTGCTGGTCGTCCAGCCGCACCAGGGCGCAGTTATATTTCTGCGCCACGCCAGCGGCCCGGAATACCTCGTTGCTCAACTTCCGCTGGGTGTCCGCCACGTTCAGGACAAGGAACGTCACCATGAAAAGGCGTTCGTTCCGGGTTTGCAGCTTGGAAAGAAGCTGTTTTGCGTCCGTGCCGTAGGTGGCAAGGTCGGAGGGCAGAATATCCATATCGTAGCCGGAGCGGACTGCCTTTTTCTGCTCCTGGATTTTCATGGCGTCCAGGTCGGTGATCTTCCGCTTTACCCGCTTGATGGCCTCGGTCTGCTCAATGGCCTGCACATGGAGATTGACGACGATGCCGTTTTCTGTGTTGAGGAAATCCGCCAGCATTTCATCGGACAGCTCCGGGGCGAGGATTTGGAGGAAGCTCACCGCGCCGTACTTGCCGCTCATGCCGAATACCCGGCTGTTGCCGAAACGGAGGGAGGACGGGGCGATAAAATCTTTCGTGGACAGCCCCGCTGTGGGAAGCCACTTCCAGTCAAAGCGGAACAATTCGCCGTCCGGGTGGAAAACGCCGTGAAGCACTTCCAGCCGTCCGGCCCCGTCCAGCACACGGGCGGCGGCTCCCATCATCTTGAAGTAGCCCAGCAGGTCGGTTTCGATGCGTTCCAGCCTCGCCCGCGCCGCTTTCAGATTGTCCGCCTCGATGGTAAACGTCAGATACTTGGTCTTGACAATGCCGTTGTTGCCCCTCGTCAACTGCCTTTGCAGGATGCCGGTGTACTCGGCCCGGATGTCATCGAAGTCGTCCCCCTGCGGGGCGATCTCGAAGTTGCGGGCGTACTGCGCCGGGTCTGTCCTGCGGTTGACAAAGGAAAACTGGACATGGATAGAGGCGTCCACATAGTTATAAAGGTCGCAGAGGTATTCAAAGGTGGCTGTGCGGTCGTCCGGCTGGGCAAGCTGGTAATTGGTATCGGAAAACTCGATGCACTTGGAGAAAGAACGCTGGTTCAGTCTGCAAACGCCGTCCTGATACATGACTTCATAGGGGATGCTCTCTTGGGCGGTATGGGGCTTGCCGTCGCCCTTATACCTGCGGATGATGGCTTGTATCTCCCGCTTTTCGGCGCGGGACAGCTTTACCGGCCTGTCTGCGTTTTGCTTTCTGGACAACCGCTTTCACCTCCATTTCCATTTGACGCTGCCGCTCCAACACGGCGTAAAGGTTATTGGTCTGATAGGGCCGCACCTTGGGCATGGTGAAGCGGTTTCGGACGATCTGCCCGATCACCACCTCCAACGGCTGGCCGTGCTTCTCATACAGCCCGAACAGCAGGCCGGGGAGCATGGCGAAGATCATCACCAGGGCGGCGGCGCTGGTGGGGACGCTGCCCCGGAGCATAAAAAAGAGCGGCAAGCCCATCACGAGCGCCGCGCCGAAGCATACGATCTGCCGTTTCGTCAGGCCGAACAGTACCTTGCTTTTCACATGGGTCAAGTCCTTGGGGACGGACACATAGGCCATAGGTCAATTCCTCCTTTCCAGAGCGTGATAAATCCCCTGCATGATGTAGGCTACGCAGGGGACGGCGATAGAATTTCCCAGCATTTGGTAGCGGCTGGTATCGCTGATAGCCCGCCCATCGTGGCCGTATTCCGTCCAAAAATCTCCAAACCCCTGCAATCTTTCACATTCCAGAGGCGTCAGGCGGCGCACGATCAGGTCGGAGTAGCGGGTGATGCAGAAGTCGGTTTCACTCCCCATGCCAGCGGGCCGGGAGAGGCCAGCGCCGGAGGCGCACAGCGTCCCGGCGATCTGCGGATGCACCAAAAGGGGCTGTTCATGGTTGCAGTTGAGGGTGGGAGCGATGTCGGCCAGCACTTCCGCGTTGGCCTGCCCCGTTGCCATCGTTACTACATGAGGCTGTCCTGTTCCGCATAGGGTGGGCTGGACGGGCCGCAGGATGGAGCGGTTGGTCTTGCTGGTGATCTGCTGTAAATCGAAGCCAGCGGCCACCACCGGCAGATTGCCGTGGGTCTGGCTGCGGAGGGTGGGAGAGAGGCCGGAACGCTCCACTGTCAGCGACGCCCCGCCCTGATCGTTCAGAACAGCAACGGCCCGGCCTGCTGTATCAGGGCGGCTTTCAGCAAAGGCGGTAAGTCCTTGCCGCGGCGTTCCGCCCGCCTCAAAATACCCGCGCAGGCTTTTGGGGACAAAGAGTATTTCTCCGGCACTTCTTCCTGCAAAATCGCAGACAAGAAACAGGCGCCTGCGCCGCTGTGCTGTGCCGAAATATTGGGCGTCGTACACGCACCAAGCGAGATCAACGCCTCCGCCTCGTACCATCCCGGCGTTTGCCCACCGTCCAGAATAAGGCATTGGAATTTCGGCCTTTGTGAACGATTGTAGCACAGCCGCAAAATCACGTCCTCCTGCGGACGACAGAGCGCCGGGGACGTTCTCGAACAGCGCGAACCTTGGGTATTCGCCATGTGTCGCCTCCCTCATTTCGTCAATTATCCGTATGGCCTCCATAAAAAGGCCGCTCCGTTCGTCCGCCAGCCCCCGGCGCTGGCCTGCCAGCGACAGCCCTTGACACGGGCTGCCAAATGTCACGATGTCCACAGGTGGGAGTTTTCCGCCGTGAAGCTGGGTGATGTCCCCGGCGTGGGTCATGTCCGGGAAGTGCTTTTGCGTCACCGACACGCAGGCCGGGACGATCTCGCTTGCCCACAGGGACGTGATATTGTAAAAAGAAGCGGCGTAGGGAAAGCCCCCTATGCCGTCGAAAAGCGATGCTAATGTGTACTGCCTCAAATATCAAGCCTCCTTTAGTGCGCGGCGAACACGGCCTTGGCAATGCTCCCGGTTTTGAACAGGCAGAAGCACAGCAGCACCGTATAGCCCATACAGCCCCATATCGCCCCGGAAACGTCGGCGGAGAGGGCGATGCTTTGCACCAATACGGCGTAAATGCCCGTCACCACCATAATCAGGAACGCTTGGAAGCCCAGGGCGAACAGGGATTTCAAATAGCCTTGCCCCATGCCCCGCCACTCGCTGTTGCCAATGGTGGCAAGAGGGATAGGCCCCAATGAGGTCACAAGGTATATTTCGATCATCCTGCCGTAGACCACAAGCATGATGCAGATAGAAAGAATATTCATCGTCAGCCCCACAAAGAGGGATTGGAACCACAGGCCCAGCAGACCGCCGATGTCCATAGCCGAAAGCCGGTTGTCCAGATCGGTGACGACGCTGGTAATGTCGATGCTGGTATTGCCGATAATCACCCCGGCGCTTTGATTGACAACGCTTTGGGTGATGTCGAACACGGCCATGACGATGTTCCAGGTGTTGGACACAAGGATAATAGCGGCGGCGGACTTGAACACCCAACGGAACAGCATCCAACTGTCCATATCGTGCATATTGTTCCGTTCCGCGATAAGCTGTATCAGTTCGTAGCACATGATAAGGGCGAGGATTGCCCCGGCGATGGGAACGATCACCGTTTCCGAAAGATTGCGGAGCATATTGAACACGCCGCTGTTCCAGCCCTGCGGCGTGGCTCCCACGTCGGCGGCGATCTCGCCCACTTTGGTATTCACCGTGTCAAAAAGGCCGGTGAGGTTGCTGGTGATGCCGTCGATCAGCACGCCCTTGAACCATTCTTCCAGCCAGTCAAGTATCATGGGTCAAGCACCTCCTTTCCCGCGGCCCCCCGCCGGGGGCGGGAGGCCGCGAGGGGATTTAGCGGGAAGCATCAGGGAGTAGCCAGCAGGCCGGACAGCAGGGGAACCAGGGTAATGCCGATCAGGGCAACGCCTCCCCCGGCGACAAGCTGCTTAACGCCCTGCGACTTGGCCCCAGGGTTGTCCTGCCCGTAGCCCTCCAGGAGATTGATGCCGCCCCACACGCACAGGCCGCCGCCCAGGGCGACCACGAGGGTCTGCAAAACGTCGATAGCAGAAGTGAAAAATGCCATAGAATTACCTCCATAAATTCAAAAATATTGTTGTTGGATTGCCGCTTCATTCTTCGGCGGCGTCGGCTTCGCCGATTTCTTCTTCCAGGTCGATTTCGTAGAAGTCAAAGACTTCCTCCTGTGTCACCACCTGCCGCTGCCTGCGGCGCATGGCGGCAAGATACCCGTCCACGTCAAAAGCGTTCTTCTTGTCGGCGTCGGAAAGGTATTTGTACTGCGGATGCCGGGTGATGTCGTATTTCTCACTGAAAAAGGGACGCACACCCCGCACCTGCAAAATACACTTTCCGCCGTCCATTACGGCAATTTCGTCCTGTGACATCAGCTCCTTTCCCAATTTTTGATAATTCAGTCCGTGGGAGGTCTGGCTGCCCCGGTTCTCCGACGTGTTATAGCTGTCAATCGTCTCCCGGCCCAGCGCGTCGGAGATTTCCTTGGCGTTCTTACCCCGCCCACTCAAAAATAAAGTACAGTCGCAGTTGTCGCTGATGATGTCGGCGGCGTCCTTGTAGATGCTTTTCAACTGCGATTGACTTTGCAAAATAATAGAAGCCGAGATTTCCCGGCTTCGGATGGTGGCGATCAGCTTGTCAAAGTTGGGTATCTGCCCGATATTGGCGAACTCGTCCAAAATCAGCCGCACATGGACGGGAAGCCTCCCGCCGTACACATCATCGGCCCGGTCGCACAGCAGATTGATAAGCTGGCTTTGCAGCATCGCCAGAATGAAATTGAAAGTCGTGTCCGTGTCGCTCATAATCAGAAACAGCGCCGTTTTGCGGTCGCCCAGGGTGTCCAGCTCCATTTCGTCGGTTTCCATCAGCTCACGGACTTCCCGGATGTCAAAGGGCGCTAACCTTGCCCCGCAGGAAATAAGAATAGAACTCCGTGTTTTGCCAGCCGAAAGCAGAAATTTTTGATACTGCCGGACAGCGAAATGCTCCGGCTCCTTTTCCGCAAGCCGGGCGAACATTTCATCCACGGGGCTTTGAAATTCGGCGTCATCCTCCCTCGCTTCGCTGGCATTTATCATTTCAAGCAGGGTGGTGAAATTCTTTTCGTTCTCCGGGGCCTCGTACCAAATGTAGCCGATCAGGGCGGTGTAAAATAGCCGTTCGGACTTCACCCAAAAATCCTCCGTGGATTTTTCCCCGTCGCCCTTGGTGTTGGCGATGATGGTGTTTACCAGCTTCAAGATGTCCTTTTCACTGTGCAGGTAGGCGAACGGATTATACCGCATGGACTTGGAAAAATTGATGGTATTCAGCACCTTTATCCGATAGCCGCCCCGCCTCAAAAGCTGTCCTACCTCGATCAAGAGGCTGCCTTTCGGGTCGGTGATGCAATAGCTGCTGTGCATCTGCATGAGGTTTGGCTTAACAAAAAATCTCGTCTTGCCGCTGCCGGAACCGCCGATCACCAGCACATTCTTGTTCCGGGCGGTCTTGGGGTCTTTGGGTCTGCCGTTCATCGTCAGCCGTTCGGTCTGCGTGAGCAGGATATTATTTTCAAATACGGGGTCGATATACGGGGCTATGTCTTTTGGCCCGCCCCATCGGGCGCTGCCGTATTCCATGCCGTGGCGGTACTTCTTGGCGTTCTTGCTTTTCAGGTACACCGCCAGCCGCACCAGCACCGCGCCCGCGATACCGATACACAGGTCAAAGGGGTGGAAGCTGGGCAGGCCGTTGGCAAACGCCGCCGCCAGGCTGTCCATGAAGTGCAGCATCTTTTGGGTCAGGTCGGCCCCCGCCGCCAGCCGGTAAGCCTCGCCCAGCTTGCCGAACAGGTACACAAACAGCAGATAGGGCAGGTTGAGGATTACCAGCTTTTTCAGGTCAGGCTTCACCGCTCCATCCCCCTTTCTCTGATCTTCTCCTTGGCCCTCTGGACGTTCCGGCCCGCCGCTTCCCGCAGGACGGACAGCGCCTTGCGGATGGAGGGCTTGGCCTCCCTTGACAGCTTCTTGGCGGTGAACTCCTTGAAAGCCTGTTCCAGATTGTCCGCGTCCCGGCTCTTGAAAATGACGATGTAGTGGGGCGGCTGGGTGGTCTTGTCCTTCCGCAAGGTGAAGTCCACGCCGTATTTCTTGGCGCAGGGCTTGAAAGCGGCGATATTGGCGTCGGTGATCTCGATGTTGGACAGCGCCGCCCCGTGCTGCTTCAACTGCTTCAAACTCTGCTGGCCGTGGTGGAGCTTGGGGCCGTGCTTTCTGGCCTCCAAATACTTTTTCAAGGCCATTTGCAGCACTTGGGCCGTCAGCTTCCCGGTTTTCATGGATAACGCGATGGTCTTTTGAGTGACTTCCTCCTGCAAGTGTCATACCTCCTTTGCCAGAAGTCAAAAAGGGCGGCTACGGTGGAACCACCAGCCGCCGCAGGTAAATCCGCATCAGATACGCACCCGCAGGCCGTTCAGGTCGTCCGCCCGGATGCCCACCAGATACCAGTCGGCGGCGTACTCAATGCGGGTGGGCTTCCAGCGCCCGCCCACCATCACGTCGAAGCACTGTCCACAGTGCAAGCCGCCGTAGTAGTCAGCCAGGTCAAAACGGATGTCGTAGAGGTCTGTCCGCTCGTCGAAGATCAATGCGCCCTGTTTCATAGTCGGGGCCTCCTTTGTCAGATTTTGCCCTCCGCCATATCATGGGCAACGAGGGCGGTATAGTAGCTTCCCATTGTGCTGGGGGCGTTGAACAGCACCGCCAGCAGGTATTTCTTGATATTGCGGATTTTCGTGGTATTCTGCCGCATACAGTCCATGACAAACTCGATGTGGCCGCTGTTGAGTTTCAGCAGCTTGGCCTTTACCAGCTCGGCGGGGTAGTCGTCACCGGCCACCCGGATTGTCTTGCGGGCCGTGCAGACGGTTTCCACCAACAGCTCCACGATGCCGTCCAATTCCTCCGGGTCGATCTGCGAGTAGCGCAGGAGATGATCGTACTCGATATTCTCCTTGATGATGTCCCGATAAATCTCAACGGCGCTTTGCGTGGCCGCTTCCGTTCCGTTCCTTTCCGGCGGCGAAGCCGCAGCCGCCCCAGCCGTTCCAGCGGGAGGGGGTGAAAGGGAGGGAATGGAATGGGTACTTGATGCGTCAGTAATAGATTGGTCTTTAGTTACTCTATCTTTATTTAATTGCGTTGGATTTTCCGACGTCGGTTTTTCCGTTGTCGGGTTTTCCGACGACGGTTTATCCAACGACGGCGGCAAAGAAACAGGCTGTTCGTGGATGATGTACTCGTTGCTGCTGAACTTGCCGCCCTCGTCCGTGGTCTGGTGGCGCTCAATGTACCCGGCCCGCTCCAATTCGTTGACAGCAGAACGAATAGCGTCCTTGCTCTCCCGGTTGATGTAGCACAGGCCGGACAGGGTATAATCCCAATCTTCCGGGAGTGAGAGAATTTGCGACAGCAGGCCCTTGGCTTTCAGGGACAGGGACTTGTCCCGCAGGTGGTAGTTGGACATCACCGTGTAGCCCTTGTTCCTCTCCACGCGGAATACTGGCATGGCTTTCCGCTCCTTTCGGTGTCTGGACATGAAAAAACGCCGCAGACTTTTCTAAATCTGCGGCGTTCGCCGGGGCGCAGAAACGGGCGGTGTCTTGCCGACATCGCCCGTTTTCTGTGCGGTTGTTCACTTGTTTGCGCCGCCCCGTTTTCCGCTGCCCTTAAAAAACATTGATTTTACTTGGTTTTCTCATGTTTTCTTATGTCAACGCCCTTAAGCCAGTGGTTTTTTTGATGCGGCAGGATCTCCGGGCGGAATGGAACGCGGTCCCGCCGCGGGGTCTGCTCCGTTCCAAAGGAAAAGCCCGCGTGTATATACATACACACCGGGCAGTTATATACGTGACTAGTGACAGAAGAGACGGAAAACTGTGCGGTAAGATGGCCTCATACTGCGGGACCGCCCTGTTTCTGACCGCGCGTTCCTGAAAAGAGGGGACGCAGGCCGGAACGGCTCCGCCGCTTTCAGGAGGAGATGTCGTGCCAGGGGCACCAGGCCATATGGTCGTTTACCAGCCCGGCGGACTGCAGATAGGCGTAGACAATCACCGGGCCGGTGTATTTGAAGCCCCGCCGCTTCAAATCGGCGGAAAGTGCCTGGGAGAGCGGTGTCTGGGCGGGAAGGTCCTCCATGGACTGCGGGTGGTTCACAATGGGGGTGCCGTTTACCCATCCCCAGAGATAGGCGTCAAAGCTGCCGAACTCCTCCTGCACCTTCAAAAACGCCCGGGCGTTGGAGATTGCGCAGCGCAGCTTGGAGCGGTTGCGGAGGATCGCGGGATTGTGCATCAGCTCCTCCAGCTTTTCCTCCCCGTAGGAGGCCACGACTTCCGGATGGAAGCCGTCAAAGGCCCGGCGAAACGCCTCCCGCTTGTCCAGAATGACGTGCCAGCTGACACCGGCCTGCATTCCCTCCAGCACCAGCAGCTCAAACAGGGCCCGGTCGTCGTGGAGGGGACGGCCCCACTCCTGGTCGTGATAGGCAATTTCCGAGGGCGAGGAGGCCCAGGGACAGCGGGCAGGATTCATGGGGGAACTCTCCTTTCCATTGTAAAAAGCGGAACTCGAGGCGGAAAAACCATTGCCAATCCGGCTTGGACTCTCTATCATAATACCAGAGTTTTGGAAGAAAGGGAATGGTTTTATGGGGGCTTTGACAAAAGCACAGCGGGCGATCCTCGCAAAGGACAAGGACCGTCTGCCGGTGACGGCTCTGCCGGGGATCGGTCCCCGCATCGGCCGGTATATGAATGCGCTGGGCTATGCCCGGGTGGGAGATCTGCGGGGGGCAGATCCGGCGGAGATGTACGCCCGGCACAATGTGCTCCGGGGCTTTGAGGACGATCTCTGCTTCCTGTATGTATTCCGGATGGCGGTTTACTTTGCGGAAAACGAGGTGCATGACCCGGAGCAGCTGTGCTGGTGGAATTGGCGGGAGCTTCCCCGGGATTGAGGAGCGGCGGCCTACTGCTTCTGGCAGCAGCTTTTGAAGAAGTGATAGGGAGCCTCCGCGGTGAACTTCTTGAAGTCGTGGATGAAATGGGCCTGGTCGAAATATCCGCTGTCAAAGGCCAGAGCCGACAGGTCTGTATACTCCCCGGAAAAGAGCGCCTTCAGCGCGCCCTGGAAGCGCATGATTCCGCTGTACTGCTTGGGGGACATGCCGTAGCCGCTTTTGAATTTCTCCCGGCAGTACCGCTCGGAATAGCCGGTCTCCTGCTCCAGACTCCGGAAGGTCAGGTTGCCCCGGGCGGCGCAGATCATGATGGTGAGATAGTCCACAAAGGTGGGTGCATAGCTGTAGTCAATGAGGTGTTCCCGGGCAAAGGCATTGAAGAGACTGATGCGGTCTTCAAAGCCCGCGGCGGGAATCTTCTCCACCAGATCACCGGCGTGGGGAAAGGCCTCCAGAAGGTCGGTGAACTGGTCCACCAGCTCTGTGTAGGCCATTTTTGGCTGCTTCATCCCCAGATTGGAGTAGGGCTTGAAGCCGAAGTAGGCGGTGTTCGGTTTCAGCTCCAGGGTCCGCGGTTTCAGCGCCGCGCCGGAGAGAAGGGCCTGCGGATGGTCCGGATCACAGATGAACAGCACGTTCAGGCAGGCGTCCGGCAGAAGCTGAATCGCACCGCCCTCCTCTCCGGCGAAGAACTGGTAGAACAGAGCGTCGCTCTTCACACAGACCGGGTTCCAGTGCAGCTGGCGCTCCTGATAGCGCTTGACCCGGCTGTGGACCACCGGTTGAAACGGCGGGGAATTGCTCTGCATCTCTTCCAAAACCGCGGAAATCGTCATGGTAAGCTCCTTTCTCTCCGCCGGCGTGAAAGCCGTGGGCCATGCAAAAAGAGCAACGGTGTCCGGTGGGAAACCCACCGCAAGCACCGTTGCTCCATCGTTTGGAGTCTACAAGATCACAACGGTAAAGTCATTTGTAAACGGGGAAAGTGCTCCGTTTTGACAGGGGAACTGCGGCCGTCTGATTCCGGACGAGGCCGGATGAGAACAGGCGTGTTACAGAGTGGTGAACAGCTTGGAGATGATTTTCCACTCGCCGTCCGTTTTGATGAGGTGGAAGAAGTCCACCAGCGTGGCGGAACCGCGGAAGCCGGTCTCGGAGACCACGACGGAGGCCACATGGCCCTCAATGCGGATGGACTCGATCTCCGCCTGATAGGCGTCGCCCTGAGAGGCCATGGAGGGGGCAGAGGAGATGTCGTCAATAAAGGCGGCCGGGGTAGCCAGAACACACTCGGGCCCCAGATAGCCGTTCATGACGGCGTTGGGATGGAAGGCGCTTTTCAGCTTTTCAATATCGGCCTGATAGGAGCCGTCCATGTAGTTCTGCATGACCTGCCGGACCTGGAGTGTTTCAGCGTGATTGTTCATAGTGTATATCCTCCTTTTTCTTGAGCCGTAAGGCTTTGGTCAGAATATACCATGGGTTGGGAAATTGGGATTGTATAAAATGGCATTGCCTGGAAAGTTGGGGAAGAGAAATCCAGCCTGCCGGAAAACGCCGTTTTATACAATTCGGCGGAGCGGATGCAATGCTACTATGATGAAAACAAAAGTACGCCGACGGCAGGGTCCCGGGCTGCCGGACGCGGTTTTTGTTGCCGGCGCGCCACCCCAAGACATGAAGAGAAAGGAACGATCTTATGAGCAAGAAGGGTCAAGGCCGTCTCATTCTGGCAGTTCTCATCATTGCCTGCGTGGGACAAATCAATACCATCGCGTCCGTCATGATGGCGGATATTGCAGCGGAGTTCCCGAGCGCTTCCGCCACCGCGATTCAGTATGTCATGCAGTTCGGCATGATCGGCGGCTTCCCCATTTCCCTGGCGATGACAGTCCTCTCCCAGAAGTTCCGCAAAAAACCCATGATTCTCATCGGTATGGTCTGCATCCTCATCGGCGGTGCCATTCCCATCTTCTCCCACAGCTCTCTGGTGGTCCTGTACGTCTGCGCGTTCCTGGTGGGTGCGGGCCAGGGCTTCATCACCCCGCTGCTGGGCACCATCATTCTGCTGAACTTTGAAGGCACCATGAAAGACCGCATGATCGGCTTGAACACCACCTTCGGCACCGGCGGCGCGGCGCTGCTGCTGGTCATCGCGGGCTGGGTCTGCAAGACCGGCTGGGTCCACGTGTACTACATTTACTTTGCGGTGATCCCCGTGTTCCTCATCGCGCTGTTCTGCCTGCCCATGGACGAGGTGCCCAAGGCCTCTGCGGATGCCGGCGGCTCCAAGGCGGCCATTCCGGCCAAGGGCGTGGTCCAGTGCTGCCTGGCCGTGTGCATGATGATCGCCTACGCCACCTTCCCCCTGAATCTTTCGATGTTCGTGGTGGAAAACAACATCGGCGACTCCGCGGCCACCGGCCTGGGCATGTCTCTGGTCACCATCGTGGGCGCACTGATCGGCCTGATTCTGCCCCAGATCATCCGGGCCTGCAAGCTGTATATCTCTGCCCTGGGCGCCGCCTTCGGCTTCCTGGCCACGGTGTGCGTCATCATCTCCAAGGGCATCGGCATGGTCTATCTGGCCTCTGTTCTGGACGGAATCTTCTTCGGCATCATCATGGCCGGCGGCGGCTACGTCATCGGCCGGATCTGCAAGCCGGAGCAGATCGGTCCCACCTTCTCCCTGTCCATGTCCTTTGTGACCCTGGGCACCATCTTCAGCCCCATCATTGTCAACGCGCTGACCTCCATGTGGGGCGGCGTGGGCTCCAAGGGCGCGTTCATCACCTCTGCCGCAATCTTCGCCGTAGTGTTTGTCCTCCAGATCTTCTGGGGCGCCTACCTCACGAAGACCTGCCCCGAGGCTCCCGTACCCCAGGAGTGATCCCGGTTGATTTCGCAAAGGGACAAGGGCATTTGCCCTTGTCCCTTTTCCTGAAAGGAGGAGCCGGCCCGACCCATGAATGACGGAAAAAACTTTACTGAGGGCGGTATCCTGCTGCCTCTGCTGCGCTTTACGCTGCCAATTCTGATGGCCATGTGCCTTCAGTCCATGTACAGCGCGGTGGATCTCTGGGTAGTGGGAACCTTTGGCGACGCGGCCGATGTCTCCGCCGTCTCCACCGGGGGACAGATCATGCACATGGTCACAAGCCTCATCACCGGTCTTTCCACCGGCGCCACGGTCCTGCTGGGCCGGGAGGTGGGGAGACAGGACCGGGAGGCCGCCGCCTCGGTGGTGGGCTCGGCGGTTTGGATGTTCGCCCTGCTGGCCGGATGCCTCACGGCGGTGATGCTCTTTGCCGCCCGGCCCTTTGCCGCGGCGCTGCGGACACCTCCGGAGGCCTTTGAAAAGACCATCACCTATGTCTATATCTGCTCCGGGGGTGCGGTCTGCATTGTGGCATACAATGTTCTGGGCAGTATTTTCCGGGGGCTGGGGGACTCCAGGACCCCGCTGCTGACGGTGCTGGCCGCCTGCATCGGAAACATCCTGGGGGATCTGTTCTTTGCAGGGGCGCTGGGCATGGGGGTGGCGGGCGCGGCCATTGCCACGGTGCTGGCCCAGGCGGGCAGTGTGCTTCTGTGCCTGTGGAGGCTGCGGCGGCGGGGCGTGCCCTTTCCCTGCTCCCGGGAGGCCCTGCGGCCCCGGAGGGCCGTGTCCCTGGGTATCCTGCGTCTGGGCGTGCCCATTGCCGTGCAGGACGGCCTGGTCAGCGTCTCGTTTCTTGTCATCAGCGCCATTGTCAACCGCCTGGGCGTCATCCCCTCGGCGGGTGTCGGCGTGGCGGGGAAGCTGTGCAACTTCATTATGCTGGTGCCGGCGGCCTATATGCAGTCCCTCTCCGCCTTTGTGGCGCAGAACATGGGGGCGGAGAAGCCGGCGCGGTCCCGCCGGGCGCTGTTGTGGGGCGTGTCCACGTCCCTGGGCTTTGCTCTGGTGCTGTCCTGGCTGGCCTTCTTCCGCGGCGAGCTGCTGGCCGGCCTCTTTGTCCGGGACCCGGCGGTGATCGGCGCCGCGGCGGAATATCTCAAGGCCTACGCCATCGACACGCTGCTGGTCTCCTTTCACTTCTGCTTCGCCGGGTATTTCAGCGGCTGCAACAGGACCAGGTTTGTCCTCTTCCAGGGGGTAGCCGGGGCATTTGGCGTGCGGATTCCGGTCTCCTATTTCATGAGCCGCCGCCAGCCGCTCTCCCTGTTCCGAGTGGGGCTGGCAACGCCTCTGTCCAGTCTGCTGCAGCTGTTCCTCTGTGTTGGGTGCTTCCTTTTGACCTGGCGCAGGGACGGGCAGCCGGAGATCCAAAAACCTGCGCTCCAGACGGATGGGTAAGACGCACAAAGGCGAAAGACATCAGCAAGCGCCCCCGGCCCATGGGCCGGGGGCGCTTGCTGTAAGGGAGAGAATCTGGCAGTGATCAGAAATCCAGGTGCATCAGGCGGGCCATGTTGGTGTAGCCCACCTTGTCCAGCAGCTCAGGCTGGTCTTCAAAGGCCTTTTTCAGCTCGGCCACGGAGTAGTGGAAAGAGCCGAAGGGAACGTCCGTGCCGAAGAGGACCTTGTCCTCTCCCAGCAGCTCCACAGCCCGGCGCATCAGGGCGGCGGAGCACATGGAGGTGTCCGTATAGACGTTGGGCAGATCCTTCACGCCCTCATAGAGAACCTCGCAGCAGCTGGCGGAGTGGGCGACGATGATCTTGTAGTCCTTCCACTTGTGGCAGAAGGGCACCACGGCGGTCTGAAAATCGCTGAACATGGGATTGGACTCCTTGCTGTGGGGATCGTCCTCCGTGTAATAGGCGTTGGCGCCGCAGTGGGTCAGGATGGGCAGGTCCGCCTCGCCGAAGACCTTGACGGCGGCCTCGATCCGGGGATCGTCCAGGGCCACATTCTGAATGGTGGGATGGAGCTTGAGACCCTTGGCGCCGTTCTGGATGTCCTGGCGCAGCTTGGCGCACATCTCCTCCACGGGCATGTCCAGCACGCAGGTGGTGAAGGGAATGATCCGGGGCTCCAGCCTGGAGGCGGCCCAGTACTCCTCAAAGGTCTGGTTGGGCCAGATGGGGAGCATCACGATGTTCTTTACCTCGGGATGGGCGTCCAGCTCGCGGGTCAGGTTTTCCAGCGTCCACTCCCAGCAGCGGTACTGACCGGCCTTAATCAGCTTGTATACGAAGGGCCCCACCTTCTCCGGGTCGCTCATCACATCGGCGGGGAAGAGGGCGGTGGTGTAGCCGGACTTCTCGCACGCGATGAAGGGATCGTCGTACTCCTGCTTCTGGATGTTGGTCTTGAAGGTGATGTTGATGTTCTCGTGGAAAATGTCACCAATGTGGGCGTGGGAGTCAATAATACGCATGATTCAGTTCCTCCTATCGGCGTTTCGGGCTTACAGGTGCAGGAGCTTGGCGATGTTGGCGTAGAAGACCTTGTCCTTGGCAATGGGGTCGTTGGCCAGCGCCTCGTCGATGACCTGGATGTTGAACTTCTCGTAGGTGAAGGGATAGTCGGTGCCGTACAGCACGCGGTCGGGGCCCATGTACTTCATGGCGTCCTTCACGGCGGCCACGGAGGAGAAGGAGGTGTCGGAGTAGACGTTTTCCAGGCCCTTGACACCCTCCATAAACGCCTGGGCAAAGGCGGCGCAGTGGGCGCCGATGACCACCTGGTCGGGCAGGTTGCGGGCGAACTCAAAGAAGTCGCTCATGGAGCCGTATGCCTGGACCTGGTGATGGATCATGTCCTCGTGGTAGTAGATGCCCTCACCCACGTGGACCACCACAGGCAGATCCACCTCGGCGAAGACCTTGGCAGCGGCGTACATGCGCTCGTCCAGCAGACGGACGCACTGCAGCACGGGATGGAGCTTAAGGCCCTTGGCGCCGCGGCCGATGTCCCTGCGCAGCTTGGCGCACATCTCGTCGATGGGCAGAGTCATGTCGGCGGCGGTGAAGGGGATGATCCTGGGCTCCAGCTTGGAGGCGGCCAGATACTCTTCAAAGGAGGTGTTGGGCAGGACGGGGAGCATCACAATGCCGGCCATGTCGTTGTCGTCCAGCTGCTTGGTGAGGTTTTCCACCGTAGACTCCCAGCAGCGGTACTGGCCCCCGTCGATGACCAGATCCAGGTCCCGGGGGTCGCCGGTGAAGAGGGGTTTGGTAAAGAGGGACTCCTCCAGTTCAATGAAGCGGTCCTCATAATTGCCCTTTTTGATGTTGGTCTTGAAGCTGATGTTGCGGTTGTAGTGGAAAATATCGCCCAGGTGCGCGTGGGAGTCGATGATGCGTCTTGCCATAGCGTAGTTCCTCCTTCATGTTCGTTGATCGTATCCTCGTCAGGGCTTCACTGGGTCCTCTGTTCCGTGCTTATGACCATTTTAGCACCGGCGGCGCAGGAATAATTGTATATAAAGGAAGAAACCAGCCAGGGAAACCGCGGGGACCGGGGGAGATCGGAAGCCGCTCAGGGCAGGAGGTGCAGCTCCCGGCCCCGGTCGATGGCGGAGAGCTTGTTGTTGACATTGAGCTTGCGGTAGATGTTTTTGACGTGGTAGCGGACGGTGGGCACGGAGATAAAGAGCCGGGGGGCGATCTCGTTGTGACGCAGCCCCTGGGCCAGCAGCCGCAGGATCTCCCGCTCCCGGCCGGTGAGCGTCACCTGCTCCTCCCGGTCCCGGCGGGCGGAGAGAAAACGGCGGCAGCAGTCCGTGAGACGGTTCAGATAGCGTTCGGGGTAGCGCTGGCGGATCAGCGGCTGGGACAGCAGCGGCAGAACCGTCCGGGCGTTCTCCGCGAAGGGGAGGAGGATGTTGTCCTGCACGGCGATGTCCAGCGCCGCGCACAGGGCCAGCGCACCCCGCTCCAGACCATACAGGGCCGCCCGGGCCCCGGCCCGGAAGATGCCGCCGTAGAGAAAGCCCAGCTGGCTGTTGTAAACGGCCCAGTCCCGCTCGAAGGAGTCGCAGTAGACCTCCAGCTGCAGGTAACGCCCCTCCAGCAGGGCGGCGAAGCCGGTGACGACGTGGTGGAATCCCAGGCCCGCGTACAGGAAGGAGCCGTGGCTTCCCGCGTTGTTCCGCAGCCAGCCGGGGACATGGTCCACCCGGCCCAGGCAGCAGTCCAGATAGCTGCCGCACAGCGCCACAGAGGTGTTCAGGACACTGCTGTTCTCCATTTCCACGATCATGGCTGCCTGGGACATCAGCCGGTCGGCAGTGCCGGCGTCTCCCTCCAGCACCGCCAGGCGGCAGAGGACAAAGGTGGCACAGAGCTCGATATCGACCTGGTGGTAAAGGCGCGCCTGATAAACCGCTTTCAGTGCGTGGTTTTGCACCTCGTCAAAGGCACCGGTTTCCAGGGCGTACTCCGCCAGCACCAGAGACTCGCTCCCGGAGCCGCAGTCCTTCACCGCCTGGGCGAGAATATGGAAATTCTGAGAGATGAACCGGGTAGTGTCCAACAGGGTTCCGGGACGGCTGTAGTAGGAGTAGAGGAGGCTGACCGCGCCGAAGGTGAACTCGGTGTCGCTTGCGATCAGGCAGGAAAACCGGCCGTTGAAGAAGCGGACGGCCTCGGCGGCCCGGTGAACCATGGCCCGGGGATCGTTGAACAGCACCAGAACCCAGGTGTTGTTGATCTCTCCCAGGATGCGGCTCCGCCGCTCCTCCGGGAGGTCCGCCGTGAGGAAGTACGCCTCCATCTGCCGCAGGCGGCCGTCCAGAAGGCGCTGCTCCTCCCGGCTGCCCACCAGGGCCTGGGCACGGACATACTGGAGAGCGGCCAGGGGATACTGGCGGTATACACTGTCCGGCACGTCCTGAAAGATCCGGCGGATCAGCTCGAACTGGGAGGAGCTGACGGTGTGGAAATCCTCCTGATTCAGGGATTCCAGCACCGGCGTCAGCTCTCCCGCCCGGTGGAAGTAGTCGTAGGCGGCGGCGTGCTCCCCCTGCTTTAAAAACCACTCGCCCGCCCGGCGGAACAGCTCCCGGGGATGGCAGCCGCTCTGGAGGGCCTTTTTCTGGAGGAATTCCCGCAGCAGCTGAGTCATCTGATAGCCCCGGACCTCCGGGTTATAGGAGAGGAAGGCGTTGCCCTGGAGCAGCAGGCGCAGGGTGTTGGAGGCGTCGGGGCTGTCAAGGACCTGGGCCACCATTTCCGGGGTGAAGACGTCCAAAAAGGAGAGCTGCTGCAAAAACTGCCGGGTGGCCGGCGGATAGGGGTCGTAGAGGTTCCGCTCCAGCAGATCCTGGATGCTGGGATTCTGGTTTTCCCGGAGCAGGCAGGGGTCCCCCCGGGTCAGAAGATAGATGCCGGAGATCCAGCCGCCGGTCCACTGCACGATCTGATGCACCTCTTCCTGGGGGACGGAGATGCCGAGAAGGGCGAAATAGTCGGCGGCCTCCTGGGCCTGAAAGCGCAGATCCTCCTGCGTGACGAAGTACGCCAGCCGCTTCTGGCGCAGATCGGCCTCCGGCAGCAGGTGAGTTTCCCGGGTCAGCAGCACAAGGTGGAGGTTGGCAATCTGCTCTCCCGCCAGAGCGCAGAGGAAGTCCACCGTCTGGGAGCACTCCAGCAGGTGATAGTCGTCGATGACCAGGAAGAAGGGGGCGGAAATGGTGTAGTACAGCAGCAGCTCCAGAATCTTTGCCGCGGCGGCGCCGTTGGCGGGGAAGCCCAGCTGCACCAGCTGACTGCCCAGCAGGGGGTCCCGCCGGGTGATCTGGGCAGTGAGCCGCTCCCAGAAATAGGCGAGAGAGCTGCCGGAGCCCAGCAGGGACAGGTAAATAAAATCCAGGCGCTCCTTCTCCAGATAGGACCGGACCGCGGTGGTTTTTCCGAAGCCCATGGGCGCCCGGACCACGGTCAGAGGGTAGTGGCGCATCTGATCCAGAATCCGGTCCAGCCGCGGGCGGGACAGCGTTGCCTGAGGCACAGGGATACATCTCCTTTCCTGAAAAGCGGGCTCCCCGCCGTCCCCTAAAACCACCGATTTTTGCAAGCCGTCCGGCCAAGGCCCTGCTATTATAAAAAGAAACACAGTCGGCCGGGGCTCGCCGGACCTCCCGGCGGCGGAAAGAACGGATACAAATGGGAGACGAGTTGAAATGGCTGGGCGTTCCGCCTGAGATTCCGGAGGAAGCGCTGGATCATACGGAGACCGCCGACGTGGTGGTAGTAGGCGCCGGTGTGGCCGGGGTGGCCGCCGTGCGGGCGGCGGTGGAGGCGGGGGCTTCCGTGCTGCTGTTTGAAAAGTGCGACGGGCCCCAGGGGCGGTTCGGGGATTTTGCGACATTGAACTGCCGGACCTCGGCCCGGTGGGGGCGGGACCGGATCGATACGGAGGCCGTGGTCCGGGACCTGATGCGGGACAGCTGCTACCGGGTGGATCAGCGAATTTTGAAGACCTGGGCCGATCACGCGGGAGAGGACTTCGACTGGCTCCTCTCCGCCTGCCCGGAGGTTCCGATCCTGGATCACACCACCCAGGTGGTGCCGGAGGGGGCGAAGTGCTGGGTGCAGCCCCGGCGGCTGCCGTCTCCCGCGCCCTTTGTCCATGAGAGCGAGTATCTGCCCTGCTACCAGACTACCGCCTGGATCCGGCCTACGCTGGTTCCCGTGCTGCGGCGCAATCTGGAGCGGGCGGCGGAGGAGGGCTCCGTCACCGTCCATTATGCCACGCGGGTACTGAAGCTGCTGCGGCAGGGGGACGGCCGGGTAGAGGGGCTGATCGCCCGGGACAGCGAGGGAAAGTACCTCAGGGCGCTGGCCAGACGGGGCGTTGTGCTGGCCACCGGAGATTACTCCAGCGACCGGGACATGACCCACTACTATGTACCCTGGACCGACGGCATCGGGAATTTCTGGATCGGAAAGGACCACGAGGGGCAGCCCTCCAATACCGGAGACGGCCACCGGATGGGCCTTTGGATCGGGGCGAAGATGCAGGACGGTCCCCACGCCCCCATGATTCACCACATGGGCGGGGCCATGGGCGTCGACGCCTTCCTCCAGCTGAATCTCCGGGGCGAGCGGTATATGAATGAGGACTGCTCCGGACAGCAGGTGGAAAACCAGCTGGAGCGTCAGCCGGAGCGGACCGCGTGGCAGTTCTTTGACAGCGGATGGAAGGAGCAGGTCCCCCACATGTGTCCGGGCCATGGCTCCGTGTGCTACGCGCTGGAGGATGAGGACCTGCGCTCGGGAGACATCAATCCCTCCATCTGTGCCTGGGACGGCTACACCACCCAGGGGGCGCTGGATACCTCCGTGGAGCGGGGAGAGACCCTCCGGGCGGACACGCTGGAGGAGCTGATCGGCAAAACCGGCCTGCCCAAAGAGGAGGCCCTGGCTGCCGTCCGCCGGTACAATGAGCTGGCCCGCAAGGGGCATGACGACGATTTCGGAAAGCGGCCCGACCGGCTCTTCCCCCTGGAAAAGCCGCCCTACTACGCCGTGAAATTTGAGGCCGGGGGTATGCTGGTCTGCATGGGCGGCCTGGAGAGCGACCGGGAGGCGCGGTGCCTGGACCTCCGGCGCCGGCCCATTCCGGGGCTGTACGTGGCGGGCAACGTGCAGGGGAACCGCTTTGCGGTGGAGTACTCCACCACGGTTCCGGGACTCAGCCACTCCATCGCGCTGACCTATGGCCGCATCGCCGGCCGGAACGCGGCCCTGGAAAACCGGGAGGAGGAGTAAAAACTATCACAAATGATAGTTCCCTTTTTGATGTTTGTCGTTTATAATAAAATGGAAAGAAGAGGAGTCTTGTATTTTGGACAGATTTACACGAATCCGTTGGTTTAAGCACCGAGAAGGGATTTCGCCTCAGGGCAATAGACTCCCATGTTCATGGTAACCTGGGGGAGGGGTGCTGTCTTGTAAAAAACGGAGGTGCTCCCTGCGGAATCTGATGCGGCTATGATCTGTCCCATAACGGCGGCGGTTCCGTTCGCTTTTGAAAGAGCCGCCGGTCGATCACATCACCAGGAGAAGGAGGCACGGCATGAAGAGGCAGACCGTGGAGGAGAAGCTGGTTCCGCTGCAGCCCCAGATGCAGGTGAAGTCGCACTATCAGGAGCGTCTGGTCAAGTGGAATCCGTATTCCGTGAAGAATCTGGCCCTGTGCTATGAGTTCCGGACGGGGCATGAGGCGGAGACGCTGGAACTGATTCCTGACGCCTGCCTGGACTTTATGTTCTGCATCGGCAGCCGTCCCACCGCCGTGGTGATGGGTGTACAGTCCGCGCCCCGCTCCTTGCAGCTGGAGCCGGATGCGGTGTACTTCGGGTTCAAGCCCTACAGCATCAAGGGGATGCGGGCACTGTCTGCCGGCTGGGCGGAGCTTTTGAATGTCCGCATGGCCCTGGAGGAGCAGTTGGACTGCGGCTCCCTGCTGGAGCGCATGGAGAAGACCATGGATTTTGGTGAGCGGATTGGCGTGATGTGCGATTTTGCCAGAGCGGAATTGGCGGACGACATGTACACGCCGGATTTTGTGGAGTATTCGGAGCTGCGGCTGTGCAATGCCCGGGGCAATTTGAAGGTGGAGGACATCGCCAGCTACACAGGCTACAGCGGCCGCTACTGCCGGGAGCGGTTCAAGGAGTCCTACGGCCTTTCCATCAAGCGCTACTCCAACATCATCCGCTTCCAGAACGCCATGCGGATGCTGGCGGACGAGCGGGTGGAGGACCTGTCCGACATCGTGTTTGAAAACGGCTATTTCGACCAGCCCCACCTGAGCCGGGAGTTCAAGCTCTACTCCGGCGACAGCCCTCTCCATTACCGGCAGAGCGTGCTGAAAATGGCCTGACCTGCATACCGGTGCCAGCCCCAGGGCGGCCGCCTGAAAAGGCGGCCGTCTTTTTCTGCGCCTGCCGTTTTTTACAAGCAAATGGAAGGAAAGCTGTGTAATCTGAAATCAGATGCACACGCCGCCTCAAAGCGGCGGAGATTGGGCAGAAAGGGAGGGGTTTTATGACAGCAGCGGACATCGTCATTCAAAACGGGAAAATTGCCACAGTAGACCGGAACTTTACCTATGTAGAGGCCGTCGCGGTGCGGGATGGCTGGATCATCGACCGGGGGACCAACGAGGAGATTGCCGCCTATGTGGGACCGGCCACGCGGGTGATTGACGCCGGCGGGCGGCTGGTGCTTCCCGGAGCCAACGATTCCCACATGCACGCGGCCCATACCGGCTTCACCATGTCTCCCGGCTTTCTGGACTTCAACGGTCCGAAGTTCAACTCTCTGAAGATCATTCAGGACACCATCCGGGATGCGGCGGCCAAGGCCGGCCCGGGGGAGTGGGTTTTCGGCTGCGGCCATGTGGACGCCAACATCGCCGAGCTTGCGGCGGAGGGACGCCCCCTGAACCGCTGGGACCTGGACGCGGCCGCGCCGGAGGTGCCGGTGGTGCTGACGGACTTCTCCCTGCACAATCTGACGGCCAATTCCAAGGCCCTGGAAATCGCGGGCTTTGACCGCCACTACCCGGAGATCCCCCACAGCATCGGCACCATTGAGCGCCGGGCCGACGGGGAGCTGACCGGCCGGTTTATTGAGTGGGGCGCCCAGAACCTCCTGCTGGAGAAATGCCCCATTCTCTCGGATCAGGAGCTGGAGGACTGCATCCTGCGGGTTCAGGCGGCGCTGAACAGGGAGGGGATCACCTCTCACACGGACATTCTGGGTGAGGGAGGCGAGCACTTGTTCCGGGGCACCTGGGGCAGCCGGGTGATAGACCTGTACGAGAAGCTGGCAGAGGAGGGCCGTCTGACGGCCCGGTGCAGCATTGACGTGTTTTCCGCCATTCTGGGGCAGGCCAGCTATGACGCCATCATCCGGGGCACGGACCGCATCCGCCTGCCGGAGTTCAAGGACCGAAACTGGGTCAAGGCCGACGCCGTTAAGTTCTTTGTGGACCTGGGGGGTCCCACCTGGCAGCGCCCCGGCATCCGGCCCGAGGGCTCCTTCGCCTCGTCCTGGGATGGAACGGAGGAGGAGCAGATCCGGGAGATCACCCGCACCATCGTGGAACTCCACCGCAAGGGCTGGCAGATCTGCATCCACTCCTGCGGCGGTGGTTCCATGGACTGCTGCATTGAGGCGATTGCCCAGGCCAACCGGTGCTACCCCGGGAAGGACCTGCGTCACTTCCTGATCCACGTGGACGATCAGACGGAGGCAACAGCGGTGAAGATGGCGAAAAACGGCATCCTGGCCGCCATTCAGCCCACAGCCGCCAACATTGTTTTCGGCTGGAACACGCCGGTGCTGACGGACCGGGAGCAGATCTTCAACTACCAGCGCTATGCGGAGCTGGGGGAGATCCAGACCGGAGGGTCCGATTCCACCTGCTTTTCCATGAACTGGCGGCAGGGAATGCAGTTCTGCCTCACCCGTACCACGGTGGACGGCTACTGCGCCAGGCCGGATCTTGCGATGAAGCGGGAGGATGCCATCCGGCTCTATACCATCAACGGCGCGTATCAGGAGCATATGGAGCACCAGCGGGGCTCCATTGAGGTGAACAAGGCGGCCGATTTCCAGATTCTGGACAAGGATGTGATGACCTGCCCGCCGGAGGAGATCGGAAGTGCCAAGGTGGTGATGACCATCTGCGGCGGAAAGGTCGTCTATGAGGCGTGACGGCGCGGTTTGCCGCTCGGTCATATGCCAGTGGACAAGGAGGAAGCGGCCATGCTGAATTTCCAGTTTTATGAAAAAGTCAAGGTGGTGTTTGGGAACGGCGCGGTCCGCCGGCTGGGAGAGCTGGCCCATCACATCGGCTGTAAGAAGGCGCTGATCGTATGTGATCCGGCGATCCGGGCCGCCGGCGCGGTGGAGAAGGTGACCCGGGGTCTGGAGAGCGAGGGCATCGGGTATGCCGTTTTTGACGGGTGTGAGCCCAATCCCCCCATTGCCGCCAGTGAAAAGGGCTATGAGCTGTTCCGAAAGGAGGGCTGCGACTTTGTCATCGGCCTGGGCGGCGGGAGCAACATAGACTGCGCCAAGGGTGTGAATATCCTGCGCTTCAATCCCGCCCCGCTGATCCAGTACGCCAACTTCCAAAAGCCCTTTGACGTGGGAACCGGACTGATTGTCATTCCGACCACCGCCGGAACCGGAAGCGAGATGTCTGACGGCGCAATTCTCTCCGATGAGCATCACATCAAGTTCAATTTCATCGCGGACCAGGCCTTTGCTGAGTACGCGGTGGTGGACCCGGAGCTGATGGCGGGTATGCCGCCGAAGCTGACGGCCTATACCGGGCTGGACGCGCTGACCCACGCCGTAGAGGGCTACACCGGAACGCTGACCAACGACTTCGTGCAGTTTTTCGCGGAGAAGGTCATGGACACGGTGGCGGAGTATCTGCCCAGGGCCGTGGCGGACGGCGGCGATCTGGAGGCCCGGGGCAAAATGGCGGTGGCGGCGTCCGTGGGCGGCTTCCTGCTGCTGTACGGCCACACCCACGCCGGGCACTCCATCGGTCAGACGGTGGGCGGATACTTCAATATCCCCCACGGCATGGCGTGTGCTTATGCGGAGCCCTGGGTGTTGGAATTCAACGCGCCCGCCTGCCCGGAGCTGACCCGGCGGGTCGGCCGGACCTTCGGCGCGGTCTTTACCGGCAGAGAGACGCCGGAGGAGATCGGCGCGAAGACCCGGGACGCGCTCATCGACTTCCGTGACAACCGGTGCAAGCTGCCCGCCATTACCACCTTCCCCTATGACGAGGCGCTGTTTGATGAGATCGCGGAGGTCTGCGCCAAGGAGTTCTTCCAGAGGTTCAACCCCCGGAAGATGGAGAGGGAAGACTGCCTGGCGATTTTGAAAAAGATGTATGCTTGAGGTCCTGCGCGCAGTTGTTCGGCGCGGCCTGGACGGGCGATGGGCAACGGCTGCGAACACGGGTCTTTCATTTCACAGTATACCACAGGAACCGGAGGTTCCCATATTAAATAGGGAGGATTTATATTATGGAAAACAAGGCTTTGCTGGATGAGATGATCGCCAAGGGCCGCAAGGCGCTGGCGGAGCTGGAATCCTACACCCAGGAGCAGATCGACGAGCTGTGCCGTGTGTGCTGCGAGGCGTTCCGTGAGCACGCGGAGGAGCTGGCGAGGGAGGCCGTGTCGGAGACGGGCCTGGGCAATGTCCCCGACAAGATCACCAAGAACACCGGCTCCCCCGACGGCGTGTGGTATGCCATCAAAAACAAGAAGTCCGTGGGCATCATCGGTCATGACGAGTGCCGCCACCTGACCTTCGTGGCGCATCCCAAAGGTATTATCTCCTGCGTCATTCCCACCACCAACCCCAATATCACCATCCTCTTTAACGGCGTCTACGCCCTGAAGGGCCGGAACGTCATCCTCTGCGCCCCCCATCCCCGGGCCAAGCGCTCCACGGTCCACACCTGCCAGATTTTCAACGAGGCGCTGAAGAAGGCCGGCGCGCCGGACAACATCTTCCAGTACGTGGAGGAGCCCAGCATCGAGCTCACCCAGATGATGATGGCCGCCTCGGACACCGTCCTCGGAACCGGCGGCCCCAACATGGTGAAGGCGGCTTACTCCAGCGGCAAGCCCGCCTACGGCGTGGGCCCCGGCAACTCCCAGACCATCTTTGATCCCGCCTATGACAACCTTCCCATGGCCGTGGGACAGACGGTGTTCGGCTGCAAGTTCGACAACGGCATCATCTGCGCCTGCAACCGCTCTTTCATCACCCCCAGGTCGATTTCCGCCAAGGTGGTGGAGCTGATGAAGGGGGAGAAGGTCTACTATACCGACGATCCCGCCGTCCGGGACCGGGCCCGGAACCTCCTGTTCCCCAACGGCCTGGGCGCTATCAACGGCAAGCCTGTGGGCCAGAGCGTCCAGGACATCGCCCAGATGCTGGAGCTGGACATTCCGGCGGACACCTCCATCATCGTCATCAAGGTGGACAAGTACGGCACGGAGGAGCCCCTCTGCCGGGAGAAGATGGTGCCCCTGGCGGTCCACATTGAGTGCGAGGATGTGGATGAGGCGATTCAGATTGCCAAGGCCAACCTGCTGATGGAGGGCGCGGGACACTCCTCTGTCATCCACACCAACAACAAGGCCCTGGTGGAGAAGGCAGCCTGCACGCTGCCGGTGTCCCGGATGCTGGTGAACTGCCCCGGCGTGTTCTCCGCAAACCCCGCTCTGGCCAACGGCCTCTGCCCCACGGCGACCCTGGGCTGCGGCTCCTGGGCCGGCTGCTCCGTGTCGGAGAACCTGGGCTTTGAACAGCTCATCAACGTCTCCCGGATCGCCTATGTATACCCGGAGAATGAGATTCCGGACCACGAGTCTGTGTGGAACGGCGCCGCGGAATTCTAAGAGAACCAGACTGCGCGGGGACGGTACGCCGCCCCCGCGCTTTTCAAACAGGAGAGTCACATGAATGTTGCACAATTAAAAAAAGCCCGCTGGGGGTATCTGGTCCTGGGCGTCGTACTGCTGCTGTGTCTGGGATTGATTTACGCCTGGAGTGTGTTCCGGGCGCCGCTGGAGGCGGAATTCGGCTGGAGCAAGGCCCAGACCTCCGTCACCTTCTCCGTCTCCATGACCATGTTCTGTCTGGGCGGCCTGGCCAGCGGCGCGGTGACCGGGAGGAAAGGCCCCCGCTTCACGCTGGCGGCCTGCGCCGTCTGCCTGCTGGCGGGCTTTGCCCTGGCATCCCGCATCAACTCCCTGCCGGGCATCTACATCACCTACGGCGGCTTCTGCGGTTTTGGCGTGGGCCTGGGCTATAACGCCACCATTTCCACGCTGATGCGCTGGTTTCCGGATAAGCAGGGCTTGGTCTCCGGCATCACCCTGATGGGCTTCGGCTTCGGCGGAATGCTGCTGGGCACCCTGGGCGCCAGTCTGATTACGGCCCTGGGCTGGCGGACCACGTTTTTGATCTTTGCCGTGGCCTTTGCCGTCATCATGATGGTTGGCGCGCTGCTGCTGCGAACGGCGCAGGACGCCTTTGTGGAGGCCGTGGCCACCGGCGGGAAGAAGAAGGAGGCCGTGGAGGAGATTCCCTGGGGGAAGATGCTGCGCCGCCGGAACTTCTGGCTCTGCTTCATCTGGGCCATCATCCTCTCCGCCGCCGGCCTTGCCATCATCAACGAGGCGACCACCTATGCCGCCCCCTTTGTGGACGGGGATCTGACCCGAGCCGCCGCCCTGGCCGGCATGGTCTCCATTGCCAACGGCGTGGGCCGGGTCATCTCCGGGCAGATGTTTGACACCGCGGGCTACCGGACCACCATGCTGAGCATCAGCGTGGTCTACATCGCCGCCTCCGCCGCCCTCACCGCCTCCCTGAAAACCGGCAGCGTACCCATTTTGACGGCGGCATTTTTGCTGGTGGGGCTGGCCTACGGCGGCGTGCCGCCCGTCAACTCCGCGTTTGTGGCCTATTTCTTCGGACGCAGGCACTATGCGCTGAATTTTAGCATCATCAATCTGAATCTGATTGCCGCGTCCTATCTGGGGCCCCTCTGCGGCGGCGGAAGCTACACCGGAACCTTTACCGCTATTTTGATCTTCGCGGTGGTGGGCGCGGTGCTGACGCTGCTGGTAAAGCGGCCCGCCAGAGCATGAGAAAGGAGAAGCATCCTATGAATGTTTACGAGGAATATCAGAAAAAGCTGGTCTCCCCGGAGGAGGCCGTCAAGCTGGTAAAGGACGGGGACTGGGTGGACTACAGCCAGACCTGCTCCTTCCCGGAGGCTCTGGACGAGGCCCTGGCCGCCCGGAAGGGGGAGCTGAGGGACATCAAGGTCCGCAACGCCATCGCCATGAAGCCCATTCAGGTAGTGGAGCAGGACCCGGAGCATGAGACCTTTACATACAACGCATGGCACTGCTCCGGCCTGGACCGGAGGTATGTGGATAAGGGCTGGGCCTATTACGCCCCCATGCTGTTCCGGGACTGCGGGTCGTACTACAGCCGGGGCTATGCACCGGTGAACGTGGCGATGATCTCCGTGGCCCCCATGGACCGGCACGGCTATTTCAGCTACGGCCTCACCAACTGCTGTATGCAGGAGATGCTGGACGCGGCGGAGCACATCATCCTGGAGGTCAATGAGCATATGCCGGTGATCTACGGCTCTGAGGGAGACCACATCCACATCTCCGAGGTGGACTGTGTGGTGGAGGGCCATCGGGATATCTGCCTCGCTCCCGGCGGGTCCGCCAGCGAGATTGACCGGAAGATCGCCGCCAACATCTTCCCCTACCTCTATGACGGCATCACTCTCCAGATCGGCATCGGCGGGATGCCCAATGCCCTGGGCGGGTTGATCGCGGAGTCCGACCTGAAGGACCTGGGAATGCACACGGAGCTGATGAGCGACGGATACCTGCGGCTCTATCAGGTGGGGAAGATCACCAACAAGAAGAAAAAGCTGAACCGGGGCAAGGGGGTGTTCTCCATCTGCTCGGGGTCCCGGGAGCTGTACGAGTTCCTGGATCAGAACATGGACATCCTCTCTGCGCCCATGCGGTACGTGAACAATCCCGAGACCATCCGTCAGCTGGATGACTTCGTGTCCATCAACGGCTGCATCGCCGCGGATCTCTACGGACAGGTGTGCTCTGAGACCTCCGGGACCCGGCATATCAGCGGCACCGGCGGACAGCTGGATTTCGTCACAGGGGCTTACATGGCGGACCACGGCCAGGCGTTTTTGGCTATGTCCTCCACCTTCACGGATAAGCAGGGCGTTCCCCACTCTCGGATTCTGCCCAGGTTCACGGAGGGCGACGTCATCACCACGCCCCGCACGCAGGCGCCGAACCTGGTGACGGAGTACGGCGTGGCCCGTCTCTCCGGTCTCTCCACCTGGGAGCGGGCGGAAAAGCTGATCGCCATCGCCCATCCGGATTTCCGGGAGGAGCTGATTGCCGCCGCAGAAGAGCAGAGGATCTGGCGCCGGTCCAACAGGCGGGGATAAGGGATGCCCCCTGGCCTGTTTACATCCGGCAAGACGCCGGGACTTTCGGCAGCAGGCTGCCCGGAATTTCCGCGTGCTGTCCGATGGAAACAGATCTCTCAAAAACAGCCGAATTATACAAGCCGAGCCCCGGCAGGGCCGGTATGCTGTATGTAGAATGATGAAAGGAGATGTTACTATGCCGCATGAGAAATATCCGCTGCTTTTCAGTCCCATCAAGGTGCACAACACCGTTTTCCGCAACCGTATCATGGCGACGCCCACCTCCCTCTCCTGGGCGGACCCCTGGAGCGGCGCCCCGGAGGACATGACCCTCTTCTACTATGAGGACAAGGCCCGGGGCGGCGCGGCCTCCGTGACCATGTCCGAGACCACCATCAGCCGGGAGCACGGGGCCTCCCGGGGCGTGGGCCACTATGTCACCTTTGACCCGGTTCACGGAGATCCCGGTCCCCAGCTCATCAAGATCACGGAGGCGCTCCGCCGTCACGGGGCGGTACCCTCCATCCAGATTCACCACGCCGGAGACGTCACCTTCCCGGAGCTCATCGGCGGGCAGGACCCCTGGGGGCCCAACGATTACGTCCGCCCCGACGGGGTTCACGTCCAGGGAATGACGGAGGAGATGATGCACCTGGTGGCGGAGGACTTCGCCAATGCCGCCGCCGCTGCCAAGTATAACGGCTTCGGCATGGTGCAGGTCCACGGCGCCCACGGCTGGCTGCTGGGTCAGTTCCAGTCCGGGGCCACCAACTGGCGCAAGGACCAGTACGGCGGCAGCGTGGAGAACCGGGCCCGTTTCCCCCTGATGGTGGTCAAGGCCATCCGGGAAAAGGTGGGCGACGACTTCCTGATTGAGTACCGCATGAGCGGCGACGAGCACCTGGAGGGCGGCATTGTGGGTGAGGAGGCCGCCGAATTTGCCTCCATCATCCAGGATTACGTGGATATCATCCATGTTTCCGCCGGGTCTTACTATACCGCCCGGGAGTATACCTTCCCCGGCTCCTATCAGCCCAGGGACACCAACACCCACCTGGCCGCCATGGTCAAAAAGAAGGTCCGCATCCCCGTGGCCACCGTGGGAGCCCACATGGACCCGAAGATCATGGAGCAGATTCTGGAAGAGGGCATGGCGGACTTTATCGCCATCGGCCGTGGCTTTATCGCCGACCCGGAGCTGCCCCACAAGATCCAGGACGGCAGGGAGGAGGACATCCGCCCCTGCGTGCGGTGCAACAACTGCCTGGGCCGCAAGTACGAGGGCAAGAACAACTGCGATGTCAACCCCACGGCGGGTGCGGAGCTGTGGACGGTCCGTACGCCGGACGTGACGGTTCCCCGCAAGGTGCTGGTCATCGGCGGCGGCCCCGGCGGAATGCAGGCGGCCATCACCGCCGCCGACCGGGGACACGAGGTCACGTTGGTGGAAAAGAGCGGCGAATTGGGCGGTATGCTGAAATTCTCCTATAAGGACGAGCACAAGTATGATCTTGCCAATTTCCTCAACTATTTGAAGCGGCAGGTGGCCAAGCGTGCCATCAACGTCCGGCTGAATACCGAGGCCACCGTGGAGCTGATCGAGCGGGAGAAGCCGTACGCCGTCATCTGCGGCGTGGGCGCGCAGCCGGTAACGCCCCATTTCCCCGGTATGGACAGCCTGCCCTGTATGCACGCTCTGGAGGCCTATGAGCACCCGGAGTCTGTCAAGAGCGAGGACGTAGTGATCATCGGCGGCGGCCTGGTGGGCTGCGAGATCGCAATCTTCCTGGGCGCGAGAGGGAAGAAGGTCTCCCTGGTGGAGATGCTGGACACCCTGGCGCCGGAGGCCAACCGCATCCACAAGGACTCCATGATGGAAGCACTGACGGACCCCGCCAACTCCATCACGCAGTATCTCTCCACCAAGTGTCTGGAGCTGACACCCCAGGGGGTCCGGGTACAGACCGCCGACGGTGAGGAGAAGATTCTGCCGGCGAGCACAGTGGTCTATGCGGTGGGGATGCGCTCCAGGCAGGATTTGGCCATGGAGCTCCAGAGCGCCTGCGGCGTGAAGCGGTTCTTCGCCATCGGCGACTGTCAGACCCCCCAGAGGATTAAAAACGCAGTTCACGACGGCTATTACGCCGCTATGGACATTATCTGAGCCCGCTTCAAAAGAGCCGGCCCGCCGGGGACGGCGGGCCGGCTTCGACGTTGACGGATCAATATTTGACAATGGAGGTGCCCTATGGTAAGTGCGGATCTGGTGTTACAAAACGGTAAGATAGCGACGGTGGACAAGGCCTTCAGCTTCTGTGAGGCGGTGGCGGTCAGGGACGGGTGGATCATCGACCTTGGGACGACAGAGGAGATGCGGGCGCATGTGGGCCCGGAGACCAATGTCATTGACCTGGAGGGCAAGGTGATGTTGCCCGCCGCCAACGACGCCCACATGCACGCCACCCTGACCGGCCTGCGCATGGGAGAAGGGGCCCTGGACGTGGGAGCGGCCCAGTCCCTGGCAGAACTGAAAGCGGCAGTAGCCGCAGCGGCCAGAGCGGCCAAGCCCGGCCAGTGGATCTGGGGCAGCGGGTTTATGGAGTTTTTGTATCCAGAGCTCCAGGCCCAGGGAATGCGGGGTGTGAACCGCTGGGACCTGGACGAGGCTGCCCCGGATGTGCCAGTGATGCTGAACGATTTCGGCCTCCACACCCTGGTGGTGAACTCCAAAGCGCTGGAGCTCTCCGGCATCACAAAGGACCACCCGGACCTGAAGCCGGAGGAGGGCGTCATGGAGCGGGACCCCGCCACCGGGGAGCCCAACGGCCGCTTTTTCGAGTGGTCCTCCCATCATCTCATTGGGAACCACTGCCCGCCGGTCAGCGACGAGGAGATTGAGGCCAGCATCCTGCGGGTGCAGCAGGCCCTGAACGCCCAGGGGGCCACCAGCCATGTGGATATCGTTGGCCGGGGTGTGGAGCGGATTTTCCTGGGCGTCAGCCGGGAGCGGTGCATGGAGATTTATGAGCGCATGGCCCGGGAGGGCAAGCTCACCGCCCGGGTCAGCCTGCACATTAACCCCTGCATCGACGGCGTAGAGAGCTACGATTCCATCATGCAGGCTTTGGAGGAGATGAAGCTGCCGGAGTTCCGGGACCCCAACTGGGTTCAGGCGAAGACCGTCAAAATTTTCGGCGACCAGGGGCTGTGGCTGCGTGCCCGGGAGGACCGGCCCCAGGGAGAGGGGCGTTCGGTGTTCCCCGGCATGACAAATGAGGAGCAGGCGGAGGAGCTCCGCCGCACAATCATAGAGCTGCACCGCCGAGGCTGGCAGGTGGGCATCCACGCCCTGGGCGGCGAGACGATTGACACCGCCTACGAGGCGTATATTGAGGCCCAGCAGTTATATCCCAGGGAACAGCCCCGCCACTTTATCATCCATGGTGATGATATGACGGAGGCGGTGGCCAGGCGGATGGGGCGCTTCGGCATCGGCTGTTCGCCTCAGCCCATTGCGGCCAACATTGTGGCCGGGATGAACGCGCCCCGGATGACCGCGGGGGAGGAACTGTTCAACTGGGGTGCCTATATGAAGGCGGGCTGTTGGATTTCCGGCGGCTCCGACTCTCCCTGTTTTGATTTCAATTGGCGCTCCGGTGTGCAGTTCGCGGTGACCCGTACGACTCTGGCGGGGCAGGCCATCCGGCCGGATCTGGCCATGAGCCTGGAGGACGCCATTCGGATGTATACCATCAGCGGAGCTTATCAGGAGCATATGGAGCATGTCCGGGGGTCCATCGAGACCGGAAAGGTAGCGGATTTCCAGGTTCTGGGGCGGGATATTTTTACCTGTCCCGCCGCAGAAATCGGACAGATTCCTGTGATCATGACCATCTGCGGCGGTAAGGTGGTCTACCAGGCATAAGGGATTCCCCCTGCATGGAAGGACATGTCAGGTGAGTCGGAAGATCGGAGACACCCGGTTTGCCAAAAGGTTCCGGCGGCGTGAGCGGGAGGAATGCCGGAAGGGGACTTCGCAGAGCCGCAGATCCTGGAAAAGCGGTATAGGAGTGGTGTTTGCCCTGACGGGACGCTGTCCCATGCAGACAGCCATGGCCGCAGGCCATGGCTCTGTTCCAGGAGTCCAGAAAAACCGGCCGGCTGAAAACTCAGCCGGCCGGTTTCGGCAAAACGGAGCTTGAACACATTCTATGCAAGGGTCTGGTGCTGTGCCAACGCAGCGGAGACACATAAGCGCATGGCGGAAACGTTCTTGAACGACAAGGACTCCATTGGAGGCGGCGGGGCAGAGAAACTTGTGGTGTACGACAATGCAGTTGTCAAGCATTAACTAAGAGGGGGCGTAAGCCCCCTCTTTCCGTGTGCAAATTCGTGTGCAATTTTTGGGGTAAAATGCTATTTTTATGTATCACAATGCTTTAATAACAAATCATTCCAAATCCCTCAAAACGTTGCGGCAGTAAGAAAAAACCTGGGACACTTGAAAGACAAGGTCCCAGGTTTGGTCCGAGTGGCGGGATTTGAACCCACGGCCTCTTGGTCCCGAACCAAGCGCGCTACCAACTGCGCTACACCCGGATGCAACGCCATTTATTATACGGAATATTTTGGCGTCTGTCAAGGTCATATTCAAAGAAAAATCCGCATAGGCTCCAGAAGAACTTGCGGGGAGGGACTGGTATGACATCACGGCAGACGGGACGGAGAATCGCGGCAATGACGGCGGCACAGCGCCGGAGACCGGTGAGACACAGCGGCGTCCGGCAGACCGCCCGGCGCAGGGAGGAGCCTCTGCGGCCCGCGGAGCGGCGGCAGCTGCTGCAGCTGGTGGTTTGCAGCGGCATCTTTGTGCTGCTGGTGGCGGCCAAGCTGTTGCTGCCTGGAAAGATGGCGGAGATCAATGGAGCGCTCTCTCAGGCTATGGAAAGAAATATGGACGTACAGGCTGTCTTCTCTGCTGTGGGGCGGGCCTTCTCCGGACAGAGCGATGTGAGCAGCACCGCTGACGAGGTCTACCGGGCAGTCTTTCATCCGGACAGCAAAGAGGAGGCCCTGGAGACCTCTGCACAGGTCCCGGACCTGCAGGAGGGAGCGGCTTTGGACTTGCTGCGGGGTTACCTGCCGGCGGAGGAGATGCCCCCGGCAGAGGAGACGGTGCCGGAAGCTCCGGTGCCGCCGGAGGAACAGGTGGCAACATTGGCCTATGTGCTTTACTCCGACCAGAATCTCCCGGAAAACGTAAGTATGCAGCAGGCTATTTTGGATTTTGATTACTGTACGCCGGTGAACGGTGTGGTGAGCTCCGGCTTTGGCTACCGGGACCACCCAGTGGAGGGGGAGGAACGGTTCCACTATGGCTTGGATCTGGCGGCAGACAGCGGTACGGAGATCCGCTGCTTCGCTGACGGCACCGTCACCGCAGTGGGGGAGAGTAGCAGCTATGGAAAATACTGCATCGTCTCCCACGCCGGGGGATATTCCACACTGTACGCCCACTGCAGCCGGGTGACAGTCTCCTCGGGCACCGCGGTCCGGGAGGGACAGAAGCTGGCCGAGGTGGGAGAGACCGGAATCGCCACCGGCCCCCATCTGCACTTTGAGCTGCAGAAGGACGGAACGTATCTGAATCCTGTCTATTATGTGGCGGCGTCCTGAGATCAGCGTTTCGCCGGGGTTCTGCCTGCTGATTGGCTGGTTTGGCGCGGTCAACGGCTGGCAGCCCCTGGTGATGGTGCTGGCGGCGGCCATTACCCACGAGCTGGGCCACTGGGCGGCGCTGCGCCTGCTGGGCGTGCAGGTGCGGGCACTGCGGATTGCGCTGCCTGGCGCGGTTCTGGAGAGCAGCAGCGGCACGCTGTCCTATGGCCGGGAGCTGGCGGCGGTGCTGGCAGGGCCCGGGGCAAATCTGCTGTGTGCCCTGGCCCTGACTGCCCTGGGACCGGGCCGGGAGGCAGAGGCGGGGGCGCATCTGGTGCTGGGTGTTTTCAACCTGCTGCCGGTGCGGCCTCTGGATGGCGGCTGCGCCGTGTACTTGGTGTTGTCCTGGCTGCTGGGCCCGGAGGCAGGGGAGCGGGCGGCCCGCTGGACAGGCATCACAGCCGCCCTGGCATCGTCCGTTTTCCTGGGCTGTTTGATGCAGCGCACCGGCGGCAGTCTATGGCTGCTGCCGGCCCTGATGGGCTTTTTGACGGCGGCGGCGCGGGAACTGGGCGTGGGAAACATCCGGCAGAGAACCGTATCCGCCTGGAAGAGGGGCGGCGGATGACCCGGCCTTGCCGGCGCGGCGCCGCCGGACCGGGTGAGGGAAGAGAACAGCGCCGGAATGGGTGGAAAAGACTCTGCCGCGCCGCAGCGGCAGAGTGGAAAAGCCCCGGGACCATGTCCCGGGGCTTTTTGTGACGGATTGTACTGAGCTGAGCTCAGGTCTCTGGGAATCAGACGCTCTTTCCCTTCTGGTAGTAGGAGTTCATGATCTCCGCAGGGACCATGCCGCCTCCGGTTGCCCAGGCAATGTGGGTGATATTGTCCTGATACTTCACAAGCCCTTCCTTCTCCAGGTAGGCCTTGCCCGCGTCGCTTCCGTGGACGAAGGCTGCCCCGGGGACGCCTGCCAGAGCGCTGGGCTCCAGCTTGATCTGCTCGGTGTCGGTCATCTCCGCCAGCAGATGATACAGATGATCGTCGTCCACCGTGTAGGAGCCGCTCATGAACGGGTGCATCAGCCGGCCCACCAGCGCCGAGCATCTGCCGACAGCCAGACCGTCCGCTGCGGTTTTGTTGTCGATGTGGAAGTCCTGGACACAGATCTGCTCATAATAGCCGGTAGACAGGCCGAGAAGCATGCAGGGGGAGTGGGTGGGCTCTGCGAAGAAGCAGTGGACGGCATCTCCATAGAGATTCTTCAGTCCAAACGCCACGCCTCCGGGGCCGCCGCCTACGCCGCAGGGCAGGTAGACGAACAGGGGATGCTCGCGATCCACAGGGATCTTGGCCTCCTCCAGCTGCTTTTTCAGCCGCAGTGCCGCAACCGTGTAGCCCAGGAACAGATCCTTGGACTGCTCATCGTCAATGAAATGGCAGTTGGGATCGCTCTCCGCCTGGCTCCGTCCCTCGGCCACGGCGAGGCTGTAATCGTCGTCATACTCCCGCACCTTGACGCCCAGTCCGCGGAGCATATCCTTTTTCCACTGACGGGCGTCGGCGGACATATGTACGGTGACATCCAGACCAAACTTCGCGCTCATAATGCCGATGGAAAGGCCCAGATTGCCCGTGGACCCCACCGCGATGCGGTAGTTGGAGAAGAACTCCCGGAACCGGGGCTCGGCCAGCACGGAGTAGTCGTCCTCCCATGTCAGCATCCCCTGGCGGACCGCCAGGCTCTCGGCGTACTTCAGCACCTCATAGATGCCGCCTCTTGCCTTGATGGAGCCGGAAATCGGCAGCATACTGTCGCATTTGAGGAACATCTTTCCCGGAATCTGAAGCGCGCTCTCCTTCTCCAGAGCCGCCTTCATGTGGGGGATTTCCCGAAGAGGAGACTCAATGATGCCGCCGCTGGGGGCCGTCTCAGGAAAGGCCTTGGCCAGATACGGCGCAAAACGGTTCCATCTTGCATCTGCATCCTTGATGTCATCCATGGAGAGGATGCAGTTGGACATGGCGGAATCGGAGGGCACTTTTTTGTCGTTGATCCACAGAAACTCTTTCAGCTGCTGCATCTCGCGGATGATGGGATACGTCCGGCACCACTCCGCTTCCGTCATATTCAGGATTACATGGTCCATATTTCAAGTCCTCGTTTTATCAAGAATCGCCAGTCTGTCTGCGGAGGTCCCGCTTACTTTCCCTGAGCAAACTCGCCGATGTTGGCGACAGAGGCCACATACATCTTGGCCCGCTCAAAGAGGGACTCCACGACGGCATACTCTCTCATGGTGTGATTCCACTGGCCGCGGACGCCGCAGGAGCAGATGGTGGGTACGCCGGCAATGGTGGTGGAGGCGGAGTCGGAGCCGCCGCCCAGAGGACGTCCGTTCACCTCGGGGAGATCATACTCCTTGGCGGTGTTCTTCACGAACTCGAAGAAGCGCATACCCTCCTCGGTGGTCTCGAACACATCCAGCTTGTTGAGGAAGGCATATTTGGTGGTGGTGCCTTCAATATGGGTGGTCTTGCAGATCTCGTCCAGCTTCTTCAGCAGGATTTCCTTGCCGGCCATGGTGGTATAGCGCATATCAAGCACCACTTCACAGTGGGCGGGAACCGCGTTGGGCACCGTGCCGCCCTGGATCGTTCCGATGTTGCAGGTATTTCCGATGGACAGATCCGTCATGTTGTGGAAGTCGATGATCTTGTAGGCCATCTCCGCGATGGAGCTGCGGCCGCCCTGGAAGTCGTTGCCGGAGTGGGTCTCCACGCCCTCGACCTCGACGGTATACCGCAGGCAGCCCTTGCGGCCGGTGCAGAGGTAGTTGTCGATCAGGCCCGTCTCCATGTTGAACGCGCACAGGCAGCCCTTGGCCTCGGCCTCGATGATCTCTGCGCCCTGGGAGGCGGTGTGGTTGATCTCCTCGTCGCCGGAGAAGCAGAACTTGATGGGCCGCTCGTTCCAGCCCATTTTGTTCAGCGCCTTCACGGCGGTCAGAGCGATGAGAATGCCGCCCTTCATGTCAAGCACGCCGGGGCCGTAGGCCTTTCCGTCCTCAATGCGGAAGGGATTCTCCGGGTGCATTCCGGAGGGGAACACGGTATCCATGTGGCCCAGGAACATAATGGGCGCGCCCGGACGGTCCTTCCCCAGGATGCCAACCAGAGTGTCGGCATTGGGCGGAGCGGGAACATATTTGCACTCAAAGCCTGCCTTCTCCATCTCACCCTTGAGGAAATCGGAGAAAATCTTGACTTTATCGGGGGTTTTGCTCCAGCTCTCGCGGTTCACAAATTCCTTGTAAAGCGCAATGGTCTCATCTCTGATCTCATCAATGTACTGGAACGCGGTCGACAAATCTTTACTCATGTTTCAGTCCCCTTTCAAAAGTTTGTGGTTCTCTGCCTGAACTCGCGGGAAGGCGCGAGGATGATGCGGAAATCATCCTGATCCTTCCGTTAAGTATAGATTAACATCTGCTTTGGGGGATGTCAACAAGAATCTTCCTGGTTTTTAAAATTTTTTGTGAATTCCCAGTAGATTTTCCAGGGTTCCCATGGTTTTTCTCGGTCCGGGTGTTTTGGCACAGTTCAAACGGAGGTGCCGTATCTCCCGCAGACGGTGTGGAAATGCGGAGAATCAGGCGCTTTTGGGTTGACTTTTTGGATGGATTCTTTTAATATGAAATCGTATTTGTGCAGTTATGCCGGCCCATTGGAGAGGGTGCGGGCCGGCTCCGGCCGGGGGAGATCCCCATTGGCAAGAGCCCCCTGGAGCGGCCGGTATTGGGGAATGCCGCGGCCTTGGAGAAATGGACATGCGGAAAACTGCGATTGCTGTCCGGAAGGAATGGAAATCATGGAGACAATAGAGAAGAACGATGCAAATCTTGGTGCGGTCTTTCAGGAGATACGGAAGTCCAAGGGATTCAGCCTGCGGCAGCTGGCGGCGGAGACCGGGCTCACGGCGTCGATGCTGAGCCAGATCGAGCGGGATCTGGTGAACCCGTCCATCAACACGCTGCGGGTGATTGCCAAGGCGCTGGATGTCCCGATGTACAAGTTTTTCCTGGGGGAGACCGTGGATGAGCAGCTGGTGGTCCGAAGGGGCGGGCGGCTTACCATCGGAAGGCCGGAGAGGGACGATATTATCTACGAGCTTCTGACGCCGAAGCTGAATGAAAAAATTGAATTTTGTATGATGCATATTCCGCCTCATAACAACTCTTCCACCCTGAAGTCCCAGCACGCAGGCGACGAGGTGGCCTACGTGGTAAACGGCGTGATCAAACTGTTTGTCAACGAGGTTCCCTATGAACTCAGCACCGGCGACAGCGTCATGATGCCGGCAGGCAGCATCCACCGGTGGCAGAATGACGGAGAGGAGACCGTCGATGTGCTGTTTGCCGTGACGCCGGCGAGCTTTTAAGGGCGATTTTGAACGGAAGGGCTCTTGTCCCGCAGCATCTGTTTTACCAGGGCTGTGGGATTTTTTTTACAGCCGTATGTCCGGAGAAGGCGGCGGTTCAGACCGGGAAAGAGGTCTCCGGCATGGATGCAGGCCGGGTCAGAAGGGGATTGGAGAGACTGAGATGAAAAATATTTTGGTGATTGGCAGCATCAATATGGACCTGACGATTCAGGTGGATCGGATGCCCCGGCCCGGGGAGACCCTGACCGGATATGGATTTGCGGAAAATCCCGGAGGAAAGGGCGCCAACCAGGCCGCCGCCGCTGCGAGGCTGGGGGCACCGGTGAGGATGCTGGGCGCGGTGGGCTCCGATGGATACGGAGAGCGGCTCCGGGCCGTTCTCAGCGGCTGCGGCGTGGACTGCGGCGCCGTTGCGGCGGCGGAGGGCCCTACCGGCCTGGCCATGATTACGGTCTGCCATGGGGAGAACTGGATTGTGCTGGAGCAGGGCGCCAATGCGGCGGTGTCTCCGGAGCTGATTGACCGAAACGCCCCGCTGCTGGACTGGGCGGATCTGGTGGTGATGCAGATGGAGATCCCCCTGGAGACGGTGATTCACGCCGCCGGACGGGCCAGGGCGGCGGGAGCTGGAGTGATCCTGAACCCTGCGCCGGTGAGGGAGCCCCTGCCGGAGGCGCTGTTGTCCCAGGTGGATCTGCTGATCCCTAACGAGCATGAGGCGGCCATTTTGCTGGGCGGCCGGACTGTCACGGCGGAAAACGCCGGCCAGGCGGCCCTGGAGCTCCACCGGGCCGCCGGCTGCGGCGTCGTCATCACCCTGGGGGTGCAGGGCTGTGTCTGCTGCAGCGGCGGAGCGCTTCTGCGGCAGCTGCCGGCGCCGGTCATCGCCGTGGACACCACTGCCGCCGGAGACAGCTTCATCGGTGGGCTGTGCCGTGCCCTGGCGGAGGAGCGCCCCTTGGAGGAGGCGCTCCGGTATGCCACCGCCGCGGCGTCTGTGACCGTGACCAGACACGGCGCGATTCCCTCCCTGCCGGACGGCAGAGAAGTTGAGGCGGCTTACAGCCGGGTTCCTGTGCCCGAAACCGTGCACTGAACAGGGGCTTTGTGGATAGCAGAAAATGGGGCGCCGCTAATTGACTTTTTTCTCGTCAACATTTATACTAAATAAATCAGGGATTCCCATTCCCTTTTTGGCAGACTGCAAAAAGGAGCCTGACTGTTTGAGAGGCAATTCCGGGAGGTTTTGAGGTTTTTATGAAAAAGGATGGATTTCAGGCGTTGTTTCCTGTCCCGGACCCCGCCGCGCTGGCCGCCCGGCTTCGCCGGCCCGCCGGGATGGCGGACGTCATTTTGGATACGGATACCTACAATGAAATTGACGATCAGTTCGCCCTGGCCTATCTGGTCCGCTCCCAGGAGAAGCTGCGGGTCCGGGCCATTACGGCGGCGCCCTTTTATCGGGACCCCTCCGTGGGCGTGTGCCGCTCCGCGGACCCGGCAGACGGCATGGAAAAGAGCTATCAGGAGATTTTGAAGGTCCTCTCCCTCATGGGCCGGGAGGACCTGCACGCCCATGTGTTCCGCGGTGCCAGGGGCTACCTGCCCTCGGAGACGGAGCCGGCGGACTCCCCGGCGGCCCGGGCCATGGTGGAGCTGTCCAGGGAGTACAGCCCGGACCATCCGCTGTATCTCATTGCCATCGGCGCCATCACCAATGTGGCCTCCGCCCTGCTGCTGGACCCCACGCTGGCGGAGCGGTGCGTGGTGATCTGGCTGGGGGGCCACGGCTACCACTGGGGCCGCTGTGATGACTTCAACATGATTCAGGACATCGCCGCCGCCCGGGTGGTGTTCGGATGCGGTGTGCCGCTGGTGCAGTTCCCGTGTCTTGGCGTGGTCTCGGAGTTCCGGTTCAGCAAGCCGGAGCTGGAGTACTGGTTTCGGGGAAAGAACCAGCTCTGCGACTATCTGATTGACAACACCTATCGGTATGCCGCTCAGAAGTTTTCCTATGAGGGCTGGAGCAAGCCGCTGTGGGACGTGACCACCGTGGCGTGGCTGCTGGATGGGGATTACGTGCTGGACAGGCTGGTGCCCAGTCCCATTCCGCAGTATGACTCCACCTACGCCTTTGACGCCAACCGCCACCCGATCAGGTATGTGTATTATGTGCAGAAGGACCCGCTGGCCGCGGATCTGGCGAAAAAGCTCGGCCGCTGAGTTCGTTTTTTACCGGTGTAAATTCCGGTGAAAATATAAAAAGAGGAGGAAGATCCCATGAAAAAAGTTTTAGCTCTGTTTCTTGCACTGATGCTGGCCGTCAGCCTGGTCGGCTGCGGCGGCGGTGACAAGACCCCGCCGGCGGACAATTCCGGCAGCGGCGAAGGGGACGGCGGCGACGGCGGCGTTGTCACCATCAAGCTGATGATGTCCCAGACCCAGCAGCCCGGCGTCAGCGCCGCGGTGGAGGCCTTCAACAAGGCCTATGAGGGCAAGTATGTCTGCGAGGCGGACTATCTGGCCTTCGACAACGTCTTTGAGACGCTGGAGATCCTGATGAGCTCCCAGTCCTCTGAGTACGATGTCTTCGCGGCGGACGGCCCCAACATCGCCGCCTATGCAAAGCGCGGCTATCTGACCCCGCTGACGTCCTATATCACGGATGAGGAGGTCCAGATGCTCACGCCTCCCATGCAGGAGGAGGCCTTCTACAACGGCGAGATGTACGGTGTCCCCATGGGCGACTCCTCTCTGGTGCTGTACTACAACAAGGCGCTGCTGGAGCAGGCCGGGGTCACCTATGACTTCGACGCCATCACCGGCGAGAACCGGATCTCCTGGGAGGAGCTGGTCTCCATCGCCAAGGACGCCCAGGCCAAGCTGGACCCCGACGGCACCCAGGGCATCTTCGGCATCGAGTTCCAGCAGGTGGGCCGCACCTATCAGATGAACGTGCTGGCCAATGATCTGGGCGGCGTCAACATCGGCGACGACGGCTTCACCGTGGATGGCATCATGAACGGCGAGGCCTGGCAGAGCGCGCTGACGTGGTATCAGCAGCAGGTGAATGACGGTGTGTTCACCAAGGGCATCAACGCCAGCGACACCAGCAGCTACTTCATGTCCGGCAAGATCATTTTCTACCTGGGCACCACCGCTATGCCCGGCACCTTCGACTCCAACGGCTTCACCGACTACGGCTATACCTATGTCCCCTACTTTGAGGGCCACGAGAGCGACGTCACCACCTCCTGCGGCAGCTGGACGGTGGGTATGAACCCGTACTCCGAGAAGGTGGAAGCCGCTGTGGAGTTCATCAAGTACCTGTGCCTGTATGACGGAAGCGATGTCTATATCGACGTCAGCGGCATGGTCCCGGCTCTGAGCCGCCAGTTCACCGACGAGCTGCTGGCCGCCAAGCCCTATCTGGCCATTGCCCAGTACGAGGGCGCCAACACCGCACTGGTCCGCGCCATCACCCCCGGCTTCAATGAGTATGCCACCGCAGTGAACGCCCTGTGGGAGAACGTCCGCAACGGCGCGGATCCCGCCCAGGCTGCGGCGGACTGCATCAGCGAGCTGAACACCGCTTTCATGGAGTATCAGTAATCCAATTACAAAACGCAGAGCTCTGACAGCTGTCAGAGGAACGGCTCTCTGCCCCGGAGTTCTCCGGGGCAGAGAGCGCCAACGATATTGTAGAAAGTTGAGCGAAGCATATGGGAGAACATCATGAGGCCGTTACGGCTGAGGCTGCCCTGATCCGGAAGCAGCGGGCCAAAAAGCGGATGGGGAAATGCCTGCCCTATTTGATGCTGCTGCCTGCTCTGGGCTTTATCCTGGTTTTTAAAATCTATCCGGTGATTTCCGTCTCTGTGGAGTCCTTCTTCCGGGAGGGAGAGTTTACATTCCGCACCTATGAGATCCTGTTCAGTGACAAGACCTTCTGGAATTCCCTCTGGACCACCTTAAAAATGAATATTGTCATGATCCCCCTGCAGGTTGTTGTCTCCTTCATCCTGGCACTTCTGGTGAACAACATGGTTGTGGGGATCGGTGTTTTCCGCAGTATCTACTACCTGCCCGTCACCATGGCGATCTCCGTGGCCTCCGTGACGTGGAACCTGATGATGAACGTCAACAACGGTGTGTTCAACAGCCTCCTCTCCATCTTCGGCATTGAGAGTCAGGGCTTCTTCACCGACGCCAGGCAGGCCCTCTGGTGCATCGTCATCATGGCCACCTGGAAGGGCTGCGGCTACTGGATGATGTATCTGCTGGCCGGACTGAAGGGTGTGGACCAGTCCCTGTATGAGTCGGCCACCCTGGACGGCGCCAGCTACTTCACCACCCTGCGCAAGATCACGCTGCCCCTCATCAGCCGGGCCATGCTCTTTGTCATCGTGGCCAATACCACCGCCAACATGCTGCTCTTTGCCCCCTCCAAGCTCATCACCGAGGGCGGCCCCCAGAACAGCACCAACGTGCTGATGTATGAGGTCTACAAATCCGCCTTCCGCAACGGCAACATGTCCCGGGCCGGCGCGATTACCACGATTCTGCTGGTCATTATCATCATCACGGTGATTCTGCAGTTCCGGATGATGAACAAGTCCGATGAGTGAGGGGAGGGGAGCATATGACAAGAAAATCAAAACAGAAGCTTCTGCGTGTGATCCTCTACGTGGTTCTGACGCTGATCGCGGTGATCGCACTTTTCCCCCTCGTCTATATCATCCTGGCCTCCTTCCGCACGGACGAGGAGATCTTCAAGTACGCCCTGCCCTTCACCCTCAATACCATTGTCCCGGTGAACTGGACCTTTGAGAACTACCGGATCATCTTTACGGAGTTCAGCTTCTGGCGGCCCATGCTGAATACGCTGCTGGTGGTCTGTATCCTGGTGCCGGTGAACCTGATCGTGGCCTCTCTGGCAGGCTATGCCTTCGCCTTCTTTGATTTCAAGTGGAAGGGTGCGCTGTTTGCGATCTTCATCATCTCCTTCATGGTCCCCACGGACTCCATCGCACTGCCCCTGTACTCTTTGATCAGTGATATGGGGCTGGTGAACAAATTCGCGGCGCTGATTCTGCCCAGCGTCTCCAGCGGCCTTGCCATGTTCCTCTTCACCCAGTTCTTCCGGGGAATTCCCAAGGATTTGCTGGAGGCCGGGCGCGTGGATGGCGCCAACTGGGGACAGGTCTTCTTTAAGATCATCGTCCCCCTGTCGGTCCCCGTGTTCATTACGGCGGGGCTGATGATCTTTGTCAACGAGTGGAACAACTACCTCTGGCCCCTGCTGGTTACCCGGGACGAGAGTGTGCGGACCATTCAGGTGGCCCTGGCCTATTTCAAGGACGAGAACGAGACCTTCTGGAGCTATATCTACGCGGCGGCGTCCATCTCCGCCATTGTTCCCGTGGCGCTGTTCCTGCCCCTGCAAAAGTACTTTGTGCAGGGTGTCACCAGCAGCGGCGTGAAGGGATGAGGAAAACCGGCTTTTGGGAGAGCTTCCCAAAGCTTGTCCGCAGGGACCCAGCAGTCTGGGTCCCTGCGGTGTTCAAAGGAGAAATTTCATGTCGGAAAAGCAGTATCACATCCATACCACGCAGGAGGATGTTGCCCCCTATGTTCTTTTGCCCGGAGATCCCCACCGGGTGGAGTTGGTTGCGGCCTTGTGGGATGAGGCCCATTTTGTTGCAGATAACCGGGAACACATCACTTACACCGGTGTTTATCGGGGGATGCCCATCACCTGTACCAGCACCGGAATGGGCTGCCCCTCCACCGCCATTGCCATGGAGGAACTGGCCCGCTGCGGCGCCCAAACCTTTCTGCGCATGGGTACCTGTGTGGGCATTTGCCCCCAGGTTCAGCGGGGGCACTTCGTGATCTTTGACAGCGCCTGCCGCTTTGAGGGCACCACCCGGTGCTATGCCCCTCTGGAGTATCCCGCCGCGGCCCACTACGAGGTGGTCCAGGCCGCTGTCAGCTATGCCAGGGAGGCAAACATGACCTACCATGTGGGCACCTCCCGGTGCATTGACGGGCTGTACACCAACCGCCCCGACGCCAATACCAGCTTCGGCGGCTATCGCCTCCATCAGTGGGACACCTTTTTACAGGATCTCCAGGCGATGAACGTCATCGCCGGAGACATGGAGAGCGCGGCAGTGATGGTCCTCTCCCGGCTCTTCGGTCTTCGGGGCGGGGCGGTGTGTATGTGTGCTGCCAACCTGATGAGTGCTTACGAGAGCGGGGGAGAGCTGAACATCAATCAGATCGGATATGGCGGAGACCTGATTGACCAGCTGAACCATGCGGCCCTGGAGGTCATGTATCGCATCTACCTGAAAGACCAGCAGAAAAAACCGTTATGAGTCCGATTCCGACTGCCGCGGCGGTCCCATGTGCACGAAACTTTTTGGGAGGATGATACATTTGAGACTGATCTTGATCCGCCACGGAGACCCTGATTATGAGCGGGACAATCTGACGCCCCGGGGGCAGCGGGAAGCCGCCCTTCTGGCCGACCGGGCGGCGTCCTGGGAGGTGGACGAGGCCTTCTGCTCCCCCCTGGGGCGGGCGAAAGCCACCGCCGCTCCGACCTTGGCGGCACTGGGCATGGAGGCGTCTACGCTGGACTGGCTCCAGGAATTTGAGGCGCCGTTATTCTTCGAGCCGGACGGACATCCTGTGAAGTCCTGGGACTTGCTCCCGGCGGAGTGGATGCGGGATGAAATCCTCTTTGACCACGAGAAGTGGCTGCAGGGGGAGATTTTCCAGGGGACGCCGGTCCGCCCCATGTATCTGGAGATCTGCCGTGAGCTGGACCACTTTTTGGAGAACTACGGCCTGCGGCGAGAGGGGCACGCCTACCGGGTTCTGAAGCCCTGCGACCGCACGGTGCTGTTTTTTACCCACATGGGAATCAGCAATGTGCTGCTGTCCCACCTTCTGAATATCTCCCCCATGGTGCTGTGGAATACGCTCTATATGCCGCCGTCCTCCCTGACGGTGGTCAACAGTGAGAGCCGCGACGGCACCACCGCCATCTTCCGCTGCCAGCAGATCGGGGACACCGCCCACCTGCGCTATGGCGGAGAGGCACCCTCCGACAGGGGGTATTTTTCCATCCCAACCTTCCGCGGCTGAAAGAGAGCGTGTTATGGCAAAATCACCTGCGGCTTTCCATGAGAACGATCCACTGTACCGGATCACCTCCGTCATCGGCCGGATGGTCGCAATGGGGCTTCTCTGGTCGATTTGCAGCCTTCCGCTGATTACGGCGGGAGCGGCCTCCTGCGCGGTTCTGGCGGAGTTTTCAGGTCCGGAGAACCGGCAGCCGCACGCTCTGTTTCGGACCTTTTTCCGGAATTTCAGGCGGTGCTTCCGAAAGGCCACGCTGCTGTGGCTGGGGGTCTGCGCCCTGCTGCTGCTCCTGGCCCTGGATCTCGCCTTTTACCGGCAGATTCCGTTTCGGTCCGTCTGGGGGCGTTACGTGCTGCCGACCACGCTGTTCCTCCTGGCGGATCTGGTCATCGGCGTGGTCCGGTTTGCCTTTTACCTGCTGGCTGGGGGAGACAGTGCTCCGCTGAAGGAACTGCTTTTCCAGGCGGGCAGGACGGCGCTGCTCCACCCGGCGGCTTGGGCCTGCATGGTTCTGATCGATCTGGGACTGGCCGGATTTTTTCTCAGCGCCCCTTACTTTATGTTTCTGCTGCCCATACTCCCCGGGATTTTGGCATGGCTGCACTGCGGATTGATTGCCCGCAGCGGCAGAGGATAGTGTCCCGCGCTTGGGAGCATCGGGCTGGCGGGCTGGCAAATGGGATTTTGTTGCGGCCGTCTGATGCTTCTATGGGAAATTTATAACCACCTGGTACACTGGCAGGGCAGGAAGTTTCCGTTGAAAATACACCCTGTGCGTTTCCACCTATAGTGGAATGGGCAGATCCACAATGCTGACGCCCTGCCGCATGGCGTATTCCACTGTGTACCGCGTCCCGCCGGCGGTGCCGTCAAAGGCGGCGATCAGCAGCGCGGCGCGGTCCACCATGTACCGGTCCCGGCGCAGCATACAGGCGGGGGTGTAGCAGGCGGAGACCAGTGTCTCCAGATCGCAGGCGGACACCAGCCGGGCGTAACGCGTCCGCTGCTCCTCCGGCCAGCTGTCCGCCTGGGTGGGGCAGGGGATGGCGGCCTCCACCGTCACCTCCGGGTGGCGCTGCCGCAGAGCCAGGACGCACTCGCAGAAGTACAGGTCGCACCCCTGGGCCATCCCGCAGAGAAAGTGGCGGAAGCCCTCGGCATAGGCGCTCTCCACCGCGTCGGCGATCCGCCTTTTCAGCGCCAGGCACCGCGGGTCTGATTCGTCATACCGCCACGGCAGCTTGTTGGGGCGGTGCCCGGTAAAGCAGCAGGACTCCTGTCTGGTCCGCATCTGCATCCCTCCGTTTCCTCCTTCAGTATAGAACATTCGTTCGCGGCTGTAAAGCCCCAGTTTTCAAGAGGCGTATCCCGGGGCACAATTTGAAGGAGGAGGGTGCGCCGGCGAAGGGAGGGAGAAAATTTATGTTGCATTTTTTCCGGAACTGTCGTATACTGGGTACAGAGAACAACTGAATACTTTGTCTTCAGGGCGGGGTGCAATTCCCCACTGGCGGTACAGTCCGCGACCGGACGCCTCGGCGTCCGCTGATCCGGTGAAACTCCGGGACCAACCGTAGAGTCGGGATGGAAGAAGATGAGTGCGGCGGTGCCGTGCGCTTTGGATGCGCGCTTCTTTGCCGCTTGTTCACCTTGGAGAAGTCAAAGGATTCCAGGGTGTTTTCAAGTGTGATAAAGGAGTGTGTTTTTATGTCTGAGCCCAATGTCAACGCGATCCCCGCTGCCCGCGCCCGGATGAATGTGAAGACGCTGACCTCCCTGGCCATGCTGACGGCCATCACCTATGTGGTGATGTATCTCAGCAAGCTCCTGCCCCAGCTGTACGGCTTTTTGCAGCTGGAGGTGAAGAGCACGGTGGTCTGCATTGGCGGCTTTGTCTTCGGGCCGCTGGCCGCCGCTGTGATCTCCATTGTGGTGGCCGTGATTGAGATGGTTACGGTCAGCGATACCGGCCCCATCGGCTGCATCATGAATTGTATCGCGGCCTGTGCCTTTGCCTGCCCCGCAGCATACATCTATAAGAAGCAGCACACCAAAAAGGGCGCGGTGATTGGGCTCAGCGTAGGCGTTGTCACCGTGACGGTGGTGATGCTGATTTGGAACTACTTCCTGGTCCCCATCTATCAGGGCGTGCCCCGGGCGGAGGTGGCGAAGATGCTGCCCACAATCTTTTTGCCCTTCAACTTGGTCAAGGGCGGGCTGAACATGGGGCTGACGCTGGTGCTCTACAAGCCGGTGGTGACGGCCCTGCGGAGGGCCAGGCTGATTCCGGAGTCCCAAAGCATGGTGAAGAGCAAATTCAACGGAGGGTTTTTGCTGTTCTCCCTGGCGGTTCTGGCGACCTTTGTGGCCTTGATCCTGGTGCTGACAAAGAAGATCTGAGGTCCTTGCTTTTGAAAAAGGCGGCTTGCGCCGCCTTTTTCCTGTTTGGGGAAGCGCTGCGGGGCGATATTTTGCCTGTGGATTGTTTTGACTGTCTGCGGGGCGCTGCCCCTGCACCCTGCCAGGGGGCGCCGCCCCCTGGACCCCCGCGGCCTTTGAAAAGGCCGGCGAAACTTTTTTCTGCGGCTTCGCCGCTTAGGGAGGGACTCCATGGACCGTGTGATTCTGCACTGTGATTTGAACAGCTTCTATGCCTCTGTGGAGCTCCTCTCCCATCCGGACCTGCGGGAGATCCCCATGGCCGTCTGCGGCGACCCGGCCTCCCGCCACGGGATCATCCTAGCCAAGAACGAGCCTGCCAAGAAATACGGCGTCCAGACGGCGGAGACCATTTGGCAGGCCCGGAAGAAGTGCCCCGGCCTGGTGCTCCTGCCGCCCCACCACGACCTCTACCACGCCTATTCCCGCCGGGTCAATGAGCTGTACGATCAATACACGGACCTGGTGGAGCCCTTCGGCATTGACGAGAGCTGGCTGGATGTCACCCACACCCTCCATCTCTTCGGCGGGAATGCGGCGGCTCTGGCGGACGCCCTCCGGGAGCGGGTCCGGCGGGAGCTGGGGCTGACGCTGTCGGTGGGCGTCAGCTTCAACAAGGTCTTTGCCAAGCTGGGCAGCGACTATAAAAAGCCCGACGCCACCACGGTGATTTCCCGGGAAAACTGGCGGGAGATGGTCTGGCCCCTTCCGGTGGGGGATCTTCTCTATGTGGGCGGGGCGGCCCGGAAGCTCCTGGGGCAGTATGGCGTCCGGACCATCGGGGATCTGGCCGCCTGCCGGGCGGAGATGCTGGAGACCATCCTGGGAAAGATGGGGCTCCAGCTCCATGCCTATGCCAACGGCCAGGACCGGGAGGCAGTGCGGTCCCGGTATGAGCAGGAGGCGGTGAAATCCGTGGGGAACGGAGAGACCTTCCCGCAAAATCTCACCACCCGGCAGCAGGTCCATGCCGGCGTGGCGGTGCTGGCGGATTCCGTGGCCACCCGCCTGCGGCGGCACGGGCTGTATGCCGGAGGGCTCCAGGTGACGGTCCGGGACCCCCAGTTCCACGACCGCTCCCGCCAGCGCCGCCTGCCGGCGCCCACCCACCTGATCCGGGAGCTGACGGAGACGGCTCTCCAGCTGGTGGGCGAGCTGTGGAAGCCGCCTTCCCCCATCCGGGCCCTGACGGTGACGGCCCTGTCTCTGGTGCCCGAGGAGGCGGCCTATGAGCAGACGGACCTGTTCACAGCCCCAGCCCGGCGGGACCGCCAGGAGAAGCTGGAGGGGGCAATGGAGCAGATCCGGAAAAAATACGGCGGGGACGCCATCGTCTTTGGCGCCGCCCGCCCGGAGAAAGAGGAGGACCCGCTGTCATGACAAGAGCGGAGGAAAAGCAGCAGCTGCGCCGGACGCTTCGCGCCCTGGAGCGGTCATTTCCAGAGAACTATCGAACCATGAGCAGCCAGGCCATTACACGGCACCTGCTGGCCATGCCGGAGTACCAGGCGGCCGGGACGGTGTTCTGCTTTGTGGGCACCAGCCGGGAAGTTGATACCACCGCTATCCTGCGGGACGCTCTGGCGGCGGGGAAGCGGCTGTGCGTGCCGCTGTGCGTAGGGGAGGGCCTTATGGAGCTGCGGCAGATCACGGCGCTGGAGGAGCTGGTTCCCGGCGCCTATGGGATTCTGGAGCCGCCGCCGGAGAGTCCTCCTGTGGAGGCGGATGGCGTGGATCTGGCGGTGATTCCCTGTCTGGGGTGCAGTCACAGCGGGCATCGGCTGGGGCAGGGGGGCGGCTTCTATGACCGCTTTTTATCCCACTACCGGGGTGGGACGGTCATGGTGTGCCGGGAGAAGCTGATCCGGGAGGACATCCCCCTGGAGCCCCACGATTACCCGGTGCCCTGGGTGCTGACAGAGCGGGGTCTCTGGGAGGACGGCACGCCCGCGCGATTGAGCTAAGCAGTCGGGGTGCAGGGGGCGACGCGCCCCCTGCCGGAGTCCAGAGGCAGCGCCTCTGGCAGGGTCTGGGGCAGCGCCCCAGAAGAAGAGCGGCAGGGCGTCAGCCCCTGCCGCTTAACAAATCAAAACGAAAACAATGTACCCAGAGTCTTCTACAGGAATCAAGCAGAAGCCAGGGAAGCGGGCGGACATACAGGTCCGCCCTGCACCATTCCCCGTCTGTCAGGCCCCTCTCAATTTCTCCCCTACAACCTGCATCTGTACCTCCGTGGGCTCCTCGTCCAAATCGACCTCCACCAGTCGCCCGGGGAAGCAGAGCAGGTAGGTGTCCCTGGCGTCCCCATCCAGATACCGCCGGTATGCCGCCTCCGCCCCCCAGGGGGCAGCGTCGATTGCCCTCCATGTGACATCCCAGGGCGTCGCGATCTCCTCTTTTGTGGACTCCTCCAGCGCCTTTCCATAGAGCCACGCGGACTTCGTCTCCGTGATCTCATAGGAGATGGACGAGGAGATCCACACCTGGGCCTCCGCGCTCCGGACCATCTCGCTGAAATGGCGCCGGGAGAGGAAGAAGGACCCGCTCTCATAGCTCCACCGCCGGATGTGGGCATACTCCACGCCGGTGAGGTCCGACGACGTCAGGGGAATCTCCATAGGGGAGACGTCCCATTCCATGTGGTCCAACCGGTACGTCTCGCCGCCGGTGCGGCCAAACCAGTGGAAGTGAATGACGGCCCAGGACAGCCCAACCACCAGGATCAGAGCCAGTATAATATCCACTGCAATGGTCCCCGCCACATTTTTTCCCCAGGAGGCCCCGCGCCTGCGCAGAAATGCCGTGGTTCGCCGCACCAGAAAGCCCAGCAGAATCATGAGTGCAAAGTACGCCGCCAGAAATCCCAGATAGCGGACGCTGGAGCTGATCAGCTCCACCGCTAAATATCCCGCGCAGTAAATCACCAGCACCGCCATGCCGGCCCGGTTCACTCGCCGGGAGACCGTTCCGGTTCCGGAGTAGGCACCGCCCTCCGCCACGGATTTGGCCGACCGGCGGCGCCAGAGCCAGTAGCTCCCCAGGCTGAAGATCTCCAGGACCGCCGCAAGAATCCACAGGGGACCGACGAAGAGGTAGCCGTTGTTCTCAAACAGCCGGATCGGGTCCGTCGCCAGGGTTTTCCCCCACAGCACCGCCATCAGGAGGGAGAACAGCAGCAGAACCACGTTTCCCGGCAGGAAGTTCTTCTTCATGGACCGGTGAACTACCTCCAGCCGCAGAGCCTCGTCCGTCTCCAGGGGTACAGGTTCGGCTTCCTCGGAGACAAAGATCTGCATCTGGTACCAGTCGCACACCTTCTCCCACCCGGCGGCGGCGCACAGCTCCTCCAGGGTCAGCTGACGCTCCGTGGGACCGGGGTTGAACTGGGAGGCGTCCTGGATGTAGGTGACGGCGTAGTGTACCCTGGCCGGCTCCGCCCGGCGGTAGGTCCAGACCTGGGGACCGGCCTTTTCCAGCCGCCACCCCTTGGCGGCCATCGCGTTGAGGCGGGCCTCCACACCCCGGTAGTCGTACAGATTCAGATCGTTCCAGCAGCGCTTTTTTTCTCTCATAAGAGTTCCCCCTCTCCGGTACAGGCCCGGTAGTCCGCCGCCAGAGTCAGCAGGCGGCGGTATTCGTCCTCCAGAGCCTTTCGGCCCGTGTCTGTAATGAGATAGCTGCGTTTTCGGCCCTCCACCTTGGTCTCCCGGATCATCCCCGCCTGGAGGAAGCTGTCCAGCAGGTTGTACAGGGTTCCCGGCCCCACGCTGACCCGCCCGCCGGTGAGGGACGCCACCTGGGCCGCAATGTCCGCGCCGCAGAGCTCCTGCCGCAGACACAGGAGGATATAGAACATCTGCTCTGTCAGGGTTTGAAACTTTTCCCGCGCCATGGCCAGGCCTCCAATTATCGAATATCGCTATTGCGGGATCAGTATAACATCGAATATCGTTATTGTCAAGAGGGGAGAGGGAAATTGGTGGATTTCATAGCCGGGAGATCCGGTCCTCTTGCCTTTTTTCCGCGTTTATGGTATCCTGTATCCAATATGATGAAGAAAAGAGGTCCTTTCTATGACATATACCTTCCGTCCCCGCGGCGTGTGTTCTCAGGAGATGCGGGTGGAGCTGGATGACCAGGGCGTCATTCGGGAGCTTCAGGTGCTGGGCGGCTGCAGCGGAAATCTCCAGGGCATCTCCGCCCTGGTGCGGGGCATGACCGCCCGGGAGGCTGTGGAACGGCTGAAGGGCATTCGCTGCGGCAGCAAGCCCTCCTCCTGCCCGGATCAGCTGGCAAGAGGTCTGGAGGAGATCCTGGCAAAACAGTAAGGAGAGCGCACGGACTATGAAGATCGTATTGGTCATCGACCAGTTTGACGACGCCAACAATGGCACCACCATCAGCGCCCGCCGGTTTGCCCAGGCGTTGAAGGAGCACGGCAACGAGGTGCGGGTCATCGCCACCGGCAAGCCGGCGGACTACAAATACGCGGTGCGGCAGATGCGGTTTTTCCCCATTGTGGAGCACCTGATTACCAGCCAGGGAATGCGCCTTGCCATCCCCAACCGCCATGTCTTTGAGAAGGCCGCGGCCTGGGCGGATGTGGTGCATTTCATGATGCCCTCGCCCCTGGCGGTTATGGGCCTCAAGCATGTGGAGAAGCTGGGAATTCCCCACACGGCGGCCTTCCACTGCCAGCCGGAGAACATCACCTTCACCCTGCACATGGGCAACAGCCGCCGGGTCAACGACTTTGTTTACACCAAATTCCGGGACACCTTCTTTAACCGCTTCACCCACATCCACTGCCCCAGTGAGATGATCGCAAACCAGCTGCGCCAGCACGGCTACACCGCCCGGCTCCACGTGATCTCCAACGGCATCAGCCCCCGGTACTTCTATGGCAAGCGCCCGAAGGAGGCGTGGATGCAGGGAAAATTCAATGTGCTGATGGTGGGCCGCTACGCCGGAGAGAAGCGGCAGGATGTACTGATCCAGGCCGCGCTTAAGAGCCGGCACGCAGAGGACCTCCAGGTGATTCTCGCCGGGAAGGGGCCCTTGGAGAAGAAGTACCGCCGCATGGCGGAGCAGCTGCCGAACCCCGTGGTCATGGAGTTCTACCAGCCGGAGCGGCTTCTTGAAATTCTGCATATGGCGGATCTGTACGTCCACACAGCCGATGCGGAGATTGAGGCCATGAGCTGCATGGAGGCCTTCGCCTGCGGACTGGTGCCGGTGATTGCCAACTCTCCCCGGTCCGCCACGCCGCAGTTTGCCCTGGACGGGCGGAGCCTGTTCCCGGCGGGGGACAGCAGCGCCCTGGCGGCCCAGATGGACTGGTGGATCGAGCACCCGGAGCAGCGGGAGCTGATGGAGCGGCGCTATGCCGAGCACGCGAAACAGTACGCGCTGGATCGTTCCATTGAAAAGACGGAGGAGATGTTCCGTCAGGCCATCGCGGAGCAGAAGAGGTAACACGAGCACCCCGCCCGGTTGGGCGGGGTGCTCTCAGACCGCCAAATGATTTTCTACCAGCGACCCGCCGTGGTGTAGAGTGCCCTCTGTTCCCCGCGAGAGGGAGACGGGCCGTGCTTGCGGCCATCCGCGGCGGACAGCCGCTGCAAAGCAGAGAGGGGCTGCCGGATTTGTTCAGATTCTTTCCGGATGACGCCGGGACCGCTGTCACTAGCGGTCCCGGTTTTGCGTATACTGGAGCAGCGACAAGGAGGAATGTACATGGCTTATTCCGACCGGGAGCTGCTGGCCCGTCTGATTCAGTGCGAGGCGGGCGGAGAGGGGGAGATTGGGATGAAGGCGGTGGCCGGCGTGGTGATGAATCGGGTCCATGCCACGGGCGGCGAGTACGCCCGGGTGGGCCAGGGGAGCATCCGCAAAATCATCTTCCAGCCCTATCAGTTTGTGTGCGCCAGTGAGACAGAAAACGGCGCCTATAACCCCCAGAATATCTACAATATGCGGCCCGAGCAGATTCATTACGACATTGCCGACTGGGCCATCGCCGGAAACCGCATTCCGGAAGTGGCGGAGTCCCTGTGGTTTTATAACCCCTTTGGTCCCAATTGCCGGAACCGCTTTCCCTCGGATGTGGGCTATTGGCAGACCCGGATCGGCGATCACTGTTTCTACAATCCGACAAACGCCTATTATTCCACATAGGAGGGGCGTCTTAGCCGTAGGTTAAAAATACGTATCATCACCACGGCTGAAAAGGGTGGATTCTTTTCAGCGCAGCGATGCCGTTCATTGCTGCGGGCCGGATTGACGGCCGTCGGTGACTTGACTTGGCAGGAAACGCAAACCCGTCTGTGTGTCGGCGGACCACAGGTCCGCTGGCTGAAAAACGCCGGTGTGCTTCCTGCATCATCCAGAACAAAGAGGTGTCATTATGGCAAATTATTGGAATTACACAGGGGCGCCTGCCGCCGCTGGGGAGAGCAGAGACCGCTGGGCAGGGGAGATCACCCTGCCGGTACAGGGCAATGGCAGGATTCCGGGTCCGGCCCAGGTCCAGGCGGCCACCGTCAGACAGTCACCGGCTGCCGTCTCACAGCCCGGCGGGGAGGTGCCTGTTGTGCCCGGCAGTTCTCTGGAAATGAACAACGGCCTGCCGGCGGAGGTGGTGGAAAGCCCAACCAGCGTAAGCGAGGCGTACATGGGTTCCCTCAAGGCGCTGCTGAACCGGAACAAAGGGGCCTATGTGGTGGCGGCCTTCCTGATCGGCACCCAGAACGAGACCACCTGGGAAGGAATCCTCTACGATGTGGGCAACGACTATGTGACCATCTATCAGGAGGGCCGGGATCGTTACATCGTATGTGACATCTATTCTCTGAAATACCTGGAATTCTACGACACCAGGCGCCGGGAGCTGTGCAACCAGCTGATTCAGGAGCAGGAGTCCAGGGGCTGAAAAAGAGGGAGACTGCCGCCAGGCAGTCTCCCGAAATTCTGCTGATATCCGGTTTTCTGATCACGTTTCATGCTGGCAGTGGCCGCCGCAGGTGTGATCGTGCTCTCCGCAGTCGTGGTCTTCGCCGTGGTGGTGATCACAGGTGGCGTCTGCGGCATAGGTGAGGGTGCCCGCCAGCAGCTCCGACACCCGCTGATCCGCGTCGCCGCTGCAGCCGGCATAGAGCCGGATACCGGCCTCGGCCAGGGCGGCCTGAGCACCGCCGCCAATGCCGCCGCAGAGCAGGCAGTCCACGCCGTGGGCGGAGAGGAAGCCCGCCAGAGCGCCGTGTCCGCTGCCGTTGGTATCCACCACCTGAGAGGAGACGACGGCGCCATTTTCCACTTCATAGAGCTTGAACTGCTCCGTGTGGCCGAAATGCTGAAAAACCGTTCCGTTTTCGTAAGTGACTGCGATTTTCATGGAATCTGTCCTTCTTTCGGAAAATTGTGGGGTGCAGGGGCAAAGCCCCTGCCGGCAATGCCGCTTGGGATGCAGGAGGAAGTCACTTCTTCAGTCCGGCCACCCATTGGGCGTACTTTGTGAGGTTTGCCCTGGCATCCGCGGCGTCCTTGCCCTGGGTCAGAACGTAGACCTTGATCTTGGGCTCCGTGCCGGAAGGACGGACAATCACCGAGGTGCCGTCCGCCATCTCAAAGCGCAGCACGTTGGAGCCGCTGAGCTCCATGGTGCTCTTCACGCCGCTCACGCAGTCCGTGACGGAGCCGTCCTGATAATCCTTGAAGGCGGCGGTTTTCACACCGGAGAGCTCTGCCGGGGGATTCTCCCGCAGCTGTCTCATCAGCTCCGCCATGTCCTTCAGCCCGTCCAGGCCGGGCATCACCAGGTTGTGGGTCTGCTCGGCATAGTAGCCGTACTTCTCATAGAGGCCTTCCAGGGCGTCCGCCAGGGTCAGGCCCTGGTTGGCATACCAGGCGGCCATCTCCGTCAGAACCAGAGAGGCGGTGACGGCGTCCTTGTCCCGGACGAAGGAGCCCAGCATGTAGCCGTAGGATTCCTCATAGGACATGATGACATTCCCCTCGCCGCTGGATTCCAGCTGATCCTTTTTCTGGGCCAGGAATTTGAAGCCGGTGAAGGTGTCAAAGCACTGGAGGCCGTTGACCTCCGCCACCTTCCGGGCCATCTCCGTGGTGACGATGGTCTTGAGAGCCGTGGCCTTTTCCGGCAGCGTTCCGGCGCGCTTCATGGCGCCGATCAGATAGTCCAGCAGCAGCACGCCGGTCTGATTGCCGGTGAGGACCTGGAAGCTGCCGTCTTTGGTCCGGACCATGATGCCCACCCGGTCGGCGTCGGGGTCGGAGCCCAGAATGAAGTCTGCGTTGTTGGCCTTGGCCAGCTCCACCGCCAGGGCAAAACCCTCAGGGTTCTCCGGGTTGGGGGAGACCACCGTGGGGAAGTCCCCGTCAATGACCATCTGCTCCGGCACGCAGATCACATGCTTCATGCCAAGGCGCTTCAGGGCCTCCGGGATCAGCTTGTGGCCGGTGCCGTGGAAGGGGGTGTAGACCATCTTGAACTGGTCCGCCACCTTGGCCACCGTCTCCTTGTCGTTGACCTGGGCCATAACGTGGGAGAGGAACTTCTCGTCGGTCTCGCTGCCCAGAACCTCAATTTTCCCCGTTTTGACGCCCTCGTCATAGGGAAGGACCTTCACGTCGTGGAAGAGGTCGATCTCGCTGAGGCGCTTGGCCACGGCGTCGGCGTGCTGAGGCGGCAGCTGGGCGCCGTCCTCCCAGTAGACCTTATATCCGTTGTACTCCTTGGGGTTATGGCTGGCGGTGACGTTGATGCCCGCCTGGCAGTGATACTCCCGGACGGCAAAGCTCAGCTCCGGGGTGGGCCGCAGGGACTCGAAGATCCGGACATGGATGCCGTTGGCGGCGCAGACCTCCGCCGCGGCACGGGCAAACTCCATGGAGTGGTTGCGACAGTCCATGCAGATGGCCACGCCCCGGCGCTTGCCCTCCTCGCCCTCGGCGGCGATGATGTCGGCAAAGCCCTGGGTCGCCCAGCGGATCACGTGGATGTTCATATTATGGAGTCCTACGCACATGGTGCCCCGGAGGCCCGCGGTGCCGAATTCCAGGGGGCCGTAGAACCGGCCCTCGATTTCCTTGGGGTCATCCCTGATGGCCTCCAGCTCCGCGTGCTCCGCCGCGGACAGGGCGGGGCTTGCCAGCCACTTCTCGTACTCTTTTCTGAAATCCATACCCATTCCTCCCATGAAATGATTGATAAAGGTTTCGTCCACCTTATTTCGACTTACTTATGGTACCGGGTTCCCCCGTTGATCTGATAGGCCCGGTAAATCTGCTCCAGCAGCATCACCCGGGCCAGATGGTGGGGAAAGGTCATGGGCGACATGGACAGCTGCACCCATGCCTCCGCCTTGATGGAGCCGTGCAGCCCGTGGGACCCGCCGATCAGAAACACCAGCTGCTTCTCCCCCCGGTTGGACCAGGCGGCGATCAGCTGCGCCAGCTCCTCACTGGACCGCATCCGCCCCTCCACGCAGAGGGCAATCAAGCTGGAAGACGGCGGCAGCTTGCCCCGGATCGCCTCCGCCTCCTTCCAAAGCGCCGCCTCGATCTGGGCGGGGGAGGGGTCCTCCGGCAGCCGCTCCTCCGGCAGCTCTGCAATGGTCAGACGGCAGTACCGGCTGAGCCGCTTGACATACTCCGCCGCGGCGTCGGCATAGAACTTCTCCTTCAATTTCCCCACACACAGCAGCGTTATCTTCTGCATACACGCCTCCCGGCGACAAGATGGGCCTCACTCAGGGTCTCCCGCGGGGCAGCGGACAGCGCCGGATACAGCCCCGCCGCCGAGAGGGCGGTCTCCACGGCCTGCAGAGCCATGGCGGGCGTGTTGTTCTCCCGGCTCAGATGGGCCAGGATCACCTCCGCCGCGCCGTGCTCTGCCAGCGTGACGGCAAACCGGGCGGCGTCCTCGTTGCTGAGGTGTCCCCCGGGTCCCAGAATCCGCCGCTTCAGATAGTAGGGGTAGGGCCCGCTTTTCAGCGTCTCCACATCGTGGTTGGCCTCCAGCACCGCAAGATCCACGCCCGGCAGAATTTCGGCCGCCTCCTCGGTGACATAGCCAGTGTCTGTCATTACGCCAATAGCGCCGCCGGGACCGTCCAGGCGAAAGCCGCAGGCCCCTGGCGCGTCGTGGGCCGTGGGGAAGGCGGTGACGGTGAACTCACCTATGGGGGTGGGCCGGCACAGGGGCAGTGCCTCCAGCCGCCCCGCAAAGCCCCGGTACTCCAGCTCCCGGCAGGTCTCAGCCGAGGCCAGAACGGGACAGGCGGTGTGCTTGAACAGCGTCTGGAGTCCGGCGATGTGGTCTGTGTGGGTGTGAGTGATGAGAATAGCGGCCAAGGACTCTGGTGCGGCATTTACATGCCGCAGTCCGACGGTGATCCGGCGGCAGGAGATACCGGCGTCCACCAGCAGTCGGGTGTCCCCGCCGGAGACCGTCAGCGCGTTCCCGGAGGAACCGCTGGCCAGGGTATGTAAGGTGATCAAAGTGGATTCCTCCGGATTGAGAAGCGTCCGCGGGAGACAGAAGGCTCCGCGGACGCTTTGCGTCGATGTGCGGCGGAAGCGTCAGCCCACCTGTGCTTTCAGGTCCAGCTCCGGCTCCTCCACCGATTGAATGTCCGCGCCCAGGCAGCGGAGCTTGCAGATGATATCCTCATAGCCCCGCTCGATGTATTGCACCTGGGTGATTTCACTGCGGCCCACAGCCGCCAGGGCGGCAATGACCAGAGCGGCGCCGGCCCGCAGGTCGCTGGCCTGAATGGGGGCTCCGGTAAGATGATCCACGCCCTCCACCACAGCGGTCTTGTCGTCCACCTGGATTTTGGCGCCCATGCGCCGCAGCTCCTCCACATAGCGGTAGCGGCTGCTCCAGACGCTCTCTGTCACCAGGGATGTGCCCTGGGCCAGGGAGAGAACCGTGGTGATCTGGGGCTGCATATCCGTGGGGAAGCCGGGATAGGGCAGGGTCTTGACATTGGTGCGCTGGAGAGGGCCGCTGCGGCGGACCAGAAGCGTGTCCTCGTTCTCCTCCACCTCCACGCCCATCTCCACCAGCTTGGCGGTGATGCAGTCCATGTGCTTGGGGATGATGTTCTTCACCAG
>JAHZBA010000016.1 GCA_019423635.1 Clostridiales bacterium
AACAGCCTGTCGAGCCAAAAAGAAGGCCGGTCTGTAAAAGTCTACCTTTACAGACCGGTCTTTTTTATTGCCTACACCTTTATCATCGGCACTTTGCCATGAAAATTAAGAGGTTTCCGGAAAAATTTATTCTTTCGCCCTTTGTCTGTAAAGGTAGACTTTTACGAACTGGAGGCCCTCCGGCGAACAGGTTGGCTCATGCAGTCCGGCAGAGGGAATCAGGCAGATCCCTGGTCCGCTGAGAAGGGGGACGGCGCGAGATGTATGGCTCTGCCGGAAACGGCAAAAAGCTGGAATATACCACCATCAAGGTCCGTCTGGAGCCTACGGCGGAACAGGCCGCGCTGTTTGAAAAGACCTTTGGCTGCTGCCGCTATCTCTGGAATCGGATGCTTGCCGACCAGCAGCGGTTTTACCTGGAGACAGACGTCCACTTCATTCCCACACCGGCCAAGTACAAGAAGGAGGCCCCGTTCCTGAAAGAGGTGGATAATCAGGCCCTCATCCAGGAGCACAACAGACTCTCCCAGGCCTTCCGGGTGTTTTTCAAAAGTCCGGAGTCCTTCGGCTATCCGAGGTTCAAGCGGAAAAAGGACGATCGGGATTCCTTCTCCGCCTGCAACCATGTGTTTGAGTCCGGTCCCACCATTTACCTCACAAAAAACGGCATCCGCATGACGAAGGCCGGGATTGTCCGGGCCAAGATCCACCGCCGTCCGAAGAACGGCTGGAAGCTGCGGCGGATCACGGTGGAGAAGACCCGCACGGGAAAGTATGACTGCTGTATTCTGTACGCCTGCGAGGCGGCGGAGACGGCGCCGGTAGTGCCCGCCCCGGAGAACACGGTGGGGCTGAAGTACTCCCCGGCACACTTCTATGTGGCCGATGACGGCAGTTTGGCAGATCCGCCCGCCTGGCAGCAGACGCAGAAAAAGCTGGCGGAACTCCAGCGCCGGCTGAGCCGGATGGAGCCCGGCTCCCGAAATTACCAGGAGACCGTGCAAAAGTTCCGGCTGCTCCATGAGCACGCGGCGAACCAGCGCAAGGACTTCATTCACAAGGAATCCCGGCGGATAGCCAACGCCTGGGACGCCGTGTGTATGCGGGCCGATGTGCTGCCGGAGATGCCGCAGAAGGCCGCCGGGGGAAGCGCCGGATACGGGATGTTCCGGGAGTGCCTGCGCTACAAGCTGGAGCGGCAGGGAAAGCAGCTGATCCTGGTGGACAGGACGTTTCCCTCGACCCGCACCTGTTCGGCCTGCGGCCGGGTAGCGGAGGCCGTCTCCTACCGAAGTGCCGCCTGGACCTGCTCCGGATGCGGCGCGGTGCACGACCGGGAGGTCAACGCCGCAAGGAACATCAAACAGCAGGGTCTGACCCAATATTACGAAACCCGGCGCGCAAGCGCTTAACATCCCCGGCAAGCGGATTTTGCTCTGCCGATAATGCCGGTCGGGACGCCGGTGAGCGCCCATCAACCCGGCCGGGAAAGCGTTGATCGAAGCGAAATAAAGTGATCTCGTTTCGATCAGCGTTTTCCAGGCCGCGGAGTGGGAAACGTGAGGACGTGTGCGCACGTCCGAAGCCCGAGTCCTGCGTGTCCGCCCAGGCGGACAGGTGAGGGCGGCGGGAGTCCACAATATTATGACTGTGAACCATAGGCGCTGCGAAGGAACGCACGCCGAAGCGGAGTGAAGGAGGTTCCCATGCTGAAGCTGTCGCTGCTCCCTGAGGAGTATCTGACCATCAACCAGGACATCGTGGTTCAGCTTACCCGGGTGGCCGGGGGAAGGGCTGACATCGCGATCCACGCGGACCGGAGCGTTCCCATTGTGCGGGGTGCGGTGCTGGAGCGCCAGGGCGGGGAGCGTCCCGCCTGTCTCAAGCCCCCCGCGGGGAAGAAGGCCCACTATTACCGGGACCAGGTTTTCCGCTGGAACGACGACCGGGAGAAGGCCGTGCGGAACATGAAGCGGGTGATGGATCAGCTGGAGCAAAAGGGCGCCGGCGAAGAGGCAGCAGTCCTCCGCACCCAGCTGGAGCGGATCATCCCCGCCTTTTGGGAGGAGGATCTCAGCGCCAAGTAGTCTGCCGGGCAGCGGGCCCGGCCCATGAAAGGGAGGGAGGCGTTCTCTCTCCGAGACAAAGGTTTCATCCGGCGGCGCGAACCGGTTGAAATAGAAAAGCCCCGCGTCCGGCGGTTTGCCAGCCAAAGGCCACGGCGCAAGCCGTTCCGGCGCACCACACCCGTGCTGGAGCATGAAGCACCGGCACACCGGAAATCCCCATATTTCATTTATAATTGGAAGGAGTCAATTAAAATGAGGATTCAGCACAACATTATGGCGATGAACGCCTACCGCAACTACAACACCAACACCTCCGCGCTGAGCAAGAACCTGGAGAAGCTGAGCTCCGGCTACAAGATCAACCGCGCCGGCGACGACGCCGCGGGCCTGGCTATTTCCGAGAAGATGCGCGCCCAGATCACCGGCCTGAACGCCGCCCAGAAGAACGTCAAGGACGGCATCTCCCTGGTGAAGACCGCCGAGGGCGCCATGCAGGAGATCCAGGACATGCTCAACCGCATGGACTATCTGGCCACCCAGTCCGCCAACGGCACCTATGACAACGACGTGGACCGGAAGAACCTCCAGAAGGAGGTCGACGCCCTGAAGAGCGAGATCAACCGTATCGCCGACAGCTCCAACTTCAACGGCATCAAGCTGCTGGACGGCAAGGCCGGCATCAACACCTCCGCTTTCACCAAGTTTGAGAACGTGGACGGCGTTGTGGGCCATGACGGCACTGTCCCCGTGACAAACTGGACCGGCTTCCATGAGGAGCAGGCGGCTGCCTCTCAGCAGAACGCCAGCGCCTTGATCGACCTGGGCGGGTTGAACTTCACGGCTGCTGCAGCTGGCGATACAGTGAGCGCACAGTTTGAGATTGGTGGTGCCACTTATACTGCAACAATGACCGGCAAAACCGCTTACACCGCTACCGATGTCGCTACTGCTCTGAAGGATGCGATTGTCAAGAGTGGCAGCGGCGTTGATAAGACCACTGGCACCACGCATACCGCTGGTTCTTCGAGCAATGATGCCCTCAAGATCGGCGGCAATGTCTACGAGGTCACGCTGGATGGCAGCAATGTCAAGTTGACCTTGGCTGGCGTTGGCGCCGGTGCGACCTACAAGCAGGTTGCCACCACCCCCAATGCGGCTACCAATGATTTTAACGATAACACGGCGACGCAGATTAACAATGATCTGGGTATGGATGTGAAGCTGGGAACGGTCACCGGCTCTACCGGCCAGAGCGGCACCGTGGTCCACAAGACCACCGACGTCCACCAGGCCGTGGCCCATAAGGACGAGAGCCTGGCTGGTATCGACCTGACGCTGACCGAGGCTATGGTGAAGAACGGCGCCACCATCGAGATCGATGGCAAGAAGTTCTATTTCCATACCGAGGGGACTGATCCCGCTGTGACCAACGCGACGAAGATCGACCTCTCCGACGCTGCCGCCAAGGGCCTGACAGGCGATAAACTGCTCCACTACGCCGCCGATAAGCTGAGTGAAACGGGCAAGACTGCCTTTGCTGGCAAGGACGACCGTCAGTGGAAGATCGGCTCCGCCGGCGGCGCCAAGATTCACTTTGAGCAGACCGTGAAGAGTGCCAGCGGCAAGGAGCTGAAAACCCAGGCAGATCTGACCAGCAAGATCAAGATCAACGCTCCCGCTACCGCGGACAAGGGCGCCGGTGTGGCGATCACGGTTGATCCCACCAAGGTTGCCGTGGGCAACACTCTGCGCTTCGGCGAGGGCGATGACATGGTGACGCTGAAGGTGGTGGAGTCCGGCGCGGACTCCAGCAAGGGCGAGATCAACAAGGCCAGCATCACCGGTACTATCGATGCTGCTGCCATCAGCTCCGCTCTGGGCGGCAAGTATGAGGTCTCTGTCGCGGACGGCACCGGCGATGATGCCGACAAGAAGGTCATCACCGTCCGTTCCAAGACCGGAACCACCGCGGACACTGCGGCGGTCGCGAATTCCAAGGCCCCTGTCGTCACTGGCACCGGCCTGCAGCTTCAGATCGGCGACACCTCCGACAGCTACAACCGGCTGGCCGTAGAGATTGGCGATATGCACACTGCCGCCTTGGGCATCGCCTCCTTGGACATCAGCAATCCCGAGGGCGCCGCTGCTGCTATCCAGACCGTGCGTGACGCCATCAACCAGGTTTCCAGCGTCCGCGGCGATCTGGGCGCCATCCAGAACCGTCTGGAGCACACCGCCAACAACCTGAGCGTCATGGCGGAGAACATCCAGGACGCCGAGTCCACCATCCGCGACACCGACGTTGCCGAGGAGATGATGGCCTACACTAAGAACAACATCCTGGTGCAGTCCGCCCAGGCCATGCTGGCCCAGGCCAACGCGGTTCCCCAGGGCGTGCTGCAGCTACTGGGCTAATCCCCGCAGTAACCGTTCTTGGAAATATCGCATAGTACCCAGTGTAGCGGGGCGGGCGCAAGCCCGCCCCGCTTCCCCTTTTTAAAAACACGAAAGGAATCGGTTTTTTATGCAGACTATCGACATCGCCCGCCGCATGGCGGAGCTGAGCCAGCCGGAAGAGGCCCTGCGGGCCTACACCCTGGCGGTTCACAACGGGGGCCTGGTTCCGGAGGAGGAGCTGGAGGCCGCCGCCTATATTCTCCAGGCCGGGGGAAATTATGAGGTAGCCTATACCTGTTTTCTAAACCTGTACCGGCGGGGCCTCCATCAGGAGGAGACCCTGGCCCTGCTGACCGGGGCCTTTTATGAGCCCAATGTCAGGGAGCTCCGGGGCCGCTACGAGCGGAACGTGAAGCTCTTGAAAAAATATCCCTACCTGTTCCGGAAGGACTTTCCGTCCTTCGAGGACCTGCCCATTCAGTTCTATCCCTATACCCAGGACACTTACATCCCCTTTTTCCCGGACCGGCGGGAATTCGGGGAGTTCTTTGATATGAAAAAGCCCGTCGTCACCCGGAACTTCTTCAAGAATTTGGAAAAGCCCATTCTGGCAGCGGAGGTCTATTCCCAGTATGAGCTGGAGTATCTGCGGGACAACGTGCGCCGCAGCGAGTACGTGGCCCGGGAAAACCATGTGTACCTCCACTACACAGACTGGGGCGCTTTCTGTTCCTATCTCCAGTGCTGGAACATGCGCCCCCTGCTGAAGGAGGAGAAGCTCGTCTTTCTCATCGGTGAGGAAATCTCCCAATATCCTATCGACTTCAAGGAGCGCTTTGGCGTCGACTACAGTCAGTATCCGGTGAAGTCCCTGGGCATCCGAGAGATTACACGCATGATCTGGCTATCCCAATTCCAGAGCCACAACGGCGTCTTTTTCTTTAGTGAAGTTCTGGACGGACATCCCAACCTCCTTTCAGCCCCGGCCGAAATGTTTGACGAGGTAGAGAACGGGCTAAATAAATGGAAAGAGAACGCGAAGGATGTCCAGAGTTCGGCACAGATTTCCGACAATAAGGGGAAAACGATTCAGCGGATTCAAAGGGAACTGTTTCTCTTAAAGGGTGTCACCGACAAGGACATCCTGGTAGCCGGGCGTCTGGGAGACGGACGCTGCTCCATGGATACGGATTCCGCTGCCCGGATCACGCCTGCATTGGTATTTTCTCCCCACTTCAAAGTAATCAACCACTGCCTCCGGGTGGATACCAAGCAGAATCTGACGGTTCTCTACTCCCCGGAGCAGGAAAGAATTCAGAACTCCCCTATTTTCAAAAATTTTAAGTATATCAAAGCTGTCGTTCCGTTCCGCCGCCCCACTACCAGCGCCGCCGCCGCTGTTCGGTATATGTGGGACCGGGCCCAGGAGAGTTGGGAGACAGAAACAGCGACGGCTATTGATGATGAATTGGTAAAGCGGCTGTGCAACCGCAGTTATTTGGTCGACTGGCAGGACCGGCTATTCCAGGATAGCATCTTGGTTCGCTTTGAGGACGGTAAACTGAACCCAAAGGCCACCTTTACCGCCCTGGCGGAGTTCTTGGATCTGCCCTATACAGAGAGTATGACCTACTGCTCCACTTTTGGAAAAAGAGACCCAGAGAGTTTGAATTGCTCCGTCAGGGGCTTTGACACCAAGTCCGTCTATGAGACTTACGGCAAGTATCTCGGCAGGGAAGAACGCTGTTTTTTAGAGTACTTCCTTCGGGATGTCTATGAGACTTATGGTTACAATTTTCAGGTTTACGATGGACAGCCACTGGATGAGAAACGGGTGGAAGAGCTGGTAGAGCATTTTGACGCGATCAACTATTACATTAAAGAGGCCATGAAACATGTGAAGCCCACTGTTGATGAAGAATACAGGGCGCTGGTCGAGAAAGATGAGGAAAAAGCGGCCAAGGGTGAATATGTCAAGCAGTGTATGGAGCGAATCTATGAAGACCGTCTGAAAACCAGTAAAACCATGCTGCATAACCTTCACTTTATCAACAACCACGGCCAGGAGCTGCACATGATGCCCCTCCTGAAACTGGACCCCGCTCTTCTGGAGCAGCCCCTTTACCACTGAGGGCCGCGCCATGGAAGGAAAAGTCTACTGGCTCACCGGCCTCTCCGGGGCGGGGAAGACCACCATCGGCCGCCTCTGGTATGAGGACCTGCGGGCGCGGGGTGTCCCCGCGGTCTTCCTGGACGGGGACGAGCTCCGGCAGGTCTTCGGGGACGACCTGGGCTTCACCGAGGCCGACCGGCGCAAGAGCGCCATGCGCAACGCCCGCCTCTGCGCCCTGCTGGGCCGCCAGGGGCTGACGGTGGTGTGCTGCACCATCTCCATGTTTGATGCGGTGCGGGACTGGAACCGGGCCAACATCCCCGGCTACTTCGAGGTCTACGTGAGAGTCACCATGGACACCCTCCGCCGCCGGGACCAGAAGGGGCTCTACAGCGGCGGCGACGGCAATGTGGCGGGGGTCCACATCGAAGTGGAGGAGCCCAAGACCCCCGATCTCATCTTGGAAAACGACGGACAAGTTACCCCGGCGGAGCAGGTGGAACGCCTCCGTGCTGCCGCGATGAATTGAGGAGGATTTTTTATGGAACTGGGCGATTTTACAAAGCTGGCGAAGGACTACGTGAACCGGGTGGGATATTCTGAAACAGCCCTGACGGTGCTGAAGCACCATATCGAGGCAACCCACGGCCCCATCCAGGCGGTGGCGGACGTGGGCGCGGGAACGGGCAAGTTGACGGAGGACCTGGCAAACCTGGGTCTCAGGGGCTTTGCCGTGGAGCCTAACGACGCCATGCGGGCGGAGGGGATCAAGCTCTTTGACGGACGGGACTGCTTCGCCTGGTCCAAAGGCACGGCGGAGGTGACGGGCCTTGCGGACAACAGTGTGGACTGGGTGCTCATGGGTTCCTCCTTCCACTGGACCGACGCGCCGGTGGCCCTAAAGGAGTTCCACCGGATTCTCCGTCCCGGCGGGTTCTTTACCGCCATCTGGAACCCCCGGAACATTGAAAGCAGCCCTCTCCATATGGGGATTGAGACGAAGATCCGGGAGATGGTTCCAAATATGAAGCGGGTCTCCTCCGGCTCCCGGGCAAATATGCAGGACATGGAAAAGAAGCTCCTCTCCACGCCGTACTTCAAGGACCTTTTCCTGCTGGAGGCCCCCCACGAGGCCGTCATGACAAAGGAGCGTTATATGGGTGCGTGGCGGTCCGTCAATGACATTCACGCCCAGGCGGGAGATGCCTTGTTTGAGGAGATCCTGCAAATGATCGAAGGGGAGATCAGCCATCTGGACCAGGTGGTGGTGCCCTATCTCTCCCGGGCCTTTACTGTCCATTCCACAAAGGAGTAAATGCCTATGCTGAACTTTCGCACCAAGGCGGAGACCCTGGCGGCGCTGGAGGGACAGCTGACCAGCGCCCAGGTTCTGCCGCAGGTCTGCCTCACCGCCGGGGAGGCGCGGCAGGACCCGGAGCGTGCCGCCGCGCTGGTACGGGCCGCGGGGATGCTGGACACGCCCCTGATCGTCCGCAGCAGCGCCCAAAACGAGGACACGGCGGAGTGCTCCAATGCCGGGAAGTTTCTCTCCATTCCGAATGTGGAGGGGGAGGAGGCCCTGGGGCGGGCCGTGGAGCAGGTGGCCGCCGCCATGGGGCCGGAGATGGAGAATCAGATCTTCATCCAGCCCTGCCTCACCCATGTGGAGCTCTGCGGCGTGGCCTTTACGGCGGACCCCAACACCGGCGGCAATTATTACATCCTGAATTATGACAAAACCGGTTCCACCAGCTCCGTCACCGACGGCACCGGGCAGACGCTGGAGACCTTCTACTGCTTTAAGGACTCGCCGGAGGCCCCGCCTGCGCCCCTGGACCGGGTGACAGCGCTCTGCCGGGAGCTGGAGGAGCTTTTCGGCCGGCCGGCTTTGGATCTTGAATTTGCCGTTTCAGATGGTATACTGTATCTGTTGCAGGTCCGTCCCCTGGTGCTGACCAAACCCCTGCTGGACCGGCAGGCCCAGGCGCGGAGTCTGGCGCTGATTCGAAGAAAGCTCCGCTCCTCCATGCAGCCCCATCCGGACCTCTGTGGCCGGGAGACCATCTACGGCGTCATGCCGGACTGGAACCCGGCGGAGATGATCGGCATCCGGCCCCGGGCTCTGGCGTTGAGCCTCTACCGGGAGATCATCACCGACGGCGTCTGGGCCTATCAGCGGGACAACTACGGATACCGGAACCTGCGGTCCTTCCCGCTGATGGCGGATTTCCAGGGCCTTCCCTACATCGATACCCGGGTGAGCTTCAATTCCTTTTTGCCCAAGACGCTGCCGGAGCCCCTGGCGGAAAAGCTGGCGGAGTACTACCTGGCACGCCTGCGGGCCCATCCGGAGCTCCATGACAAGGTGGAGTTTGAGATCGCCTTCACCTGCTATACCTTCGACCTGCCTCAGCGGGTTCAGGTTCTGCTGGACCACGGCTTTACCCAGGAGGAGCTGGACTGCCTGACGGAGGCCCTGCGGAATCTGACCAACTCTGTGCTCCGCAAGGACGGGCTGTGGCAGAAGGACGCGGAGAAGATTGAGACGCTGCAGCGCAAGCGCCGGGAGATCCTGGCCAGCGGCCTGGGAATTCCGGAAAAGATTTACTGGCTGCTGGAGTACTGCAAGCGCTACGGTACGCTGCCCTTTGCGGGCCTGGCAAGGGCGGGCTTTATCGCCGTGGAGCTGCTGCGCTCCCTGGTGGCGGTGGGGCTTTTGACCCAGGCGGAGCGGGAGCAGTACATGGGGAGCCTGGCCACAGTGGGCAAGAATATGACCAGAGACCTGGCGGCGCTGTCCCCGGCGGCCTTTTTGGAGCGCTACGGCCATCTGCGCCCCGGTACCTACGACATCTGCTCTCCCCGGTATGACCGGGATGGGGGCCGCTACTTTGATTTCTCCCAGGCGCGGGAGTCCCGGACGGAGACGGAAGGGGCCTTCCAGCTGTCCCTGGAGAAGTACGCCCGGCTGCAGGAACTGCTGGAGCAGCACGGCCTGCAGGCGGACGTGCTGTCGCTGTTCTACTTCATCCAGCACGCCATTGAGGGGCGGGAGTACGCCAAATTCGTCTTCACTCACACCCTCTCCGACGTTTTGGAGCTGCTGGCGGAGCTGGGAGCGTCCTACGGCCTCAGCCGGGAGGAGATGTCCCATGTGACGATCCAGCGCCTGCTGGAGTCCTATGCCAGGGCGGCGGATCTGGAGCAGGTGCTGCGGGAGTCCGTCCGGGCCGGGCAGGAGATGGAGGCCGCGGCCGCCGGGATCACCCTGCCGCCGCTCCTCTGGGAGGAGGGGCAGGTTTACAGCTTCTTCCTGCCGGATGGGGCCCCCAACTTCATCACGCAAAACCGCTGTACGGCGGAGACGGTGCTGCTGCCCTCCGAGGAGTCCCTTGCGGGGAAGCTGCTGCTGATCCGGGGGGCGGACCCCGGGTACGACTGGATTTTCTCCCACAACATCGCCGGCTTTGTCACCGCCTACGGCGGGGCCAACTCCCACATGGCCATCCGGGCGGCGGAGTTCGGCATTCCGGCGGTCATCGGCGTGGGGGAGAAGAACTTTGCCCGCTATGCCGGGGCGAAGCGCCTGGCCATTGACTGCAGAAATAAGACGGTGGTGATGCTGTGAAACGGATTGTCATGACGCAGCGGGTGGAGCGGATCGCATCCACCGGCGAGCGGCGGGACGCCCTGTCCCAGGAGTGGGCGGCGGTGGCGGAGGAGAGCGGCTTTCTGCCGCTGCTGCTGCCCAACCGCCGCGCCACAGTGCAGGCGCTGCTGGAGGATCTGAAGCCGGAGGGGGTTCTCCTCACCGGCGGAAACGACCTGCTCTCCTGCGGCGGCGACGCCCCGGAGCGGGACGAGACGGAGCACTTCTTGATCGACTGGGCCCTGGAGCGGCGGGTGCCCCTGCTGGGGGTCTGCCGGGGGTGCCAGATGCTGCTGGATCACTTCGGCACGCCGCTGCGGCGCGTGGAGGGGCACATCCGGGTGGAGCATCTCCTCTCCGACGGGAGGCGGGTGAACAGCTTCCACGGCTGGGGAGCGGAAACCTGCCGTCCGCCCCTGGAGGTTTTGGCCCGGAGCGAAGACGGCATCGTCGAGGCGGTGCGGCACCGGGACTGCCCCTGGATACAGGGCGTCATGTACCACCCGGAGCGGTATTCCCCTCTTCGGGAACAGGATCTATCATTCATCAGGGAGGCGCTTGAACTGTGAAGTTTTTAATTCTGGCCGCCGGACGGGGCAGCCGTCTGGGGGAACGCACCAAGGACCGGCCCAAGTGCATGTGCACCCTCCAGGGCCGGACGCTGCTGGAGCGGTGCATGGAGACGCTGGCGCAGGCCGGTGCGGCCCCGGAGGACATCGGGATCATCACCGGCTACCGCAGCGAGATGTTCACCGTGCCCGGTGTCACCTACTTCCATAACCCCGACTGGGCGGAGACCAACATGTTTGTCTCTTTGACCATGGCCCGGTCCTGGCTGGAATCGGAGCCCTGCGTGGTCTGTTACTCGGATATTGTGTTTTCCCCCGGCGCCCTGCGGCAGCTGATGGACTGTCCCGCGCCCCTGGCCATCACCTCCTACGAGGGATACTGGGAGCTCTGGGAGAAGCGGATGGGGAATCCCCTGGAGGACCTGGAGACATTCCGCACCGACAGCGGCGGAAGGCTGCTGGAGATCGGGAGGAAGCCCACCTGCCGGGAGGAGATCCACGGCCAGTTCATGGGCCTTTTGCGCTTCACGCCGGAGAGCTGGGGCTGGGTGGAGGAGACCATCCGCCAGCCCCTGCCCAAGCCCGTGCAGAAGCTGGATATGACCACGCTGCTGGAGGGCATGGTGGAGCGGGGATACCCGGTTCAGACCATCTCTACCGGGGATCTCTGGCTGGAGTGCGACTCGGAGCAGGATATTGCGGTCTATGAGCGGCTCTTCGCCGGGGAGCTGGCATGATTGCGGACCTGCACACCCACTCCACGGCCTCCGACGGGCAGTACCGCCCTGGGGAGCTGGTACGGCTGGCCAGGGCACGGGGGCTGGAGCTCCTGGCCCTGACGGACCATGACACGGTGGACGGCCTTGCAGAGGCAGAGGAGGCAGCTGCCGCCGCGGGGCTTCGGGTCCTGAGGGGCGTGGAGCTGGGTGCGGCGGAGTACAGTCACCTGCACATTCTGGGCTACGGCTTCGATCCCGCCGGTTTGGTGCCCCTGTGCCAGAAGCTCAAGGCGGGCCGGGACGAGCGGAAATATCGGATTCTCGATTTCCTGGGGGAGAAGGGGCTGGCACTGACGCTTGCGGAGGTGGAGGCCATCGCCGGCGGAGACATCATCGCCCGGCCCCACTTCGCCCAGGCCATGGTCCGGCGGGGCTATGTGGGGAGCAACCGGGAGGCCTTTGACCGGTATCTGGACACGGAGGAGTTCCGGCGGAAGGTGAAGCGGTTCAAGGCGGACGCGGAAACCTGCATTGAAACTATCCGGAGCGCCGGAGGGAGAGCCTCCCTGGCCCATCCCTACCAGATCGGGCTGGAGGACGGGCCGCTGGAGGAGCTGGTGCGGAGGCTGGCCGGATACGGGCTGGATGCGATCGAGTGCTATTACCCCAGGCATACGCCGGCCCAGGAGCGGTTCTACCTGCATCTGGCGGAGAAATACGGCCTGCATATCACCGGCGGCAGCGATTTCCACGGGGAGCGGGTGAAGCCGGAGATTCAGCTGGCGGCGCTGCCGCTGGAGACGGACTGGCTGTTGGAAGCGCCTCAGAACCGGGTCCCATAAGCCCCATGCGCGGCGTTTTGGCCCATTTTCCCGATCCGGCCTGCGCCGGAGGAACAGACAGCTAGAGGAAACAGATCTGTAAAAAGGCCGGAGAACATGAAGGACTCATGTTCTCCGGCCTTTTCCAGCTGTTCATGGAGGCGCAGAATCTGCATATACTAGAGTCTGATTTAAAACTGGACGGTTCTGCCGGTGTTCTGCGGGGGTGCGGGAATCCGGCCGGGTCGTACCGGAATTTCCGGACAGCACATCAGGCGGTGCCGACCGTGGATTCCGCCGGTTTTAACATGCCCTCTGGGGCGATACCATCATCCGAAAGGAAGGAATCCGATGAATCACTATCCCTTTTCCCTGCCGCCGCTTCCCTACGGCTATGAGGCCCTGCTGCCGGAGCTGGACGAGCGGACGCTGCACTTCCACCATGACAAGCACTTTGCGACGTATGTGGAGAACCTCAACAAGCTGCTGGAGAACCAGCCGGCCTATCAGAGCTGGTCCTTAGAGCAGCTCTGCCGGGACTGGGCCTCTTTGCCGGAGGAGATCCGGCAGGGGGTGCGGAACAACGCCGGCGGTGTGTATAACCACGATCTCTATTTCCGCACCCTGGCCCCCGGGCCGGCCTCTGCCCCGGAAGGGTCGCTGGCAGGGGCCGTAGAGCGGGATCTGGGAGGACTGGACGCCCTGCGGGCGGCGCTGAAAACCGCTGCGCTGGGGCAGTTCGGCTCCGGCTGGGCCTGGCTGGTGAGCGACTGTGAGGGAAGGCTCTCCATCCAGAAGACGGCCAATCAGGATACGCCGCTGCCGCTGATTCCGCTGTTGTGCTGCGATGTGTGGGAACACGCCTACTACCTCCAGTATCAAAACCGGCGGGGGGATTACTTTGACGCCTGGTGGCGGCGGATCAACTGGCCGGAGGTGTCCCGGCAGTACGAGGCCCTGCTCCAAAACCGTCCCCGGTGCCCCCAGGGGTAAGAGCTATGAAAGAATCCCGCCCGCGGATTACCGCAGGCGGGATTTTATCAGAGCTTTTCCGCCAGGCGCTGGGCGATGGCGTCCAGGAACGCCTCGCTGTTGACGCCGGTTGCCTGGAAACCGGGCTCCACCAGGTCCAACAGATCCCTGGTCATGATGCCGGCCGTCAGCGTCTCCAGGGAGGCCGCCTCCATGGCCTCGCCAAACTGCGTCAGGTCCGGCAGCTGGTCCAGCTCCCCCCGGCGCTTGAAGGCGCCGCTCCAGGCGAAGATGGTGGCGATGGGATTGGTGGAGGTCTTCTCCCCCTTGAGATATCGGTAATAGTGCCGGGTCACGGTGCCGTGGGAGGCCTCGAACTCCATGGTGCCGTCGGGGGACACCAGCACGGAGGTCATCATGGCCAGGGACCCGAAGGCTGTGGCCACCATGTCGCTCATGACGTCGCCGTCGTAGTTCTTCAATGCCCAGATGAAGCCGCCTCTGGAGCGGATCACGCGGGCGACCGCATCATCCACGAGCGTATAGAAATAGGTGAGTCCCCGCTTTTCAAATTCCGGCCGGTAGGTGGCCTCATACTCCTCTTCAAAGATCCGCTTGAACTCGCCGTCGTAGACTTTGGCGATGGTGTCCTTGGTGGAGAACCACAGATCCTGCTTCTGGCTGATGGCATACTGGAAGCAGGAGCGGGCGAAGGCCCGGATGCTGGCCTCCGTGTTGTGCTGGGCCTGCCAGACGGCGGGGCCGCTGACGGTCTGGACATCCAGCGTTTTCTCGGCGCCGCTCTGACCCCGGAAGGTCAGCGTGGCGGTGCCGGGCTCCTCTGTGGCCAGATCCACGGCCTTGTACATGTCGCCGTAGGCGTGGCGGGCGATGGTGATGGGCGCTTCCCAGTTCTTCACTACCGGTTTAATGCAGGGCAGAACGATGGGACAGCGGAAAGCGGTGCCGTCCAGAATCGCCCGGATGGTACCGTTGGGGGATTTCCACATCTCGGTGAGCTCCGGATACTCCTCCATCCGCTGACGGTTGGGGGTGATGGTGGCGCATTTCACGGCCACGCCCAGACGGCGGGTGGCGTTGGCGGCGTCAATAGTCACCTGGTCCTTTGTCTCGTTCCGATGGAGCAGCCCCAGATCGTAGTACTCGGTTTTCAGGTCCACAAAGGGGAGGATCAGCTTCTCCTTAATCATGCCCCAGAGGACCCGGGTCATCTCGTCGCCGTCCATCTCCACCAGGGGCGTCGCCATTTCAATTTTCTTCACATAAACACCTCACTTAATTGACAGAGTTGAGAGTGGAGAGTTGAGAGTGGAGATATGGACCATTGCAAGTTCTCGTTCTCTTCACTCTCCACTCTCCACTCTTCACTCTCACATGACGTGCAGGTCGATAAAGGCCAGCGTCGCCGTCTTCTCGTCCAGCTTCCGCAGGAAGAACCGGGCGGTCAGGTCGCTGGGTTCCCCGTTCAGGGGCACCCCGTCGTAGTGGATCATCGCGAGGTCGTCCTCGCCCATCCAGCCGTAGTCGGAGGAAATGTCGATGCGCCTGCGGATCTCCTCCCGCTGGGGGCTGTTCCGCAGGGACGTGACCTTGTAGTCCGCTGTGCCGAAATCCTTGACGGTTTCCTCCCGGGTGCCGCCGCCGCAGCCGTAGCCGTAGACACAGGACTCCAGCAGCTCCGGCGTCCAGTCCACCTCGCTGCTGTCCACCAGGAAGCTGTTCAGGGCCTCCGCGTACTTCTCCTCCGCCAGCAGCTCCGTCCAGTCCTCCAGCAGATCCAGGATTTCCTCCCGGCCTGCGTCGGCGGGCAGGATCCGCAGGCGGTCCGGAGACCGGCGGGCGTAGTAGTTCATGAGACAACCGTCCAGCAGGATCTCCCGCTCCTTCTTCGTCAGGTCTCCTACATGGAGCAGGATATCTTCTACACTGCCATCTGACCGCAGGACCTTGGCGGGAATGTCCTTCTTCCCCCGGTGGATGGCCTCCCGGACAGAGGGGACCAGTACGCAGTCCCCCACCTCATAGGGGAAGTCCGTCCCCTCGTCCAGGGTGAAGGGCAGGATGCCCCAGTTGATGCAGTTGGAGCGGTAGCGCTTGGTGGCAAATTCATAGCAGATATTGGCCAGCCCCCCCAGCACCTTCTGGCAGCTGGCGGCCTGTTCCCGCGCGGAGCCGTCGCCGGGCTTGTTGGCGAAAATGCAGGAGCCAAACTGGGTGTTCTTGCTGGTGAAGCCCCAGCGGTGGAGCTTCGCCGCCAGTTCCACGTCAATGGGAGGGAGCTCTGCCGCAGCCCGGGCCGCGGGATGGTCGAAGGGAATTTGGAAGGCCCGGCCCAGCAGAGACTGTAATTTCTCCGGAATTTCCCCCGCCAGCCGCCGGGCTTCGATCTCCGCCGCCGCCTTGGCCCGGGCAACATACTCCGGCTCCCGGCGGGACAGGGTAAACTCCGCCAGCCGCAGGGGGTTGGAGCGGAAGGAGGAGGTCTCCCCGGAGGGGATCAGCTCGTCGGTGGTGGTGACGCCGTCCCGCAGCACCGCCGCCAGCTCCACCAGCAGGTTGTCCGCCAGAGGCTCCACCTTGGGCCAGTCGGTGATATTGGGGCCCAGGATCAGCTCCTCCTCCGGCTGAGGCCTCCCCCAGCCATTGTAGACGCGCTTTTCATAGACGCCGGCGTCAAAGTGGTAGGGGTGGCGGACGGGCGCGTAGTCCACCTCCGTGGCGGGGGTGATTCTCCCGCCGTGCAGGGCCGTGGCGGCGATAGACCGGGCGTCCATAAGGCACACAGCGGCAAACTGGCCCTCTCCGGGCTTGGAGCCCTCCCGGTTGGGGAAGTTCCGGGTGGTGTGCCGGAGGCTCAGGCCGTTGTGGGCGGGCACATCCCCCGCGCCGAAGCACGGTCCGCAGAAGCTGGGCTTGAGCACCGCGCCGCTTTGCAGCAGATCCGCCGAGGCCCCGATCCTCGTCAGCTCCAGGCTGACGGGAACGCTGGTGGGGTACACGTCCAGGGAGAAGTATCCGTCGCCGCAGCTGCCGCCCCGGAGAATATCCGCCGCCTCGGTGATGTTGTCAAAGAGGCCGCCGGCGCACCCGGCGATGACGCCCTGGTCCGCCCAGACGCCGCCGTCGCGGATCTTCCGTGTCAGGTCGATGTCGGCCTTGGGGAAGCGCTGACCGGCGTCTGCCTCCACCCCGGCCAGAAGCTCCGGGGCGTTCTCCAGGAACTCCCGGATGGTCCAGGCGTTGGAGGGATGGAAGGGCAGGGCGATCATGGGCTCGATGCGGGACAGATCCACCTCGATATACCGCTCGTACCAGGCGCCGTCGCCAGGCCGCAGTTCCCGGTACTCGGCGCTCCGGCTATGGGCGTCGTAGAAACCGCGGGTCTCACCGTCGGTCTCCCAGATGGAGGAGAGACAGGTGGTCTCGGTGGTCATGACGTCGATTCCGTTGCGGAAATCAATGGGCAGGCCCGCAATGCCGGGCCCGGCGAACTCCAGGACGCAGTTGTTCACAAAGCCGCGTTCAAAGGTGGCCTTCACCAGGGCGATGGCCACGTCGTGGGGACCCACGCCCCGGCGGGGGGCGCCGGTGAGGTACACCAGCACCACCTTGGGGTAGGGCACATCCCAGGTGTTTTTCAGGAGCTGCTTGGCAAGCTCCGGCCCGCCCTCGCCCACGGCCATGGTGCCCAGGGCGCCGTAACGGGTGTGGGAGTCGGAGCCCAGGATCATCCTTCCGCACCCTGCCAGCTGTTCCCGGGCGTAGGAATGGATGACGCTCTGGTTGGCGGGGACGTAGATGCCGCCGTACTTCTTTGCCGCGGAGAGGCCGAAGACGTGGTCGTCTTCATTGATGGTGCCTCCCACGGCGCAGAGGGAGTTGTGGCAGTTGGTGAGGGCGTAGGGAAGGGGGAACGCCCGCATGCCGGAGGCCCGGGCCTGCTGAATGATTCCCACGTAGGTGATGTCGTGGCTGACCATAGCGTCAAAGCGGATCTTCAGGGCCTCCGGGTTGTCGGAGAGATTGTGGGTCTGGAGAATCGACCAGGCCATGGTCCGGCGGCGGCCCTCCTCCGGCGGGACAGGCCCGTTGACGCAGGGGGCGCCGTTGACCAGAAAGGTTCCCTCGTGGTGGAGTGTTATCATGGGATCAGACCTCCTTCAGCCTGCGGATTTGCAAGGACTTTTGCTCTGAATATAGCACAAATCCCCCTTTTTGAAAAGGCGCTTTGCAGGAAAACCGGGACCGTCCTGCATTTTTGGACGATCCCCCAAAAAGTTGAAAGAAAGCGCCCGATTTTCGGGCGCTTTCGTGATGATGCCGTCAAACGGGGCGGACTGACGGCAGAGTGTCCGGTCCGGTCGGGGGGGTGGGAGGAAAAGGAAAACGGACGCCCGCCGGCGTCCGTTTTTCCATCAAAAGGCGCAGAGAATCAGATCAGACCCTGAATCAGGATCACCAGAATCAGCACCGGCAGCACGAACTGGAAATAGGGCTTCAGCCCCTGGGACATCCGCAGGCCCTTGCCGGTATTGGCCTCAGCCAGATAGCGCTCGTATCCCCAGCCCCACTTGGTGACGCAGAACAGCAGATACACCAGAGAGCCCAGAGGCAGCAGCAGGTTGCTCACCAGGAAGTCCTCGATGTCCAGCACCTGGCCAACCGCCCCGTTGGGCAGAGTCAGCTCGAAGTACCACAGGTTGTAGCCCAGGACGCAGGGCATACTGGCGATCAGCATGAAGATCCCATTGAACAGCGCGGCCTTCTTCCGGGACCAGCCGAAGTTGTCGATGCAGCTGGCCTGGAGATTTTCAAAGACGGCGATGATGGTGGAGAAGCTGGCAAAGGTCATGAACAGGAAGAACAGCGCGCCCCAGATCCGGCCTCCCGCCATGTGGAGGAAGACCTTGGGCAGGACCATGAAGATCAGCGCAGGCCCCTTGTCCGGCTCCATGCCGAAGGAAAAGCAGGCGGGGAAGATAATCAGGCCGCTCATCAAGGCTACGAAGGTATCCAGAGAGCAGATCCGGACCGCCTCGCTGGCCAGGGTGTGCTCCCGGCTCATGTAGCTGCCGAAGATCTCCATGGCCGCAATGCCAAGACTCAAAGTGAAAAAGGCCTGGTTCATGGCCGCGGTGATGACCTGGCCCAATCCCGCGTCCATGGCCCGCTGGAAGTCCGGCAGCAGGTAGAACCGCACACCCTCCATGGCACCGGGAAGCGTCAGGCTGTGAACGGCCAGGATGGCGATCAGGGCCAGAAGCCCCAGCATCATCCACTTGGTCACCCGCTCCAGGCCCTTTTGCAGGCCGAAGCTCACAATCAGGAACCCCACAACGACCGTCAGAACCATCCAGAGGGTCATCTCTCCGGGATTGCCGAGCATGGAGAAAAACACCGCGTCCACCGCATCGTCCGCCATGCCGGTGAAGGTGCCGCTGGCGAACTTGAAGAAATATCCCAGCATCCAGCCGGAGACCGTGGTGTAGAACATCATCAGCAGGTAGCAGCCTGCCACGCAGAACCAGCCATGGATGTGCCATTTGCTGCCGGGTTTCTCCAGAGCCTGATAGCCCTGGACCGCGCTCTTCCGGCTGGCCCGCCCCACCGCCAGCTCCATGGTCAGCACCGGCACGCCCATGATGATGAGGAACAGCAGGTAGAACAGCACAAACACACCGCCGCCGTACAGACCGGTGATATAGGGGAATTTCCAGACGTTGCCGATGCCGATGGCACAGCCGGCGCTCACCAGTAGAAAGCCCAGTCTGGACTGGAAGTTCTCTCGTTTCATAGCGGGTCTCCTTCTATTTTTATACACACAGACGAAAAAAGAAAACGGACCCTGCCGTCTCATTTTTCGATGTTATATTATAAACGGAGGTGATGGAGAAAGTCAACACTTCTGCGGAAGAAAGTGGAGATCCGGGTGGATTTTCTGCCGTCCTGATTCGGAAGAGGCGGAAATCGTCAACACGGCTGAAAACCGGTGAGCGGTTTTCAAGACGGGCAAAGCCCGCCGGCGCCATTCACAGGCCGTGCATTTCCATCTGCCGCCGTGTTGAAAGGAGGCCGTTGCTCTTTTCAACTGTGTGACGGTGCGCGGAGACGGGCGCGGTGCCGGAGCACCGTTTGGAAAAAGAGCCAGGAGCCGCCTGACCGGCGGCTCCTGGCAGTGTCTTTTCCAATCGGGATCAAGAGGCCAGGCAGCTTCCGTCGCAGAAGCCCGCCCGGTGGCCGTAGCCGCAGCAATTCACGCCGCCGTGGGCATGCTGTCCGGAGATGGTACAGCCCTTGACGGAGCAGAGAGCCTGGCAATGTCCGTCACAGAAGCCGCTCTCATGGTCATAGCCGCAGTAGGCGATGCCGTAGTGGCTGTGCCTGCCGGTCTGCGTGCAGCCGCTGACCGGGCAGAGGGCCTGGCAGTGTCCGTCACAAAAGCCGCTCTCGTGGTCATAGCCGCAGCACGCCATTCCATAGTGGCTGTGCTGCCCGGTGAGGGTGCAGCCCTCCACAGAACAGAGCGCCCGGCAGCGCCCGTCACAGAACCCGTTTTCATGGTCGTAACCGCAGCAGAGGGTGCCGTCGTGACTATGGCGTCCGGTGATTGTGCAGCCCTCCACCGAGCAGAGGGGCCGGCACTTTCCGTCGCAGAAGCCGCTCTCGTGGTCATAGCCGCAGTAGGTCACACCGCCATGGCTGTGGCGTCCCGCGGCGGTGCAGCCCTCCACCGGACACACGGCAATGGCCGCGGGCGTCTGGGCGGCCTGGGTAGTCTGGGTGGTTCCATGGGACCTGTTATGATGCCCGTGGCCATGGGCGAATGCCGGAAGGACCAGGGACATGGCGGTCAGAAGACAGACGAGAAAGACAGGGAAAAACCTTTTTGTTTTCATGACACACAGTACCTCCATTGCAGAGAGTAAATAGAATATAGCACGGTTCCCGGGAGGATGCAAGGCCACGTTTCAGAAAATTTTGAGAGGGCAGGGGAGGACTTTGGAACAAGGCCCGGACTCCCGCTACAGAGGGCTTTTCGGATAGTCCAGGGCCAGGGAGATGCCGTACAGCTTCATCCAGCGCTGTATGACGCCGTAGCAGCTCAGGCAGGGCTCGAATTTCACATGCAGCACAGAAGGACCAAGGCGGTTCGTGCGCCCGAGAGACTCGGATTTTGCCAGGATCTTCCGCTCACAGCAGGCGTAGGATTTCCGCAAAAAGGCGAGCTGCTGTTCGCCGGAGGCGGTGGACAGCTCTGTCCGCAGAGGGCCCCGGGCTGTCAGCTGAACGGTGGGATTCAGTTCACAGCGGAGAATCCGATCCACTACGTCGGAGGAAAATGAGGCGAGCACTGCGCCGAGGTTCTTACTGATCTGCTGAAATCCGTTCAGCATCTCCAGGCTGCCGCTGCCGGGGAAGGCCTTTTGAACCTGTACATCCTCGCAGTCAAGATAGCCGCTGAAGGCCATGATCTGTGTTCCGCTCCTGGTGTCCAGCAGGGCGATGCACCTGCCGTGATCCCTGACGTATGCGTTCCACGACTTGGAATTATCATGGGTGCGGAGATTCAGGCGGGTGATGATTTCGTTGACCCGCTGAAGCAGGATCTCCACAGAGGCGGGGACCGGCTCGGCCGCGCCGCCGTTGATGACCTCGCAGATATTGTCCGCCGCTGCTTGCAGCCCGGTCCAGAGGGAGCGGTGATAGACCTCGGAGTGCTCATCCGCCTCCGCGGGGTTCCACTCCGGCAGAATTTTCTGGATGCGCTCTGCCAGATTCCGCAGTTTGAGGATGGGCGTCTGCTGCTCCCGCCAGAGCGGATTTCGGAGGAAGTCCACCGCCTTTTCGCTGAAGTTCGCCGCACTCTCAAAAACCGGCCGCAGCTCGCCGGGGGTGAAGGTCAGCAGCGACAGGTGGGAGAACGGTTCGCCGCCAAACAGCCGGCGCGTCCGCTGCAGGAAGCGTTTGGCCGCGGCTTTGAGCTCCTTCGTGCGGCTGTCGGAGATATCCGCCTGGGAAAAGAGCTCGGCGGAGCGGTAGAGCTGCGTGAGCTCGTCCGCTGAGAAGGAGAGCCGGGCCTCCCGGGTGCGCCGGGCGGCACACATCTGTAAAAATTCCATGTCCTCCTCCAGCGTTTGGAGGAGGGAACGCATACGCTGGCTGCCGTCCAGGAGCTTTTCAATGTTTTTTCCGCAGATGCCGCACCATGTGCCCAGGGTGGACACCACCCGGTACAGCTGATACTCCAGTTCCAGACACCGGCCGAAAGAGAGGTCCTCGGAGCCCTGCAAAAAGGATTCCTCCCGGTTCCGGCGTGTCTGAATCCAACGGATATCCACCAGCCGTTCCGGGGCGCTCCAATAGGCCAGGGCGGCAGCCTCGCTGGGAAAATCCCTGGCGTACAGGGGTTCTTCCAGAATTTGAAGCGGTTCGAAATCCGGGCGGATGGGGAGGAAGGCCGAGACTTTCCAGCGCAGCAGGATTTTGCCGGGCTCCTGGTACTCGCGGTCCGGACGGGTGGGTTGCTCATTCATGATGCGGCCTCTTTCTCTCTTTCAGCTGCGGAGCAGGCTTTGGGTGGAAGTGGGACGGTTTGCCGGACAGACACGCGGCTTGGGTGCGGTCTCCGGTGTTGTGTATGAGTTTGGCCGGCGGGATTTTTCAGGCTGCGGATTGGCCGGGCCGAGGAACTCTGATAATATTTTTATAATATTCATTATAGTGGAAGCCGCCGCTTTTGTAAAGGCGGGCAGATGGAATTTTCAGGGGATTTCCACCTGTCCCACAGCGGTTTGTCTCCGACCAGCCCACCCCGTCCCTGGCAGACCCCAGCTATTTCCCGGAGGATCCGGCGAAAGCAGGGGAAGAGTAGAGCGCATCCAAACCGGCGGCAGCGCCGCCGGAAAGGTCTCACAGAGTTCGCGTCCGCAGGCGCGAAAAAATTGAAATCCGTTTTTGGCGGCGGCGTGTACGTCGCCAAAAACACCTCTCAGTTCTGGAGTGTGCGAAGCCCCCGTCTGCCGCAGGCAGACGGGGGCTGAGTGCATGGAAGAACTGCAACCTTCTCCCCTCGTCCAAAATCCGCAGATTTTGGACGACTCAAAAGATTCCCTGCGCCATCATGGCGTCGGCAACCCGCAGGAACCCGGCGATGTTGGCGCCGGCCACCAGATTGTAGCCCAGGCCGTACTCCGCCGCCGCCTCCACGCTCATCCGGTAGATCGTGTCCATGATCCCCCGCAGGCGCCGGTCCACTTCCTCCTCGCTCCACACCAGACGCTCGCTGTTCTGGGCCATCTCCAAGGCGGACGTGGCCACGCCGCCGGCGTTGACCGCCTTGCTGGGCGCCACGATCACCCCCGGCTGCTCCATCAGGAATTTCAGCGCGTCGTTGGTGGTGGGCATGTTGGCCACCTCAATGTAGTATTTCACCCCGCTGGCCGCGATCTTCTTCGCGTGCTCCAGATAGACGTCGTTCTGCATCGCCGAGGGCATGCAGATGTCCACCTTCACGCCCCAGGGCTTCTCCCCGGGGAAGAACTCCACGCCGAACTTCTCCGCGTAGTCCTGCACCCGGTTGCGGCCCGAGGCCCGCATCTCCACCAGATAGTCGATTTTCTCCCGGGTGGTGACGCCGTCAGGGTCGTAGATGTAGCCGTCGGGGCCGGAGAGGGTCACCACTTTTGCCCCCATCTCCGCCGCCTTGCGGCAGATGCCCCAGGTCACATTGCCGAAGCCCGCGCAGGCGATGGTCTTCCCCGGCAGGCTCTCCCCCTGGTCTTTGAGGACGTTTTCCAGATAGTATACCGCGCCGAAGCCCGTGGCCTCCGGCCGCACCAGCGATCCGCCGGAGGCGAAGTCCTTGCCGGTGAGCACGCCGTTCTCCCACGCGCCCCGCAGGCGGCGGTACTGGCCGAAGAGGTAGCTGATCTCCCGGGTGCCCACGCCCATGTCCCCGGCGGGCACGTCCACGTCCGGGCCGATGAAGCGGTGCAGGGCCGTCATGAAGGACTGGCAAAAGCGCATGATCTCCGCGTCGGACCTGCCGGCGGGGTCGAAGTCGCTGCCGCCCTTGCCGCTGCCGATGGGCAGGCCCGTCAGGGCGTTTTTGAAGGTCTGCTCGAAGGCCAGGAACTTGATGATGCTGAGATTCACATTCTTCTGGAACCGCAGTCCGCCCTTGTAGGGGCCGATGGCGCCGTTGAACTGGCAGCGGTAGCCGGTGTTGGTGTGCCAGGTGCCGTCGTCCGCCATCCAGGTTACCCGGAAGGTGATGGTCCGCTCCGGCTCCACCATCCGCTCCAGCAGGCAGGCCTTCTCGTACTCCGGATGCCGCTCAATCACCGGCTCCAGAGAGGAGTACACCTCCTCCACCGTCTGCACAAACTCCGGCTCCCCCGCATGTTTCGCCTTCACTTCTTCAATGACTCGCGCAAGATATGCGTTCATGGCAGTTCCTCCTTAGCTTTTTTGTAAGGTCTCACCCGGCGTCTCACCGGGGAGGCTCCGTCCTCTCCGCTCTGTGGATATCTCTATGGAAAGTCAATGGCCGAACGGATTTTGTCAGGCTTCCTGAATCATTCAAGCTGCCTGCCGGCGCCTTACAGCGTCTGCAAAAGCTTCACCGTCAGCGCCGTGCGCCGGGCGATGTGGCCAATGTGAATGTACTCGTTGGGGTTGTGCAGGAATTCTCCCGATGTGCCCAGGCCGTCCAGTGTGGGGATTCCGGCATCGGCAGTGAAGTTGCCGTCGCTGCCGCCGCCGATGGGCACGCCCTTCAGCTCCAGACCGCAGTCCCGCCCCAGCTCCGCCGCCTTTTGAAACAGATGCGGGTCCGCGATCATCACGGGCTTGTCGATCTTGCCCTGTACCTCCAGGCGAACGCCGGGCATCTGTGCCCGCAGGTCCATGATCTGCCGGTGCACCGACTGGCAGACCTCCCGGGTGCGGTAGCGCACGTCCATGGTCAGCCGGGCCGTCTCCGGAATCATGCAGGTCTCCGGCTCTCCGCCGGAGATGGCGGTGGGCGCCAGTGTCACATCCTCCAGTTCCCGGTCCCACTGCTCCAAAAACAGCAGCTGCCGGGCAATCTCCATCAGCGGACTGATGGCCAGATGGGGGTTGGACCCGGAGTGGGCCGCCTTTCCATGGGCGATGAGGTGATAGGTCCCCCGGCCAAAACGGCTGATCTTCACGCTGTTCAGGTCGTTGACCCCCGGCTCCATCACCAGAACGTTCCGGTACTGCCGGGCCGCCTGAATGATAAGATCGCTGGAGTGGAAGCTGCCGGTTTCCTCATCTCCGTTGAAGAAGACGCCGATGGTTCTGTCGGGCATCAGGTTCAATTCCTGAAGTGCCTTCACGGCAAAATACGCCATGATGATGCCGCCCTTCATGTCCAGAACGCCCGGGCCGAAGGCCTTGTCCTCGTCTACCCGGAAGGGCATGGTTTTCAGGGTTCCCACAGGATACACTGTATCGTAGTGCCCCACAAACAGAACGCTCCTGGGTCCGGTCCCCAGTTCTCCGTATACGTGGTCTCCGCAGGTCTTTTGAGGCAGCCGCTTCATCTGAAAGCCCAGGCCGCCGAAGATCTCCTCCAGGAATCCGGCGCACCGGTCCGAGGCCTCCTTGTGTTCAAAGGACGGAGACTCCAGCTCCACGAACCGCTGCAGCAGCTTCAGGTACTCCGGGATCTGGGATTCCAAATAGCTTATGAGTTTGTCGTCGGACATTGTCTTTCCTCCCATTCCTTTTATTCCTGAGGCAGAATCTCCACGATATCCATGGCGTTGATGCAGGCCGCGTTGGCCTCCTCCACATCAATGTGCATCATGGGCTCCTCCATCCCCTCGGTGAACACCACCATGCAGTCGCCGAAGACCAGCTGCCGTTCCCCGTTTACCTTGACCCGGACCATCTGGCCCTTCTTCAAGCCATACTCCGCCGCCTGCTCCGGGGTGAAGTGGATGTGCCGCAGGGCCACCACCGCCAGCGAGTCAAAGTCGATGCTGCCTTTGGGACCGACCACCGTCAACGGCGCCAGGTCCGGGGAGCCGGAGATCTTCACCGGCGCGTTGATCCCCAGCACATAGTTGTCCGCCCGCAGGATTTCCACCTGGTTATAACCCCGCAGAGGCCCCAGCACCCGTACACCGGAGATCTCGCCCTTGGGGCCCTTCAGGGTCACCGTCTCGTTGGCGGCAAAGATCGGAGGCGCCATGGGGCGCTTCACCGTCAGCTCGTAGCCCTTGCCGAAGAGGATGTCGCAGGCCTCCCGGTTCATATGCATATGCCGGTTTGAGATGATCACATGCACTTTGTTTTTCATGTCCTTATTGCCCTTTCTCTCAGTCGTTTCGCTCCGTGTCGTAGTCCTTCACCGCTTCCTCTCCCCGGAGCATCCGGAGTGCGCCTGCCACCAGGGCCTCCATCTCCACGGCGCCGGGCACGGTCTCCACCGGGGCGATAAACTGCACCCGTCTGGTCAGGCGCTCTGTCAGTCTTTGAGACCGGGCGATCTCGCCGGTGAGAATGATCCGGTCCACCTGACCGTCCATCACCGTGGCCATGCCGCCGATGTCCTTGGCGATCTGGTAGATCATGGCGTCGAAGTAGAAGTCCGCCCTGGCGTCGCCTCCGTCGATCCGGCGCTCCACCTCCTGGACGTCGCTGGTGCCCAGATACGCCACCAGCCCGCCGCCGCCCATTTGGCGCTTGAAGGCGGTGTCGTAGTCCCACTCTCCGGAAAAGCACTTCTTGGTGAAGGCCACCATGGGCAGGGCCCCCGCCCGCTCCGGGGAGAAGGCGTTGATGTGGCTGTCAATGATCTTTCCCCTGGCGTGGGCGTTGACCGTGATGCCGCCGCCCAGGTGGCAGATGATGAAGTTGTAATCCTCATACCGGCCGCCCAGCTTTTTGGCTACGGTCCAGCCCGCGGCCTTCTCGTTCAGCGGATGGCCCGCTCCCCGCTGGATGGGCAGCTCCGGGAGGCCGGAGACCTTGGCGAGATCGATGAAATCATCTGCCAGGGGTGCGTCGTAGATGAAGCCGGGGACGTGGTATTTCTCCATCAGTCCGATAGAGATCATCACCCCCAGGTTGGATGCGTGGGGCCAGGGGGCCCGGCTGCACTCCTCCGCCATCAGCGGCGTAATGGCATAGCCGCCGCAGTGGATGGGCCGCCCGCCGCCGCCCCGGGAGACAATGGCGTCCAGCTCCCGGATGTGGTTCTCCTCCAGATACCGCTCCACCATCTCCCGCCGCATGGGCAGCTGGTCGTTGATGGTTTTGTACTTGGCAATCTCCTCTGCGGGGTGCGTCAGCTTGGTTCCGCAGACCTCCCTGTCGTTTTCATAATAGGCGACCCGGGTGGAGGTGGAGCCGGGGTTGATGACAAACAGCCTGTAGTTCTTCTCCATCGCTCACCCCTGCCTCTGCCCGGCAATCAGATCGAACCCCCGCTTCACCAGCGCCTTGTTGGAGGCGGCATACTTCGCCTTGGAGCCGGTAAAGCTGTGGTCGATGTTCTCATAGACCGCCTCCAGGCTCACCGCCTGAGATGCCGCCACATAGGCCCCCAGCAGCACCATATTGGCGCCCCGGGTGTTGCCCTCTTCCTCGGCGATGACGTCCGCCGGCACTGTGTACACCGTCACATCCGTCCGGCTGACCGGCCGCTTTACCATGGAGCTGTCCAGGATCAGGGTTCCGCCGGGGCACACCTTGTTCTCAAACTTTTCCAGAGAGGGGTCGTTCATGATGATGCAGTAGTCTGCCGTGGAGACCATGGCAAAGGGGATCTCTTCATCGGAAATCACCACGTTGCAGTTGGCGGTGCCGCCCCGCATCTCCGCACCGTAGGAGGGCAGCCATGTGGCTTCCTTCCCCTCGTTCAGTGCGGCGTAGGCAATCATCTGGCCTACGCGGAGGGCGCCCTGTCCGCCGGAGCCCGCTACAATAATCTTACTTCTGAACATGGTGTGCCCTCCTTTAAAAGTCCTTGAAGTTGCCCAGGGGATAGTAGGGGATCATCTCCGCGCGAATCCGCTCCATGGCCTCCAGCGGGGTCTTGCCCCAGTTGGTGGGACAGGAGGAGAGCACCTCCACCATGGAGAAGCCGCGGCCCTCCAGCTGGCATTCAAAGGCCCGGCGGATGGCTTTTTTCGCCTTGCGCACGTTGCCGGGGCTGTCCACGGAGACCCGCTCCAGGAACTTGGCCCCGTCGATGGTGGCCAGGGTCTCGCACATCCGGATGGGCTTGCCGCACAGCTCCGGGTCCCGTCCGTAGGGGGAGGTAGTGGTCTTCTGGCCCGGCAGGGTGGTGGGGGCCATCTGACCGCCGGTCATGCCGTAGGTGGTGTTGTTGACAAAGATGGTGGTGAACTTCTCGCCCCGGTGGGCGGCGTGAATGATTTCCGCCGTGCCGATGGAGGCCAGGTCACCGTCGCCCTGATAAGTAAAGACCACCTTGTCCGGCTGCATCCGCTTGATGCCTGTGGCGTTGGCCGGTGCCCGGCCGTGAAGGGAACAGATGGTATCCGTGGCCATGAACCAGGGCAGATAGCCGCCGCAGCCCACACAGCCCACGCAGATGGTATCGCCGCCGATCCCCAACTCGTCAATCACCGAGGTCACCAGCTGCACGATGATGCCGTGGCCGCAGCCGGGACAGAAGGTGAAGGGGCTGTCGTTCAGGGATTTCGGTTTCGTATACAGAATGCTCATACGCTCTTCGCCTCCCAAACCTCACGCGCCTTTTGAATGATATTCTCCGGCGTCAGGAAATCGCCCGCCGTGTCGCCCACGTGGTACACCGGCCACCTGCCGGCGGCGGCAATCCGCACATCGTCGATCATCTGGCCCAGGATGTTGATCTCCGGGCAGATGATGGCCCTGCACTTCGGCCCGATCCGGTCAAAAGCCTCATAGGGGAAGGGCCACAGGGTCTTGGGGCGGATGAAGCCGATCTTCATGCCCTCCAGCTCCTCCGCCGCAGCCCGGCACATCCGGGCCGCCGTGCCATAGGCCGCGAACACGATGTCGGCGTCCTCCACGTCCGTGATCTCCACCCGGGTTTCGTTCTGGATCAGAGCCGGGTACAGGTCCACCTCCGCCTCGTTTTTCGCCGCGTAGTGGGCCGGGCCCACCGGGAAGAGCAGCGCGGAGTTTTGCCCGCCCCGGGAGGCGCTGCCCCGCAGGGCCCAGGTTTTCTCCGGCAGGTTCTGCCGTTTGGAGGGCATTTTCTCAAAGTCCACCGCGCCCATCATCTGGCCGATCATGCCGTCGGCCATGATGACCACGGGGTTGCGGTACTGGTCGGCGATGTCAAAGGCCTCGTAGACCATGGACGCCGCCTCCTGTACGTCGGAGGGGGCGAAAGTCACCACCTTGTACCCGCCGTTGCCGGTCATGCGGTAGTCCTCCTGGGCCGCCTTCATGGTGCCGAAGGCGGGGCCGCTGCGCATGACCACCACGATCACCGCGGGCAGCCTGGTCAGGGCCATGGCGGCCAGGGCCTCCAGCTTCAGGCAGTAGCCGGGGCCGGAGGTGCTGGTCATCACCCGCGCGCCGGAGGCGGAGGCGCCCATGACCATATTCATGGCCGCCATCTCGCTCTCAGCCTGCAAAAACAGGCCGCCCCGGGGCGGGAGCTCCCGGGCAAAGTACTCCGGGATCTCGCTCTGCGGTGTAATGGGATATCCGAAAAAGGCCTGGCACCCCGCCTGAATGGCGGCCTCGGCCATTGCCTCGTTTCCCTTCATCAGAATTCTTGCCATGCCTCTGCCCCCTATTCCTCGATTTTTTCCACCGTAATCACGGCGTCCGGGCACATCATCACACAGTTCAGACAGCCCACGCACGCGGTGGTGTCCGTCATGGACGCGGGGTGAATCCCGCTCTTATTCAGAACGCTTTTATCCGCCACGATCAGCTTCTTGGGGCAAAATGCCATGCAGAGCTCGCAGCCTTTACAAGCATCCTGTTTGAACGTCACTAAAAAACCCATACTCACTTGTCCTTCCTGCGATTTTTCCCCGGATCGTCCAGCCACTCCGGACGCATCGCCAGGGAGATATAGAATGGTTTTCCCAGCAGCCCCAGCTCCTCCGTCTGGGGCCGCAGCCGCTCCTCTATGACCGTGCAGATCACCGGCAGGCCGCTGATCTCATGGACCTCCCGCACCAGGGCATCCCCCCGCAGGATATCCTCCGGGGAGGTGTCCTGCAGCAGGTGGGTGTTGCTGACAAGGCCGTTGATCTCCAGCCGGCTGGAGCGCTGAATGGCGTCAATATAGGCCAGCACGCTCTCCGCCCGGGCCGTCTGGGGACGGTTGGCATTGACTACCATCCACATCCGGTAAGGCCGGTCCTTCAAAAGACCTGCGTAGCGGGCCAGCACCACGGCTCCGGCGGGATCGCCGCCGGCGTCGATCAGGCTGATCCGCTCCCCCGGCTCAAAGCAGGCCCGCAGGGACGCCGCCAGGGCGGGGGTGTCCAGGTAGTAGTCGTCCTCGTAGTTGCTGGAGAGCACCTGAATGCCCTGGGCGGCCAAGGACTCCCGCTGTTCCCGAATGCGGAAATAGGGGTTTACGATGTCCAGGTCCGCCACCAGAGGGCGCTCGCCCTGGGCCAGGAGATGCCGGGCATAGTTGACGGTGAACTCTGTCTTTCCGCTGCCGGCATGGCCGACGATGATGGTGGGGCTGATTTGGTCCATAGGGATTCTCCTTTTGCCGCTTTGAGGCCGGTCCAGGACTGCCGGGAAGTCCAGACTGCCGGAGTCACCGGCAGTCTGGACGGTTCCAAGGGGCCGTTCAGTCCTTTGCAGCCGGCCTGCCTTTGATGTCTTTCAGGGTTGTTTCAAGATTCGGGTCGTGCTCATACTCCTTCCAGAGCTTCACAATCACGTTGCTGACGCCCCACAGGCCAATGATATTCAAGATCATCATGAAGCCGTTGAACACGTCGCAGATGCTCCACACCAGACTGACGGTGGCGCCGGCGCCCAGCAGCACAAAGATCGCAATGAACACGTTGTACACGGGCACGCCCTTGCGGCCGAACAGCTTCAGCACATTGGACTCGCCATAGAAGTAGCCGGCGATGATGGTGGAGAAGGAGAAGAAGAAAATGCAGATGGAGATCAGAATGCCGCCGAGGGTGCCAAACACATTTTCAAAGGCCATCTGCGTCAGCACAATGCCGTCCTGGCCGGAGGTATACGTACCGCTGGTCAGAATGATGAGCACGGTAATGTTCAGAATGACAAAGGTGTCGATGAACACGCTCATCATGGCCACGATTCCCTGGTCACAGGGGTGCTTTACCTTGGCCACCGCGTGGGCGTGGGGCGTAGAGCCGGTGCCGGCCTCGTTGGAGAACAGTCCCCGGGCAATCCCGTACCGCATAGCCTCCTTGATGCCGATGCCGAACATGCCGCCGGCCACCGCACGGGGGGAGAAGGCACCTACGAAGATCATCTGGATGGCGGGGATGATCTGGCCGGCGTTGGCAATGATTACGATCAGACCGGCCACAATGTAGATCACAGCCATGATGGGCACGCAGGTGGACACGAAAGCCGCGATTCTCTTGACACCGCCCACCACAACGATCATGGTCAAAATGGCAACCACCACGCCGATCACAATGGGCGCCACATTGAAGGAATATGCAAAAGACTCCGCAATGGTATTGCCCTGAATCAGGGCGGCGGCCAGACCGAAGCCGACGATCAGGAAGACGGAGAAGGCGTTGGCCATACCGCTGCCCAGTTTGCCCTTGAAGGCCGCCTTGATGTAGTAGGCCGGACCGCCGTTGACAGTGCCGTCCTCCAGGGTCACCTTGTACTTTTGCGCCGCGGTGGCCTCGGAAAAGATGGTGCTCATGCCGAGAAATGCGCTGATCCACATCCAGAAGATCGCGCCGGGGCCGCCGGCCATGATGGCTGTGGCGGGACCTGCGATATTACCGGTGCCGACCTGGCCGGCGATTGCCGTGGCCAGAGACTGCCAGGCGGACATGCCCTCCTTGCCGGCGGAGCCCTTCTGCTTCATGCCCGCAAAGGTCAGACGGAAGCTGTCGCCCATCCGTCTCAGCTGGGGGAAGCCCAGCCGAATCGAGAAATACAGGCCGGTGATGACCATGACATACATGTAGAAGTTGCCCCACACGAATCCGCTGATTTGTCCAAAAAAATTATTTAAGGCGTCGACCATGGTGGTATCTCCTTCCTAACATAAACAAAATTTCCCCGGGTTTCAAGTCCTTTCCCTGCCTGGATCAGGTCTATCCTGTTATTTTGCGAATCTGAGAATGGTTTTTGCCAGCTTGATGCCGGTGTTCCGGGCGCTCTTCAATCCCAGTTCGTCCTGCTCCACGGCATCCCGCACGGAACCTCTCTCGGGATGGGTGGTGCAGGCGCCGCCCAGATAGCAGCCCGGTCTCGGTTCACCGCCGCTGCCAACCACGATCATGTCGTGGACCTCAAAGAAATACTGCATATTCAACAGGGCGAATTCCTCACCGGCATTCCGGTTGCCGCCAACGGTGAGACAGGCCCCCACTTTGTTTTGCAGTGCGTACTGGTACTGGCTGGTGCCGTAACGGAGCAGGCCCTCCGTGCGGTCCATGAACTGCTTCATCTGGGTGGAGATCGTTCCAAAATAAACGGGGGAGGCCAGCAGCAGACCGTCACAGGCTTTCAGTTTGGGGTAGATCTCCTCCATGCCATCCTGGAACATGGCGCAGGCGTGGATACCGCCGTCCTTCTGTCCGGGTTCCCGGCAGCAGGCAAAGCAGCCCTTGCAGCTGTGGATCTCATAGTCCCGGAGGTAGATCACCTCCGTCTCGATGCCCTCCACGGAGGCCGCGGCTTCCAGGGCGTGGTGGAGCATCCGGTCCGTGTTGGCCCCCTTGCGAGGGCTGCCGGAAATGCCCAGGATTCGTCTTGTTTCCATGTCTAGCAACTCCTTCCTTTCCATGATGCCTTTGATCTATTTTGTATTCCGTCCGCTGTGGGCCGGTCTGCGCGCTATGGCTTTCGCCTCTCCACATACTCCTTGATCCGCCTGACGCCCTCCAGAATGTTCTCGTCGGAATTGGCAAAGCAGATCCGGAGGTAGCCCTCGCCCATCTCGCCGAAGGCGGTGCCCGCGATGGTCATGACGCCGGCGTGGATCAGCAGCTCCTTGGACAGCTCCCAAGAGGACACGCCGAAGTCCTTGATGTTGATAAAGGTGCAGAAGGAACCCTCGGTCTTGAAGGGCTTCATACCGGGAATCTCACAGAGGCCGTTGTACAGCAGGTCCCTTCTGCGCTGGTACTGGAGGCGCATGTCCTCCACGCAGTCCTGGGGCCCGTTGATGGCGTCGGCGCCGGCCTGCATGGTGAAGATGGGCAGGCAGGAGGCCACAGCCTGCTGCATTTTGAACATGTGCCGCATGAGGTCCTTGTCCGAGCCCACAATGTATCCCAGCCGCCAGCCGGTCATGGCATAGGTCTTGGAGAGGCTGTTGATCACCAGCACCTTGTCCCGGATGGAGGGAATCTGCGCCAGGCTGAAGTGCTCCCGCCCGTCGAAGATGATCTTCTCATACACCTCGTCGGAGAGCACCATGACATTGTGGCGCTCAATCACCCGGGCCAGCGCCTCGCCGTCGGCCCGGTCCAGCACCGCGCCCAGGGGATTGCTGGGGTAGGTGATGACAATGGCCTTGGTTCTGGGAGTGATGGCCCGCTCCAGATCCTCCGGCTGGAGGCGGAAGCCGTGCTCCTCGTACAGCGGAACCCGCACCGGCACGCCGCCCAGGGTCAGCACCTGGCCCAGGTAGCAGGTGTAGGCGGGGTCCGGAATGATGACCTCGTCGCCGGGGTTCAAAATGGTCATCAGAGCCATCAGTACGGCTTCCACGCCGCCGATGGTGATCATCACGTTCTCAGGATCATGGGGCACGCCGAACTGCCTGGTATACTTATTGGCCACCGCCTCCCGCATGGCCATCAGGCCCGGCTCGGTGCCGTACTTCGTGCGGCCCTCCCGCAATGCCCGAATGCAGCTCTCCTTAATGTGCTCCGGTGTCTCGAAATTGGGTTCTCCGTTGCAGAGGTTGATGGCGCCGGGGTAATCTACCGCCAGATCAAACATTGCCCGAATTCCGGAGACGGGGTAGTTCGCCGCCAGATTCGACAGAAATTGGTTGCCCATATGGCTGCTCCTTTCCTTATGAATTGGTGGGATGGGTTTCTTTAAAGCGGGCGGCGGCTTCGATTCCAGTCATAAAGCTGACCGCGCCGGTGGAGGCCATGTGCTGAACAAAACGGTCCAGCAGCTTCATTTTGGCCGGACGGCCGATGATCTGCGGGTGGCAGGTCAGCACAAAGCAGATGTCGGAGTCTCCGGTCTCCCGGACCTCCTCCTGGAATTCCTCCAGAAGGGCGTCGAACTCCTCCTGCCAGTACTCGCTCACCGCGCTGAGGGGCTGCATACACTTGCCGGGTGTCCGCACGCTGTAGAGCCAGAAGGCCGCATCGTCCAGTACCCAGTGGATGGGCAGCTCCACCAGGGAGGACTGCTTTCCGTTGATGGTCAGATAGCGGATACGCTCCGTGTCCATCATGTTGCTGGAGTATTCGATCTCCGGCAGCTTTTCCTCCAGGATCTCAATGCTGTAAGGGCTGAACTCCCAGGCCGGAGAGCGGTAGCCCCGGGGACGGCGGCCGGTGACCTTCTCCATGATGTCGCTGCAGTCCAGGTACTCCTGTTCCTCCTGTTCGCGGCCGGTCATGTTGTCCGGATAGGTATGGCTCCAGCCGTGGTTTCCCAGCTCGTGACCCTCTGCAATCAGCTGGCGGGCCATATCCGGATACTGATTCACCGTGAAGCCGGGAATGAAAAAGGTGGCGTGGACCCCATATTTTTTCAGCATCTTCAGAATACGGGGCACACCTGTCTCGGGGCCATATCTGCCTTGAGACAGGATGACCGGACGTCTGGCATTCTCCGGGTCACGGCAGCGCCACAGACACTCTCCGTCCACATCGAAGGTCAATAACACAGGCATCTTTTTCATGTAATTCCTCCTTTAACATACCGCCTTATACCAGGGGTTCGTTTCAAACCAGGGAGAACCCAATCCAAGGGCCGCTGAGCGAAACTATACATAGTGCACAAATTTGATCCGCCCTCATGGGATCTACCATATCATAATATCCAGAATCTTTGTAATTCCGCTTTTTTATTGCGGTTAAAAACTCCGGTTATAACTCCGGGGTTCCCGCGCTGTTCAGATCCGGTCAAATGCCTGGCTTTCCGGCAGCCATTTGCCGGGATTGTGAGACAGCGCTGAAAATACCTCTGCTGCAGGTGTGGGGTGGTCAAAAAGGGAAGAGCGGCTTCTGTGAAGCCGCTCTTCCGGGTTCGTTTTATTTTTTTGAGCAGGGGTGGTTTCAGAAGGGACGCCGCAGGCCTGTTCCTCAAAAGGACAGCGGTTCCTCCTTCTCCTGAATCATGGTTTGCAGAATATGGATGAACCGTGCTGCGCTGGGACTGGGCGGGGCGGATTTCAGCCGCACGCAGTAGAGGTTCCAGGCAGAGCTGTCTCCGCAGATGGGGATTGTCACCAGATCCGGGTGGAATTCTGTGATATAGTGGGCGGTGATCCCCAGAAAAACCGCGTCCGTTCGGGACAGCACATCGTACAGGGTACAGCGGTTGTTGGTGTAAATATTCTGATCGAACCGCTCGTAGCCGTCGAAGGGCTGGGTCGAGTCATAGTTGCAATACTCCGTCATCCGGCTGGTGGTGCGGACCTGGGGATACGTGTAGAGGTCCTCCATGGAAAAGGTCTCCTTCCGGGCCAGCGGGTGGCTCTTCCGGAATGTGACGCAGGAATAGGCCTGAAACAGGAGGATATGCTCCATGTTTCTGGCTTCCAGCCGTTTCTTCCAGGCATTGTCCTCGGCGTTTTTTACATGGATGAAGCCAAGATCGGCCTTTCGTCCAAACACGTCCTGCACCACATCTGCGTTTCCGCTTTCGTTGATATGGAGGGAGAACTGCGGCCGTCTGCGCAGCTCCTGCTCATAAAAGCGGATTACAGCTGCCGACATGAAGGAATAGCGTCCGCTGGAGATCCGCAGTACCAGAGGGGTTTCTTTAGGCGCCTCGGGACTCTCTCCGCGGATTTCATTCCACTGGCTGACAATCTGCCGGGCGGCCGTGATGAATTTCTTCCCCTCCAGAGTGCTGGTGATTCCCTTGGAGCTTCTGGCGAACACCGGGAAGCCCAGTTCGGCTTCCAGTTCCCGGATGGCGGAGCTGACAGCTGGCTGAGAGACGAACAGTACCTGTGCCGCCTTGTTGATTGATCCACAACGGTCTACTTCCAAAACGTACTCTAATTGTCGGAAATTCATAGGCTTCCTCCCATTCTGCGCAGTCATCTGTTGTCTCCCTATTTTAACAGGTTGATTTCGTTTCGACAATAGATGAAATGGGAGGAGGTAAATTTTGGCCTATCGGCTCTTTTAAAACGGCGGCACCCCCCAGGACAGGGTGCCGGTGAGCCGGAAGACGGACGGAATGGGCACCGCAGACAGCGAGACCTCCGGCATTTCCACATACGGGCAGCAGGGGAAGCCCCTGGAACGGAACGACAGTGCAGGTGCGGTCCCTGCGATTTTCGCTGTGGGAGAAGAAATCTCAGGAAAGGGCTTGCAACTTGTGCGGGGATGTGGCATAATCGATAAAAAGATTTTCGCGGATCTGTTTGGCAGACCCTGAAGAGGGGGAGACGGTCCGGGGAGATCGTTCTATATGGATGTGGAGATGTACCCAAGTGGCTGAAGGGTCCGGATTCGAAATCCGGTAGGCGCCGCAAGGCGTGCGGGGGTTCAAATCCCTCCATCTCCGCCAGCTCAGAAATTCCCACCACCGTTCCGTTTCCGCCTTGCGGCGAAAACTGCACTCTGGTAGGAATTTCTTCGCCTTTCCGCCTGCAAACGCTTCGCTGGTTTGCGGGCGGAGGAGGACGGGGGATACGAAATATATTAAAAGTGGGCACCCACACCACGTCGGAGCAAGCTACATATCGCTTGCTCCGACTTTTTTTCAAAAGTCAGAGCGCGCTCATTCCGCTTCTCCTCCTTTCCAAATCGAACCTGCTGCGCTGGGCTTCGATTTGGTTTTGGGTGCAAACCTGCAAGCTGAAACATCTAAATTGAGCACCTACTCCAGCTCAGAAATTCCCACCACCGTTCCGTTTCCGGCTTCGCCGAAAACTGTACTCTGGTGGGAATTTTGCGTAGCCGTTGGCGGCTTTGTCGCCTTACGGATACGGCATCCCCCTTGCGGGGACTTTGCTTTCCGCCTCGACTCGCTTCGCCGGACTCGCGACGGAGAAGGGGGCGGGGGATGCGGGCGTTTTTCGGAGGAATTGGTTTTGGCCGCATGATACAAAGCAAATACAAACATGAGATGCCGCAGGCAAAAAGCCTGCGGCATCAGCGGTTTTCCGGGTTTTGACGATCTAATTTTCGCGGGTATCCGGGGCATCAACAAACTTTTTGAGCGGTTGGCAGAGACGGCACTCCTGGGATACTCCACCTAAAAGGGACACAGAATTTCAGACGCCATTTGGAGGCGCCGGTCCCAAACGTCAGCCTGACGGCCGCATCAGCCATCCGGCTGCCGCGTTTTACGGCGGGCAAAAAAGCACTCCGGATTGGACGGGGAGCCATTCGCCGTGTTACGACAGGCTTGCCTCGGCCGCCTCAAGGGTCTGATAGCCGTAGGAATGGACCATGGTCTCCTGGATCATGGCGGCGAGAGACCTTCCCTGTGCCTTCAGCTCCTTCAGGTAGGCGGCGTAGAGCTCCAAAAGTTCGGTCGGGTAGGTTGCAAGCTCGCCCCGCTCGTAGGTTTCCTGGGAGGTACAGCCTGTGCTGTCGCCATCCGCGGTAATGGGCCTCCCGGCACCGGAAAGCTTGGGGTACTGCCTCGCAAACTCCTCTCGCCACACAAGCATCGTTTCTGCAATTTCGTTGATCAGACGGTAGTTTTCTTCCGGCACACAGGGCAGATATTTTGCGACGTATGCACGATAGTAGTACGGATCGGTATACTCCATCATGCGGCCGTATTTTTCCGTCATCAGGTTTCTGCCATTTTCCTGACAGGAGGCGGCATACGCGTGATAGCAGCGCAGCATTTCATCGGTCCAGTTTTCATACTGGCTGCGGCGCATGATATAAAACGTCTCATAATCGTCCTGACAGCCGGCCCTTCCGCCGATATTGTTTACATTCTGAAACATATCCCACTCTAAACCGATGATGTTTTCGATCAGCTTGCCGTCCTTTTCCATGGTGTTCCCTCCCGAGTTTAGTTTTGACAGTCTGCCGCAGGGGGCATCGCGCGGAGCTGCGGGTCTCTGATCCCCTCCATGATCTCAGGGATGTGGCTTTGCAGGAAGTGATCCTGCGTCTGGGATAGTGCCTGGGCCCGCAGTTCCTTCGCCACGGCAATGCAGATTTCCTCTGTCAGCTGAAATGCCTCCTCATGGAGTGCCGCAGTGTCTTGTTCTCCGATGAGGGCGGGAACCCGAACCAGGGAAGAGAGCAGCGGCGCGATCTCCTCCCCCAGCTTCGGCAGGGTTCGCATACTGGTAAAGCCCCACTTGTAAAAGGGAGTATAGCGCCTGTTCAAAAGATGCACCATGGAGATGGCGGCCTCCGCAAATCGGGCGAACGCAAGGCCTGCGGCCACCCTGTCCTCCCGTTTGATCAGACGGAGCAGGTTGTATTGCCCGGCCTGCGCCATGATGACGGCGCGGGCGGCGATCTTTTTGCGGCGCACATCCTCCGGGTAAAATGCGAGCAGCTTTTCCCTGGTCATGGAAAAGGCTGTGTTTTGATTGTGGAAGAGACGGCCGTTTGTGGCGCTGGCAAGCTGTGCCTCCGGAGTGATGAACCAGTCCATATGGTCCCGGGGGCCTTCAGCGCTTCCTGTAAAGCGGCGGTAAAAGGCTCCGGCGGTCATCACGCCCAGCCGTTCCCCGGCGAGGATGTTTTCCCGCGAAAACCCGCAAAAGCTGTCAGGCAGGGCGTTGTAGGCGCTTTGCAGTGCGCCGCCGTAGCGGGAGAAGTCCTCATCGCTGAGCCAGATGCAAAAGCCCGGCGCAAAGTCGTGGTCCTGGGAAATCGGGTCGTCAAACCCAAAGCACTGAGAGCCTTCCCCGCAGAGTCCGACGGATACCCGCATGAACAGAGCCGGATCAATCCGCTCAATCATTTCGCGCCCGTAGGCCTCGTAATATTTTTGAGAGAGTTCCAGTCCTTTCATGCTTTGATCCCTCTGTAAATCAGATTCGCTTGGTCCGCAAATGTCTTGGCAAGGTCCGCCTCGCCCAGCTTTTCGTAACAGCGGGCGGTGTTGTCGCAGAGAACCGCATAGCTCATATTCTTTTCGCCGAACACCTGCCGAATCAGCTCCATTGCCTCCTGGAACCGCGCAATGGCCGTTGTGTAGTCCCCCTTCAAATAGTGGATCTTCCCCAAAACATTGATTGCGGCAGCATAGTGCGAGTCATGGCCGACACCGGCCTTTTCAAAGCCGGCAAGGGCCAGCGAGACTTTTTCCTCCGCATCGGCCAGCCGGTTTGCGGCGAGGCAGAGCTGCGCCCAGTTCGTGTAGGTGATCGCGGCTTCCAATTCGGTCCCCGTCAGCTCTTCCAGAACAGAGAGCGCCAGCTGCAAATGCTTCTCGGCGTTTTGGAAATCTGCGGCGTCCTGGTACAGAGCGCTGATGTTATTATGTAAGGTCGCAATGCGGTAATCCGCAGTCAGCCCTGCCTCCGTGAAGATTTCCGCGGCTCTGTGGAACAGGGAGAGCGCTTTTTCCCGTTCGCCGGCCTGCGTGCAGGTGGTGGCGTAATTCATCATGGTCGTGGCGTGATGCTCGCTGCCGGAAAGACCCAGCTGCTCCAGATAGGCAAGGGCCTTTTCGTAAAGCGCGAAGCCCTCCTTGTATCGGGAGAGTGTGCGGCAGTAACCTCCGTACTCGTTGCAGATGGCAATGGCGGAACCGAGGTCGCCGCTGTGTTCCGCATCTTCCAGACTTTCTCTCATGTAGATTTCAGCTTGCTGTATTTCGTTGTTTGCAAAGAAAGCGTCCAGTTTTGTGAAAAACTGATGGATCTCCATAAAAGGCTCCTCTCCGCTGCGGACACTCCCGTTTTCACCAGGGTATCATACAGTCCCTGGATGCCGGAAGCTGCACCGCTGTTAATTTTTTCAGTATAGCATATTTTTTCCCCGTTGTCGAGAGCGGGACCCGGGCGGGGCGCGCCCGTCTCAAAAAACCAGAGCCCTCCCATTTTGCAGAGCGCGACGGGGCGATCCATACCATCTGTGCCGTCCAGGACATTTCAAAATGTGAAAACATAGTTGCCGTTTTCCCTGTAATCTGGTAAAATGAACACACAAATTATACAGTATAAGGGGAGATATGATCCAATGGAGAACAATCGACCCAGGGGCCGGGAGAGACATGTGACCGGTTCCGGAAAAAAGGTGGAAAAACACGGCAGAGGTCTGGGCACCGGGCCGGTAGGGGATGCCGGCGGATACGCAGACCGCAGGCAGCGAGGACAGAGCCGGAGCACCGGGACCCGGGGCGGGGGCGGAATGAAGCTGATCCTGTTGCTGCTGGTGCTGCTTCTGGGCGGAGGAGGCGGGCTGACAGCTGTGATGGGGGGACAGTCTGCCCCACCGGCGTCTTCCGCCGGATCTTCCCCAGGCCAGCAGCAGGTCCAGGGCGGCGTCGGCCTGCTTGAGATGCTGGGCGGTCTGAACAGCGGCAGCGTCTCCTCCGGCTGGCAGGGCGAGGCCAATACCGGCAGGCTCAACACCGCCGTGGCGCCCGGTGCACGGGAGAAATACACGAAGCTGCTGGGCGGCGGCAGGGATACCGTCACCGTTATGGTCTATCTGTGCGGCACGGATCTGGAGTCCCGCAGCAGTATGGGTACTTACGACCTTCAGGAGATGCTGGCCGCCCGGTTCGGCGGGGAGGTTCGTCTCCTGATCTGTACCGGCGGCTGCAAGAGCTGGCAGAACAGCGCCGTCAGCAGCTCCACAAACCAGATCTGGCAGATCAGGGACGGCCAGCTGATCTGTCTGGAGAGGGACCTGGGCAGCGCCTCCATGACCGATCCCCGGACCCTCTCCGGCTTTATTCAGTACTGCGCCGCCGGTTATCCGGCCAGCCGGTATGAGCTGATCCTGTGGGATCACGGCGGAGGCTCCGTCAGCGGCTACGGCTACGACGAAAAGTTCGCCTCCAGCGGGTCCATGGACCTGGCGGGGCTGGACACCGCCCTCCGGGCCGGCGGAGTGAAGTTCGATTTCATCGGTTTTGACGCCTGCCTCATGGCCACGGCGGAGACCGCTTTGACCATGGCCTCCCACGCCGACTATCTGATTGCCTCGGAGGAGACGGAGCCCGGCGTTGGCTGGTACTATACGGACTGGCTCACCGCCCTGGGAGAGGACCCGTCCATGCCCACCATCCGGATCGGCCAGAAGATCGTGGACAGCTTTGTGGAGACCTGCGCACAGAAATGCCGGGGCCAGTCCACCACGCTGTCCGTCGTGGACCTGGCGGAGCTGGAGGGCACCTTGCCGGAGGTGCTGGCGGACTTCTCCCGGTCCACGGTCAGGCTGCTGCAGGACAGGCAGTATCAGACCGTCTCCAATGCCCGCAATGGGGCCAGGGAGTTTGCCCAGAGCAAAATCGACCAGGTGGATCTGACCCACCTGGCCCGGAATCTGGGCACCCGGGAGGGACAGGCTCTGGCAGAGGTCCTGCTGAGTGCGGTCAAGTATAACCGCACCTCCTCCGATATGACCAACGCCTATGGCCTGTCCATCTATTTCCCCTATCGCAAGCTCTCCGAAGTGGACAGAGCGGTCTCCACCTACGATGAGATCGGCATGGACCACGACTACACCCGCTGCATCCGGCAGTATGCCGGTTTGGCTGCCAGCGGGCAGGCGGCCTCCGGCGGGACCGCCTCGCCGCTGCCTGCGCTGACCGGCGTCTCCGGCGGAAGTGCGGACATGGTTGCCGCGCTGCTGGGAGAGTTTCTCCATGGCGGCTTCAGCAGTGTCTCCGGTCTCACAGGCAGCAACACCGGCTTTCTGAGCGACCGGGCCATGAGTGAGGAGGACATTGCCCAGTACCTGGAGCAGCACCGCTTTCCCGCGGAGGCCATGGTGTGGCGGACCGGAGCGGACGGGATGCCGGTTCTGTACCTGGATGAGGAGCAGTGGGGACTGGTGCAGGCGCTGGAGCTGAACCTGTTTTATGACGACGGGGAGGGCTACATCGACCTGGGGCTGGACACGGTGTTTGACTTTGATGACAACGGCGGCCTGCTGGGGAAAAACGAGGGCACCTGTCTGGCCATTGACGGACAGCCTGTGGCTTACTATCACACAGCGACCACGGATGACGGCACCGACTACACCATCACCGGCCGGGTTCCGGTGCTGTACAACGGCAGCCGGGCGGAGTTGATCCTGGTGTTCCATCAGGATCGGCCCCAGGGCTTTGTGGCAGGCGTTCAGAGCGTCTATCGAAACGGGGAGACGGATACGGCTGCAAAGAGCCAGACCGCGCTTCTGCCCGGTGACACGCTGGAGTTCCTCTGCGACTATTACAGCTACGACGGGGACTATCAGGACAGCTATCTGCTGGGCGAGCCTGTGACCGTGACGGACCAAGAGCTGCTGGTCAGCGACGTGCCCCTGGAGGGCAGTACACAGGCCACATACCGCTTCACGGATCTGTACGGCCAGCACTACTGGACGCCGGCCATTCCGGCAGAATAGGGGAGTGCGTCCCGCAGCGGACGCGCTTGCAGGAGAAAAAAACGCCGGCCCCGGCAGGATTGGGGCTGGCGGTTTTTTCTGCGTGACTTCGGTGCTGTTATTTTTCCCTCCGGCGCTGTGGAGTGGAAGCGAGGAGCCGCACGGCAGGGCGTGCAGCAAAACCGGCGGCTGTGTCCGGCGTTCGCGCCTCTATTCGCCGCACAACCGGCTCATGACCTGGAACATTTTGCGGAGATTCACCGGTTTTGCCAGGTGCGCGTTCATCCCGGCGGCCTTTGCCAGCACAACGTCCTCGTCAAATGCGTTGGCGGACAGCGCGATGATGGGCACCGTCCCTGCGTCCGGCCGGTCCAGGCCGCGGATTACCCGCGACGCCTCATAGCCGCTCATAACCGGCATCATCAGATCCATCAGCACACAGTCAAACGTCCCCGGTTCGGAGGCTGCGAAGGCGTCCACGGCGGCTTTTCCGTCGTTGGCGGTGACCACCTCCGCCCCCGCGTCTTTGAGCATGTACTCAACGATCTCGCAGTTAATCTCATTGTCCTCCACCAGGAGGACGCACATTCCCGCAATCTTGTCCGGGATCTTCCAATCGTCGTCCGTGGGCTGGCCGGTCCGGGCCTCGTCCACCCGGAGGGGCAGCGTGATGCGGACCACGCTTCCCTTGCCGACCCAGCTGTCTACCGCGATGGTTCCCTTCATCTCGTCCACCAGCTTCTTGACGATGGACATGCCAAGCCCCACGCCGTTGTAGTTGGTTCTGGCACCCTGGTGTTCCTGCGTGAAGGGCTCAAAAATGTGTTCCTTGAACTCTCCCCCGATGCCGATTCCGGTATCTTCAATCACAAATCGGCAGTTTGCGACGCCCTCCCGGAAGGAGAGCTCCTCCGCCCGGACGGATACGGAGCCGCGGGGACGGTTATATCTGACGGCGTTGTCGATGACATTCATCAGAATTTTCTTGACGTGCAGGGGATTTCCAACGACTCCTCTGTGCCACAGCCCGGAATCCTCCAGCGTGAGACGGATCTCCCGCTCTTCCGCCTGGGGGGACAGAACCGTGATGCACTCTTCCAGCACATCGTGCAGGTCAAAGGGCTCCTCCACCGCCGCCGGCCTTCCGCTCTCCAGCTTGCTGATCTGGAGGACGTCGTTCACTAGGGACAGGAGGTGCTCCGTAGACACACGGATCTTTTCCCGGCATGATTTCTGCCGCTCCGGATCGTCCGGACTTTTTTCCATGATGGCAAGCATCCCCAGAATCCCGTTGATGGGCGTGCGCAGATCGTGGGACATATGGGAGAGGAATTCGCTCTTTGCCGAGTTTGCCTGCCGCACCCGCTCCAGCAGCTCCAGAATGGACTGTTCCTGTTTCTTCCGTGTCACCATGGTCTCGGTGATATCCTGGTGGTATCCGTTCAGGCAGACACCGGGCTTTTTAAACGTCTGATCCGGCACGCCGCCGCAGCGGACATAAATCCGCCCAAGTTCCGGGTGATCCCAGGGATAGATTACCTCGGCGCGGACGGTTCCCAGCATTTCCCGCACCGCCTCCTGCACCATCTCCACATAATCCGGCTCAATCCGTTCAAACCAGTGCCGATAGCATGCCTCCGGACTGATATCATCCGGTACGCCCAAAAGAATCCGCATGGTTCGGTCCGCGTACATTCTCGGCGGGCAGCCGTCCTCCAGCTCGATAGTCCAAATACCGGTCCGGGCTCCCTCCAGAATGTCCTCCAGACTCTGCCGTGCCTCCAGCTTGTATTTCTCCTCCTGCTCAACCAGGGCATTGACGTCCCGCAGCGCGAAAATCGCGCAGTTCTCCGTCATGGTTCTCTCGGTGGCGGAAAAATGAATCTCCAGATGCTTTAATCCCGGGGAGCAGTCTCTCACCTGATACCGGACCGAGAATTTTTTCTCTGCCCTGAGCCTGGCAAGGATGTGGTTTTTCTCCGTCAGGGTGCGCAGCCGCTCCTGGTCCCGGGGGACCACGTACTCGGAAATATACCGCTCCACAGCAGCCGGATAGCCGGCTTGAAACCAGGCCGCCCAATCCAACTCCATCTGCCCGCTGCTGCGGTAAACCACACATTCCCCGGTATCGAAATTCAGCTCGCAGATGTCCAGATAGTCCACGCTGAGGGCGTGGAGAACGTCATAGCTCCGCTTTTGGAGCTCCCGGACCAGGTTGCGCCGTTTCAGGGAGGAGACGATGAAGTACGCCGCCGTCTGGAGCATATTGGACGCATATTCCAGAGACCGCGCAGGGGGATTGTCCACACCGTAAAAGCCAATGATCCTCTCGCCGTCATACAGAGGGACCACCACAAGGGAGTGAATCCGCTGGCGCTTCAGGCTCTCATACTGAAGGATCTCCGTCTCCCGGATATCCTCCAGATTTTTGATGACGATGTGCTCGCCGATGCGGAACTTCCGATACCAGCTGGCGCACACCTCCGGAGGAACATTCTGGAGGTTCTCCTTTTCCGGTTCCACTCCGCTGGCCACCCACTCATAGGTGTTGTCATCGCACCCGAATTCGTTTTGCTCAAATATATAGGTTCGTTCCCCGTTCAGCGCTTTTCCCAAATGCTCCAGCAAAACCTCCAGCGACTGATCCGGAGTTTCTTCCAGCAGGGCGACGCGGAGGCCCTCGTTGATGACAGCCTCCAGATTCTGGACGCTTTGTATGCCGCTGGGCCGCTCGGGGGCCTCCTTGTCCCGGGCTTTTTCTCCTGCCCGTTCAAAAAGCTTCCCTGAATAATCCATACGTCTGTCCTCCATATTGACCGCACCCCGGTCATCATGATCATCAACGCAGTTGAAAACCGGTAAACCGTTTTCAAGGCGGACAAAGCCCGCTGATCGCTGAAATGCGCCCAGCGTTGCCTGTGAAGTCCACCACATGGCCGCATAGCGGTCCCCGCGGCACTTTGTGCCGCGGAATGGAGAAGAAGCGGCTGCTTTTTTCCATTGTGGTGACCATAACACAGCGAATTTCCGCAGGCAAAGACAGTTCCCCGGAAACGCTGCCTCAAAATTTCAGCGTGATCTCACTTGGTTCCATGACCTTATCACAAAACGGGAAAATCTGTGTCATGATACCATGTACCCCCCATCCTGTCAATCATTTCGAAGGAAAACGGTAAGAAGTGTGGGCTGCGGCGCAGGTTGGACGGGAGAGAAGGGCGGGTCCCATGGAGGCGGACTGAGGGGGTGCGTTTTGTCCAGATCAGCCAGAGGCATCCGCGGAATCGGTGGCCCGGTGCGGTGACAGTGAGTTGCTGAGAGCGATAGAGGGGGAGGCCCCGGCAAAGGTGTGACCGCCATCAACGACTTTATAGACGTGCTCCGGACGGAAAACCGCAGGGCCTGCGACAATGTGATCAGGAGGTCAAGAGCAATATAAAAAGGAGGGGACAAGCCCTCCTTTTTTGATCCCGCGTATAAAGTGCAGAAATGCATCACAAATGATTTGTAATAGAACTGCAATAGAGCAACTTTTTCGAAAATTTCCTTGAATTATCAAAAAGAAAAAGTTGCAGAAAACGGATATTTTACCGTTTTCTGCAACTTTTTGGTCCGAGTGTAATTATAGGACTTCAAGAAAGTTAGTCATATCAACGGTTTGCTGGCTGTCAGCAAGAGGTTTTATCCCTCAAAACTTAAGATATGTATTGGTTCGCACCGAGTCTAAATACGAATATATATGTGTACATAATAAAGTATAAATAAATCGGTCAAACCATTTAAGATTTGTCGCCCTCTGGCTCAGAGGTAAGGATATCTACTTTCCCATATAAACCTTCTTCCATTTCAATGATAATAAGTTTTGCCTTAATAGTATTCCGGTAGGCGACAGACAGTCTTCCCTCGTTAACAAACAGTTTGTCCGCTGTCTGGTAGGCAGTTAGGATAGTTTGAATTTCGCTATCGTTGATAGACTCACCAGCCATTTTAGCCCTGATACGTTTAGCATCCATAGCCAAGGCAAGGAGATAGTACAGGTAACCAACTGAGACTGTGGGCTGATCCTGAGTAACAGCGAGAATGCCTTTTCTCGCATATTCTTCTACATGTTCATATTCACCTAGTTCTAAATATATATCAGCGAGTTTCATACAACACTGTGGAGCAACAGCAACGTTTTCGATTCCGTTCTTGAGAGAGGTTATGGAACTTTGATAATCACTCTGATTCTGGTAGAGCTCTGCTTCTGCGACATAGGCGCGTTCATCATGGGGAATATATTTTTTGAAGTCTATAATCAACTCTTTTGCTTTATTGAGATTATTTTCAAACTCTTCGATACTGGCAGACGAACTCAAACTATCTTTCAAGAAATCAATTACAAAAACAAACGTACGCCACTTCCAATATTTTCTATCTATTTTTGTTAAGTTATCTATTCCAATCTGGCAACTTCTTGAATCGCCAATTTCCTGAGAATACTTAATCACGTCTGCAAGTAACTCTGTGCTCATCGGATAGACTTCTACGCCGATTGTCGCCACAGCTGCCGCAAAGGGCTCACAATTCTGTCTGCTGAACTCGACAGTCAGGTTGTGATAATCAATCTCTGAGCCTTGAATCCTATCCATCGAAACGCGGTTTTTCCAATTAGTATAGTTTTCTTGAATGTAATCGTATAAGTCTCTGGGGCTATACTCTTTTCGCATTAATGCACTATGTATTTCAGCGATAGAGGAATACGAAATATTACTGTTCATATAAACTCCTTTCGACCTTCCGCTTAATTAAGTGGAATCTTGTGCAGACAAACGGATACCAGATGTAAGAGCAGGCCCTTGCCTAGGAGGCAATGATTCACTGCCTTTTGATGAAGGTTCTGACATTATATTTGGAATTCGATCCGGTTTATGAGTATTATCTTTTTCTTTCTGTGCCGAATTACTTTTGGGGAGATTAAAATTGAAGTCAATATCTTCTTTGAGCCAGCGAAGTTCTTGGGATGCTGATTTAACAAGGAAATAAGATGAAATTGTACCTCTGAGTATGCTCTCTTCTAAATCCACGAAAAACGAAGCGCTGTTAAAACCATATTGAGCAAAGTTCGTTTCATCTTTGAACATGACTCCAGCCTGAATCTGTTCGACATCTCTAGGATATGAATTTTGCTGAAGTATAAAACGCCTATATCTTGCTTGGTGTGCATGTCCACAAAGATAAATTCCAGATCCGCAGGATTTCATTGCTGTTTTAAGTGCTTCTTGTGTTTCTTGGGCAAGATACTGAAATCCATGATGACCAACAAAAATTGTTAACACAGCACCATCGGACTGAATACTAGATAATCTCTGATTGCCATTGCGCGAGAGTGACAGTCTTCCACTTTCGCCCGCTATCTCCTCATCAATTATGAGTTCGCCGTCATCCTCGAAGCGCCTCTGTAGCTTAGCAATTTTTGAATTGATTTCAGTAGCGTTGACCAAATCGCCATCATGCAACGCCCGCTGATACATTTCTTCTAGCTTTCTCTGTCTGTTGCGAAAATCGTTTCCCCGAACTGACTGGCCAGCGATCAGAGCAGTGTTTAATAATACAAATCTAACCTTGTACGTTCCCTCATCACCGAAAGGTAGGTCAACAACCTGAACCTCATAGTTATCTATACTCAAAGCAGGGTTTTCTGTACAAAAACTCCGAAAATTCATCTCTCGCGAAAAGGAGTGAAATGCACGAAATGCCATTTCATAAAGGATGGGCTTCTCGTTATCCAAGAGTTCAAACTCTCCATTTGCTTCCATTACTATATTTCCCTTGTTAAGAACGATGTTTCTTCTAGAAGTGAAAACATTAAATGAGCCATCTTTCTTCTGTTGCGCCGAACGATCTAAGTCATGATTTCCTGGAACAACAATAGTGCACTCTCTTCCGGGCAGCTGTCCCAAAAAGTTCCCGTAAGCTTCTAATTCTAATCTATCCAAAGAACCACGATTAAACAAATCGCCAGAAATAACTAGACAATCTGCGCCTAAATGTTCGTCATTGATTTTCTTAACGATATTTTTCTTGAACTCCCGGCTACTTGTAGATTCATCACCGAAGTGGATGTCGGAAATATGCAGAAAAGAAAACGTCATCCCATCAATCCCCTTTATATTCACACCCAAAAGAGCTGAATTTGCTACGACATCTCAACTTAACTTGCATTCCATAATGGGAATGATAAAATACAAGGCATATTTTTTATAAATTGTTACTTTTATTAGATTATACCACATAAGATAGGGTTTGTCACTCATTTTATATTCGAATGTAATTATAGGATTTTGTGCTATGCGAAGTTCCTCAAATCCGCATAAATACAAGCATTATAAAAGGCCACCGACAAAAGTCGACGGCCTTTTCGATGGTCAGAGTGTAATTATAGGACTTCAAAAAAGTCAGTCATATCAACGGTTTGCAGGCCGTCAGCAAGAGGTTTCTTATCCTAAAAACTGAAAATTTGAATGGATCGCCGCCCTATGGAGACTATGGGCGGCGTTTTCATATACAACAACGAGATAGGAGGTCAAGAAAGTGGCAGAAGATAAAAAGCCGGGTATTTCCATTGAGGAGCAGAAGCCGGAAACCGCCGTACCGAAAGCACCGGGCGGCCCTCCCGCGCCGGAGCAGGGGACCCAGGCGGTGATTCCCGGCATGGAGGGTCCCCCGGCCCCGGAGGGCGGCCAGGAGAGGAAGAAGCCCCAGGAGGAGGAGAAACAGCCCCGCCGTGGCCGTCAGCCCAAGGCAAAGGAGGCCCCGGCCCAGGGGGACAAGCCCAAGCGTAAGGGCCGCCCGGCCAAGAGTGAGAAGCAGACCCCCGGCGGGGGCGGCTCTGGAAAGACGGCCAAGGCCCCCAAACAGGACAAGGCCGCCGGACAGCCCGCCCCGGCCCAGGGGGAGGCCCCGCCGGAGCAGCCGCCCCAGCCCAGGGACGCCTCCCGTGGAAAAAAGGAGGAGATCGTCTATCTGGACCTGTCGGAGCTCCACCCGTTCCAAAACCACCCGTTCGGCGTCCGGGATGATGTGGAGATGCAGGGCCTTGTGTCCTCCGTCAAGGCTGGCGGCGTACACCAGCCCGCCCTGGTGCGGCCCCGTGAGGGCGGGGGCTATGAGATCGTAGCGGGCCACCGACGGCAGCGGGCAAGCGAGCTGGCGGGCTTGCGCAATATGCCCTGTATCGTTCGTGAAATGACGGATGATGAAGCCGTCCTCGCTATGACGGACGACAACCTGCGCCACCGGGAAACGATTTTGCCCAGCGAAAAGGCGGCGGCCTTGAAGCAGCAGTATGAGGCCATCAAGCACCAGGGGACGCGGGGCGAGGGCGAGGACATTGGCAAGCTGTCTCTGGACAAAGTGGGCGAGCGCAACGGCATGAGCGGCAAGACGGTCCAGCGGTACATTTATCTGAATGACCTTGTGCCGGAGCTGAAAGAGCTCATGGACGGCGGCAAGCTGTCTTTCACCCCCGCCGTGGAGGTTTCCCGCATCCGGCCCAAGCACCAGAAGTATATCGCCGTGTCCATCGAGGGGCAGCAGTCGTCCCCCTCCAAGGCCCAGGCCAAGAAGCTGCGGGAGATGGACGAAAAAAACCAGCTCAACCCGGACGTGATCGACGCGGTGTTGAGCCAGGAGAAGAAAAAGGAGGATTTCGACGTGATCATCAGCTCTGCGGAATTGAGCCAGTTTTTCGGTAAGGATAAGACGCCCCGTGAGATGAAAGATCAGATCATGGCTCTGCTGGGGGAGTGGAAAGAGAAGCAGCCCCCGGAGCTGGGCAAGGGCGCGAAGAAACAAGAAATGGAGAAGTAAGAGGCTCTGGACACCGTGTCCAGAGCTTTTCCGTTCCCCCGTTCCCGCAAAAGGGCTCTGCCGGATTATCCCCCGTCGCCGCGCCACCCATAGCACAGCCGGGGCAGCCTGTCAAGGGCATGGCCGCCGCTGCGCGGCGGTGCTTCGCACCCTTGACTGGCAGTCCCGGCTGTGCTACTCCCCAGGCGCGACGGGGGAAAATCCTCCAGAGCCGCCCCCCTTTCCCCAAGAATGGGGAAAGGGGCGGGGGGAAAAGGGGTTGACCCGCTTCCCCGCCCACCAATCCAACCAATATTGATTCTGAACGGAGGTTTTGAACATGAAAATGCCCCTGGCGTATGTCACCGCCGCCTGGAGCGGCGACCCCACGGAGGCGACGGAACAGGCCGCCCGGTACTGCCGGGCCGTCTTTGAGGCGGGCTTTTCGCCTATCTGCCCTACGCTGTATCTCCCCCTGTTTCTCAATGACGCGGTGCCGGAGGAGCACAAGAGCAGCATTGACATGAGCCGGGACCTGCTGCGCCGCTCCCGTGTGCTGGTGGTGTGCGGCCATGCTGTCACCGAGAGCGTGAAAAACGATATTGCCGTGGCCCAGCGGTTGAAGATCACGGCGACCACCCTGGAGGGTATTCTGACCGTAAAAGGGCAGGGCCGCTGATATGGCCGCGCTGATTGAAGCCTGCATAACGAACCTGGGCAAGTATAACGAGGGGGTGCTTGCCTATGAGCGGGTAACATTCCCCACCGACGCCGAAACCGTACAGGCGGCCTTGAAAAAGATCGGCATAGACGGTATTCGGTATGAGGAGATTTTTATTGCCGATTACGACGGCAGTATGCCCCAGCTCTATAAGCACCTGGGCGAGTATGAGAGCATTGACGAGCTGAACCATCTGGCCTGTGTGCTGTCGGAGCTGGACGAGGACGAGCTGGCAAAGTTTGAGGCCGTCATGGACAGCGGCGAATACACCGGCAGCACCAAGGATTTGATCAATCTGGCCCAAAACCTGGACAGCTACAATTTCTATCCTGACATCCACAGCGAGGAGGACCTGGGGCGAATGTATATCCAGGAGTTTGAAGCCGTCCAGGTGCCGGAGCACTTGATTGACTACATTGACTACGAGGCATACGGGCGGGACGTGCGGATCAACGAGAGCGGCCACTTCGCCCCCGGCGGTTATGTGGTAGGGGACAACTCTTTTACGGAGCATTACCACGGGATCGAGGACATACCCGACGAGCAACGGGTGTTCTCCATGCCCAAGCTGCCCATCCGGGAGCAGATGGCCGCCTATCAGGAAATGGCGGGCCGGGCGGCCCCGCCCGCCGAACGGCCCGCGCCCAGGGTGGACCGGGAGGATCGGTAGCCCTCTGGACACGGTGTCCAGAGGCAGCCCGGCAGAAATAGGAGGTGGTTTTGTATTGTAGATGAAGATATTTCCCGGCGGACAATCGCCCTCTCCATCCGAACGGGAAAGCTGTCGGCGCGGGCGCTGGCCTGGGCGCTGCGGGCGGCGGGCCGGAAGATCCAAAAGGAGCGGCAGGCCCACAAGACGCCCCACGGCAGACAGAGCGTCAAGCAGCTCATGAAGCAGGGCGAGGCCACCAACAGTCTCCCCGTGGAGGCTCCCAGGGAGTTTGACCGGGTGGCCCGGCGCTGGAATGTGGACTACGCCTTTTACAAGAACGGCGACGGAAAATATCTGCTGTTCTTCAAATCCAAGCAGGCCGACGCCATTACCGCCTGTTTCGGGGAATACTCCCGCCGGGTGCTGGACCGGCCCAGGGTGCGGCGCGTTCCCATTCTGGAGCGGATGAAACGGGCCGGGGAGCTGGTACGGGGCCGGGAGCGGACCCAGGAGCACAAAAAGGAGGCGGCCCGTGAAGAAAGGTAGCTTGAAAAAATACCTCCTCCCCAATCTGCCCTACCTGTTCATGGCCTGGGGCTGCTTGAAGCTGGGGACGGCCTACCGGCTGGCGGCTGGCGCCAACATCGGCCAAAAGCTGGTGGGCATGATGGGCACGATCAACACGGCCTTTGCCTCCCCCGCCCCTGGGCTGGACCCGGTGGACTGGCTGGTGGGAATTGCGGGGGCGGCGGCTATCCGGCTGTTCGTCTATGTCAAGGCCAAGAACGCGAAAAAGTACAGGCGGGACGAGGAATACGGCTCCGCCCGCTGGGGAACGGAAAAGGATATTGCCCCTTTCGTCGATCCCAAGTTTGAGAAAAATATCATTCTCTCCGGGACCGAATTTCTCACCACCAACACCCGGCCCAAGAACCCGGCCAACGCCCGGAACCTCAACGCCTGCGTGATCGGCTCCTCCGGCTCCGGCAAGACCCGCTTCTGGCTCACCCCCCAGCTCCTCCAGGCCCACAGCTCCTATGTGGTGGTGGACCCCAAGGGCGGGGTGCTGTCCCAGGTGGGGTACTTCCTCCAGAAGAAAAAGGGGTATAAGATCAAGGTTTTCAATAGTATTGACTTCTCAAAATCCATGCACTACAACCCTCTGGCCTATATCAAAAATGAGGCGGATATTTTGAAATTCGTGAACACTTTGATAGCCAACACCAAGGGGGAGGGCAAGGAGGGGGACCCATTCTGGACCAAATCGGAGACACTTTTATACTGCGCCCTGATCGCCTATATCATCTTCGAGGGCCCGGAGGAGGACCGGAACATGAATACCCTGGTGGACATGATCTCCGGCATGGAGGTCAAGGAGGACGACCCGGATTTTATGAACGCCATCGACTATATGTTCAAGGGCCTGGAGAAGCGCAAGCCGGACTGCTTCGCCGTGAAGCAGTACAAGAAGTACAAATTAGCCAGCGGCAAGACTGCCCGCTCCATACTTATTAGCTGCGGTGCGCGGCTGGCTCCCTTTGACATTCCCCAGCTCCGGGAGATCATGAGCTACGACGAGATGGAGCTGGACCGCCTGGGGGACAAGCGGACGGCGGCGTTCTTCATCATCAGCGACACGGACACGACCTACAATTTCATTGTGGCGCTGGCGTTCTCCCAAATGTTCAACCTCCTGTGCGAGAGGGCGGACAACATACACGGGGGCCGCCTGCCTCACCACGTCCGGGTGCTGTGGGACGAGGCCGCCAACACCGGGCAGGTGCCCAACCTGGAGAAGCTGGTGGCGGTGATCCGCTCCCGCGAGGTCAGCCTGACCCTGTTCTATCAGGCCCAGTCCCAATGCAAGGCCATTTACAAGGACAACGCCGAAACGATCATGGGCAACATGGACAGCGTGGTATTCCTGGGCGGGCGGGAGCACTCCACCGTCAAGGAGATTTCCGAGGCGTGGCTGGGCAAGCAGACCATCTCCATGCAGACGGACAGCCGGTCCCGCGGGCAGTCCGAGAGTTACAGCCAAAATACCCAGCGCCTGGGCCGGGAGCTTATGACGATGGACGAGCTCACCACCATGCCCGGCGACAAGTGCATTATCCAGCTCCGGGGGCTGCGGCCCTTTTTCTCCCCCAAGTACGACTTGAAGCAGCACCCCAACTACCGCTATACGGCGGAGGCGGACAAGAAAAATTCCTTTGACCTGTCCCGCCTGATAAACCGCCGCATGGAGAAGCTGGACCCCGACGAGCGATACACTGTATACGAGGCGGACGTGCCGGACGAGGCAAACATAGACGAGGACGAGGACATTCTCAACTATGATGACCTGGACGACCCGGACGCTTTTGTATAGCTCTGGACACCGTGTCCAGAGGCAGACGCGCCGCCTGACAAGGGCGGCTTTTTTCATGGCCGGGGCTTCGTCCCCGGAGAAAATGGAGGTATTTATGCAGTTTTTCGCTTCCGCTGTTCAGACCTTGCAGACCCTTGTTGTGGCTCTGGGCGCTGGCCTGGGTGTTTGGGGCGTCGTCAATCTCCTGGAGGGCTACGGCTCCGACAACCCCGGCTCCAAGAGCCAGGGCATGAAGCAGCTCATGGCGGGCGGCGGCATTATCCTGCTGGGCACCACCCTGATCCCCCTGCTGTCCGGGCTGTTTAGCTGATAAGGGCAGCGGCGCATGGGATTTCTCACCGACTGGATCACGAACTGGCTGAAGGAGCTGCTGATCGGCGGGATCATGGACAACCTGTCGGGGCTCTTTGATACAGTGAACGCCCGTGTCGGGGAGATCGCGGTACAAGTGGGGACGACCCCGGCGGCATGGAACGCCGGGGTTTTCTCCCTCATCCGGCGGCTTTCTGAAACGGTGATACTGCCCATAGCCGGACTGATCCTGACCTTTGTTGCAACCTACGAACTCATTCAACTGCTGGTGGAGCGAAATAATCTTCACGACCTGGACTACTGGATTTTCTTCAAGTGGATATTCAAAACGGCCTGCGCTATCCTCATTCTGTCCAACACGTTCAACATCGTTATGGCGGTGTTCGACGTGGCCCAGCGGGTAGTGGCGCAGTCGGCGGGGCTGATCCAGGGCTCCACGGACGTTTCCCCGTCTATGCTGGCGGACCTGGAGGCCACGCTGGAGGGGATGGACCTGGGGCCCCTGGTGGGGCTGTGGCTGCAATCCTTTGTGGTGCAGCTCACCATGACCGCGCTGAATATCGTGATCTTCGTGATTGTCTACGGGCGGATGATAGAAATATATATGCTCACCAGTTTAGCGCCCCTCCCGGTGGCGACCCTTGCCAACCGGGAGCTGGGCGGGGCCGGGCAGAACTATCTCCGCTCCCTGTTCGCCGTGGGCTTCCAGGGGATGCTGATACTGGTATGCGTGGCGATCTACGCGGTGCTCATTCAGAGTATCGCCGTGGGAGGCGACCCCATAGGGGCGATATGGGGCACCATCGGCTATACGGTGCTGCTGTGCTACTGCCTGTTCAAAACGGGGAGTATCGCCCGGAGCGTCCTGGGGGCGCACTAACCCCCGGCCTCTGGACACCGTGACCATAAGCGGAGAGGAGGGTTTTTATCGGGAAATACGCTGTGATCTACGCCGACCCACCCTGGCGGTACGCCCAAAAGAATTTGCAAGGGGCGGCGGAGAAGCACTATCCCACCATGACCATCAACGACCTGTGTGCCCTCCCGGTGGCGGAGCTGGCCGCCCCGGACTGTGCGCTGTTCCTGTGGGCCACGTTCCCCCAGCTCCCGGAGGCTCTGCGGCTGATCAAGGCGTGGGGCTTCGCCTATAAAAGCGTGGCGTTCGTCTGGCTGAAAAAGAACCGCCGGGCGGATAGCTGGTTTTACGGCCTGGGCTTTTGGACCAGGGCCAACGCGGAGGTGTGCCTGCTGGCGACGCGGGGCCATCCCCGGCGGCAGGCCGCCAACGTCCACCAATTCATTATTTCTCCCATTGAGGCCCACAGCAAAAAGCCGGACGAGGCCAGGGAAAAAATTGTGGCCCTTATGGGCGACGTGCCCCGCGTGGAGCTGTTCACCCGGCAGACTGCCCCCGGCTGGGATGTATGGGGGAACGAGGTGGAATGTACCCCCGGCCTCTGGACACCGTGTCCAGAAGTAACCACAAGAAAGGAGGGGTGATTTTGCCCTATGTGAATGTACCCAATGACCTGTCCAGGGTCAAAACCAAGCTGGCGTTTAATCTCACCAAGCGTCAGCTTATCTGTTTTGGCGGCGGCGGGCTGGTGGGCGTCCCCGTCTATCTGCTGACCCGTGGGGCCGTCGGCGGCACCGGGGCTATGTTCCTCATGCTGGGGATCATGCTCCCGGCGTTCCTCATGGCGATGTACGAAAAGGACGGCCTGCCCTTTGAGAAAGTGGTGCGCAATATCATCCGCGCCCGCTTCCTCCGCCCCGGCCCCAGGCCCTACCGAACGCAGAATATCTATGCCCCGTTCGCCGGAAAGGAGGTGTCCGCTTCTGAACCCAAGAGCCAAAAGCGCCGGAAGCGCAAGGGCCGGTAAACGCTCCCTCTCCGCCCAGCAGACCATCCCCTATGTGGAGATGCTGAAAGACGGCATTTGCCGGGTGCGGGAGGGCTTCTACACCAAAACCATCGCCTACGAGGATATTAACTATTCCGTGGCCTCCAGCGAGGACCAGTCCGCCATCTTTGACGGCTGGTGCGGCTTCCTCAACTACTTTGACAGCGCCCTCCCGTTCCAGCTCTCCTTTATCAACCACCGCTCCAGGGGCGGCAGCCGGTACAAGGTCAATATCCCCATGGCCCACGACGACTTTGACAGCATCCGGGGCGAGTATGTGGATATGCTGAAACGGCAGATTGCCAGGAGCAACAACGGGATCGTCCGCTCCAAATATATCACGTTCGGCGTCCCCGCCGACGGCCTGGAAACGGCCCGTCCCCGGCTGGAGCGGGTGTCCAGCGACATTATGGGCAACTTCAAGAAGCTGGGGGCCCATTCCCGTGTGCTCAACGGGCGGGAGCGGCTGGAGGTGCTTCACGGCCAGATGCACCCCGGAGGCCGGGAGCCGTTTCGCTTCTCCTGGCCGGACATTGTGAAAACCGGCATGGGGACCAAGGATTTCATCGCCCCGGACAGCTTCGACTTCTCCGCCTCCCGGACGTTCCGGGTGGGCCGGTCCTGGGGCGCGGCCTCCTATTTGCAGATCATGGCCTCCGAGCTGTCGGACAAGCTGCTGTTGGAGCTGCTGGAGCTGGACGCGGAAATGACCGTCACCCTCCACGTTCAGACGGTGGACCAGCTCAAGGCCATCAAAATGACCAAGGGCAAAATCTCCGACATTGACAAGATGAAAGTGGAGGAGCAGAAAAAGGCGGTCAGGGCCGGGTACGACATGGAGATACTTCCCCCGGACCTCATTACCTACTCCAAGGACGCGGCGGCGCTCCTGGCGGACCTCCAGTCCCGGAACGAGCGGATGTTCCTCCTGACGTTTACCGTGGTGAATATCGCTCCCACCCGGCAAAAGCTGGAGAACGACGTGTTCACCATTTCCGGCATCGCGCAGAAATACAACTGCGCCTTGAAGCGGCTGGACTGGCAGCAGGAGCAGG
>JAHZBA010000017.1 GCA_019423635.1 Clostridiales bacterium
CGGGGGCTGAGCTTCAGCTTGGAGATGTCCCGCTTGCTCCGCTCCCGGTTGGCCCGGGGCAGCATGGAGTACTCCGCCGTCACCCAGCCCTCGCCGTAGGGCACGTGGGGCGGCACATAGTCCTCCACGCTGGCGCAGCAGAGGACCTTGGTCTCTCCGCACTCGATCAGGCAGCTGCCCTCGGCAAATTTTACAAAGTCCGTGGTGATCCTGACGGGCCGCAGTTCGTTGAAGGCCCGGCCGTCCGCTCTTGTCATCGCTCTTCCTCTCTTTCTCTCAGCCGCCCCGCCGAAGGGACTGCAGCAGATGCGCGGCACGCTCGTAGTCGTTTTTATGCACATAGATGGTATAGGAGAGCTCCCGGTCCGGACATCCTCCCAGCCGGGCCCGCCGCTCCGCGGCCCTGGCCATTCCCCGCACCTTGCAGGTGCAGTCGATCCCAGCCCCGGCCAGACCTTCCCGAATTTTCAAAAACATCTGCTGGGAAGGCAGGGTCACCAGCTCCCGGCGTTTGAACAACATCGGTATGCTCCTCTCCTGTAATCTCACAACAAAATCTCTTTCACCGGGAGGTTCCGCTCCGGGCATTGTAATCAATTTCCTCCCCGCAGCTCTTACAGTGTTTTCCGGGATATCTGCCCAGCCACTCGCCGCAGTGAGGACATCGGTTCCACGCAAAATCCAGCCCAAAGCCGGCGGCCATCAAAAGGAACCCCAGAACCTGGAGCGCCCCGCCTCCGCTGAAAACCGCCAGCAGCAGTCCCGCGCCCAGCGCGGCGATCTCCAGCCGGCCCTTCTGCTTCAAGCTCATAAAGCGCCTCCCAACAGACCGTCCTCAAATAATGGCCTTGGCGTACTCCTCCGCGTCGAAGGGCTTCAAATCGTCGATGCCCTCGCCGACGCCGGCGAACTTCACCGGCACCCCCAGCTCCCGGGCAATGGCCACGGCGATGCCGCCCTTGGCGGTGCCGTCCAGCTTGGTGAGGATGATGCCCGTGAGGCCCGCCGTCTCCTTGAAGGCCCTGGCCTGGGTCAGGCCGTTCTGGCCGGTGGTGGCGTCCAGCACCAGTAGCGTCTCCCGGGCCGCGCCGGGGCACTCCCGGTCGATGATCTTGGTGAGCTTGGAGAGCTCCGCCATGAGATTCTGCTTGTTGTGGAGCCGCCCGGCGGTGTCGCACAGCACCACGTCCACGCCCCGGGCCTTGGCGGCCTGGAGGGCGTCGAACAGCACCGCGCCGGGGTCCGCCCCCTCGTGCTGCCGGACGATCTCGCACCCAGCCCGCTCCGCCCAGATCTCCAGCTGGTCCGCCGCCGCCGCCCGGAAGGTATCCGCCGCGCAGAGGAGGCACCGCTTGCCGCCATAGCGCAGGAGACGGGCCATCTTCCCGATGGAGGTGGTCTTGCCCACGCCGTTGACGCCGATGAACAGGAACACACACGGGGAGGTGGAGACATCCACCTCCGTGGTGCCCACGTTCAGCGTGTCCACGATAATCTCCCGGAGGGCAGACCGGACCTCCTCCTGGCTCTGGAGTTTCTCCTTTCGGACCTTCTCCCGAAGCTTTTCTACGGTCTCCATGGCGATTTCCATGCCGAAGTCGGAGAGGATCAGGGTCTCCTCCAGCTCCTCGAAGAAGGCCTCGTCCGCCTCGGTATAGGTGGTGAAAATATTGGTGGTAATCTTTTTCAGTTTGTCAAAAAAGCCCATGTCATCCTCCCGAAAATTCGTCAGGCCATTTTGCGTCGTAGTCGATTTCTTTTCCGCAGTTGGGGCAGCAGCGCCCATGGGAGCGGCCTAAAGGCCGGCCGCAGTGGGGACAGCGCCACCAATGCTTCCACAGGACGGCAGAGCCTAAGGACACCGCCAGGCCCGGCAGCATGCGCAAAAAACTTGTGCCAAACAACAGTATCCACAAAATCCCTGCGGAGAAAGCGGCACCGGCCGCATATTCCCTTTCTCTCAGTGTCATGGCGGCCCTCCTTATTGAATGTCCAGTTCCTTGGCCATATCGTTGAGGTTGATCGTCAAAATCTTGCTGACGCCCTGCTCCTGCATGGTGACGCCGTAGAGGACGTCCGCCTCCTCCATGGTGCCCCGGCGGTGGGTGATGACGATGAACTGGGTCTTCCCCGCCAGGCGCCGCATATACCGGGCGTACCGGGTGACGTTGACGTCGTCCAGAGCCGCCTCGATCTCGTCCATGACACAAAAGGGCGTGGGATGGACCTTCAGGATGGAGAAGTACAGCGCGATGGCCACAAAGGCCTTCTCTCCGCCGGAGAGCAGGGAGATGGTCTTGAGGGTCTTCCCCGGGGGCTGGGCCTTGATCTCAATGCCGCAGCCCAGGATGTCGTTCTCGTCCTCCAGCTCCAGCGTGGCGGTGCCGCCGCCGAAGAGCTCCTGGAAGGTCTCCTGGAAGCTCTCGGAGAGGAGCTTGAACTGCTGGGAGAAGATCTCCGTCATCTGCCGGGTGATCTCGGCGATGATGCCCTCCAGCTCCCCCTTGGCCTTGTCCACATCGTCCCGCTGCTCCGTCAGATAGGTATAACGGGTGTTCACCCGCTCGAACTCCTCAATGGCCCCGATGTTGATGTTCCCCAGGGCGCCGATCTCCCGCTTCAGCTCGCCGATGCGGCGGGAGGCTTTGGGCACGCTCTCCAGCTCGATCCGCTGGGCGGCGGCGTCGGAGTGACTCAGCTCGTAGTGTTCCCAGAGACGGTCTAAAATCTGCTTTTCCTCCAGGGCGGAGGTGGCGATTTTCTGCTCCAGGCGGGAGGCGGCCCGCTCCAGATTCAAAAGCGTCTCGTTCATCTCCTGTCCCGCCCGGTTTTTGGCGGTGCGCTCCGTCTCCAGATCCAGCTTCTCCTGGTTCAGCTCCCGCAGGCGGCCCTGGAAGCCCTCCTGCCGGGCCGCCAGGGTCTCCAGGATCTCCCGGCGGCGGGAAATCTCCTCCTCCGCCTGGTCGATCTGAGCCTGATAGCCCGCCAGGGCCTGCTCCTTCCGCTGCCGGTCACCGGTGAGGTCCGTGCAGAGGCGGCGCAGGTCCGCGGCCCGGCCGGCGGCGGCTTCCCGCTCCGCGCCCAGGGCCGCCAGCTCCGTCTTCCGGGCCGTGATCTCCTCCGTCAGCTCCCCGGATTTGGCCAGCAGCTCCGACTGCCCGGAGAGGGCCGCCGCGGCCCGCTCCCGGCACTGTGCCGCCAGGGCCTCCTGCTCTTCAACACGCTCCTCCGCGGCGCGGACCCGTTCCTGGTTGTCCGCCAGCCGGCCGTCCAGGCTCTCCAGCTCCCCGGCCAGATTCTCCAGGCTCTCCCGGAGTGTGTTTACCAGCAGATCAAAGTGGTTCTTCTCGCCCTCCAGCCGCAGTACCGCGTCCTCCGCCTCCCGGCGCTGGGCCTGGGCGGTCTCCAGATCGTACTGGGCGGCGGCCAGCTCCCGCTGCAAGGTCTCCTCGGCCTGTACGGCGGCGGCCAGCTGCTCCTGCATGGCGGCGGAGCGGCCGTGGAGCCGCTCCAGCTCCGCTGCACGGCTTAAAACGCCCGCCGAGCGGCTGACAGAGCCGCCGGTCATGGAGCCGCCCCGGTTGATGACCTGCCCGTCCAGCGTCACGATCCGGAAGGCATTGCGGTACTTCCGGGCCATGGCGATGCCGCAGTCCAGGTCCTCCACAATCACCGTCCGGCCCAGCAGGCTGAAAAAGATCCTCTGATACCGTTCGTCATACCGCACCAGGCGGGAGGCCAGGCCCACGAAGCCGAACTCCTCCTCAATGCCGCCCTGGCGCAGCTCCTCGCCCCGAATGGCCGTGAGGGGCAGGAACGTCGCCCGGCCGGCGTCCCGCTGCTTGAGGTAGGCGATGGCCGCCTTGGCGTCCTCCTCCCGGTCCACGACAATATTCTGGAGCCCTGCTCCCAGGGCAATCTCAATGGCCAGGCTGTAGCGCTCCTCCGTCTTCATCAGACTGGCCACCGGGCCATGGATGCCCCGGAGACTGCCCCTGGCCTGCATCACGGTCTTCACCGATTTGGCAAAGCCCTCGTACTCCTTCTCCATCTCCGTCAAAAGACGGATGCGGCTTTCCAGGGCGCCGGCGTCCATGGTCAGCTTCACCCGGCGCTCCGCGGCATCGGCGGCCTTGCGCCGGCGCTCCTCCATCCGCAGACTGTGGCCGGCGATGACGTTGGCCGCGGCGGCGGCGTCATCCCTGGCGTCCTCCAGCTGGCGGCGGCTGGCCTTTGCCTGCTTCTCCGTCTCCTCCAGCCGCCGCTCCTGGGCGGACTGCTCCTCCCGGGCCGCGGCTCTGCGCTCCTGGATCTGTCCGCTCTCCGCCTGGGCGGCGGCGGACTCTGCCCGTGCGTCCGCAGCGGCGGCGGCGGCGATGGCCTCTTTGCCCCGCAGGGCCTCCGCCTCGCTCTGGGCACCGCCGGCCTGCTCCGCGGCAAGGCGGGCCTGCTCCAGAAGACGGTCCAGGGCCTCGCCGATAGCGGCGGCCTCCCGGCCGATCTCCTCCACACGATGCTCCTGCTCCGCCGCCTGCTGCTCCAGGTCCCCGGCGCGGCTGCCGGTCTCCTCCAGTTCCAGGCGGGCCCGGTCCATATTCTCCCGGTGGTGACGGATGGTGCTCTCCAGCACCGCCACGGCGCTCTCCTGCTCCCGGGCCTGGCCGTCCAGCTCCCCGGCCTGGGTACGGAGCTGCTCCGCCTCCACGTCCTTCTCCCGCATCCGCTCCCCGTAGCGCTCGCTCTCGGCGTAGAGGGCGTCCAGAGCCGCTCTGGCCTGGTTCCGCTGATCCTCGGCGGCGTGGAAGTCCGCCTCCAGCTTCCGGGCCTGGGTCTTCAGGGCGTCCAGGTTCTCCAGCCACACGGAGATCTCCAGAAGCCGCAGCTCATCCCGGAGGACCAGGTACTTCTTCGCCGTCTCCGACTGCTGCCGCAGAGGCTCCACCTGGAGCTCCAGCTCGGAGATCTTGTCGTTGATCCGGACCAGGTTCTCCTCCGTCCGCTCCAGCTTCCGCTCGGACTCCTCCTTGCGGTGGCGGAAACGGGAGATGCCTGCGGCCTCCTCAAAGATCTCCCGGCGGTCGCCGCTGCGGGTGGAGAGGATCTCGTCGATCCGCCCCTGGCCGATGATGGAGTATCCCTCCCGGCCTAGCCCTGTGTCCATGAAGAGCTCCGTCACATCCTTAAGGCGGACGGACTGGCGGTTGATATAGTATTCCGACTCCCCGCTGCGGTAGTACCGGCGGGTGACGGCCACCTCCGACTCCTCCATGGCGGGGAAGATGTGCTCGGTGTTGTCCAGCACCAGCGTCACCTGGGCAAAGCCCACGGGGGAGCGCTGGGCGGTGCCGCTGAAAATCACATCCTCCATCTTCCCTCCCCGGAGGGCCTTGGCGCTCTGTTCCCCCATGACCCAGCGGATGGCGTCGGAGATATTGGATTTCCCGGAGCCGTTGGGCCCCACCACGGCGGTGATGTCCTCCCCGAACTGGAGGACCGTCTTATCGGGAAAGGCCTTGAAGCCCTGAATTTCCAGCGATTTTAAGTACACAACACTGCCCCTTTCCTCTTGAAACCCTGCCTCGCAGCGATTTCAGGGGATACGATCTTTTGATTCCTTCTCATATCTGCACACGGTTTCTCTTTCCAATGGGATCAAAGCCGGCGGAAATTTCATCGGTCCCTTCCGCGGCTCTACAGCTCCCCGGACATCCGTCCATGACTCAAACAACGGGTTTTCGTGGGATCTTCTGCCTTTCGAGGGGGTTCTTTCCCTCAAAACGGATTCTGACATAGCATTTTATTATACCACACCGTTTCCCGGGTTTCAATACCAACCATGCCCCTGTCTTCATGATTTTTACGCGGTGCCGCTGTGCTTTTTCAGAACCGGCCCCAAAGGAACGATGCTCCAAGCCGGCCTGCCGCCCGCTGAAAAATCAGCCGCCCGGCAGGCCGTTCAGAGCATAGATCCTCATATTTGGGGGAAGAACCGGCGTCTACAGCCCGCTGAACGCCGTCTGGTTCTGCTGCTCCATCAGGGGCTTTGCCCTCTGGGCGGCGGGCGGGAGGCTGCACACGGGCGCGGAGTCTCCGCAGAGCAGCAGCTGTCCCTGAAACGTGGTCAGCCGCTCCGTCTCCGGGTCGAAGGTCAAAAGACTCCTCTCCCCGACGGAGGTCTCACACTCCAGCAGCAGCGTGCCGTCCTCCAGCCATGTGAGGCCCAGAATGGCGGTCTCCATGCCGTCCCAGTCCTGGAGGTCGTACAGGCTGCCCCGGCTGCCCTCACCGGGCTTTTGCCAGCCGACGCCGAACTCCGTGGGGGTATCCGACAATACGGCATCCCATACGCCGTCGTCGGACCAGAGCCGGTAGCGCGTCACATTCCCCTCCAGGCGATGCGCCGTCATCTCCTCCACGGCGGCGGTCATCTCCCCCGCCGCCCCCTCCGGGATCAGCAGCGTCCGCTCGTCGCCGTACTTCTCGCCGCTTTCCCAATCCGCGCCGTTGGAGAGGTACAGGTTCTGCCCGTCTGTCACCAGGTAGGAAAACCGCCGCTCCGTAATGGCGCCGCCGCTGCGCTCCCGCCGCAGGAAGTGGTCGTTCTCCCAGATCACATCCGTCACCATGACAGCGCCCTCGCCGTAATCCTGCACCGTCCGCAGCTGGCAGGGGGCGCCCAGGCCCGCCTTGAAGAGGAAGTCCTCCACCGCCTCCGGATTTCTCACGCCGTCCCCGGTGAACACCGCGTCCATTTCCGACGCCGTATCCGCGCCGCAGGTCTCCGGCAGATCCTCCAGGGGGCCGAAGCCATAGGGTGTCTCCGCCGTATAGGGGCTCTCGCCCAGGGTGAACGGTGCATACAGCGTCTGACCCTCCACCTCCTTTACCAGGCGGTACTCCCCCACTTCCGGCGGCTCCTCATACATCGCCAGCGTGCAGGTCAAGGCCATGACGCCGCCCGGCTCCAGGGAGTAGCCGATGGCCGTGAAGGCGAAATTCTCCCGTGGCGTCAGGTCAGTCCACTGATTTCCCGCCCGGCGCTGGAGGGCATAGGGCTCCCCAAACTCCACCGGCGCCTCCGTTTCATTGCGGATCAAATACGTATACTGCGTCATCGACGGGTCATAGACCGGGTGCTCCAGCTCCAAGATCAGGCCCTCCGGAGCCGCCTCCTCAGGCCCGCGGACATCCTCCCCGTGCTCCTCCTCCGGCAGTTCCCGGGGTACGGGAGCTCCGCAGCCGCTCAGCAGGGCCAGCAGCAACCATACAGCGAAAAAGCGTCTCATCTCATCACCTCGGAGAGTTTAGACGGACCGGGGCGGAAAAAGTTCCCTGTCTTCCGTCAAATCCCACAAAATTTTCCCAGTTTTTCTCAGGCGGATTGCTTGCATTTTAACAGGTCCTCTGGTATAATGCAATTACATTTTTCAGAGCATGACAGCTGGAACGGAGTGCCGTGCGCACGGGCTGACACCTGTCATTGCTTCTTGTCAGGCAGGTGTTTCAAGCCGCAGGAGGGCTTGAGGCGCCTTTTCTTTTCGGGAAAATACATAGAGGAGGGAATGTTTCATGATTCTGCTGGCAAACGGAAAGCTCATCACCCGGGATCCGGAGGGGCCGGGCTTCTTCCCCGACGGCGGCGTTGTCACGGAGGGCGGCGCTATCCTGGCCGTGGGACCCACGGCAGACTTAAAAGCCAGGTACCCTCAGGCGGAGTTCGTGGACGCCAAAGGCGGCGTCATCATGCCGGGCCTCATCAACGCCCACACCCACATCTACTCCGCCCTGGCCCGGGGCCTTTCCATCGACGGCTACGCCCCCACCAGCTTCTACGAGGTGCTGGACGGCCAGTGGTGGTACATCGACCGGCACCTGGATCTGGCGGCCACCAGGGCCTCCGCCCAGGCTTTGGTGATCGACTCCATCAAGCAGGGCGTCACCACCATCTTCGATCACCACGCCTCCTTCTGTGAAATTCCGGGGTCCCTGATGGAGATCGCCCAGGTGACCCGGGAATACGGCATTCGGGCATGTCTGTGCTACGAGGTCAGCGACCGGGACGGGGAGGAGAAATCCCTCCAGTCCGTCCAGGAGAACAAGGACTTCATCGACTACTGCGAGAAGAACCCCAGCGACATGCTCAAGGCCATGTTCGGCGGCCACGCCCTCTTCACCATCTCCGACAGGACCTTTGACCGCATGAACGATGCCAACGGCGGACGGGTGGGCTACCACATCCACGTCTCCGAGGGCATGAACGACGTCTACGACAGCCTCCAGAACTACGGCCGCCGCCCGGTCCAGCGGCTCCAGGACCACGGGATTTTGGGGCCCAAAACGATCCTGGGCCACTGCATCCATGTCAACACCGCGGAGATGGACATTCTCCAGGCCACCGACACCATGTGCGTCAACAACCCCGAGAGCAACATGGGCAACGCCGTGGGCATCTCCCCGGTGCTCCAGCTGTACAAAAAGGGCATTCTCATCGGCCTTGGCACCGACGCCTACACCAACGACATGCTGGAGTCCATCAAGGCCGCTCTCTGCGCTCAGCGGCTGGGCGCCTGCCTTCCCGGCGTGGGCTGGTGCGAAGTGACGGACATGCTCTTTAAAAACAACGCCAAAATGGCCGCCCGGTGCGGCTTCCCGGAGCTGGGCGTCCTGCGCCCCGGCGCGGCGGCGGACGTGATCGTCATGGACTACAGGCCCTTCACGCCGTTTTCCGACGAAAACATCGACGGGCACATGCTCTTCGGCATGACGGGCCGGCAGTGCCAGACCACCATGGTGAACGGGAAGATTCTGATGTGGGACCGCCAGCTGACGGAGATCGACGAGGAGGCGGTGAACGCCAAGATTTTGGAGGTCTCCAAGAAGCTCTGGGGTACGTTGAACCACCGCGAGTATTAAGGTGCGGTTATGCTGAGATTCATTTTTGGGTTTCTATTTGAATTTATCCGTAACCTTTTGAAATATCCCAAATAAGCTGCCTGTAATGGAGGTTTTTATGGATATACCAGAAGTGCAGCGAGAGTTTGCTCATTATTTAAACGCATGGTATACTCGTGCATATTCAGACCATATAGCCAGTGAGGTTTTCTACGTCTATCGCCACAATATTGGAATGCCCTTCCGGGAGATATTTTTAAGTGAGCAGTCCATGGAGGACGCCAGAAAATTACTCATTGCATATTTCGAAAATATGCAACGTCCCAGAAAGAATCCTAAGAACCATGCTTCTGTCCATTACAGCTACTGGCAGAAGTTTAAGGAATTTTTAGATTCTACTGAGAAAACGCTGCCATAAAACCGTGTAAAAATTTATTCTATGGAGGTATAACGATGTCCGAACTGATGACCCCCATTCCCTTCCGGGACCTGATGACCTGGGTGACCACCGAGTATCAAAGGGAGGGCACCGTCTTCGGCGTCCACACCCCCTACCGGGCGGGCGTCAAGACCCTCCCCATCTTCGGAGAGAAGATCGAGACCCCTTTCGGCCCCGCGGCGGGGCCCAACACCCAGCTGGCCCAGAACATCCTCGCCGGATACTTCGCCGGGGCCCGGTTCTTTGAGCTGAAAACCGTGCAGAAGATGGACGGCGCGGAGCTGGCCGCCTGCATCTCCCGGCCCTGCATCCTGGCGGAGGACGAGTGCTACAACTGCGAGTGGTCCACGGAGCTGACGGTCCAGCAGGCCTTTGAGGAGTACGTGAAGGCCTGGTGCGCCCTGAAAATCATGGCGAAGGTGTACGGCCTGGGGGACCCCGACGGGTTCGTGTTCAACATGTCCGTGGGCTATGACCTGGCGGGCATCCAGGGTGAGAAGATCAACGGCTTCCTGGACGGCATGACCGACGCCTCCAAAACCCCGATCTTCCAGGAGTGCCTGCGCGTCCTGAAATCCATGTTCCCGGCGGAGTCCGCCTTCATCGACACCATCACGCCCCGGATCTCCGGCAGCGTGACCCTCTCCACCCTCCATGGCTGCCCGCCGGAGGAGATCGAGCGGATCGCCTCCTACCTGCTGGAGAAAAAGCATCTCCACACCTTTGTCAAGTGCAACCCCACCCTCCTGGGCTATGAGACCGCCCGCTCCATTCTGGACGCCATGGGCTACGACTACATCGCCTTTGACGACCACCACTTCCGGGAGGACCTGCAGTTCTCCGACGCCGTGCCCATGTTCCGCCGCCTCCAGGCTCTGGCGGACCGGGAGGGTCTGGAATTCGGGTTGAAGCTGTCCAACACCTTCCCGGTGGACGTGAGGGCCGGAGAGCTCCCCAGTGAGGAGATGTACATGGCGGGCAAGTCCCTCTTCCCCCTGACCACCCTCATGGCGGCCCGGCTCTCCCGGGAATTTGGCGGAAAGCTCCGGATCAGCTATGCCGGCGGCGCCGACGCCTTCAACGCCGCCCAGCTCTTCGCCTGCGGCATCTGGCCCATCACCATGGCCACCACAGAGCTGAAACCCGGCGGCTACCAGCGGTTCCGGCAGATCGGCGATACGCTGGACGCCATGGAGTTCAAGCCCTTCACGGCGGTGGACACGGAGGCCGCGGAAGCCCTGGCCCTGGCGGCCCGGCGGAATCCCCGCCACGTCAAGGCGGTGAAGCCCCTGCCCAGGCGGAAGCTGGAGGAGAAGGTCCCCCTGCTGGACTGCTTCACGGCCCCCTGCCGGGGCGGGTGCCCCATTGAGCAGGACATTCCGGAATACCTGGAGCTGACACGGCAGGGGCGGTACGCCGACGCCCTGCGTCTGATCCTGGAGCGGAACCCCCTCCCCTTCATCACCGGCACCATCTGCGCCCACCGCTGCCAGAGCAAGTGCACCCGGAATTTCTACGAGACGCCGGTGCAGATCCGCGCCGCGAAGCTGACGGCGGCGGAGCGGGGCTATGCGCAGGTACTCCCCACCCTGAAACCCGCGGCTAAGCGCCCCGGCCTGAAAGCGGCCGTGGTGGGCGGCGGTCCCACCGGCATGGCGGCGGCCCATCTCCTGGCCCGGGCGGGGGTGGAGACCACCCTCTTCGAGCGGGAGAACACTCTGGGCGGCATCGTCCGCCAGGTCATCCCCGCTTTCCGAATTGAGGACGGAGCCATTGACAAGGACGCGGCCATGCTGGTGAAGCTGGGGGTGGACATCCGCCTGAACACCCCGGCCCCCTCTGTGGCAGAGCTGAAAGAGCAGGGTTATACCCACATCCTGCTGGCCGTGGGCGCGTGGAAGGCCGGAAAACTGGACATCCCCGGCCATGTGGTCCCGGTCATCCAGTGGCTGAAGGACATGAAGGCCGGAAAGGCCGTGTCCCTGGGCCATGTGGCGGTCATCGGCGGCGGCAACACGGCCATGGACGCCGCCCGGGCGGCCCTCCGGAGCGGGGCGGAGTCCGTCACCCTGGTCTACCGCCGGACAAAGAAGTACATGCCCGCCGACGCCGAGGAGCTGGAGCTGGCCCTGGCGGACGGCGTGCAGTTCCTGGAGCTGGCGGCCCCCCTGGAGCAGCGGGAGGGCGTGCTGACCTGTGAGCGGATGAAGCTGGGCGAGCCGGACGCGCAGGGCCGCAGAAAACCGGAGCCCACCGGGGAGCGGGTGGAGCTCCCCTGCGACACGGTGATCTCCGCCGTAGGCGAGCAGGTGGACGGGGAGTTCTTTGCCGCCCAGGGCATCTCCCTGGACAAAAAGGGCCGCGCACCCTTCTCCACCGGCATTCCCGGCGTCTACACAGCCGGCGACGCCCTGCGGGGACCCGCCACGGTGGTGGAGGGCATCGCCGATGCGGCCCGGTTCGTTCAGGCCGTGCTGAGGGAGGCCCACGCCTATGCGCTTCCCGCCGGGGCCCAGGTCTCCCGGGAGAAGGCCATTGCCAGGAAGGGCATTCTCTGCGAGTCCGCCAAGTGCGAGGGAGAGCGGTGCCTTGGCTGCAACGTGGTGTGCCAGGTCTGCGCCGACGTGTGCCCCAACCGGGCCAATGTGGCGATCGAGCTGCCGGACGGGCGGCATGAGATCCTCCACGTGGACCGGATGTGCAACGAGTGCGGCAACTGCGCCGTCTTCTGCCCCTACGACTCCGCCCCCTACCGGGAGAAGTTCACGCTCTTTTTGACCCGGGAGGACTTTGAAAAGAGCCCTGAAAATCAGGGGTTCCTGCCTCTGGGCGGCAGAAGGGCGCTGGTCCGGCTGGAGGGAAGGGTCTTTGAGGCCGATCTGGAGCGGGAGAACGACCTTCCGGCGGACCTTGAGGTCCTGATCCTCACCATCCTGACAAACTACGGCTATCTGCTGGGATATAGTCAAAACACTTGAAAATCGGTATTCCGATTTTCAAGGCGGGCATCGCCCGCCGGCACATAAGTGTGCCGTGTTTTGACTATGAAGTCCACCGCTAAGCCGTTTCACGGCTCCTGGGGTGCGTACGCGCCCCAGGGTTGAAAAGAAGCATCTACTTCTTTTCAACTGCGGTGACTATAACCGCCAACCGACCGCGAGGGGGGCCAGACGGCTCCCCTCGCGCTTCTCCCTCCTGCCTGCAAAAATTTTTCCCTCCGCCGTGCAGCAATTCCGCCGCGTCCAAGGTATCCCCTATGAAGGATGTGATCACATGCTCAACACCACCGAGGACGCGGTCAGACGCTGGGGGCCCGCGGTCTACCGCATGGCCTATGCCATGGTTCGCTCCCGCCACGACGCCGACGACGTCTTTCAGGAGGTCTTTCTCCGCTTCCACCGCTCCGCGCCGCAATTTGAAAGCGAGGAGCACCGGAAGGCCTGGCTGCTGCGGGTCACCGTCAACTGCGCCAGGAGCCTGACGGCCTCCCCCTGGCGGCGGCGGACGGTGCCCCTGGAGGACGTCTACCCTTATGAGGACCCGGCGGAGTCGGCGGTCAGCGAGGCGCTCAGCCATCTGGACGGGAAATACCGGGCGGTCGTCCATCTCCACTACTATGAGGGCTACAGCACCGACGAGATCGCACAGCTCCTGCACCGCCGCCCCTCCACCGTCCGGGCCCAGCTGACCCGCGCCCGCCGGAAACTGTCGGAACTGCTGAAGGAGGAACTATGAACTTTTCCGAAGTCTATTGCAATCTGAATGCTCCCATCACCCCCTCCGCCGCTGTGGTGGAGAAAACCCTGGCCAAAACCCGCCGCCGCGGCCTTCCCCTGCGCCGTCTGGCCGCCGTCGCTTTGGTCGCGGCAGTGCTCCTGGCCACCCCGGCCCTGGCGGTCCGGACGGAGCTGGGCTATGCCATGCTCTATACCGTGGCCCCTGCCGCCGCCCAGTTCTTCCAGCCGGTGCGGCTCCGCTGTGAGGACAGCGGCGTCACCATGGAGGTATTGTCCGTCCGGGTGGAGGGCAGTACCGCCCAGGCCTATATCGCCCTCTCCGGAGATCCGGTGGACGGTACCTGCGACCTCTTTGACAGCTGGAGCTTCCACCTGCCCTTTGACCAGATCGGCCACTGCGAGCGGGTTGGGTATGACGAGGCAACCCGCACGGCCCTCTTCCGCTGTGAGACGGAGACGATGGACGGCACTCCCATCCCCCAGGGCGGCAAAATGACCTTCTCCGTGGGCTGCTTTCTCTCCGGCAAGGTGCGTGAAGAGGACGCGGAGGTGGCGCTGAACCTGCCGGATTTCAATCGGGAGGCAGAGACCGTGCCCAGCGGCTACGGAACGGATTACTCCTGCTTCGGCGGCAGCTATTCCGATGAGCGGGGCGAGGCGCTGTGGGAGAACTCCCCCATGCTGCGGCCCGGTGAGGCCCTGGCGGAGCCCCTTCCCGGTCTTACCATCACCGCCGCCGGGTATGCGGACGGGCTGTTCCACGTCCAGCTCTGCCGAGGCAATGCCTTGGAGCTGGATAACCACGGCTGGCTGTGGCTGGAGGACAAGGACGGAAACCGGCTGGAGAACCTGTACAGCGTCTCCTTCTCCCACTCTGCCGGGGACGATACCCGGGTGGACTACGACCAGTACGCCTTTGAGATCTCCTCGGAGGACCTGGGGAAGTACGCCCTCCACGGAGAGTTCAGGATTGCCACCAAGCTGACCCAGGGCCGCTGGCAGGTCACCTTCCCGCTGGAAACCACCGGCGGCGATCTGACCGCTGTGGAAAACGGCCACAGCACCGGCAGCTTTGATCTCCAGGATACCCTGCTGACCTTTGCCTCCCATCTGGAGGCGGAGACAGGCCGCACCGTCCGTTGGGAGGACGGATTCCACTACGACCTCTTTTCCGGCACCGGGGAAGCCCTGGCAGCGTTCGCCTGTCCCGGCGGCGAAACCCTGCAGATCTGGCTGGATCTGGTTCCCTACGAGGAGACCACAGGACTCTGGCAGCCCCGCAGCTACAGCTGGTCCGAATAATCCAAAAAAGCAAGGCCCGGAGAGACTTCTCCGGGCCTTGCTTCCATATTTAAGGGGTCTCCTCCGCAATATCCAGGCACAGCCCCGTCAGGGCAAAGGCCGCCTGAGCCCGGGTGGCCCCGGCCTGGGGCGAGAGGAGCCCCGCCTGGTCGCCAAACACCAGCACGTTCCCCACAGCCCAGCTCATGGCCTCCTCCGCATAGGGGGAAATGGCGGTGCGGTCCGTGTAGTCCGTCAGATCTCCTCTGCCCCCGGTGGAATAGCCCTTGAAGACGGCATAGCGGTAGAGAATGGCCGCCAGCTGCTGGCGGGTGATGGTGTTCCGGGGGCCGAATTTTCCGTTGCCGTAGCCGTTGACGATCCCGTTGGCGTTGGCCCAGGCCACCGCGTCGGCGCAGTACATGTCCGCCGGCACGTCGGTAAAGCCCCCCGGCCCCGCCGCGGGAGCTCCCTCCAGGCGGTGGAGGATCGTGACGATCATCCCCCGGTTGGTGGTCACCTGGGGCGCGAAGGTGGTCTCCGTGGTACCCAGCATCAGGCCGTTCCGGTAGACATACCCTGCCGCCTCGCAGAACCAGTCCTCCGGCGTGACGTCGGTGAAGGGCAGATCCCATACGGCGTCCCCGTCCTTTCGGAAGGAGGCGGTGACCCGCACCTGGCCGTCCGGCATGGTGAAGGTGTAGTGCTGTTCATCCCGCTCCCGGAGGCGCACTGTGTCCTGATCGCGGTCCTCCACCTCCAGGGTGTCCAGAATATAGCCGGCATTCGGCCGGACGGTGAGGGTCACGGTCTCCCCCTCCTCCGCCCAGGTGGGACTTGCCCGCAGAGTGCCGTGATCCGGCTGCTCCAGACGAACCCGGTATCCGCTCTCACTGCCGCTGCTGCCAGTTCCGCCGCCCCGGAGCTCGACGGCCGTCCCGTCAGCCTCCGGCAGCGGCTTCAATTCCCGGTCCAGCAGCGTCAGCTGCGCCTCTTTTGGTCTCGGGAGGGGCTGGTCCGCCCGCAGGGTGCCCAGGGACAGCCGGGCCCCCCTGTTCAGGGGGAAACGGCTGGTGAGGTAAAGGGAGACCAGGGTCCCGCCGCCCTCTGCGTCTAAAATGCGGCACCGGGGGCTGTAGACGTCCTCATCCGCCGGGGAGAAGGAGACCTCCTCCCACCGGCCCTCCAGGGTCAGATCCAGCTGCACGGCATAGACGCTGTCCTCCAGGCCGGTCAGCTCCAGCTCCGCCCGCCGGTCCCCGTCGCTCTGCCAGTCCAGAACCACATCACTCCGGGCGGCCGCCGGAAGCATGGGCACCATGCTGAGCACCAGCAGGCAGGTCAGCACCTTTTTCCAGATTCTCATGAGGCACCTCCCTTCAGCACCATTTCGGGCAGATCCGTTCCGCCGGGAGCGGCAATCCACAGCGTCTCCGCCGTGACGCGCTGGCTGGCGGCACTGTTGGGGTCGTCCGTGCGGGAGAGGACGGCCCTGATCTCACTGGGCAGCAGATTCACGCCGTCACAAAGGCTTTGCTCCTGGAGCTCCGCCTCCCGCTGTACGTCGGGAACGAAGAGGAAGAGCCCGTCGCTGATATCGCTGACGGCGCCGTCCTTCGGGATCTCCGCCAGCAGCAGCACGTAGCCGTCCAGATCCCGCTCCTCTGTGGTCACTTCGCCCTCTTCCGTGGTTCTGGTGAAGCGGCCCTGAATCCTGAGGGTGTTGTACACGGGATCGCCCCGGTAGGTTCCGGCGATCACCAGTGTTCCGGCCCGGATCACCTCGTCCGCCCCGCTGCCGTAAGCGTAGTCCTCCGACAAAACGCCCACGGAGCCGCCCTCCAGGAAGGCCACGTCGTCTCCGGCGTAGCGGATGAGCCGGATGTGCTCATCCGGCACGGAGGCGGGAATTCCGGTGATGGTGACGGTCCTGGCGTCATAGGTCCAGATGCGGGTGTCCTCCGGCCCGGCGCCGGGCTTTTGGAAATAGGTGAGATAGCTGGCGTCCGACGCCTGATTGCCCGCATCAAAGGTGCCCTTTCGGACCTCCGCCGGGGCTCCGCCCTCCGGCGTCACGGTGAGGGTATAGGCCCCCGCCGCAGGCGGCTGGAGCAGCTTCCACCCGGAGACCGCCGTCTCCCGGTTCAGGGTGATGGTGACGGTCTCGCCGCTGCGGGTGATGGTGTACTCGCCGGGATCCACGGTCTTGTCGTAGGAGATTCGCATCTCGCCGGCCGCCGCGGTGCCGATGCAGTGGCCCAGGGTGTCATAGGCCGCCACACTGTAGGTATAGGTCCGGTTGTTAGCGGAGCCCACCACGTCGGTATACTGTGCCGTTCCCTCCCCGGCCGCAGCGGACACAAAGGCGACGGGCACGCCGTTCCGGCGGATCTCAAAGCCCTGGAGCGCCCCGCCGGTGAGGGCGCACTCCATACGGATGTCAAAGCCCTTGTCCGGATACTCCCCGGACCTGGTTACCTCCAAACCGACTTTCCCCGCGCCCCTGGCCTTGCCCGCCAGGCGGTCCCGGCGGCTCTGGTCGCTGAGATACCAGAGGGCCCGCTCCTCTTTCGGATAGGAGGCCAGCTTGTCCGCAGCAGGCTTGCTGAGGCTCATGCCCCAGCGGGTGAAGAACTCTGTCAAATCCCTCCCCGCCGTACCGGCGGCCGTCAGGGCCACCCGCTCGTCATAGCTCAAGTCGGTGAAGCCCCTGGTGTAGGTCCCGGCCTTCCAGGCCTTGAAGAAGCGGTTGTAGAAATCCATGGGCTTCGCCCCGTCGTCATAGGCCAGATGGAGCTGCCAGTAGAGACCCAGCTGGACGAAGACGTTGTTGGACTCGCCGGGGAGCCCCTGGGCGGTCCTGGTGAAGATGGCGGGGTATTTCCCGCTGCGCTCCAGCCGGGAGGCCAGGGTGTTCTGTCCGCCGTCACAGGTCTGGACCATGAGGGCGTAGAGGTTGTTGGTGATCTCCGCCCGGCCCAGCTTGTCCATGTTGTGGCCGATCTCATGGGCGATGCCCCAGCCGAAGAGGCGGTTGGCGGAATCCCCCGCCGCCAGCTTGCTGAGGGGCTTGCCGCAGACCATGCCGCCGCAGGAGCCGTAGCCGATGCCGATGTGGTTCCCCGCCGCGTACATGAAGGCGCCGGAGAACATCTGCATACAGCGGATATTCTGGCGGGAGGTCATGTCGTTTTTCTCCCGGGTGTTATCGATGCCCTGGGTGGTTTTGCAGATATGCATCACATCCTCCCAGGCGCAGACATTGTCATACAGGGTGTCGATCCGCTCCGCGCGGCTCTTGCCGGTGTTGTCCCACACCGCCAGGGCCGGCAGGGACAGCAGCATCGTCGGCGTGGAGAGCTCCGTCACATTCAGGCAGTTGGTCTCCTTCCCGGCGGTGCCGACGGTCTTCACATAGGCCTCCAGCTCGTCTGCATAGCTGCCCAGGGCACTCCGGCGGGCGCTGTCGCTCATGGTGTACCAGTCCGACAGCTCCAGCACCGGGATATCCACGGCCCGGCGGACATGGAGACGAATCTGCTCCGGATGTGCGCCGCTGTAGGCGAGATACAGACTGCCGCCCCGCGGCGTGTTCTGGCTGCCGATCCTGGGCACCGTCAAAATGTTCCGTCCGTTGGACAGCGTCCCCATGGAGGCCCGCCAGGCGGAGACCTCGGCATGGTACTGGGAGGCATAGACGCTGACGCTGGCCCCTGCCGGGATGCCCTCGGCATAGACGGTGATCTCCTCCCCGGCTCTGGCCGCCGCGCCAAGGGGCTGGAGATCGCTGCCGCCCTGGCCGTACCTGCTGCTGTCGGCGGCGCTGCTGCGGCTTTGAAGCCCGTTCAGGATCACGCCGCTGCTCTTCTGTTTTTGCAGCAGCTCCTCCGCCAGGTTCAGCTCGTCGTCCAGGGTCTCGGGGTAGAGATAGTAATTCCGCTCGTCGCTGTTCAGGCGCTGCCGCAGGGCGGTAATGTCCGCCTGGGTGACTCCGCCCGCCAGCGTGGTCCGCAGGGAGTCGGCAAAGAGCGCGGCGATGTTGTCCGGTAGACACCGGGCCGGGTCATACTCCAGGAACATCAGCTCCGAGAGGCTTACCACGGTGTAGTCCGCCTGCTCCACGGCAATGCTGATCTGCGTGACCTTCTCCGCCGGCCCGAAGGGTAAAATGGCAAATTTCGAGGTGGGAATGGAGGCCCGGTTGGGGATCTCCGGCCAGGAGAGCACCTCCTCATTGGACGTTCCGCCGTTGTCCACGCCCCGGGTCAGCAGGTGCCCCGCGCTGTTCAGGGGCTCCCCCTCGTACCACACCCGAACGCTGTAGGCCCGGAGATTCCGGGCGTAGGTCCCGTCCAGCCGGGGCACCCAGATGGCGCTGTACAGATCCACCGGCCGGGTGAAGGTGCACACCACATGCTCATTGCGCATGAAGTTGGTGCGGTTGGCGGTCCAGTGGGTGCGGTAATCGCCGTCGATCATGTTCTCCGGCCGGAAGGGCGCGGCGCCGCTGTACTGGGCCGGGTCCACATTGCCGCTGTCGGCCAGGCGGATGCTCTGGATGCTTCCGCTGTCCAGCACCCCCTCCGTGGGAATTCCGGCGGGCCGCTCGTAGACGGTGGCCACCGGCGTCCCCAGGGCAATCCGGGACGGGCCGCTGCGGCCCACGCTGTTGCCGGCCACAATGTAGACCTCATAGGCGGTGCCGTTGGTCAGTCCCCCGATGGTGGCGGAGGTGGCCGTCAGCTGTCCGCCGGCCTGGAGGTCTCCGCCCCCGGAGCCCGCCTGGCGGTAGTAGACCTCATAGTATGTGGCGTTCTCCGCGGCCTTCCAGCTGACGGCCAGGGCGGCGTCCAGCGGCTTGACGCTGACCATATCCGGCGCACCGGGCGCGGCGGCCGGCTGCGGCGTGGCGGACACCGGATCGGAGGGCCGTCCGGTCCAGCTGCCGTCCACCGGCGTGACGGTAAAGAGATAGGTCTTGAGGTTCTCCAGCCCCGTGATCTCTGCTCCTGGCACGTCCACCCGCAGCCGCCGGGCGCTGCCGCCGCTCATCAGGCGGTACTCCACCTCATAGCCGGAGACGTTGGGCAGCTCCTCCCACTGCAGGCGCACCTGCCCGCTGCCCGCCTGGGCGGTGAGACGGCGGATCTGGCTGTTGGGCGCAACCGGATTCTCCGGCACAATCTCCCGGAGGAACTGAATGGACTCGATGGTGGTATACCCGCCGCCTTCGCTCTTGGTGACGGTGATGGTCACCTTCTTCACGGCCACACGGCGGCCCAGAGAGATCGTAATGGTACTGCTGCCGGGTACCTCGCCGGTGGCGTAGACCCCCTCCGGCAGGGTGGTGTCAAAGGGAATGGTCTCCGCGGCGCCGCTCTCGTCCTCCACGATCACTGTCCCCTGCTGAGGTGCGCCCGTCCCCTCCGGGGAGACGATGCGAAGCTCCGAGAGGGAGATGGCGCCGGTGAACTCCACCGGCAGCGTCACCGCGCCGCCGTCCGCCGCCGTCAGGGTGACGCAGGTCCCGTTATCTTGAAACAGCTCTGTGAGCGCGCCGCTCACGGTGACGCCCGCATTGTCCAGCGCCGTCTGGAGAGCCCCGGCATCCACCGGAGGCAGCAGCAGTGCCGTGCTGGACACCTGTGCCTCGCCCTCCGCCTCCATCTGGCGGTCCACGTAGGCCAGGTCCACTACGTCGATCACACCGTCGCCGCTGAGGTCAAAGCGCTCCAGGTCCCTCCGGCTCTCGGAGCCCAGGGCCTCCGCCACAAGCTCCCGGTCCTGCCGGTCCACCTCCCCGTCGCCGTTCACATCCCCCAGGGAGAAGGTGCTGTCCCCGGTACCCAGGGTGACGTGCTGGGAACAGTCGTCCAGGGTGAGTGCCTGGGTATAGGTTCGATAGCCCTCGCCGGTGAAGCACAGGGTGTAGTTCCCCTGTGGCAGGCCCCGGACCATCAGCTCCAGGTAGCCGGGCCACCGGCCGCCGCCCAGGGCGCCGCCGTCGGTATTCAGGTGGGTGACGGCCGTCTCATAGCCGCCCATGACCCCCTCGAACTCCTCTCCCAGGGCCACGCTGCCCAGCACGCTGCCGTCCCGGGACAGCTCCACCCGCACATCCCGGTCCCGCAGCGCCGTGAGATGCTGGGCATAGTCCATGCGGAGGGTGGCGGAAATGGTTCCCGTCCCGCCGCTCTCTGCGGCTCCCGCCGCCGGCGCGGCCGCCGACAGCAGCAGCGATGATGCCACCAGCGCAGAGAGTATCCGTATCTTTGTTCTCATGGTCTCTCATCCTTCCTCTGGAGTGACCGGCCCCGGAAAAGGCGCCGATACAGTAGACATAACTATTATAAAGGCTCCCGCGGCGCTTGGCAACCCAAATCTCCCCGTTTCTCCCCGTTTCCTGGGAATCTTCCATGTTTCGCCCAAGCCAAACCGGGAGCGCGGGACCAAGTGTCCCGCGCTCCCGGTCTGGAAACGGGTGAAATCACGGCGGCGCCTCGGCCGCCAAAACACCGGAAGAGGCGAGGTGCCTCTTCCGCTTTTGTGCGCTTTAAGCTTCGTGCTGCCGCTTTACCACGGGAATCCACACCTCGTACCGGGCGTCCCTGGGGTCCGGGTTCAGGTAGACCTCCAGGTCCGGCACGTTGGCGTACTCGTAGCCGGAGGTGGGCAGCCACTCCGTCACCACCCGCCGCTGCAATGTCTGGAGGGTCGGCAGGCCCGTGCCGGGGAAGACCGCCCAGACCGATGCCGGAACCGTGTACTCCTCAAACTCCCTCGCGGGGCGGGTGCTGGCCGCCGCGATCAGATACCTCCACTGCTCCGCCTCATTGCAGACGCTGACGCCCAGCAGGCCCATGGGCTGCGTGTCCATCAGCGCGGCCAGACGCAGAATCGTCCCGTCTGACGCCGCCTGCTGCCAAAGCCCCGGCACCACGCCGAAATTCTCCTCCAGCTCCTGGGACAGCGGCGCGGAAATCCCCACCACCCGAAAGGCCGGGCGGGTCTCAATCCGGTAGTCCAGGGCCTGGCCGCCCTGGACGGAGAGCGTGAACACCAGGGGCGGAAAGGCCTTCACCGCCGTGCCCCTGCCCCGGACCTCCGAGGGCGCGATGCCGTGTACCGACTGAAAGGCCCGGTTGAAGGCCGTCGGGGAGCTGTAGCCGTACTTCTCCGCAACGTCAATGACCTTCTCCCCGCCGCTTTGCAGGTCCACCGCCGCCAGGGACATTCTCCGCCGCCGGATGTACTCCGAAAGTGTCGTCCCCGCAAGATAGGTAAACATCCTCTGAAAATGATACCGGGAGCAGCAGGCGATCTTTGCCATCTGCTCATAGTCCACCTCTGAGGCCAGGTGCGCCTCCAGGTACTCCATGCTCTCGTTCAGACGATCCACCCATTCCATGGCGCCGTCCCTCCTTTTGTGGATTTGTCCCGCCGGTATGGGCGTCCAAACACGTGCCTCGCGGTTCCGGCTGCCGTCCGGCCGCCCTGGGGCCCATTGCGGTGACTATAACACACCGCCGCCCGGTCTTCCTCGCAAACCCTGCCCGAAAAAGAGAGCTATGCGCCAAGGTACGCCAGCAGCTCCGGGAAACCGCCGTGGGGATACGCCGCAAGGTCCTTTCCCTCCCGGTTGATGAGGCAGTCCGTCAGCAGGAAGACCCGCAAACCGGCCTCCGCGGCCGCCAGATCCTCCGTTGCGTCGTTGCCCACCATCAGGCACTCCTCCGGGGAGAGGCCGATCTGGTCCAGGATGTCCCGGTAGTAGTCCGGATTGGGCTTGCAGTGTCTGGTATGCTCGTAGGTGGTAATCAACTCAAAGTCCTCCGGCTCCAGACCCGCCCAGCGGACCCGGCTCCTTGTGGCCACCTCCGGGAAGATGGGGTTGGTGGCCAGCACGGTCCGGCAGCCCATGGCCCTGATCCGCGCCACGGCCTCCGCGGCCTGGGGATTGAAGCCGCAGAAGTCCCGGGCCCTCTGGAACTCATTTTCGTAGAAGGATTGGAACAGCGGCAGATCCTCCAGGGACTTCTCGCCGAAGATCCCGGCAAAGGTCCTCCAGAAGGCCGCCTCGTTGGTCTCCCTTCCGTCGTTTTTCACCATGGCGGCGGTTCCGGCCCAGACGGCGTCCACCAGCCGCCTGGGATCATAGCCGCGGGGCGCCATCTTTTCCGCCAGCAGGTGAAAGTACCCCCTGGTAAAGTCATCCTGGTCCATGGGAAGCAGCGTCCCGTCCAGGTCAAAAAGCACTGTGGTGGTCTTCATCGGTTCTCCTCCTGTCTTTTGTATCGTATGGATCGCAAAGCCGCGCCGGACCGTCACAGGGTCTCCAGCAGCGCCGGAAGCTCCTCCAGGGTCCTTACCGTCCAATCCGGGACGATATCCGGCCGGGGGGGATCACCGCCGGGATTGAACCAGCACGTCCGCAGCCCCGCATCCCGGGCCCCCCGGATATCGGACGTCAGGCTGTCTCCCACCATCAGCGCGGCGGCGGCGTCAAACCTTGGAATGGAGGCAAAGCAGGCCCGGAAAAAGGCGGGGCTGGGCTTGTTGGCCCCCACCTCCTGGGAGATGAACACCCCCTTGAAACAGGGTCCGATCCCGGCGCTCTTCATCCGGCTACGCTGAATATGGGCGGTGCCGTTGGTGGCCAGGTACAGATCATATCGGGGGGCAAGGACCTCCAGCAGCTCCGGCGCGCCGGGGACAAAGAAATGGCCCTGTCCCAGATGCTCCTCGTAAACGCCGCAGACCGCCTGCGGGTCGCAGCGGGAGTCCAGCTCCTCCAGCAACAGCTCAAAGCGGCCCAGCAGCACCTGGGGGCGGGTGATCTTTCCCTCCTCCAGCAGCCGCCACTGATTTGCGTTGATCGCATGGTACCGCTCCAGTACGGCGGGGGTGGGATCAATCGCAAAGCACCGGAGGGTTTTGGAGAGCGCTTCCGCCTCCGCCCTCCGGAAGTCCAGAATCGTGTCGTCCAAATCAAAAAAAATGGTGTTCAGCATGGGTATCCTCCTGTTGTCCTGGCATGGACGCGCTCCCAGAGCATCCAGAGCTCCGCCTCGCCGGTACGCTCATCCACGCCCTCTTTCTGAACGGTGAAGCCCTCCCGCCGGTAAAAGGCGGCGGCCCGGATGTTTTTTTGGTAGACCTGCAGCGTCAGACGGTCCCTGCGGGCCTTGGCCGCGTTTAAAAGCTCCCTGCCGATGCCCCGGGACTGCGCCCCATAGGCGACGAACAGCCCCTCCAGATGCTCTTCGCTGAGGCCGCAAAAGCCCTTCAGGCCGCCGTCCCGGTCCTCCCAGACCAGCACCTCTGCCTGGGGCAGCAGCTTCCGCACCAGCTCCCGCTGCGCCTCCCAATACCGTCCGGGGATGAAGTCGTGGGCTTTGATATTGGTCTCCAGCCAGAGGTTCATCACCGGATTCAGATCCCCCTCCCGCATCATTCTGACCATGTACACCCCTCCATCCCGCTTTTTCAGTTATTCTCGCTATTATATCAACTGCACCGGCGGCGGTCAAGGACCAGTCTCTTTGGGGAGTGTCCGAACGCGCAGTTTATCATGTCCGCATGTTTATGAAACGCTGTTGCAGGGGCGGCTATCAGCCGCCCGTCTCCCCACGAACACCGGACCGCCCCTTGGACGGACGTGGATCCCCCATACCGGTTCTCCCGCGGGACGGGCGGATGATATCCGCCCCTACAAAATATCTCCGAATCGGACACTCCCTCCCTTTGCAGGCGCGTCCCGTCATTCTACCGAAAACACCGCGCAGAACGGGGCACCGGAGCAACAAGAAACGCCGCCATTCGGACATCCCCTCTTTGCATCAGCCGGATTTTCTGTTATACTGAATCAACACACAACTCACGAAAGGCGGCGAATTCCATGAATCTCTGCGACCAGCGGACCATCCAGGACCTTCTCTCCCGTCACGGCTTCCGCTTCTCCAAATCCATGGGGCAGAATTTCCTCATCGACCCGCAGATCCCCGCAGACATCGCGGCGGCCTCCGGGGCGGACGAGGGCTGCGGCGTGCTGGAGATCGGCCCCGGCATCGGCCCCTTGACGGCGGAGCTGGCAAAGCGGGCGGGAAAGGTGGTGTCCGTGGAGCTGGACCGCGCCCTGCTGCCGGTGCTGGCGGAGACCATGGCGCCCTTTTCCAACGTGGAGATTCTCTCCGGCGACGTGCTGAAGCTGGACCTCCACGCCCTGGCGGCGGAGAAGTTCCAGGGTTTAAAGCCCATGGTCTGTGCCAACCTCCCCTACAACATCACCACCCCTGTGCTGGAAAAGCTCATAGAGACCCCCTGCTTTTCCTCCTTCACCGTGCTGATTCAGCGGGAGGTGGCCCAGCGGCTGGCCGCCCCCCAGGGCGACCGGGACGGCGGTTCTTTCTCGCTGTTTCTGCAATATCATATGGAGACGGAACTGCTGTTCACCGTGCCGCCGGAGAAGTTCCTGCCCGCGCCCAGGGTCACCTCCGCCGTGCTGCGGTGCGTCCGCCGCCCCCACCCGGCGGTGGAGCCGGCCGACGAGGCCTTCTTTTTCCAGGTGATCCGCGGGGCCTTTCTGCTGCGCCGGAAAACGCTGGCCAACAGTCTGGCGGCGGCCCTGCCGGGCCGGGGCAAGGAGGAGATTCAGGAGGCCATTTCCCGCTGCGGTCTGCCCGCCGATGTTCGGGGGGAACGGCTGACTCTGACAGATTTCAAGAAATTGGCAGAACAGTTGGAAATCTCGAAAATGTAAACGTTTTTCCTCTTGCTTTTTCCGAGGATTTAGGGTAATATATCCATCGGATGTAAGAAGCAAAATCTTTACGACACTTTAACAGGAGGTATTGCAATATGTCCACGAAAGCCTACTATCCCAGAACCGAGATCGGCCCCGGCAAGGTGGGGTTCTCCAAGACCCGCTCCATCATCGAGGCTCCCTTCTACGGCAACAATGTGGTCAAGATCAACTCCCTGCGGGAGGCCTATGACCTGGCCAAGAATTCTCCCGGCACCGTGGTCACCGATATGCCTGTCTACCGCGGCGAGGAGTTCGGCCTGGAGCCGGACGCCAAGGTGCTGCTGTTCAACGACGGTTCCATCACCGGCCGCTATGCCGTCGCCCGCCGCATCACCGGCAAGCCCGGCGTCAACACCGCCGAGCTGGATAAAATCGTCATGGACGCCGTCTATGACACCCGCTGGAAAACCATGTACCACGCCGAGGTCTTCATCGGCCTGGACCCCGAGTTCATGGTGAAAGCCCACCTCCTGATTCCCGAGGGGGAGGAGAACCTCCTCTATAACTGGATGCTGAACTTCCAGTATCAGTCCGACGAGTACGTGAAGATGTACAAGAAGTCCACGCCGGTGGGCGGCGGCAAGGAGCCGGACATCTATATCTTCTCCGATCCCCAGTGGACCGGCGCGCCGGGCCGGGAGGACATCTGCGATCCCAAGTGCCTGTGCTACTTCAATACCGACACCAACTGCGCCGCCATTCTGGGTATGCGCTACTTCGGCGAGCACAAGAAGGGCACGCTGACCCTGGCCTGGGCCATTGCCAACCGCAACGGCTACGCCTCCTGCCATGGCGGTCAGAAGGAGTACACCCTGGCGGACGGCAGCAAGTACGTGGCGGCGGTGTTCGGCCTCTCCGGCTCCGGCAAGTCCACCCTGACCCACGCCAAGCACGGCAGCAAGTATCCCGCCATCAAGGTGCTCCACGACGACGCCTTCATCATCAACTCCGACACCTGCGCCTCCATCGCCCTGGAGCCCACCTATTTCGACAAGACCGCCGACTACCCCGTGCCTGCCGAGGACAACAAGTACCTCCTGACGGCCCAGAACTGCTCCGCCACGCTGGATGAGGACGGCAAGATCGTTCTGGTCACCGAGGACGTGCGCAACGGCAACGGCCGGGCCATCAAGTCCAAGCTCTGGTCCCCCAACCGGGTGGACAAGATCGATTCCCCCGTCAACGCTATTTTCTGGATCATGAAGGATCCCACCATCCCTCCCATCGTGAAGCTCAAGGGCGCCTCCCTGGCCTCCGTCATGGGCGCCACCCTGGCCACCAAGCGCTCCAGCGCCGAGCGGCTCAAGGCCGGCGTGGACCCCAACGCCTTGGTGGTGGAGCCCTACGCCAACCCCTTCCGCACCTATCCGCTGGTGAACGACTATGAGAAGTTCAAGAAGCTGGTGGCGGAGAAGGACGTAGCCTGCTATATCATCAACACCGGCGACTTCATGGGCAAGAAGGTCCAGAAGGAGGACACTCTTGGCATCCTGGAGGCCGTGGTGGAGGGCAAGGCCCAGTTCAAGAAGTGGGGCCCCTTCGAGGACATTGAGATCTTCGAGTGGGAGGGCTTTGTACCCGACCTTGGCGACAAGGAGTATATCGCCCAGCTGAAGGCCCGGATGCAGGACCGGCTGAACTACGTGGAGGGTCTGAAGGAGGCCGAGGGCGGCTTCAACGTGCTGCCCGACGACGCCGCCGCGGCCATCAGGAAGGTCGTGGACGAGGCCAACAGCCTGTAAACCATTTCCTCATTACACCCTATAGGGGGCAGGCACTTGGTCTGCCCCCTATATTTCAAAAAAGAGGTCCTGTGATGGAGGTTTTGAAGCGGCCCAGCTGGCGGATACCCTTGGTCCTGAGCGGTGTCGGCCTGCTCTGCCGCGCTCTCACATATATTCTGGGTCTGATCTGGGGACGCATTCAAATTGCGCAGGGACCTGGCCCGGACGGGTCCTATGTCCTCACTACCGGCTACACGACGGAGATCATCGCCGCGATCTCCTTCCTTCTGTTCTGGCTGGCGGGCTGGCGGTTTGTCCGGGGACTGACCCGGCGGGAGATCTTCCGGTCCGCTTCCATCATGGTGCTCCTCAACGCCGCCCTGCTGGCGGCGGAGCAGATCAGCCAGCGGGTATTTGGGGCCTACAGTATGACGGTCTACCGTCTCTATGCCCTGACGGAGGGAACCATGTGGGTGGACCAACTGCTGATCCATCTCTTTGATACGGTATCCATCCCGGTACTGATCCCCGGTCTCTTCACGCCTTATCTCTATCTGGCCCTTGGAAACCGGAGCATCTCCCCCTGAGGAGGCGCTTTTTCTTTGCGCTCACCTCCTGCCGCCGGCGGCATACACTGGATTGAAGGCCCCGGAGCCTTCACCAGCTACTTATTAGGAGGTATTGCAATGCCCGAGAAAGTTATGCCCGGTCCCGTGTCGGACGCCGGCGGCATCCGTGAGGCGGTTTGCATCCATACCAGGAAGATCTATGATTCCTGCCGAGATAAAGACTGCATCGAGGATCTCCGCTTCTATCCCAAGCTCCAGTATGTGGACGTCATCAACCGCGCCCTGTCCGTGAAGGGCGGCAGCGCCAATCTGCTGTATGTGTACGTGGATGTGGAGCCCGTCAGCTTCAACCGGGGCTTCTACACCGTGGATATGCGCTTTTTCTACTCCGTAACCCTCCAGGCCTATCTCAGCTGCCCTGCCCCGGTCACGGTGGAGGGCCTGTGCGTGTTTGACAAGCGGGTCATCCTCTTTGGCAGTGAGGGCAACGCCAAGATCTTCTCCTCGGAGCTGCGCGCCGGGGAGCCCGATGTCCAGATGGCCCGCCGGGCCAACGCCCCCATCGCCGTGGTGGAGGCCGTGGACCCCATCGTCCTGGACGCCCGGGTGATGGACTGCTGCGGCAAGCGGGAGTGCGACTGCGATCTTTGCGAAGTGCCCGCCTTTGTCAACGGCTGCTTCGACGGGGAGCTCTCCAGCGGCGACGACAGCCGCAGGGTCTATGTCACCCTGGGCCAGTTCTCCATCGTGCGTCTGGAGCGGGACTCCCAGCTCCTGGTGCCGGTGTACGACTACTGCATGCCGGAGAAGGAGTGCTCCTGCGGCACCAGCAGCGAGGACCCCTGCTGCATCTTCCGGAACATCTCCTTCCCGGTGGGCGAGTTCTTTCCGCCCAATACCGTGAAGCTGCCGGAGGACTACGAGAGCGCCAAGTGCTGCTGCTGCAAATAAGAAAAGACAGCTCAGGGGACCGGCTGGATCGCCGGTCCCCTCAGGCTGTTAAAAGAGTTTTTTTTACACATTTCCTCTGGATAATTTGAGGACGTTTGAGGCGGCAGGATCTTCTGGGGGTGGGCGCTGTTTGCCGCCCTTGGGCGGCAAAGACACTCTCTCTTGCGGCTTTTCTGTGCTCTCTTTGGGGATTCCGTGCCTTGCGAGGCGCGGCCAGAGGGGCGCTGCCCCCCTGGACCCCCCGCAGCCTTTTGAAAAAGGCTGGCGAAAACTTTTTTTACATCTCCTGCTGATAGCGCGCCATAAGGCAGAGTTCCAGTACACACTTTCCGCAGAACACTCCCACCGCCGCCAGCGTCACCCACAGCGGCGCGCCCAGACCAATCGACACCCAGGCAGCCCCAATGAGCGCCCACTGCAGCACCTCTCCGGACACCGCCTGGGCCCGGCAGCGGATGGCCACGTTCCGCTCGTCCCCGGCCTCAATCTCGTCCCGGCGCATCCGCTCCGGGTCCTTCTCCGTCCAGCGCAGCATCTTCCAGTTGGCAAAGCCCATGGCCAAAAGCCCGGAACCCACGCCGGTCAGCATCCCTCCAATGCGGTCCGGCGCAGAGCGCTTCCACACCAGCACAGCCGCCAGCAGCAGACAGACGCCCACGACCATCAAAGTGATATACAACCGCTGTTTCCTCCTCATGTCGTCTCCTCCTCATAGATGAAAATCTCCTCAATGGCCAGCCCAAAATACCGGGCAATCCTGAATGCCAGCAGAATGGACGGGTTATACCGCCCCCGTTCCAGAGAACCAATGGTCTGACGGGAGACCTCCAGGGCGTCCGCCAGCTCCTCCTGGCTGATCCCCCGGGCCTTCCGCAGTTCCTCCAGCTTATTTTTCACACGCCACCTCCGCCTATTGTGGAAAGTTTGCTTTCCATATTGACAGGTTACCACATCCCCGGCAAAATGTCAAGCACACTTTCCATTTATTTTCCCTCGCACACAGAAAACGCCGGAGCCATGCCCCGCAGCGCGGGGAACAGCTCCGGCAGATCCGCCGAGTTTGTCTTGTGTCCCTCAGCCCAGCTCCAGGCGGCTGGTCCTTGGGTCCGTGACGCAGAGATAGCTTTTCCCCTGCCCCAGCGCCAGCGGCGTGCCATCCTCCATGGTATACACGAAGGCGCTGTTCCGGTCCTCCCGGCTCCAGCGAATGGGGACCGCCTTCCCGCCGCAGAGGAAGGTCCCGCTGCCGCCGCCGGTCATCTTCACCGACAGCCGGCCCTCCGTGTCCCCGGGAATCACATGGATCTCCGTCTCCAGCACCAGGACGTTGGTGACGCCCACCTGCGCCCCGGTATTGCCGTCCACGTATTCCCCGCCGTACTGGCCCACCAGATAGAGGCCTGTCTCAGGGTCGTAGTCAAAGGTCCCGGTCTTATAGCGGGTGAAATAGAGCTTGACGTGCTCCGCCGCCGTGCCCGCCTCCGGCGTCCCGTCCTCCACAAAGGTCTGGGCAAAGTCCCCCTCATGCTCCGTGCGGAAGCGGCCCTGGTCCAGATAGGCCAGGATGTTCTCTCCGGAGGTCAGCATACTGTGCTCGTAGCCGGCGTTCCTCCGCCGCTCCTTGTCCCGCCAGAAGATCTCCGCATCACTGCCGCCCCGGACGCCGTCCATGTTGTCAATGCCCCAGGCGGAGATGTCCCGGTAGGCCTCCGGGCTGCCGCCGGCGTGGACCAGCAGTGCGTCGTGGGCCAGGGCCGCCTCCAGGTAGCAGGGACGGGTGGAGCGGATGCTGCCCAGATTCCCCACGCCCTCCAGGCTCTGGAACACCGCCAGCATCCGGGTAATCTGTCCCTCGGCGGGGATCTCATAGATGATGTCCGCCTGGCCCACCCCCAGCTGAGGCATGGCGGCCTTCAGATTGTTCAGCATCACCGCCACCGGGCGCCTGCTTGCCGCCTCCGACTCCATGGGCTCTCCCGTCAGGGGGTTGGTTCCGGCGGGAACCTCAGGCTCCGGCTCCTCCGGGACCTCCGGCTCCGTCACCGCCGGCAGAGAGGGCGGCTCCTCCGGGGGAACCTCCCGGCTGCCGCAGGATGTCAGAATCAGGAGCAAGCCCAAAATCAGCGCAAGCCGTCTTTTCACACCGCCGCCTCCTTCGCATGATGATTCCCTATGATACCAGCAGAGGGCAGAATCGTCAAGGCGCTTTCCGCCTGTTTTCGACAGCGGGCTCCGGCAAAAAGTGGATTTCCCCCTGTACAAACCGGGGTGCCATGGGGTATACTGTAGAAAAGCATTTCAACGGAGGTGATGGCTGTGGCAGGCCCCGGCTTCATCCAGGACAAGCTGGACATCAAATTCCTGATTCTCTACATCGCCGCCCGGATCGCGGAACCGGTCCCCTTTGACACGGTGCTGGATCTGACGCTCTGCGACGACGCCATTGATTACTTCGACTTCTCCGAGTGCCTCAAGGACCTGGTGGAGACCGGACATCTGACCCTCTCGGAGGACGGGCTGTACGCCATCACCGACAAAGGCCTGCGAAACAGCAGAATCTGCGAGAGCAGCCTGGCCTACTCCGTGCGGCTGCGGTGCGACAAAAACCTGGAGGCATGGAACCGCAAGCTCCGGCGGCAGAGCCAGGTCAAGGCCTCCAGCCAGCAGCGGCCCAACGGCACCCACACGGTCCAGCTCTCCCTGGCGGACGACATGGGCCAGCTGCTGGAGCTGAAGCTGATGGTCCCCCAGGTGGACATGGCCAAAGCCGTCTGTCAGAAATTCCAGGCCGCCCCGGAGCGGCTGTACAGCGCCATCCTCTCCCTGCTGCTTCAAGACGGGGAGACAGAGGAAAAACCGATGAACTGATCGAACCCTCGGAACCATCTCTCCGGTTCCGGGGGTTTCATTTTCCGGCAAAAGAATTCTCCCTTGACAAAGGTATAAGACTGTAGTAGTATAATAGCCGGTGGTACTACTAGAGTCTTATGAAAGGAGACCATCCCCATGGATGTCAAGCTGTTCGATTCCGAGCTGAAGGTCATGGAGGTGCTCTGGCGGGAGGGGGACACCCCGGCCCGGCGGATCGCCGCAGAGCTGACGGAGGCGGTGGGGTGGAACGTAAACACCACCTACACCCTCATCAAGCGGTGCATCAAAAAGGGGGCCATCGCCCGGTCGGAGCCGGGGTTCCTCTGCCATGCGCTGATTCCCAGGGAGGCGGTGCAGGCCGCCGAGACCGACGAGCTCATCGACCGCCTCTACGGCGGCTCCGCGGACAAGCTCTTCGCCGCATTGCTGGACCGCAGGCGGCTGTCTCCCCAGGAGCTGCAGCGGCTGAAAAAAATGGTGGAGGAACTGGAGTGAGATGAGTCTTCTTCGTATGAGTCTTACCGGCGGCGTGATGATCCTGGCGGTGCTCCTGCTCCGGACCCTGACCGGAGGCCGCCTGCCCCGGCGGACCTTTCCGATTTTCTGGGATCTCGTCCTGCTCCGGCTGCTGGTCCCTTTCACCCTGCGCTCGCCCACAAGCGCCTACACGGTCATAGAGCGCCGGATATCCCCTGTCCTCCCCGCGGGTTTCCCCCCTGCTGCCTCGCCTGGACTTCCGGCGTCTCCCCTGGCTTCCCTGCCGGCCGGTCCCGCCGCCAGTCCCTTCCCGGTCTGGCCGCTGGTGTGGGGAATCGGGGCTGCCGTCTGTGGGGGAATCTTTGCCGCCGCCTGGCTTCGCTGCCGCCGGGAGTTCCGCACGGCTCTGCCGGTGGAGCAGCCCTGGGCCGATACATGGCTGCGAAACCACCCCCTTCGCCGGAGGATTTCTCTCCGCCAGTCGGACCGGATCGGCACCCCCCTGACCTACGGCGTTCTGCGGCCTGTGATCCTGCTGCCCCGGTCCCTGGACTGGTCCGATCCGGAGGCCCTGGCCGGTGTGTTTGCCCACGAATGGGCCCATATCCGCCGCTTCGACAGCGCGGTCAAGCCGGTCCTGGCGGCGGCGGTCTGCCTTCACTGGTTCAATCCCCTGGCGTGGTGCATGTACGTTCTGGCAAACCGGGATCTGGAGCTGGCCTGTGACGAGGCGGCGGTGCGCCTGCTGGGGCCGGAGCGGCGGGCGGTCTACGCCCGAACGCTGCTCTCCATGGAAGAGGCCCGAGGCGGCGTGCCCTCCCTCTACAGCAGCTTCAGCAAAAGCAACTTGGAAAAGAGGATTCTTGCCATCATGAAATGGAAAAAAGCAACCCTGCCGGCGGTGCTGGCGGCGATCTTGCTGGTCACCGGCATCACCGCGGCCTTCGCCACCTCGCCGGACCGCGCTCTGGAGCCCGTTCCCGACACCTCCTTCACGGAGGAGGAATACGCCTGGCTCTCCACCCTGCGCTTCGACGGCTATGAGCAGATGACGGTCGCCGACTTTCAAAACCGGGTCTGGTCCCTGGTGGACACGCCGGAGGCAATGGCTCTGCTGGAGCGGTTCTCCCAGGATGAGACCCTGTACCGGCTGCGGGATGGCAGCGAGACCGCCGGCTTTCTCTTCTACGTCCTGGACCCCCTGACCGCCGAGCACTGGCAGGTCCGGAGCTTCGACGGAGCCATCCAGGCGGACGCGGGGGACGGCCAAATCGTTCTCCTGGAGTACACCCTCACAGAGACCGTTACCGACCCGGCGCAGGTCACTGTAGACTTTTACGGGCGCACCCGCACAGACCTCATCAAGGCTTTGCAGCACTTCCTGGACCGGCAGACACCGGAAGCCCTGCGAAGCGGGGACTTTGCGGACACCCTGGCGGCGCAGTGCCGGGAGCTGGAGTCCTCCTGCGGCTCCCAACACCTGATCTTGCACCTGGACTATGTCCTTCAGCTTCCGGAGGATCTGCCGTCCCCTGATACCGGAGCGCTTCCGGACAGCGAAGCGGAGCCCCGGGAGTTTCCCAGCGGAACCCCAGAGGACTACCGCTCCCTGCTGGCCCTGAAAACGCCGGAGTTCCAGTCCCTGTCCGTCCGGGAGTTCAACCAGCGGCTTCTGGACTGGGCCAACGAGGACTATGAACGGATGGAGCGGATCAATATCGACATCGCCCTGAACAACTTCCAGGTGGAGCTGACGGAGGAGGAGCTGGCCTTCCTCCAGTGGACTGTGCGCCTCTCCGGAACGGAGAACGGCAAATTCGTGCAGAGCGTCTACACCGGCCGGCCGGCGGAGGACCCCTGGTACGGCAGCGCCCAGATGGAAAAGGCGGAGGCGGACGGCACCTGGTGCAGCCTCTGGTATCAGTTCTCCTACCACATCGCCGACCAGGACGCTCTGAGCGTTGGGGAGCGGGACCAGACCGTCAGCAGCTTTGTGCAGGCCGTTCGCGACTTCTTTTATGAGACGCCGCTGGAGGAGCTGGTCAGACAGACAGAATCAGATACCGCCCTTCGAATGCAGAGGCTGGCCGGGGAGTGCAGCTCTGATCTTCTCACCATCTCCACAGACGCCGATCAGATCCAGTTTGAACACGACGTCCCCCCGCCGGATCAGCCCTGAGAGCATGGAGCGCCCCGCCTGGATAGGCGGGGCGCTCTTCCATATATCAGGCCGGCATCTGGGAGGGATGCTCAGTTCCAGGACATGTCATAGACAAAGTAGCCCTCCTGGGTGGGGGACACCGTCACATTCAGATCCTTGTGATAGGCGATGTTGGAAACGGGGTGATAGAGGTGAACCCGGGGAGCGTCCTCCACTTCCATCTCCAGCAGCTCTGTGATGAGCTCCGTGCGCCGGGCGGGGTCGTTGACCTGCCGGGCCTGCTCGGCGTTGATCTCGTCATAGGCCGGATTATTGTAGAACATGTGGTTGGTATAGGGAATGGTGGAGCTGTCCAGGGTGGCGGTCTGCATGGAGGCATCCATGCTCAAGGCCACGTCGCCCACGATAAAGGACTGGAGATTGCCGGTGTACATGTCGTTCAGCAGGGCGCTGCGCTCCATGACCCGGACGCTGGTGTTGACGCCGATGGCCTTCCACTGATCCTGCACAATGGTGCCCACCTTGGAGGTGACGCCCTCCCGGACGGCCAGCTCCACCGTCAGCTCGCCGGGGCCGTAGCCGGCCTCCGCCAGGAGCTTCACGGCCTCCTCGGGGTTATAGGCGATGACGGGCTGCTCCTCCTCCGGCGGGGCGCCGGTGGTGCCGTTGGGCATGACGTTGGCGGCAGGCGTGGCCGCGCCGTCCACGGCGCCCAGGATGATGTCGTCCTTGTTGACCGCCATGGCCAGGGCCTTGCGCACCCGCACGTCGTCCAGGGGCGCCTTCTGGCAGTTGAAAGCGATGTACCAGGTGGTGGTGCTGGTGGTCTCCTGATAGCCCAGATCCGGGTTGTCCTCCGCCAGCTGCTTGTCCAGCGCGCTGATGTTCATGACCAGATCCACGCTGCCGGTCTCCAGGGCCACCATTGTGGTGGTGGACTCGCTCAGCAGACGGTACTCCAGGTGCTTAATGGCCGGCGGCCCCTGCCAGTAGTCCTCGTTGGCCTCCAGCACCAGCTTGGCGCCCTTCTGCCACTCCACCAGCTTGTATGCGCCGGTTCCGCAGATGTTGTTGGCGTACTCCGTCTCGCCCACTTCCTCTACGATGTGCTTGGAGACGATGCAGTTGTTGCCCTGGGTCAGCAGGGGCAGCACGGCCACGTCGGGATAGAGCAGATCCAGCCGCACGGTATAGGGGTCCACCACCACGGCCTCCTTGAAGCTCTCCGTGTACGTCTCAGACTGCGCCGTGGCAATGGAGCGGTTGAGGGTGAAGGCCACATCCTCCGCCGTCAGCTCCGAGCCGTCCTGGAATTTGACGCCCTGCCGGATCTTCAGCGTGATGGAGGAGCCGTCCTCCGCAATCTCCCAGTCCTCCGCCAGGGCGGGGACAATGTCGCCGGAGGCCGTCCGGCGCACCAGCGGGTCGTGGGTGTTCAGCACCAGCACGGAGCTGCTGGTGTCGCTGACATACTGCGGGTCCAGCTGCATGGGCTCGCTGGCCAGGGCGATCACCAGGCTGTCCCGGGCCTCGCCGCTCCCGCCGCCGTCTCCCCCCTTGTCAGAGGGCGTCTCACCGGATGCGCCGCCGCACCCGGCCAGCAGCGCGGCCAGAAGCGCTGCCGAGAGGAGTATGGAAAGTCTTCTTTTCATGATAGTTCCTCCAATTCATTTGATGTCTGTCTGCGTCTGACAGAAGACCGCACACAGCATGTTACGGATACAGGGTGCACGCCACATAGTGGCCGGGACTTTGCTCCGTCAGCTCCACCTGGCGGCGGCAGGCCTCCGAGGCGTGGGGGCAGCGGTCGGCAAACCGACAGCCGGGCTTGGGGTCAATGGGGCTGGTCACCTCGCCCCGGATGGCCTCCCGCTTCTGATTCCGGAACCGCAGGTCCGGCACCGGCACCGCCGCCAGCAACGCCTTGGTATAGGGGTGCAGCGGGTTTTGGAACAGCTCTTTGGAGGGTGCCCGCTCCACGCACTGGCCCAGGTACATCACCGCAATCTCATTGGAGATATGCTTCACCACGCTGAGATTGTGGGTGATGAACAGGTATGTCAGTCCCAGCTCCTCCTGCAGATCCATCAGCAGATTGAGAATCTGGGCCTGAATGGTGACGTCCAGCGCCGACACCGGCTCATCACAGACGATGAATTTGGGCTCCACGGAGAGGGCCCGGGCAATGCCGATCCGCTGGCGGCGGCCGCCGTCCAGCTCGTGGGGATAGGCGTTTTCCAGCCGGGAGGCCAGGCCTACGATCTCCATCAGCTCGCTCACCCGCTTTTGCAGCTCCGCCCGGTTCGGGTAGAGCCGGTTGACCCGCATGGGCTCGGCGATGATCTCGCTGACCGTCATGCGGGGATTCAGGCTGGAGTAGGGGTCCTGAAAGATGATCTGCAGCTCCCGGCGCAGCTGACGCAGCTGGCTCTTCTTAAAATTAAGGATGTTCTCCCCGTTGTAGAGCACCTCGCCGCCGCTGGCCTCCAGCAGCCGCAGGATCACCCGGCCCAGGGTGGACTTTCCGCAGCCGGACTCCCCCACCACACCGAGGGTCTGCCCCGCCTCCACCTTGAGGTTGACATCATCCACCGCATGCAGCATCCCGGAATTGGTCTTAAAGTATTTTTTGAGATGGACCGTCTCAATCAGAGGGGTACTCACAGGCGAACCTCCTCTCCGGCGCCGTCTGCAAACAGATGGCACCGCAGCAGGTGCCCGTTCCGGTCTGCCGCCGGCGGACGCTTCATTTTACATATCTCTTTGCACTCGGGGCAGCGGGGATGGAACTTGCAGCCCTCCGGAAGGGCCGTGGGGTCCGGCATCAGCCCGCCGATGGGCCGCAGCCGCTTGGTGTCCACGGCCAGATCCGGAATGGAGCCGAAGAGGCCCACCGTATAGGGGTGGTGGGGACCGTCCCCGAAAATCTGCTCCACAGTGCCGTATTCGATGATCTCGCCGGCGTACATGATGGCCACCTTGTCGCAGGTCTGGGCCACCACGCCCAGATCATGGGTAATCAGCAGCATACTGGTCTGGAGCTTTTCCTTCAGCTCGGCGATCATGGCCAGCACCTGGGCCTGGATGGTCACATCCAGGGCGGTGGTGGGCTCGTCGGCAATTAAGAGTCCGGGATTGCAGGCCAGCGCCATGGCGATCACCACCCGCTGCTTCATTCCGCCGGAGAACTGGTGGGGATACTCCTTTTTGCGGGCGGCGGGGATGCTGACCAGCTCCAGCATCTCATCCACGCGCCGCTCCAGCTCCTCCTGGCTCTTGTGCTCTTCGTTGTGGAGCTCCAGGGCCTCCAGGATCTGCTGGCCCACGGTCAAAACCGGGTTCAGGCTTGTCATGGGGTCCTGAAAGATCATGGCGATGGACTCTCCCCGGACCCTGCGCATCTGGGCCGGGTTCATGGCCAAAAGGTCCTCGCCCTGATAGGTGATGGAGCCCCCGGCAATCCGGCCAATGCGGTCCGGCAGCAGCCGCAGGATACTCAGCGCCGTGGTGGTCTTGCCCGCGCCGGTCTCCCCCACCAGTCCCAGGGTCTCCTGTCTGCCGATGGAAAAGGAGATCCCGTTGACGGCCCGCACGGTCTCGCCGTCGCTCTCATAGACGACCCGGAGATCCTTCACTTCCAACAGTTTGCTCATGGCCGTTCTCCTCTCAGTCCTTCAGTTTGGGGTCCAGAGCGTCGCGCAGCCCGTCTCCCAGCAGATTCAGCGAGAGGGACGTGAGAATGATGGCAATGCCCGGGAATACCGTGATATAGGGAGAATTCCGCATAAACTCCCGGCCCTCGGAGAGCATACTGCCCCACTCCGGCGTCGGCGGCAGAATCCCCATGCCGATGAAGCTCATGCCCGCCGCCGTGAGAATCATGCGCCCCACGCCCATGGTGGCCTGAATGATGATGGGCCCCAGGGCGTTCGGCAGCACATGCCGCAGGATGATGGTGAAATCCGGCGCGCCGCAGGCCCGGGCGGCCTCGATGTACTCCTGGTCAATCACCGAGAGGATGGACGAGCGCACGATGCGGGTAAAGGGCGGAATCCGGGCGATGGTCACCGCAATGAGCAGGTTCACCATGCTGGGCCCCAGAGAGGCCACAATGGCCAGCGCCAGAAGTTCCGTGGGAATCGCCAGAAACATGTCCATGATCCGCATGATAATCGCGTCGGTCTTTCCGCCGTAATAGCCGCACACCGCCCCCAGGAAACCGCTGATGAGCACGCTGCCCACCGTGGCGGCTACGCCGATGGCCAGGGAGATCCGGGCACCGAACACCACCCGGGCAAAGGTATCCCGGCCGTAGGCGTCCGTGCCGAACCAGTGCTCCGCGCTGGGCTTTTGCAGCCGCACGGTCATGTCCTGGGCAATCGCCTGGGTGTCATAGTCGCAGATCACGTCGCCGAAAATGGCCACCAGCAAAATCACCGTCAAAATGGCCAGCCCGATCATGGCCGCTGTATTTTTGCGCATCCGCCGCCAGATCTCCGCCGCCTGGCTCTTTTTGCGCGTGCTCTTTTCTCTCGTCACAGCGGACACCCCCTATTTCGTGTAGCGCGCCCGAATTCTCGGGTCCAGGAAGGCGTAGAGCAGGTCCACCAGCAGCATAATCAGGCAGAACAGCGCCGCCATCAGCAGCACGCAGGCCATCACCTGCGGAATATCCTTGGAGCGGATGGCCGTGATGGTCAGACTGCCCACACCGGGCATGGAGAACACGGACTCCGTAATGACAGAGCCGCCCAGCAGGGACCCGAAGTACATGCCGGCCACGGTGATGATGGGCAGCATGGCGTTGCGCAGAGCATGCCGCCAGATAATCAGATGCTCGCTGGCGCCCTTGGCCCGGGCGGTCCGGATGTAGTCCTGCCGGATGATCTCCAGCATGGTGCTGCGGGTCAGACGCAGGATCTCCGCCGCCCCCGGCAGCGCCAACGTGACGATGGGGAGAATGAAGGCACTTGGAGTGTCCACGCCGTCCGGCGGCAGCCACCGCAGCTTCAGCGCAAAGAGCAATATGGAGAGCAGGCCCAGCCAGAAGGCCGGAATGGCCGAGAGAAACATGGCCAGCACCGAGTTGATCACATCCAAAAAGGAGTACTGCTTCACGGCCGACAGGATCCCCAGCGGAACGCCGATGGCCACCGCCAGAAGCATGGCTCCCGCCGCCAGGTAGATGGTGGTGGGAAATCTGGCAAAGATCTCATCAAAGACCGGCTGGCGCGTCCGCCAGGAGCTGCCGAAATCCCCGTGCAGCGCATCCCAGATGTACTTCACATAGCGGACGGGGAAGGGATCGTTCATCCCCAGCTCCTCATTGAGCTGATCCCGGGCCTCTTTCGGGGCGGACTCCCCCAGAATGAGGGAGGCGGGGTCTCCGGGGATAAAATTCATGATGGAAAAAATAATCAGCGTCACACCCAGCAGAATCGGAATCAGCAGCAACAGCCGCTTCATGACGTATTTTGTCATCGTACCACCTCTCTTTGTCTCCGGTTTTGTCCGGTGATGTCAGGCCAGCCCTGTCAAGGGCCCGTCGTTCTGCCTGGCCAGCGCTGCCTGCGTACCGGCGCCGCCGTCCGCGGTGTTCCGGGCCGCCTCCCACTCCTCCAGATAGCGAAGAAGCGTGGCGGCACAGCGGCAGTCCAGCAGGGCGGCCCCCTCCGGGCCGGCCGTGACGGTGAAGGTCTCATAGGGGGAAGCCCACAGCAGATCCCCGGGGCCTCCCGTCTGGGACCCGCCGCCGCGGACCATCTCCGCCTGCCCCTCCAGGACCATTAGAAGCGTGGGATGCACCGGGCGGCCGGGACTGGACAAAACCTTTCCCGGCGCCATGTCATACTCCCAGATCTCCGCCTCTCCGCCCAGCTGCCACCGGCCGGCCCGCAGGCGGCAGATCACGCCGCTGAGGGAAAAGGCGTCCTGTCCGGTCCCCCTGGGGGAGATCTCCGGAAGCGTATTCGCAGGCTCTGCCGCCGGCTCCGGAAGCCGCCGGATGCCCTCCCGGCCATACAGCTCCACCAGCAGCGCCTCCCGCTCCGGTCCCGTCGGATTCTGGCTCAGAATCCGCTGCCGCCGGCGGCAGAACTCCGCCGCATCGACACCGTGGAGGATGGTGCGCAGAACGCTCCCCGCCTTCAAAAAGTGAAAACCGCTTGGCATGTGGGGCTCAATCTGCACCAGATCCCCCGGCTCCAGCAGGCGCGTTCTTCCGTAGAGCGTCACCCGGGCCTGCCCGCTCAGCAAAACCGCCGTCACATGGCCATGGGTGCGGACATGATAGGGAATTCCCGCACCCTGGGCAAAGGTAATATCCAAAACCTCACAGAGCAGCTCTCTTCCGAAAGGGCGTGTACGGACCGCCATGTCCCAGCCCTCGCCGGTGAAGCGCTCCAAAGCCGCGCCTGTTGGAATGGCATCGCCGTTCATGGCACATCCTCCTCTCCGCCGAATGTCACGCCGGTCAGCCAGCACTGGAACTCATGCAGCGTCTTTTGCACCCAGGTCCAGTCCTCCAGCCGCCCCGAGTCCTGCTCCCCGTGCAGCACCTCCAGGGCGTTGAGCAGCTGGGACTGAACATTGTAAGCCAAAATCACGGCAGGCCCCTCCACCGTCAGGCTGTGGGGCGTATAGGCCGGAATGTGCAGAAAATCCCGGGGCTGAGCGGTATACTCCTCCATGCCGTCAAATAGGGACGCTTTCACGGTGCCGCTCATAACGGCGTACAGAGGAGAACTGTCAAAGGGCTCGGCAAAGTCCAGCGTCACGGGCTTTTCCAGGGAAATCTCCCAGATCTCCCGCTCCCCGTCGGTCTCCCAGCGGCCCACCTTCAGTCCCAGCTCCATGCCGGGGAAGCGGAAGCTCCGCAGCGCGAAGCCCTTGGGCCGGACCTGGGGAATCTCGTGCTTGCTGACCGGAACGGCCAGCGGCATCTCCCGGTGATGGGACCCCAGCCTCTGCCGGCGCTTGCGCTGAAACTCCTCCTGTTCCAGAATATCAGGCCGCAGCTCCCGCAGAATATCCCGCTGGTTGCAGGAGTGGTACATGTCCATCTCCTGGAATACCTCCCGCCAGATGGTGTTCTCCACCAGGTGGTGAAACCCGTGGTAGACCCCTGGCCGGATGTGCATCAGATCCCCCTGCTCCACCACGCACTGCTTGTGGTTCAGGGTGCTCTCCACCGCGCCGCCGTCGATTAAGAACGTCTCATAGCCCCGCTGGTGGTCATGATAGGCTACCCGGGCGTCCTTGATGTAATACACATCCCCCGCCTCGTTGATCTGCCGCGGACCCTCCGGCATCAGGAATACATATCCCATACTGTCCGGGTCCGGCATCCGGCACATGGGCTCCTCCGCCTTTAAAAGCACCGGAGCATGCAGCCGCAGCAGCTCCTCCTGCCTGTCCTCCATCCGTCTCCTCCTCCCCCGCCGCGGACCCTTCAGAGGCTCCGTGGACGTCGGTCTGCAGCAGCCTGCTCTTCCACGGCCCCTATGGGAGCCATGCTCCAGGCTCGTCCCGCTGCGAATTTATTCATATGGGGTGTATGTTTATTTTTAGTATAGACATTCTCTTTCAAAATGTCTATTATATAATTATATATGATATTGATAGCCTACAGGTTATAGATAAGGGAGGACTCTTCCATGGAACTGCTGCAGCTGCGCTATTTTTGTGTGGTGGCGCGCTATCAGAGCGTCACCCGGGCCGCCGCCGAGCTGATGATCTCACAGCCCGCCCTCAGCAAAACCATTCACAATCTGGAGCGGGAGGTCGGTATGCCGCTGTTTGAACGGCGGGGCAAATACATCCAGCTCAACCGCATGGGCGAAATCTTCTATGCCCAGGCCCGGCAGAGCCTGCTGGCGCTGGACGACGGAATCTCCATGCTCTCCGACATGTCCGACGCCACCTCCGGAGAGGTCCATGTCCAGGTCCAGGGGGCGTCCAACTTCCTCCCGGATCTCTACCTGGCCTTTCAGGCGCAGTATCCCTTCATCCGCCTGATGCTGAGCAACCTCACCCAATCCGACCAGCTCCAGCTCTCCGATTTTGATTTTACCCTCTATACCACCAAGCGCTACACACCCAGCCGCAACTCCGTTCCCCTGCTGCGGGAGCGCATGGTCCTGGCCGTGCCTCTGGACCACGTTCTCGCCGGCAGGCCCTGTGTGCACCTGTCCGAGGCGGCGCCCTACCCCTTCATCATCACCAACATCTACACCTACCTCCAGGAGCTGTGCCGGGAGGCCGGCTTCTCCCCCAACATCCGCACCCAGTGCGACAACACCTTCACCTTCAACCGCTTGATGCGCCAGGGCATCGGAATCTCCATCGTGCCGGAGATCACCATCGGCGCCGATGTGGCGGACGGCCTCGCCTTGGTCCCCTTTCAGGAGCCCTCCTCCGAGCGGACCGTCGCCCTCTCCTGGAACACCCACCGCTATTTGTCCCACGCCGCCAAGCTCTTCCGGGAGATGACCATCCAGTTTTTCGCCGCCGCCCGGCAGGACCCCCGCGCCCTGCCGCTCCATGGTTCCACGGAGGCCGGAACCCCCGCCAAATCCGCCAGAAAGGAGCACCTGCTGTGGTCGGATCTCTGATCCCTTCCCACTGGAGGTCCTCCGCCCTTCCATCGTGCCATGCCGGCCTGCGGGTATCGAAAAGAGGCCGCCCGGTTTTTAAACCGGGCGGCCTCTGCCTTTTCCGTACAGGATTCTCTTTTCCATCTTCACCGCTCCCTCCCCCGGAGGGCTGCTCACTCCATCAGCTCCCGCATCCGCAGCAGCAGCTTCAAGTCGTTGTCCACGCACACGGAGGCCGGCAGGCTGGGGTCATAGCGCAGGGCGCTGCCCTTGTCCGGGGCCAGAGGGAGAATCACCGCCTCGCCCAGCCGGGACAAGGTCAGATTGCGGGCATACCGGGCCCGGTAGGCGTTCTCCAGCGCCAGCAGAATGTCCCGGCTGTTTTGCAGACACACCTGGGAGAAGTGGAACACCGCCCCCCGGTCGCAGTCCTTGTAGAAACGGGGGAAGGCGTAGGGGAGAATCAAATTCACCGACGGCGTCAGACCCGGCAGAACCTTCTTCGCGCCGTTGACGGCGTCTCCGCCGATGAAGGGATACATGGTGGACTCCACAAACCAGGACCGCAGGTCCGGCACAAAGTAAACGCTGTCCACCTCCCGGCCCTTGGCCGTCATCAGATCCCGGCCCCGGCCGGACAGCAGCCCCACCAGCACCTGGCGGATGTCCAACCCCTCCCGGCGGAACAGAGGGTCCAATACCTTCAGCCGGTTGCCGGAGTGGAGCAGATCGTCCACCAGCACCACCGGCCGCTGGAAGGAGCGGATCGTGCGGATCTGACTCTCCAGGGGCGCGTAGCCGGGGAAGGCCTCAATGCCGAAGGATTTCAGATCCGCGGCGAAGACCTTGTCGGTGTGGATGGTTTTGGTGACGGTGTTGGGCACGGCGTTGCCCCGCAGGATCTTGCCGAAAGGGACGCACATCAGCGGCCCCAGCACCCGCGGCTGGGTGGGCTCCGCCGGGACGCCGCCCAGCTCCGTGATCTTCCGCACCAGCCGGTGGTAGATCACCTCCGCGTTGAGAGACAGCACCAGCGTCCCCGGATAGAGGCCGCACACCGCCTGCTGGAACCGGAGGTGGGCCGTCCGGGCGGCGGGGAGCACATCGGAGGCCAGGGGCTCTTTCAGCGTGGTGGTGATGTTTTGCAGCAGCACCACCGGGGCGCGCATATCCACCAGCAGCAGCCCGCTCTCCTCCGGCCCCGCCGGGACAAACCCCTGCCGCTCCAGCAGCTCCACCGTCTCCGGCCGGGTATCCTGTCCCCGCCAGACGGCGTAGCTGCAATCCTCCTCCATGGCCCGGGAGAGGACCTCCGTCAGCAGCAGCTGCCCGATGTCATAGCTTCCTTCGGGCACGCGGATGGTATGAAGCCCCGTCAAAAGGCGGATACGCCCGGCCGTCCGCACCCGGATCTCGTTGGCCAGCTGCTCACTGCCCAGGGCCTCGTAGAGCCCGGCGGAGTTCACGGTCCGCATGGTCACACAGCCCAGCACCCTGGGCCGGCCGCTGATATCCCGCAGGATACACAGCTCGTCCCGGCTCTCCGGCGGCGGCGCGGCGGGCAGGGCGGCGTGAAGCTCGTCCAGTACCGCCCGGTCCCCGGCCGGGACAAAGGCGAACTCCAGATAGCTGGCCCGGATAATCTGCTTGTACTGCGGCTCCCGGAGATAGAGGCTGTCCTGGAAGATGAAGTCCTGCACCGCCGGATCAATGAGGTTGGAGATATCCCGGCCCAGGTCGATGTTCTCCCGGATGCGGGTGGAGCTGATGTCCTCCAGATGGGTGGGGAGCTGGAGCTGGATCACCTCTCCCCGGATCGTTGAGAGGTCCGCGTCGATCTCCCGGCCCTCTGCGTCGCTGGAGCGGCGGAAGACGATGTGATTCAGGAAGTGCACCGACCCCGGCACCGCAGGGGCCTTGTAGGAGGAGGCCCCCGCCACCACATCGGACCCCACCGTCAGATACAGCTCCCTTCCGGCAAAGATCTCCCGCAGGCGGTTCAGGTCCTTCACAGAGGCCAGATTCACTGGGATGTTGTGGGGGAAGAGGTAGACGTCAAAGGCGTCCGCCACCGACATGCTGACAATCTGCCGCCGGATCAGGGAGGGCTGGGCCTTCTTGGACCAGGAGAACTCGTCCACCGCCAGATAGACCTCAAAGCCCAGGTCCCGAATGGCCCGGACAATGCCCTTGTGGCTGAGGGAGAAGGGGTCGAAGGTGCCGGGGAAGAAGGCGGCCTTGCCGGGCGTCTGGAAGCGGAAGGGCCCGCACTCAATCCCGTGGCGCACCAGGAAGCGGTAGATATGGCTGAGGGCCGCGGCGGTATAGAAGAAGGTCAGCTCCTCCTCCGGCTGCTCGCCGATGAGGAAGAGGATCTTCTTGGCCGTCAGAGTGAAAAGGAAGGTCCGGTCCTCCTCGCTCAGGGCCCGGGAGGCAAAAAGCCCGCCCAGAACGTGAAGCGCCTCCTGCCGCACCGCCTCCTGCCGCAGGGCCAGGCCCTTGAGCAGCTGCGCGGCCATCTCCCGCCGCCGGATGGGCCAGGCCCCGCCCGCCTGGGGAAAGCGCCGGGGATAGACGGCATAGTGCTCCAGCATGGCGCCCATGGTGGAGAGCGCTGCCGCCGCTACGCCGGTGTTGGGGGACGCCAGCAGGGAGATCAGGTCCTCCAGCAGCTCGTCCAGCTCCCGGGGCGGCAGCCACAGGGCAAACTGCCCCAGGTAGTCCGGGATATACTGGGAGATCTCCGCCTGTCCCGACTCCAGGGCCTTGGACAGCTCCACGGCAATCTCGTTGCGCCGGTCCGCCGTCAGCTGCGGGGCCACCTCCAGCAGCGCCGCGCCGGCCATGCGCCGCACCACCACGTGCTCACTGACCTTGAGGAGGTTGGAGAGGTGCGCGGCGATGTGGAGAAGGTTCGCCTGGGGATTGTGGGCGGTCTGGTTCAAAAGGTACTCCACGCCCACGGCCTTCAGCACCCAGGGCGTGGCAGTCTTCAGGTTGTCCAGAAAGACGCCGCTGACGGCCTCCGGGCTGTCCAGCCGGGCCCAGAGCGCGGCCGCCTCCGAAAGGCCCAGCCGGTAACCCAGCTTCGCCTTGAGGAACAAAAGCGCCGTACTCTCGCCGCAGTCCGTCCGCTCCACGGCCTCGGCGACCCGCTGCCGGGCGGCGGGAGGCAGCGCCGGCAGCAACCGGCGGAGCAGCCGCATGGCCGCGGCTTTTTGCGGCGCCTCCCCCTGCTCCAGCCACCAGGCGGCAAACTCCGCCAGCGCCGGCAGATCCGGCACATGCTCCAGCGGCACATTCAGCACCGTATCCAGCAGCGCGAAGGCCGCCTCCGCGTCCACCGCCCGGGGGTCCCGGCAGTGGCGGAAGAGCGTCTGGGCAAACCGGGGCGCGTCCGCCGGGGCGCAGTGTTCCAGCAGCGCGTCCGCCGCCAGCTTCGCCTGATACCGGATGCGGCTGATCTGCCGGGGCGTCAGCCGGGTGTCCGGGAGGATCAGCCGGTTCAGATACTCCTCCCACAGCTCAAAGGGGCGGGCCTCCTGGGCCCTGGGCTCCACCCCCGCCGGCAGCTCCTTGCGGTAGCCGGAGAGGAAGTCCGCCAGGATGCGCCCCATCAGATGGGCGGCCTGACGGCGGATGTCGCCGTCCGCCAAAAGCAGCAGCTCATAGAGGAACTCCAGGGTCTGCTCCTTCTGCGCCGTGCTCCAGTAGGTGAAATACTCCTCAAAGATCGACAGGTAGGCCCGGATGCGGGCGGGGGTCTTCTCCCCTCTCGCCGCCTCCAGAATCCCCACAAACAACCGCTCCCGGCCCAGCCGGTGCATCAGGCGGATGTTGTGGTCCACGGCGGTGTGCCGCAGGGCCCGGACCACCTCCTCCGGCGTCATCAGCGCCGCATCCCGCCGGGGAGCCGGCCCGGCAGACGCCCCGGTGAGGTCGGTGTCCACGCCAAAGGAGATCAGATAGTCCTCAAAGTCCTGGAGCTTGGCATAGACGTACCGGTAGCGCCGCCGCTTGGCGTCATCCACGTTGTCCAGCTTGTTCAAAATCACATCAAAGGCCTCCCGCAGGGAGAACAGCTGGGCCACCTCCCGCCCCTCCTGGTCCCGGGACTGCTTCACCCGGAAGTCGGCATACACCAGCACCAGGGACTCCGCGGACAGATTCTCAATCTCCAGGTCCCACACGGAGTGGTTGGCCGCAATGAGGCCGATGGCCGGCAGTCCCCGCCAGGAGAACCACTGGTCGGTGTAGTAATAGTGGAGGTAGGGCACCCGCTCCCCGGGCCGGCAGCCAAATTTGCCCAGATCATGGCCGGCCGCCGCGCCGGACATCAGCCCCAGGTCGATCCGCCCGCCGCCGGCCTTGAAGGCCCGCCCCACGGTCATGGCCACATGGTGAACCCCGGCGATGTGGTCCAGGGTCCGGAAGGGGGTGACCTCCCTGCCCAGCCGCAGCAGTTCGTAGACATACTCCTCCCGCCAGCGCTGCAAGAACTGCCGGTATTCCCCGGCGGCCCCGCCGTCGGAGAGCTCGTCCTCCGTGCAGAAGGCAAAGTCCAGCCAGGGGTCGAAGAGCAGCACCTGCCGCTCCCGGTCCAGCAGCTCCCGCAGGGTATGGAGCACGCACAGCGCGGCATCCCGCTGGGCGTCGGTGCGGCCTCTGGCGGGGCGGGGATACAGCAGTGAGACAGCCACCTGATAGGTATAGTCCGGCCAGCCCTCCTCCGGCTCCGGGGCCAGGCTCTCCAGGGCGGGGTGCAGCGCATCCAGCACCCGGCGGCAGGAGATCCGCTCCGTCACCGGCAGGAGCGGCCGCAGCACCTCCTCCCATCCGGCGGCCTCCAGCCGCCAGAGGAGATCGGTCCGGCTCATGGCCAGCTTCTGCAAAAATTTAGGGTCATCGAAGAGCTCCGAGAGGGTCAGACGGTCATCCATGGGAACCTCCGTTCCGGCTGTAAGCCGTATGATATCATTTAAATCGGATCGGCAGACGCTTTACAGGATGGAGGCGGGTCTCCATCTGTGTCCGCACTGTCTGCACACATTGACCTTCCTTCCGGCGCCGAGCATCCCGTACAGGAACGTCCAGCCCTGGTCCGCGATTTCAATCTCCTGTCCGCCGCATTTTGGGCACGTCACTCTCAGCTCCCCCGCCGGGCAGCCGCAGTGGGGACAGACCGGCGCTTCATTGGAGAGAAGCTGCCCGCACTGGGGGCACTTTGTCAAAGCCATCCCATCTTCCCCTTCCGTTTCAAAAGATCTCTCTCATTATACCGCATCTTCCAGACAGATGGAAGTCCCGAAACCGGGTGTCTCACGCCCGCCTCATAAAATCAGATGCGCTCCTTTTGTAGGGCGCGACGACCTCGGCGCGCCCTACGGATCAAATTTGTGAGACGGGCGTGCCCGGTGTCCTGTCCCCCGATTGCGCCCTACCCAGGGCGCACAAGGACAAAGGGAGCCGGCTCGGTCCACGCCGCGCCGGCTCCCGCCGATTTTGATGTACTGCTTCGCAGTCAATTACTTCCCAAGAGCCGCCTTCAGGGCCTCCACCCGGTCGGTCTTCTCCCAGCTGACCCCCAGGTCCTCCCGGCCCATGTGGCCGTAGGCCGCCAGCTGGCGGTAAATGGGTTTGCGCAGGTCCAGATCCCGGATGATGGCAGTGGGGCGCAGGTCAAAGACCTTCTTCACGGCCTCCTCCAGGGCGGCGTCGTCCACCTTGCCGGTGCCAAAGGTGTCCACCAGCACGCTGACGGGATGGGCCACGCCAATGGCATAGGCCAGCTGCACCTGGCACTTGGAGGCAAGGCCCGCCGCCACGATGTTCTTGGCCACCCACCGGGCGGCGTAGGCCGCGGAGCGGTCCACCTTGGTGGGGTCCTTGCCGGAGAAGGCGCCGCCGCCGTGGGGGGCGCTGCCGCCGTATGTATCCACAATGATCTTGCGGCCCGTCAGACCGGAGTCCCCCTGGGGTCCGCCGATGACAAAGCGGCCTGTGGGGTTGACATAAATCTTGGTGTTCTCGTCCATCAGCTCCGCCGGAATGGAGGTGCGGATCACCATATCCACCATATCCCGCCGGATCTGCTCCAGGGTGACCTCGGCGCTGTGCTGGGTGGAGAGGACCACGGCGTCCACCCGCGCCGGCTTCCCGTCGACGTACTCCACAGTGACCTGGGTCTTGCCGTCGGGCCGCAGGTAGTTCACAAGGCCCAGCTTACGGACCTCCGTCAGGCGCTTTGCCATCTGGTGAGCCAGGGAGATGGGCAGGGGCATCAGCTCCGGCGTCTCGTCACAGGCATAGCCGAACATCATGCCCTGGTCGCCGGCGCCGTTCTGGAGCTCGGCGTCCTCGCCCTGCTTGTTCTCCAGGGCCTTGTCCACGCCCATGGCGATGTCTCCGGACTGCTCGTCGATGTTGGTGATGATGCCGCAGGTGTCACAGTCAAAGCCGTACTTGGCCCGGTCATAGCCGATCTCCCGCACCACGTCCCGGGCGATCTTGGTGATGTCCACATAGCAGCTGGTGGTGATCTCCCCCATGATATGGATGAGGCCGGTGGAGGCGGTGGTCTCACAGGCCACACGGCCCTGGGGGTCCTTGGCCAGGATCGCGTCCAGCACCGCATCGGAAATCTGGTCGCAGATCTTGTCGGGATGCCCCTCGGTCACGGACTCGGAGGTGAAGAGATAGCGTCTTGCCATGATATCTTTCTTCCTTTCTAGTCTTTTCGGCGGAGCAGGCGGATTTGGGTTCCGGCGACAAAAAATGCGCGTTTCGACGACGAAACCCGCAGAGAACTTGCTCCTCATCTGTCGGTCACCGTCGGATTTGGCACCTTACACTGCAGGTTGCCGTGGTTTCATCGGGCCGGTCCCTCCGCCACTCTTGATAAGGACTCTATAAAATTATGTATTCATCATAACACGCTTTTCCCGTTTGTCAAGACTCTGGCGGCGGTTTTTCATGGAAAGCGCGGAATTTCTCGCAAAAACCAGGGAGGCACTCCGGGCGTTTTGGAGGAAGGCCGCGGCGATTCCGGCCACAGGAAAGGCGCCCGAAACGATGGATTGGGCTTCTTCAAGAAAATTATGGATGACATTTCCCGGGAAATCGGGTATAATGAGAGGCATCAAACGCTGTGGAGGTCCTTCCATTGAAAAAACTCTCAAATGCCATTGACCGCTTCTGTTACCAGCACCCACGGTTCGGTGTGCCGGATCTCATGCGCTACATCGTCATCGGCAATGTGCTGGTGTACCTTCTGACCGTATTCGGCAGCTATGAGGCTGTGAGCTTCCTGCGCTTTGACTGGAACGCCATCACCCACGGGGAGCTCTGGCGCCTGGTGACCTTCCTCTTCTTCCCCGGCTACACCAGCCTCCGGGACGCCATCTGGCTGGTATTTTTCCTGTATCTCTACTACATGATCGGCACTACCCTGGAGCGGGAGTGGGGCACCGCCAAGTTCAGCCTCTATTACCTGATGGGCGTGGTTTTAACCGTCCTCACCGGTGTGATTACGGGACTGATCTTTCATGGAGCCACCATGGCCGGTGCAAGTTATGTAAACCTCTCCATGTTCTTCGCCTTTGCCATGCTGTACCCGGACACCCGCTTTTTGCTGTTTTTCTTCATTCCGGTGAAGGTGAAGTGGCTGGCCTGGATTGACGCCGCGTTCTTCGCCCTGGCGGTGGTGCAGAATCTGTTGGCAGGGTCCGTGCTGGGGGCTCTTCTGCCGGTGATTGCCATTTTGAACTTCCTGATCTTCTTCTGGACCCGGATTACAGAGGAGATCGCCTACCGCCGGGGACGGTCCCGGCACCAGACCTCCCATCAGACGATCCAGTTCAAGTCCGCCGTCCGCCAGCAGCGGAAAAAGGAGGAGGCCCGGGGCTACCGCCACAAGTGTGCCGTCTGCGGCCGCACGGACACGGACCACCCGGAGCTGGAGTTCCGCTACTGCTCCCGCTGCGCGGGGTATCACTGTTTCTGCCAGGACCACATCTTCAATCACACCCACTTCACGGAGTGACCAGATCGCAATTTGGAAACATTTTATCAGGGAGACTGCATATGAAAAAATGGTATGACGAGGAATACGAGTTTGAAATCGAGGTGACGGGGTTCCTCCGGGGCGATCACACGGAACATTACTGCCGCAACGGCGAGGAGATTGGAGACCGGTACCGGTGCACCTATGGCTGCCCGGTAAACGCCCAGGGGTATGGGATCTGCTCCAAGACCATGATGATGCTCTACCCGATCATGGAGGCGGTCCGGAGCGGCGGAGATCTGGAAAACATCGGCGGAGACGGGAAATACAGCAAGGTGATCGTCTGTCCCGACGGGTGCGTGATGTTCCGTCTGACAGCCAGGCCCACAGGTCAGGAGAATTTTTTCAAGGGGAAATTCTTTGAATCATGACTCCCCGGCCATACCCGCGCAGCATTTTGTCCCGTCCAGGATAGGAAAGTGCGCCCGCATACTCTGCGGGCGCGCTTTTGCGTCTTTTCCCATGAGCGGAGTCCCGGACCGCTTCCCTCAGCCCTCCTCGGCGATTTTCCGCCCCATGAGGACCCCCATGATGGAGGCCATCATCAGCCCCCGGGTCCAGCCGGAGGAGTCCCCCAGACAGTGGAGGCCCTGGAGGCTGGTGTTGAAGTCTGTATCCATCTTCACCCGGTTGGAGTAGAATTTCAGCTCCGGGGAGTACAGCAGCGTCTCATAGGCGGCAAAGCCCGGCACCACGTAGTCCATGGCCTGGATGAAGCCGATGATGTTGGTCATGGCCCGGTAGGGCATGGCGGCGGTGATATCCCCGGCCACGGCGTCGGGCAGGGTGGGCCGGAGGTTGGACTGGGCCAGCTCCTTCTGCCACGTCCGCTTGCCGTCCAGGATATCGCCGAAGCGCTGGACCAGGATCTGGCCGTTGGCCAGCATGTTGGTGAGCTCCCCCACCTTCTGGGCATAGGCGATGGGCTGGTTGAAGGGGATGGAGAAATTGTGGGAGCAGAGAATGGAGAGATTGGTGTTGTCGCTCTTCAAATCCTTATAGGAGTGTCCATTGACCACCGCCAGGTTGTTGTCATAGTTCTCCTGGCTGACAAAGCCGCCGGGATTCTGGCAGAAGGTCCGGACCTTGTTCTTGAAGGGCTTGGGCCAGCCCACCAGCTTGGACTCATACAGCACCCGGTTCACCATCTCCATGACCTCGTTGCGGACCTCCACCCGGACGCCGATATCCACGGTGCCGGGAGCGTGGGCGATGTTATGCTCGGCGCAGAGCTTCTCCAGCCAGTCCGCGCCCCGGCGGCCGGTGGCCACCACGGTGTGCCTGGCGTAGATCTCCAGGTCCTGTTTGCCGTTGGAGACGGAGACACCCTTACAGACATCCTGCTCCAGGATCAGGTTGCTGCACTCATAGCCAAAATAGATCTCCACGCCGTGCTCCTGCAAATATTTCTCGATGGCTAAGTAGATCGCCTGGGCCTTCTCGGTGCCCATATGGCGGATGGGGCAGTCCACCAGCTTGAGTCCCGCGTGGATGGCCCGCTTGCGGATCTCCTTGCGCTCCTCCTCGTGCTCCAGGCCCTCGATATGGGTATCGGCGCCGAACTCCAGGTAGATCTGGTCGGCATAATGGATGGTCTCCTGGGCCAGCTCGGGGCCGATGAGGTTCGGCAGGTCGCCGCCCACCTCATAGCTCAAGGAGAGCTTGCCGTCGGAGAAGGCCCCCGCGCCGGAGAAGCCGGTAGTGATATGGCAATAGGGCTTACAGTTCATACAGCGCTTGGTCTGGTCCTTGGGGCAATGGCGGTCCTCCACGGCCCGGCCTTTTTCCACCATGACGATTTTCTGACGGCTGCCCTTTTTCAGCATTTCCAGGGCGGTAAAGATTCCGGCGGGGCCGGCGCCCACGATGACAACGTCCGTATTCATAGCGGCTCCTCCTGATAAAATTAGTAAAAAGTTTTCGTCCACCTTTTTCAAAAGGTGGCGGGGTGCAGGGGCAGCGCCCC
>JAHZBA010000018.1 GCA_019423635.1 Clostridiales bacterium
CAGGCCGAAGTACTCGTCGATGTCCCGGCCGTTGATGGTGATGGAGCCGGTGCCGCCCGGGAACAGGTGGACGCGGGCCACGGAGGACTTCCGGCGGCCGGTGCCGTACAGATAGGGCTTCTTAGACTGATACATGGTGTTCCTCCTCCTTATTCAACGTCCAGGGCCACGGGCTTCTGGGCCTGCTGCTCGTAGTCGGCGCCGGCGTAGATGTGCAGGCGCTTGAGAGAGTCCTTGGTGATGACGTTCCGGGGCATCATGCCGCGGACGGCCACCCGCATGGCGACCTCGGGCTTATCCTGCATCAGGATGCGGTAGGGGGTCTCCTTGAGGCCGCCCACCCAGCCGGAATGGGTGCGGTAGAACTTCTGCTCGCCCTTCTTGCCGGTGAGCACCGCCTTGCCGGCGTTGATGATGATGACGTTGTCGCCGCAGTCGGCGTGAGGAGTGTAGGTGACCTTGTTCTTGCCGCGCAGGAGATCGGCAGCCCGGACGGCGGTCTTGCCCAGGGGCTTGCCCGCGGCGTCCAGGATGTACCACTTGCGCTCAATGTTGGCCTTGTTTGCCATAAAAGTGGACATGGTGTTTCCTCCGTATGATATATTTCGCTTTCGCTTTACAAATCAAGCGCTCCGGGGTAAAATCGGAGCAAAACTATTTATACCACGGAGGAGAGATCTTGTCAACGGGATTTTTGAATGGCTCCACGAATTCTCCTGTTTTCTTTGAATTTCTCTTGATACCTCTTAAATACTCACATCCGATTTTCTTTTTCACCGTCAGGGACGCCTGGACGGGCCGGCCCGCCGCCTCTATGTACTACAGCACCCACTGGGTCAGCAGCAGCAGCACAAACCCCGGCAGCCCCAAAATCCCGATCACCAGGGCGTTCAGCACATTCAGCCCCAGCGCAATGCCGGTGTAGGCGGACGTCAGATTCACCGCCCACAGGGCCAGAAAACCCAGCAGCGTGTTGGCTAGCAGCTTCACCGCCTGCCGCAGGGGCGTTTTGAACACCCGCAGCAGCGCCAGGAGAAAGAAGGCCGCCAGCAGGGCGGCCAGGATCTTTTGGCTCAGGTCCATACGGCGTCCCCCTCCAGGCGGATGGCCGCCGCGGCCTCCGGGCAGCGCTCCTTGATGGCCCGGATCAGATAGTTGCACCGGGCCTTTACGGCGCTGATCTGATAGACGCAGGACTCCACCAGCTCCGGGTCAACGGCCTGGTCAAACTGGCGGTAAGCCCGGGCCAGGTCCCCCTGGGCCTCCAGCAGCTCCGCCCGCAGGTTCAACAGCTCCGGGTCCTGGGCACGGGATTTGAAGAATAAGGTTTTCATGGCATTGTCCCTCCTGCTTCCAGATGTATGGGAAGTTTGGACAAATATGCCAGATTTCATACGGGAGGTCCCCTGATGCAGGAAATTTTTATGAGAGAAGCCCTGGCCCTGGCCCGGGAGGCCGCCCTGGCGGGAGAGGTGCCGGTGGGCTGCGTCATCGTCCGGGAGGGCCGGATTGTGGGCCGGGGCCGCAACCGGCGGGAGGAGCGGCAGTCCGCCGCCTCTCACGCAGAGATGGAGGCCATTGCCCAGGCCAACGAGTGCCTTGGCACCTGGCGCTTGGAGGACTGCGAGCTCTACGTCACCCTGGAGCCCTGCCCCATGTGCGCCGGGGCCATTTTGAACGCCCGGATCTCCCGGGTGTGGTACGGCGCCCGGGACCCGGCCTTCGGGGCCTGCGGCGGCGTGACCAACCTCTTTATGGAGGACTTTCCCAACCGCCCCGCCCTGGTGGGCGGTGTCCTGGAGGCGGAGTGCCGGGCCGTGCTGCGCGCCTTCTTTCAGGATCTGCGGCAGACGCAGGGCAGTTGACATAAATTGGTCCGGGAGATTTAAGACTTTTGTAACAAATGGTGCTGGTTTGCTTAACATCTCTCCGGTATCTTAATACTTGCAAGAGACAAAACTTCTTTTCATCCAATCTTCCAAAAAATAGGTACAGGACCCGCTGAACAGCGGGTCCTGTACCTATTTCAGGCCAAAACAGGAGGATTTTTACAGTCAAAGCACTGGAAAATCGGAATACCGATTCTCCAGGCGGGCAGCGCCCGGGGGCTCCGGGGGCGGAATCTGGGAAACATCGGAGCACACCGCGGAAAAAACCGCCTGGGACATGCGGCCCCGGGCGGTTTTCAACAGGTTGACATAGTTCTGCGGGCCGGATTGGCCCATTCCGTCGAAGGCTGGCGTTTTCGGGGGAACTGTGTTATGATGAGGGGGAATCCGGCGCCCCCTCCGGCGTCTCCGGCACCGGGACCACCGGTCCGGACAGCCGCAGGGCCAGAAAGCCCAGCAGGTACAATGCGCACCCGCCGTACAGCAGCGGGGCGGACAGATGCGGCCCCATGTCTGCCAGCGCGGCCAGAGACAGCACCACCGCGGCGCCCGCGTACAGGGCAAAGCGGCGAGTCCGCCCGGCCTGGAAGGCGAAGGAGGACAGCCGGTAGAAGGCCAGGGTCAAAAACACCAGGGCCAGCAGCTCCACATAATAGGCCCCCAGGGCGGGGTTCACGGAGTCCAGCCGGTAGGTCATCACCAGCCGCACCACCAGGGCCACCGGCGGGACCAGAAGCAGCACGGCGGCGGGATAGGTCTCCCGGTCCCGGCCCTCTCCCCGGCAGGCGGCGATCGCGGAGAACATGGCGGCGGCGGACACCAGAGCCAGCACCCCCAGCAGCAGCTGGGGCCGGGAGGCAAGGCCCGTCTCCGTCTGCACCGGCACCCCATAGGGGTCCGCGGCGGAGCGCATCTGTGTCAGCAGACTGCCAAGCCCCAGACCCTCATAGAGGTCCGCCAGGCCGGAGAGCGCCGTCAGCAGCGCCCCCGCCGCCGGCAGGGTCAGAAGACGGGGGTCCGGCACCGGGAAATCCCTGGGCAGGGCGGGAGGTCCCTCCTGCGGCAGGCGGCTCACCAGCAGGCACAGGCAGATCCCCCAGGCGATCAGCACCGCCAGCAGCACCGCTCCCGCCGGCGCGCCGGGGATCGGCAGGCCGGTGTCCGGCTCAAAGCCCGTGCGATTGTGCCATATCCGCGCAAGGAGGGCCGCGGCGCCCCAGGGCGCCGCCAGCAGAGGAATGGTCCGTTGTTTCTTCATATCCGGGCTCCTTTCGGAGAGAGTGTGATCGACGGAATGAGATTATAGCACAAAAGACCCGCTTTGTCTACGGTCTTGATGGGGTCCTGTTCCGGCGGGATGGGTCAGACATGTTCCACCCTGCGGCCGCATAAGCTGAAAAAAACAGACCCCTGACGGAAGCTGAACAAAAGAGGAGGACTCCTATGAGACGAAAAGAACCGGTCCGGCAGAGCATCGCCGCGGCGGCGCTTTTGCTGGCGGTGCTGTTCCTGGCGCCTTTGGCGGTGATCGTGCCCTTCCGCTCGTCCCTGCGAAGCCGGGAAACCCCCGTGGACGAGACGGAGGGCATCCCCTTCGTCAGCGGCGCGCTGGACGGGGAGCGGACGCTGAAGGTGCTGTGCGGCGAGACGGTGGAGGAGATGGACCTGGGGACCTATCTGGTGGGCGTGGTCCGGGCGGAGATGCCGGCCTCTTTTGAGCCGGAGGCCCTGAAGGCCCAGGCCGTGGCCGCCCGGACCTATACCCTCTATAAGATCCAGACCGGCGGCAACCACGGAGACACGGCGGATATCTGCACGGACTCCACCTGCTGTCAGGCCTATCTCACCGAGGACCGGGCCCGGGCCAACTGGGGGGAGGACGCCGACGTCTTTGAGAAAAAGATCGAGGACGCCGTCACCTCCACCGACGGACAGGCCATCCTGTACGGCGGCGTCCCGGTGCTGGCGGTGTTCCACTCCTCCTCGGCGGGCCGGACCCGGACGGCGGGGGAGGTGTGGCAGGGGGATCTGCCCTACCTTCAGGCGGTGGACTCCCCGGAGGACGGGGAGGTCATCCCCAACTACTACAGCCGGGCGGAATTCACCGCGGCGGAGTTCCGGGAGAAGGTCCTGGCGGCCTGTCCGGAGGCGGATCTCTCCGGGGACATGTCCGCCTGGCTCCGGGACGCCGTCACCGACAGTGCCGGCAGCGTGGAGACGCTGCGGGTGGGCGGCGTGGAGATGAAGGGCGCCCGCCTACGGGGCATCCTGGGCCTGCGGTCCGCCTGCTTTGACTGGGAGGTGCAGGGGGAGACTCTGGTGTTCTATGTCACCGGCTTCGGCCACGGCGTGGGGATGAGCCAGTACGGCGCCAACGCCATGGCCGCGGCGGGCGCGGATTACCGGGAGATTCTGACCCACTATTATACCGGTGTCACCGTGGAGCCCTGCCGGACCGTGGCATAGGGTTCGCGGGCCCGCGGAGAGGCGTCCGAATGACAGCGTTTCTCATGGGCCCGTTTCTCCGTGCTTCGTAATGCTTCCGGCAAACATGGTGGGGGCGGTTACCAATCGCCCGTTCCAAAGGAGATCCGGCGGGTGTGTGGGGGCGGTTACCAATCGTCCGTCCCAAAGGAGATCCGGCAGGTGTGTAGGGGCGGTTACCAACCGCCCGTCCCAAAGGAGATTTGGTGGGTGTGTAGGGGCGGTTACCAACCGCCCGTTTCAAGAGAGATTCGGATCTCGCGGGGAGACGGGCGGCTGATAGCCGCCCCTACGGGGTTCTCAGAGACCATCGTAAATGTGCGTTCGGACACACCTCTCCCCGTTTCCCTGCGCTTTTGGACATTTCCTCCGCGGAAAAGTTCTTGAGAACCTGCCGAACTTATGTTATAATGGATCGCCGTAAAACGCCGCCGCCGTCAGGCGGCACAGAAAGAGAATGAGTTTGCGGAAGGGGATGGATCTATGGGCGTCCACGACGGGCACCGGGAGCATATGCGCCGGCGCTTTCTGGAGGATGGGCTGGAGCACTTTGCCGATCACGAGGCGCTGGAGCTGCTGCTCTACTTCGCCATCCCCCGGCGGGACACCAATCCCATGGCCCACGCGCTGATGGACCGCTACGGCTCCCTCTCCGCCGCCATGGCCGCCCCCATTGAGGACCTGCAGAAGGTAGAGGGAATCGGGGAGAACGCCGCCCTCCTTCTGAAGCTGGTGCCTCGCCTCTGCCACAAGGCCCGTCTGGCGGACGCCCACCGGCAGGACCTGATCCTGAACACCGCCGGCCGGGCGGGCGCCTATCTGATGGAGCGCTTCATGGACGAGAAAAACGAGGTGGTCTACCAGCTCTGTCTGGACCAGAAGGGGAAGCTGCTGGCCTGCAAGCGTCTGGGCGAGGGCGGCATCAGCTCCGCCCCGCTGGACATCCGCCGCCTGGTGGAAAACGCCATTCTCAACTCCGCCAGCGCCGTGATTCTGGCCCACAACCACCCCAGCGGCCTTGCCAAGGCCTCGGAGGAGGACTTTGCCGCCACGGAACAGGCCCGGGCGGCCCTCAGCACCATCGGCGTGCCGCTGTCGGACCACATCATTGTGGCAGACGGGGATTTCGTGTCCCTTGCGGAGTCGGGGTTCCTCTGCTGAACCCGCCGGCGGGCGGGCAATCGGCTCCGGAGCCCCGGGATGTCTCAGAGCCCGGATTCCCCGTTGAGAGATGCGGGAAAAGAGACCGTTCACCGGCCTTGCATCCGCTTTCTCTATCCGGCCTGCGGCCGGGGCCGGCCCTCCGCCCCTGGCCGCAGGCCGGCCCCCTGTCCCCGGAAAATGTTTTTCGAACAAATGTTGCATTTTCTCTCCGGCTGTGATATAATGGGGCTCTCTGTGGGAAGTCCTCTCCAAAGGCGGCGGAGCCCGGGGCCGGCCGCGGGAGCAAACTTCAGAAAACATGTGGAGACTGTGATCTATGCCGAAATTTCAGGTCGTATCCGAATACCAGCCCTCCGGCGACCAGCCGGAGGCCATTGCCGCGCTGGCGGAGGGCATCGAGAACGGATTGAAGGAGCAGGTGCTCCTGGGCGTCACCGGCTCCGGCAAGACCTTCACCATGGCCAAGGTCATCGAGGCCGTCCAGCGGCCCACCCTGGTGCTGGCCCACAACAAGACCCTGGCGGCTCAGCTGTGCGCGGAGTTCAAGGAGTTCTTCCCCAACAACGCCGTGGAGTACTTCGTCTCCTACTACGACTACTACCAGCCGGAGGCGTACATTCCCCACACCGACACCTATATCGCCAAGGACGCCTCCACCAACGAAGAGATCGACCGCCTGCGCCTTTCCGCCACCTTTGCTCTGCTGGAGCGGCGGGACGTGATCGTGGTGGCCTCCGTCTCCTGCATCTACGGTCTGGGTGAGCCGGAGGACTTCGCAAAGCTCTCCGTCTCCCTGCGTACCGGGGGGGCGTGGAACCGGGACGAGCTGCTGCGCCGCCTGGTGGAGATCCGCTATGAGCGCAATGACATTGCCTTTGAGCGGAATATGTTCCGGGTCCGGGGAGATACCGTGGAGATCTATCCCGCTTACTATAAGGACCGCGCCATCCGCGTGGAGTTCTTCGGGGACGAGATCGACCGGATCTGCGAGTTCAATCCCATCACCGGAGCGGTCAATCTGAAGCTGAATCATATCGTCATCTACCCCGCCAGCCACTATGTCACCACCAAGGACAAGATGGACCGGGCTATCACCGAGATCCGGCGGGAGCTGGAGGAGCAGGTGAAGGTCTTCACCGACGCAAACCAGCTGGTGGAAGCCCAGCGCATCCGCCAGCGGACGGAGTACGACATGGAGATGATGGCCGAGCTTGGCTACTGCTCCGGCATTGAGAACTACTCCCGGGTGATCTCCGAGCGGCCGGTGGGCTCCGCTCCCATGACGCTGCTGGACTTTTTCCCCGAGGACTTTTTGCTGTTCGTGGACGAGAGCCATGTGACGCTGCCCCAGGTCCGGGCCATGTACAACGGCGACCACGCCCGGAAGGACTCCCTGGTGCGCTACGGCTTCCGCCTGCCCTGTGCCTACGACAACCGCCCCCTGAAGTTCGAGGAGTTCGAGGGCCGCATCGGACAGGCCGTCTTCGTCTCGGCCACGCCGGGCCCCTATGAGCGAGAGCGGGCGGACCAGGTGGTGGAGCAGGTAATCCGCCCCACGGGGCTGCTGGACCCCCGGGTGGAGGTCCGCCCCGTCACCGGGCAGATTGACGATCTCATGGAGGAGATCAACGCCCGGGCGGCGAGGCACGAGCGGGTGCTGGTGACCACCCTCACCAAGAAGATGGCGGAGGATCTGACGGAGTATTTCAAGAACGCCGGCATCAAGGTCCGCTACATGCACTCCGACGTGCAGACCATTGAGCGGATGGAGATCATAAGGGACCTGCGCCTGGGGGAATTCGACGTTTTGGTTGGCATCAACCTGCTGCGGGAGGGACTGGACCTGCCGGAGGTGAGCCTGGTGGCCATTCTGGACGCGGACAAGGAGGGCTTCCTCCGGTCCGAGACCTCCCTGATTCAGACCATCGGCCGGGCGGCCCGGAACGCGGAGGGTCTGGTGATCCTGTACGCCGACGAGATCACCCCCTCCATGCGGGCGGCCATGGATGAGACGGAGCGCCGCCGGGGGATTCAGGACCGGTTCAATCGAGAGCACGGCATCGTCCCCAGGACCATCATCAAGGGGGTCCGGGAGGTGCTGGAGATCTCCAGCGTGGCGGAGGACGAGACCCTCCGGGCCCGGAAGAAGCGGAAGCTGAACAGGCAGGAGCGGGAGGCGGAGATCCAGCGGCTGGAGAAGGAGATGAAGGAAGCCAGCAAGATGCTGGAGTTCGAGTACGCCGCCGTGCTGCGGGACCGGATCATCGAGCTGCGGGGGGAGAAATGACGTGGAGCGGCCGCAGAGAAAGAAAAATCGATTGGAGCGGTACGATTACAGCCGGGCGGGGTATTATTTCGTTACGATTTGCGCCAAAGATAAAGCAGAATTATTTTGGAATCCATCTGCCGGCACCGTTTTCGGACACGCGCCAACCGTAGGGGCGGATATGATCCGCCCGCCGTCCCCGCATTTGTCCTCGTGCGGGCGGATTGTGGAACGGGCAATTCAAAATATCCCCATCCATTATCCAAACGTATCGGTGGAAAAATATGTGGTCATGCCCAACCACGTGCATATGATTTTGGCAATTGCATTGGAGGACGGGCGGATCATATCCGCCCCTACGAAACCGGTGCCGATCATAGTGGGGCAGATGAAACGATATGCGTCAAAATGTGCAGGAATGCCGCTTTGGCAAAAATCCTACCACGACCACATCATCCGCAATGACGCCGATTACCGGCGGATTTGGGACTATATCGACACCAACCCCGCCGGGTGGCGGGAGGACCGCTATTACACAGAATCCACGGAGGAGACCCCATGAAATACGAATGGCTGGACGAATACCTCCTCTCCCTCCCCGGGGCGGAGAAGGACTACAAACCGGAGTGGCAGTGGTTTCGCTACATGGTCCGGGGCAGGCTTTTTGCCGCCGTCTGCTCCCCCAGGGGGATGAAGGACGCGGCATACAATGACCACGATCTGGTAAACCTCAAGTGTGACCCGGCGGAGGCGGAGCTGCTGCGGGAGGCGTATCCGGAGATCCTCCCCGGCTTCTACTGCGACAAGCGCCTGTGGATCGCGTGTCTCCTGGACGGGAATCTGCCGGACGAGGTCCTGCGGGACCTGTGCGAAAAATCCCACCGGCTGGTGGCGGCAAAGCTTCCGAAATACGTGCAAAAAGAACTGGGCCTGTGACAGGCCCGCAGGAGTGAAGTATGGCAAAGCAGAAGGACGAGAAGACCAACGTCATGCGGATTCTGGATCAGAAGAAGATCCCCTACACCCCCTATTTCTACCAGGAGGACCAGGGCCCGGAGGGCACCCGGGAATACGGCGTCCACGTGGCCCAGGTTCTGGGCCAGGACCCCCGCAGGGGCTTCAAGACCCTGGCGGCCCGGGGCGCGTCCAAGGGGATCTACATCTTCGAGGTGCCGGTAGAGGAGAGCCTGGATCTGAAAAAAGCCGCCAGGGCCGTGGGCGAAAAATCCATAGAGCTGCTCCACGTGGCGGAGATCCAGGCGGTCACGGGCTATGTCCGGGGCGGGTGCAGTCCCGTGGGGATGAAAAAGCAGTACCCCACGGTGTTTCACGAGACTGTGCTGGACTATGAGACCGTCTACATCTCCGGCGGAAAGATCGGCGCCCAGGTGGAGCTGGCCCCCCGGGCGCTACTGGACCTGCTCAGGGCGGAGACGGCGGATATCATTGTACAGTGAGAGCCCCAGATGAAGACCCACGGCGAAGGCGTCCAGGGACCACTGCAGGTAACGATCAAAAAAGAGATTGCTCAGTTCCAGATGATGCTCCTTTGTCAAGGGGAAGCTGTCGAGGGCTTTTTCCAGATCGGCCTCGTCGAAATTCTCCGCATCTTGCAGGATGGGACTGCAATAGAGATCAAAGAGCCTTTTATCTATCTGATTCATGACAAGACCTCCCAAGCGACTTTTAATAGCGCATTCTCATTATACGACCTTACAAGTCGCTTGTCAAGGAGAAATTTATGGAGACATTAAAAATTTTAGGCCATCGGCTGCATGAATTGCGCAAGGAGCGAAAAGTGCAACAGAAAAGTATGGCGGAGTTATTGGATGTGACTCTCCGACATTATCAGAGGATGGAACACGGAGATGTTAATATTCCATGCTTGACATTATGCACCCTGGCGGATTATTTTGAAGTGAGTGCGGATTATCTGCTGGGGCGGTCGGAGGAGAGATCCGGGGAGACGCCCTGACCAGATTGAAACGGGAGAACCCTCTCCGTCACCGCCTGCGGCGGCGCCACCTCTCCCAAAGGGAGAGGCAAGAGGTGGTTCGCCGGAGGCCCGGAAGTTCCGGAGGGGGCGGCGCGCCGGGTCGTCGCGCCCTACGGAAGGGACGAGATTCGGGACCCGCAGGGATGCCCTGACCAGGGACGACCCTCTCCGTCACCGCCTGCGGCGGCGCCACCTCTCCCAATGGGAGAGGCAAGGGCAGGCTCCGAAAAAATCCGGGGCAGCGCTTAGCGAAGCGGAAAGCGCGGAATTAGGAGCAGGGGCCGTTCGATCAGCACCCAACAGCCTCCGCCGGAAGTTTCTTCACGCGGGTCAAGGCTCCTTCGCCTGAGGGGTCCGGCGCGCGCCGGCAGGGGCTTCCAAGTTTTCACCCAAGCCGGGCGGGGACAACCCCCGCACATGGCGAAACTTGGCCGGACGGCCAAGTTCTCGCCCCAAGCGTTTTTTTCTTTTGGACCGTGCACGGCCCGTTTTCTTTTTGGCAAGACCAAAAAGAAAATGGGGGGTGCATTGCCCAGCTATCATCATAGCAAAAACCTGCCCCCTCGGCCGCAGGCCGCCCCCCATCCCCCAGAAAAGGAGCACAAAACAAATCATGCAAGATAAGATTATAGTAAAAGGCGCCCGCGCCAACAATTTAAAAAACATCGACGTCACGATCCCCCGTGACAAATTAGTGGTCATGACCGGCCTCTCCGGCTCCGGCAAGTCCTCCCTGGCCTTCGACACCATCTACGCCGAGGGCCAGCGGCGGTATGTGGAGTCCCTGAGCTCCTACGCAAGAATGTTCCTGGGGCAGATGGACAAGCCCGACGTGGACTACATCGAGGGCCTCTCCCCCGCCATCTCCATCGACCAGAAGACCACCTCCAAAAACCCCCGGTCCACTGTGGGCACCGTGACGGAGATCTATGACTACCTGCGCCTGCTGTGGGCCCGGGTGGGCACCCCCCACTGCCCCAAGTGCGGCAAAGAGATCAAGCAGCAGACCATCGACCAGATCATCGACCAGGTGATGGCCCTGCCGGAGGGCACCCGCATCCAGGTCTGCGCCCCGGTGGTCCGGGGGAAAAAGGGCGAGCACGTGAAGGTCTTTGAGGACGCCAAGCGCTCCGGCTACGTCCGGGTCCGGGCCGACGGGAACCTCTACGAGCTGGACGAGGAGATCAAGCTGGAGAAGAACAAAAAGCACAACATCGAGATCATCGTAGACCGGCTCATCATCCGCGCCGACATCCAGCAGCGGCTGACGGACAGCGTGGAGACCGCCGCCGGCCTCTCCGGCGGCCTTGTGGTGGTGAACCTCCTGCGGGAGGAGCGGGACCTGATGTTCTCCCAGAACTACGCCTGCGAGGACTGCGGCATCTCCATCGAGGAGCTGACGCCCCGGATGTTCTCCTTCAACAACCCCTTCGGCGCCTGCCCCTCCTGCACGGGGCTGGGCAGCCAGCTGAAGGTGGACGCCGCCCTGGTGGTGCCGGACCCCACCCTCTCCATTCTGGAGGGGGCCATCCAGGCCAGCGGCTGGGGCAATATCCGCTCCGACGGCATCGCCCGGATGTACTTTGAGGCGCTGTCCAAAAAATACCGCTTCTCCCTGACGGACCCCTGGGCGTCCCTCAGCGACGAGGTGCGGGACATCATCCTCTACGGCACCAGGGGGGAGAAGCTGGAGCTCCACTATGACCAGCCCCGGGGCAAGGGCGTGCTGTACCAGCCCTTTGAGGGCATCTGCAACAACGTGGAGCGCCGCTACCGGGAGACCCAGTCCGACGCCAGCAAGAAGGAGCTGGAGGAGCTCATGAGCGAGTGCCCCTGCCCCTCCTGCAAGGGAATGCGGCTGAAAAAGGAGTCCCTGGCGGTGACCGTGGGGGACCTGGACATCTACAGCTATACCACCCTCTCCGTGGTGGACGCCCTGGCGTGGGTGGAACGGCTGGAGCTGACGGCCCAGCAGCGCCTCATCGCCGACCGGATCTTAAAGGAGATCCGCTCCCGGCTGGGCTTCCTCCAGTCCGTGGGCCTGGGCTACCTGACCCTGAGCCGCAGCGCCGGGACCCTCTCCGGCGGCGAGAGCCAGCGCATCCGCCTGGCCACCCAGATCGGTTCCTCCCTCATGGGGGTGCTGTACATTCTGGACGAGCCCTCCATCGGACTGCACCAGCGGGACAACGACAAGCTGCTGGAGACGCTGCGCAGCCTCCGGGACCTGGGCAACACGCTGCTGGTGGTGGAGCACGACGAGGACACCATGCGCGCGGCGGACTACCTCATCGACATCGGGCCCGGCGCCGGCATCCACGGCGGGCGGGTCATCGCCGCGGGGACGCCGGAGGAGGTCATGGCCAACCCGGACTCCCTGACGGGCCAGTACCTCTCCGGAAAGAAGCGAATTCCCGTTCCCGCAGAGCGCCGGACCGGAAACGGCAAATTCCTGCGCGTGGTGGGCGCGGCGGAGAACAACCTGCAAAAGATCGACGCGGAATTCCCCCTGGGCACCTTCACGGTGGTCACCGGCGTGTCCGGGAGCGGCAAGTCGTCTCTTGTCAACGAGGTGCTCTTCAAGCGCCTGGGGGCGGAGCTCATGCGGATGAAGGTCCACCCCGGCAAATGCGAAAAAATCGAGGGCATCGAGGCGTTGGACAAGGTGGTGAACATCGACCAGAGCCCCATCGGCCGGACGCCCCGGTCCAACCCCGCCACCTACACGGGGCTCTTCAACGATATCCGGGAGCTCTTCGCCTCCACGCAGGAGGCAAAATCCAGGGGCTACGGCCCGGGCAGGTTCAGCTTCAACGTCCGGGGCGGGCGGTGCGAGGCCTGCTCCGGCGACGGCGTGCTGAAAATTGAGATGCACTTCCTGCCGGACATCTTCGTCCCCTGCGAGGTCTGCAAGGGCAAGCGGTACAACCGGGAGACCCTGGAGGTGCACTACAAGGGAAAGAACATCGCCGAGGTGCTGGAGATGACGGTGGACGAGGCGCTGGAGTTCTTCTCCGCCCTGCCCAAGCTCCGGAACAAGCTCCAGACCCTCCAGGATGTGGGCTTGGGCTACGTGAAGCTGGGCCAGCCCTCCACGGAGCTCTCCGGCGGCGAGGCCCAGCGGGTGAAGCTGGCTACGGAGCTGAGCAAAATCGCCACGGGGAAGACGATCTACATTCTGGACGAGCCCACCACGGGCCTCCACACCGACGACGTGCGAAAGCTCCTGGAGGTCCTCCAGCGGCTGGTGGAGAGCGGCAACACCGTGGTGGTGATCGAGCACAACCTGGATGTCATCAAGTGCGCCGACCATCTCATCGACCTGGGCCCCGAGGGGGGCGACGGCGGAGGAACCATCGTGGTCACCGGCACCCCGGAGGAGGTCGCGGCGTGTGAGGGGTCCTATACGGGGCAGTATTTGAGGAAGGTTCTCACGCAGTGAGGGGGGCTTGGGGGCGGCCTGCGGCCGGAGGCGTAGATTTTTGCCATGATGATGGCTGGCATTGCACCCCCCATTTTCTCTTTTCGGTTGCGCCGAAAAGAGAAAACGGGCCGTGCACGGTCCAAAAGAGAAAAGGCGCTGGTGGCGAGAATTTGACCTCTGGTCAAATTTCGCCAATGTACAGAGGTTGTTCCCGCCCGGTTTGGGCAGAGACCTGGTGGCCCCTGCCGGCGCGCGCCGGACCCCTCAGTGGAAGGAGTCTTGACCCGCGTGTTGATACTTCCGGTGGAGGCTGTTGGGTGGTTGACGAATGGTCTCCACTCCTAACTCCGCGCTTTCCGCTTCGCTAAGCGCTGCCCTGGAGCTCTGCGGGGATGCTCTCTTCGCAGGGCGCGCCGTCCCGCGACCCCGCCCTCCTTCATTCCACCGGGGGAGCGGCAGCGGAAAGAGAAGGGCCTTGTTTCGAAAAGCCGCACCCGCCCCCGTTACCAGACCACGCCGCGGGTACAGTCAGTTCCTGGTTTTTACCGTGCCCTCGACGCGCCCCTCGTCCCTCGCAGCCCCCGCGGATGGCGAAACTTGGCCGAACGGCCAAGTTCTCGCCCAGGCGTCTTTTTCTCTTTTGGACCGTGCACGGCCCGTTTTCTCTTTTTCTGCGCCACAGAAAAAGAGAAAATGGGGGGTGCATTGCACCAGCCCTCAAAGGGCTGAATCTCCCGCCCCCGGCTGCAGGCCGGATTTCCCAATCTTCCCTCTTTCAGAGGAATCAACCAAACCGCTCAAAGAAAGTTGAGGATCACCTGATGAACGAAATCAAAAACACCGCCATGGTCACCGTCTGCGGCCGGCCCAACGTGGGCAAGTCCAGTCTCACCAACGCTCTGGTGGGCGAAAAAATCGCCATTGTCTCCAACAAGGCCCAGACCACCCGAAACCGGATCTACGGTGTGGTGAACCGGGAGGACACCCAGTACATCCTCCTGGATACCCCCGGCCTCCACCGGCCGAAATCCGCTCTGGGGGACTATATGGTGAAGGTCATCACCGCCAGCCTCAGCGACGTGGACTGCGCCCTCTTGCTGGTGGAGCCCATCCCCCACGTGGGCGGGCCGGAGAAGGCCCTCATCGACCGCATCCGGGAGGAACACCTCCCCTGCATCCTGGCCATCAACAAGATTGACACCGTGGAGCCGGCGGCGATCCTGCCGGTGATTGCCGCGTACCATGAGGCTTGGGACGGCTTTGACGCCATCATCCCCATCTCCGCCCACAGCGGCAGCGGCCTGGACGATCTGATGAAGGAGCTGCGGAAATACGCCGCCGAGGGTCCCCAGCTGTTCCCCGACGGCCAGACCAGCGATCAGCCGGAGCGGCAGGTGGTGGGAGAGCTGCTGCGGGAAAAGCTGCTGCTGTGCCTGGACAAGGAGATTCCCCACGGCACGGCCGTGGAGATCACGAAATTCTCGGAGCGGGACTCCGGCGTCATCGACGTGGGCGCCACCATCTACTGTGAGAAGGCCAGCCACAAGGGCATCATCATCGGCAGGCAGGGAGCCATGCTGAAAAAGATCAGCTCCCTGGCCCGGCAGGACATGGAGAAATTCATGGGCACCAAGGTGTATCTGGAGACCTGGGTAAAGGTCAAGGAGAACTGGCGGGACAATGTGAATTACGTCCGGAGCCTGGGGTATCGGGAGGACTGACCAAACGGCGGTCCTCCCCGGCCCCTTTTCAGGCGGGGCGGGAGCATCGCCGGGAAGGAGGGAGTTTCTTGCGGGATCCTGTAAAAACCGTGGGCGGTATGGCCGACAAGGCCAAGACCGTCTTTTTGAGCTACCTGGACGGCGAGGGCTTTCCCACCACCCGCGCCATGCTGCCGCCCCGGGAGCGGGAGGGCATCCGGGTGTTCTGGCTCAGCACCAACACCTCCTCCCAAAAGGTCGCGGCCTTCCGGAAAAATCCGAGGGCCGGCCTCTACCTTGTGGACCGGCGCTTCTTCCGCGGCGTCAGCCTCTCCGGCACTGTGGAGGTGCTGGAGGACCCGGAGAGCAGGAAGCGCCTCTGGCGGATGGGAGATACTATGTACTATCCCCAGGGCGTCATGGACCCGGATTACTGCGTGCTGAAATTCACGGCGGAAAAGGGCCGGTATTACAGCAGCTTCCGGTCTCAGGACTTCTCCATTCCAGATTGACCGGATCTTTCCAGAGATAAAATTCGACAGATTCCGCAGACTATCTGCAAAAAGACGGGCCCGTCTCCGGCGGAAACCGGAGATGCGGCCCGGAGCGCAGGAGGCTGGAGCCATGGAAGCAACTACGCTGTGGGAGCTGTTTTGTCAGACCGGGGAACCGCTGGCCTATATGCTGTACCGTTCGGCAGAAAACGGCCCGGCGGATTCCGCACACTGAGCCGCGGGGGGCAGGTTCCCCCGTACATAGGGAGGGAGTACCTGTGGCGCCGACACCGTACAGCGTCCTTCGCGGGCTGGTCCTGCGGGAGACGGAGACCAAGGAGAGTGACAAAATTCTGACCCTCCTGACGGCGGAGCGGGGCAAGCTCTCCGTCATCGCCCGGGGCGCCCGCCGGAAGCACTGCAAGTTTGCCGCCTGCGCCCAGTCCCTGGCCTACTCGGAGTGGACGCTGTACCAGCGGGGTCAGTGGTCTTACGCCAGCGAGGGCACCACCATTGAGCTCTTCCAGGGCCTGCGGCGGGATCTGGAGTCCATGGCCCTGGGCTTCTACTTCGCGGAGCTGACGGAGGCCGTCACCGTGGAGGAGGTGCCTGCGGAGGAGCTGCTGCGCCATCTGCTGAACGGCCTGTATGCCCTTTCCACTTTACAGCGCCCGCCGCTTCTGATTAAAGCCGCCTTCGAGCTGAGGCTTTTGTGTCTTGCGGGCTACGAGCCCCTGGCGGACGGCTGCGCTGTCTGCGGCGCGCCGGAGCCAAAAGACCCCCGGCTGGATGTGACCCAGGGGGTGCTTCGCTGCGCCGCCTGCGGGGGAGGCGGCGCAGCGCTGCCGCTGTGCCGGGACTCCTTGGCGGCCCTGCGGCATATCCTCTACGGAGACCCCAGGCGGCTGTACGCCTTCTCCCTGGGGGAAGCGCCTCTGGGCCGGCTGGCCGCGGCGGCAGAGGCCTTTGCCGCCGCACAGCTTGAAAGAAGATTTCGGACGCTGGACTTCTATAAGAGCTTGTAATCCGGAGTCTGCGGCGGGCCGGGGGCCCAACCGGTGTCCGCGGCTGCTTCTATCCGGTCCACGGCCTTAATACAAATTGCAATATTTTTTGTTTTTTATACAAATCGGTCGGATTCCGGCGAATCCGGACTCTGCGGCAAACCCGAAAGCCGCCGGGCATCCGGCGGAATTTTTCCCCCTGCCGCGGGGAGAATTGTTCCGGCGGAACATTTTTTCACGCTCTCCCGGCAGGACTGCGCGGCGCCGGAGAGCTTCCACAGCTTCCTTCGTGCCCGGCGGAAGCTGTCTGTGCCTGCGCCCCGGCTGCCGGGAATCCCATTGCAAATCCATTTCTGTAAAGGAAACTAGCTTGACGGAAGGAGCAACCTTATGAGCGAGCTGTTTGAAAAATCCATCCGCACGCTGGAGCTGCCCAGAGTCCTGGAGCTGCTGTCGGAGCAGGCAGTCAGCGCCGAGGCCAAGGAGCGGGCCCTGCGCATCCGCCCGGAGACGGAACCGGAGGAGGTGCTGCGTCTCCTGGATCAGACCGACGCGGCAAGAGGCATGATCGGCCTGCGGGGGAGTCCCTCCTTCTCCGGTGTGAAGCCCGTCAGCGAGGCCCTGGACCGGGCGGACCGGGGCGGCGCGCTGAACAACCGCGAGCTGCTGACCATCGCAAACCTGCTGACCGCCGCCCGCCGGACCCGGGAGTACTGGGGCGACGGGGAGGGGGAGCGGACCGCCATCGACCACCTCTTTTCCTCCCTCCACGGCAACCGCTTTCTGGAGGAGAAGATCAAGCGGTGCCTGCCCGACGAGGACACCGTGGCGGACGCCGCCTCCAGCGAGCTGGCGGAGATCCGCCGCCATATGCGGGCGGCCCAGGCCAAGAGCCGCCAGATCCTCCAGCGGATCATCTCCTCCCCCAGCTATGCCAAGATCCTCCAGGAGAGCCTCATCACCCAGCGGGACGGCCGGTTCGTGGTGCCGGTGAAGGCGGAGCACAAGGGGGATCTGCCGGGGCTGGTCCACGACGTGTCCTCCACCGGGGCGACCCTCTTTGTGGAGCCCATGGGGGTGGTTCAGGCCAACAACGAGTATGTGGAGCTGGAGGCCAAGGAGCAAAAGGAGATTGACCGGATTCTGGCGGAGCTCTCCGCCGAGGCGGCGGCCCACCGGGAGGACATCCAGTGGGACTACGACGCCCTGGTGCATCTGGATCTGATCTTCGCCCGGGGGCAGCTGAGCTACAAGCTGGACGCCGTGCGGCCGGAGATCCGCCGGGACGGCTGCATCCGGCTGCGGAGGGCCCGGCACCCCCTGCTGGACCCGAAAAAGGCCGTGCCCATTGACATCGAGCTGGGGGACGCCTTTGACACCCTGGTCATCACCGGGCCCAACACAGGCGGCAAGACCGTGAGCCTGAAAACCCTGGGGCTTTTGACCCTGATGGCCCAGTGCGGCCTGCACATTCCGGCGGCAGACCGCAGTGCCCTGTCGGTCTACGGCTCCGTACTGGCGGACATCGGCGACGAGCAGAGCATTGAGCAGAGCCTCTCCACCTTCTCCGCCCACATGGTAAACATCGTGGCCATCTTGTCGGAGGCGGACCGGCGGAGTTTGATTCTATTCGACGAGCTGGGGGCCGGCACGGACCCGGTGGAGGGCGCGGCTCTGGCCATTGCGGTGATCCAGCGGGCCCGGCAGGCGGGGGCGAATATCGCCGCCACCACCCACTACGCGGAGCTGAAGACCTTCGCCATGACCACGGCCGGGGTGGAGAACGCCTCCTGCGAGTTTGACGTGGAGACCCTCAGCCCCACCTACCGCCTTCTGATCGGCATTCCCGGCAAGTCCAACGCCTTCGCCATCTCCAAGCGCCTGGGGCTGCCGGAGGACGTGATTGAGAGCGCCAGGGTGCAGATGAGCGGCGAGAGCGTCCGGTTTGAAGACGTACTGACTCAGCTGGAGACCAAGCGCCAGGCCCTGGAGAAGCGGGAACAGGAGGCGGAGCGGCTCTACCTGCAGCGGGAGGAGGACGCCCGCAAGGCCCGGGAGTTCCGGGAGCAGATGGAGCGGGCCAAGGAGAACGCCCGCAGCCGGGGTGAGGCGGAGGCCAAGCGCATTCTCCGGGACGCCAAGGCGGCGGCAGACCAGACCTTCAACGAGCTGGCGGAGCTGCGGCGGAAGCAGGCCGCGGCGGAGGCCGCCCAGAACATCAACGACGCCCAGGCCGCCATCCGGCAGGGCCTCCATCAGGCGGAGGAGCGCCTGCGGGCCCGGGACGAGATCCAGGCTCCCATCCCCAAGCCCAGCCGGCCCATCCGGCAGGGGGATCTGGTGGAGATCCCCGGGGTGAGACAGGCGGCGGAGGTGGTGTCCGTGGGGAAAGATGGAACACTGCAGCTGAAATCCGGCGTGTTGAAGATGAAGGCAAAGGCCGATGAGGTCCGGCTCATTGAGGACGACGAGCGGGCCGTCCGGAAGAAGGGGCCCGCCCCGGTCCGCCAAAGCGCCGACCGGGCCCTGCGGACCTCCGCCGCCCGGGAGCTGGACATCCGGGGCCTGGAATCTCTGGAGGCGGAGTCGGTGGTGGAGACCTTCCTCTCCTCCGCCGTTATGGGCCGGCTGGAGACGGTGACCATCATCCACGGCAAGGGCACCGGGGCCCTGCGCAAGACGGTGCACGCCATTCTGCGGCGGAACAAGGCCGTGAAGGACTTCCGTCTGGGAGTCTACGGTGAGGGGGAAAGCGGCGTCACGGTTGTGACATTGAAATAGGCAGAACGCACATTCTACTTCAAAAATCTGGAAAATCAGGGGCGTCCCGGATTGCCTCTTTTGCAAGTCCCTTGCCTTTGGAATTCCTTGACAAGCATCCGGGCAAATGGTATCATGAGTTCTGTGAGGTGATGGATCATGCTTGATGAGCGGGATCTCTTGGCAATTTCCAAGCTGCTGCAGCCAATTCAAGATCAGTTGACGGACCTCAAGACGGATGTCGCCGGGCTAAAGGCGGATGTTGCTGTACTCAAAACGGATGTCGCCGCGCTCCAGAGGGGCCAGGAGGAACTCAGGGCGGATGTCGCCGGGCTTAAGGCGGATGTTGCTGTACTCAAAACGGATGTCGCCGCGCTCCAGAGGGGCCAGGAGGAACTCAGGGCGGATGTCGCCGCGCTCCAGAAGGGCCAGGAGGAGATCAAGGCGGATCTGGAACAGCTCAAGCAGGATCACACGGTCACGCGGGAGGCGCTGAACCGGATCATCGAATGGTCGGACGAGGTCAGTACCGCCATGGATTTTCCTCTTCCAAAATCCTGATACGATCCTACATCAAAAGGCACGGCTGCAAAAGCAGCCGCGTCTTTTTTGATTCCCCGCTCATGCGGGCCGGTTCACAACGCCCGTAAACAGAGGCAGACCGTCTATTCCGGTAATGACAAAGAGGAAGGGCCGGTCCAGGACAAAATCCATTTCCTCCTCCGGCGGCGCTCCGCTCCCGCACATTGCCATCACCGTATAGGCCGCCGCGGTTACGCCCTCCTCATCCACGGCCACCCGGGCGGCGTGCTCCGCCTGGGAGACGTAGATCTCCTCCACCTCCTTTGTCATGGGGGTAAAGTCGGAGACCACCGGGTCAAACACATCCGTAATCCCCAGGGCCTGGAGTCCGGAGATCAGATCCAGGTCGGAGGATACGTCAAATTTCGGCATGGCCAGATTGACAATCAGATACTTGATGTTGGCCCAGCCGTCCCACTTGTTGTCCATCAGCAAAAACTCCATCGCCTGGGAATCCTCCAGCAGCTCCTCCGGCGTGATCCCCTCGTCCGGCAGGAGAAGGGTCATGGTCCCGCCGTAGTTGTCAAGCTCCACGGACACCGCCGAGAAGTGCTCTCCCCAAAAATAGGCATCGCTGCCGGAGCGGTGCATAAAGTCACAGGTGAGGTCCTCCTCCGGTCCGTGAAAGACCTGCGGCGCCGTCTGCTCCTTCTGGAACTCGTTGCTCCACCGGGCCCGGAAATAGATGGTGGAGGCCAGCGCCAGCACCGTCTCCGGGTCCAGCTTCAGCCCCGCCGCCTGCTCCTCCAGAAGGCCTCCGGTCTGCTGGTTGATCCACTCCCGCAGGGCCTGATCCAGCGCCTCACTGCCCATCTGCCCCTGATAGGAGGAGGCGTAGTACTCCTTCGCCAGGGTCTCCAGGGTGGAGGGCACAAAGGCGACGTCCCGGTTCAGCCACAGGGAATTTGCCAGAATACTGGTGGTGGCCCCGTCGTTGCAGTAGTTGGCCCTCCAGATATTCGAGATCTGGGTCCGCAGGTCCTCCAGGTCCTCCTGCCCCAGCAGGGTGAGGATCTGGTCCCGGCTGTCCCCGTCCGTCAGCTCCGCCAGCATGGAAAGGGCGATGCACACATTCACCGGCGAGTACACCCGGTTCTCCCCGGGCCCGCCGGAGAGGAACTGCCGGATGCTGGAGGCAAAAAAGTCCTCCATCCCGGCGCCGTAGTCCTCCGGCAGGGTCCATCGGGCCCGCTGGGCCTCGAACCACGGATCGTAGAGCTTATCAAAGCGGATGCTGTCCCACTCGCCGCTCACCGGGTCAAAAAAGTCCTCCTCGTTGGGGCGGGGCGGCATCTCCGGGTACTCCGCCTCCGCAATGGCACAGGCGCTGGCGCTCATGCCTCCGCCGCCGGGCCGCAGGGCCACGCCCAGCAGCACCGCCAGGGCCAGCATGGCGGCTATGGCTGAGGTCCAGAGCCTCCGCCGGCGGGGCCGTTTCCGGGCGGCTGCCGCGTCAATGAGATCCTCCCGGATATCGGTGATTCCATCGTAGAGATCCTCGTTGTTCATATGTCCACTCCTTCCGCCTCCAGGGCGCTTTTCAGGGATTTCCGCAGCCGCAGCATCCGCTGGGCCATCTGATTTGCCGTGCAGCCGGTCTCCTCCGCCAGCGCGTTTGCCGCGTCGCCGTACCAGTAGCGCCGCACAAACAGGCGGCGGTCCTCCTCCGGCAGGCCGTCCAGCCAGGCGCCGATACTTCCCGCCAGGGCCTGACGGTCCAGGGATTCCTCCACCAGGTTCCCGGCAGGCACGCAGTCATCCAGCTCTGAGAGAAGGACCTCCATGCCGCCATACCGCTTTTGGGCCCGGCCCGCCCGCCAGCGGCTGATGGAGAGATTCCGGACAATCCGGCCCAGGAAGGCCCGGAGGGACCGGGGCTCCTCCGGCGGGATGGTGTTCCAGGCGGTGTGGTAGGTGTCGTTGACGCACTCCTCCGCGTCCTCCCGCAGTGTCAGAATGTTCTCCGCCATCCGGCGGCAGAAGGGGCCGTATTTCCGGTCCGTCTCCCGGATGGCGGTCTCATTGCGCTGAAAATACAGGGCTATGATCTGGGGATCGTCCAAGGGGCATCCTCCTCTCTTCGCTGAAAAGGCCTTTCACTCTTTAAGACGCAAAGCCCAGGGAAATGTTGCAGGAATTCCAAAATTTTTTCAGGCCGGCAAGGGACGCGGGACCGTAGGGGCGGCTATTAGCCGCCCGTCTTCCCACACACTCCGGATCTCCCTTGGGACGGGCGGTTGGTAACCGCCCCTGCGCATCGCTTTTCGGCGAAAAAAGAAAAATCCGCACTTCCCCGCCCGCCGCCGGTGTGGTATACTATAACAATCGACAACTGCGAGGAAGGGAAAACACCATGGACGAACAGAAAAAAGACGCACTGACCGCGGAGGCCGACGGCATCATTGAGGGCCGCAATGCGGTGATCGAGGCCCTGCGGGCCGGCACGGCCATCGACAAGATCTACCTCCAGAAGGGCGTCGCCGACAAGGCCCTGGGCCACATCGCCTCCAAGGCCCGGGCGGCGGGGGCCGTGGTGGTGGAGGCGGACCGGCGGAAGCTGGACGCCATGAGCCGCACCCACGCCCACCAGGGGGTCATCGCCCTGACATCGGTGCGGGAATACGTGCCGGTGGCGTCGCTGCTGGAGCGGGCCGCGGAGCGGGGAGAGCCGCCTCTGCTGGTGATCTGCGACGAGATCTCCGACCCCCACAACCTGGGGGCCATCCTCCGCACCGCCGAGTGCGCCGGGGCCCACGGCGTGGTGATTCCCAAGCGGCGCAGCGCCGGCCTCACCGCCGTGGTGGCCAAGACCTCCGCGGGGGCGGTGGCCCATATCCCGGTGGCCCGGGTGCCCAATCTCCCCTCGTTGCTCAAGGAGCTGAAAAAGCAGGGGCTGTGGGTGTTCGGCGCCGCCGCGGAGGGGAGCGTCCCCCTCTATGAGGCGGATCTGAAGGGTCCTGCCGCCATCGTCATCGGCAGTGAGGGCGACGGCATGAGCCGCCTGAGCGCCGAGAACTGCGACGTGCTGGTGCGGATTCCCATGCGGGGGAAGCTGAACTCCCTGAACGCCAGCGCCGCCGCGGCGATCCTGCTCTACGAGGCCGTGCGCCAGCGGCTGTAACCATCCATTTTCTGAGAGGACCCTGTCATGTCAAACCCGGAATCCAAAAACGAATACCAGGATCTGACCGGCATTCCGCCCCTGGAGGAGGAGTTCTCCCTGGAGGAAATTCTGGCGGAGTACGGCGGCAGCCTGGAACAGATGCTGATACGGCAAGCGGAGGAGACCCTTGCCAGGGAGGCCGCCGCAGAGGCGGCACCTGAGGCGGAGGCGGAGAAGGCCCCGCCCCCTTCCGAGGCGCCGGAGCCGGAGGCCGCCGGGCCGGAGACGCCGCCTGCCGGGGAGACGGAGGCTCCCTCGCCGGAGGACGCGGCCGAAAAGCCGGAGCCGCCGCCGGGCCTGCCGGAGCCCCCCAGCCCCATCTCTCTGGAGGAGATCGTGGGCAGCACCGTGGAGGCGGTGATGGAGGAGGAGCACACGGAGCCGCTGATGCGGCACCGCCGGGGGCTCTTCTCCCGCCGCCCCCTGGAGGAGACGGAGGAGCTCCACATCGCCCCGCCGCCGGAGCCGGAGGTGGAGATCGAGCCCATCGGCCCGGAGGAGGAGCCCTGGGAGGCCGGGGAGCGGTACCGCCGGGCCTGGCGCATCCGCCGGGCCACGCTGTTCCCGGCGGTGCTGGTGGCCCTGGCCGCCGCGGTCCCCCTGGCGGCGGAGCGGTACGGACTGGAGGTCCCCCTGTGGACGGGCGACCCCCGGTTTCAGAGCATCCTGTATCTGGCGGCGGTCTGCATCCAGCTTTTGCTGTGCCGCCATGTGCTGGTCAGGGGCTTTTCCATGCTGGCCCGGCGGCGGTGCGTGGGAGAGCTCTTGATCTCCCTGTCCGCCCTGGCGGCGGCGGGGGACTGCGCCGTGTGTCTGCTTCTTTCGGAGCGGACCGCCGTGACGCCCTACGCCGCGGCGGCCTGCGGGGCGCTGATGTTCGGCCAGTGGGCCGCCGTCCGGGAGAGCCGGGGGATGTACGACACCTTCCGGGCCGCCGGCATGGACGACCCTCCCCCCTACCTTATCACGGACACCGCCCGGGGCGCCTGCAAGCAGCGGGGAACCCTGCCGGGCTTCTACACCGCCGCCATGCGGCCCGACGGCTCCGCCCTGATCCAGACGGTCCTCCTGCCGGTGATTTTGATGGGGAGCTTCGTCTTTGCGGGGCTCACCTCCCTGGGCAAGGGCCGGGGGGCCGACTTCTTGCTGAACTGGTCCATCACCCTGGCGGCGGGAGGCACCTTTGCCCTGCCCCTGTGCTGGGCCCTGCCCTGGGGGCGCCTTGCCGGGCACCTGCAAAAGACGGGCTGCGCCGTGGCCGGCTGGGCCGGCGCGGAGCGGATCAGCCGGCGCCGGTGCATGATCCTCACGGACACGGACCTCTTCCCCCCCGGCACCGTACAGCTCAACGGCGTCAAGCTCTATGCCGAGGAGCGGGGCAAGGCGCTGTCCTACGCCGCCGCCATGGCCAGCCGGGCCGGCAGCGGCCTGGAACGGCTCTTTGAGACCCTTCTCCGGGGGGAGGGCATCGTGTCGGAGGATCTGGCGGAGGACTTCAGCTTCTACGAGGAGGGCGGCTGGTCCGCCGCCATCCGGGGCGAGTCCGTGCTGCTGGGCACCGCCTCCTTCCTGCGGAAGATGGAGGTGCGGCTCCCCGGGGACATCAACCTGAAGACCGGCCTCTTCCTGGCCATTGACCACCATCTGACGGCGGTGTTCGCCGTGAAATACCATGCGGCGGAAAATGTGGACTTCGCCCTGCGGATGATGCGCCGGGGCCATATCACGCCGGTGCTGGCCTCCCGGGACCCCAACATCGACCCGGAGCTCTTAAAGCGCAAGTTTCACAAGGGCGTCCGGGTGGAGTATCCGGGCCTTGCCGACCGGATTGCCCTCAGCGAGGCGGAGGAGGACCGGGACCTGCCCCGGGCCCTGCTGTTCCGGGAGGGACTGCTGCCCTTTGCCGAGGCGGTGGTGGGCAGCAGGCGGCTGTGCGGCGCCGTCCGCCGCAGCACGCTCATCAGCCTGGCCGGCAGCGCCGCCGGGGTTCTGCTGGCCTTCTACCTCCTCAGCCGCCAGGCCTATGATCTGCTGAACCCTTTGTCCCTGCTCTTGTTTTTGCTGCTGTGGACGTTGCCGGTGCTGCTGATCTCGGACTGGGCGGGGCGGTATTGAGGAGTCCGCCCGCAGCGCACGAGCGCCTTTTCCCTCCGTTTTGTCCCCGGAACCGCCGCACCATGGCGGTTCCGGGGGCTTTTTCGCCTGCGGGATGTCCCCGCCGGCGGAGGGCCCCGGCCGCATTTCTGCTTTTTTCTCCCATATGCTAAAATTTTTGTTGTATTGCACCGGGAAGTGTTGTATAATTTCTACATTAGGGATTTTTGGAGCCTGGCCAGCCGGGCTCTTGCCCCGCGCAGTCTCACACCCGCGGGAGAGGCGCGACAGCACAACATTAAGGAGTGGAATACATCATGAGCTATTCAGTACAAAACATCCGGAATGTCTGCCTGCTGGGCCACAGCGGCAGCGGCAAGACTGCCCTGGCGGAGAGCCTGCTCTACATGACCGGCGCCATCGACCGCATGGGCCGGGCGGCGGACGGCAACACCGTCTGCGACTACGACCCCGAGGAGGTCAAGCGCCAGATCTCCCTGTCCACCGCCATCGCTCCCCTCGACTACAAGGGCTGCCGCATCAACCTGATGGACACCCCCGGTGCCTTTGACTTCGCCGGCGAGGTCATGGAGGCCCTGCGGGCCGCCGACGCCGCCATCATCGTCTGCTCTGCCAAGGACGGGCTGTCCGTGGGCCTGGAGAAGGCCTGGAAATACTGCGAAGAGCGGAACATGCCCCGCTTCATCTATATCTCCAAGACCGACGAGGAGAACAGCGACTACAACGCCACCTTCGAGGCCCTCCGGGAGCGCTTCGGCAAGAAGATCGCCCCCGTGGTGGTGCCCATCTGGGACGGCGACAAGCATGTCACCGGCATCATCGACGTGCTGAACAAGCGGGCCTATGAGATGCAGAATCTCAAGCGGGCGGAGATTGAGCTGCCCGCCGACAAGGCGGACGTGGTGGCGGAGTTCAACGACGCTCTGAAGGAGTCCGTGGCGGAGACCAGCGAGGAGTTCATGGAGAAGTTCTTCGGCGGCGAGGACTTCACCTACGCCGAAATGATCCAGGGCCTGCGCCAGGGTGTGCGGGATCTGAGCCTGTTCCCGGTGCTGTGCGGCTCCGCCGTCAACTGCCTGGGCAGCCTCATGCTGATGGACGACATTGTGGACCTGCTGCCGAATCCCTCTGAGGGCAACTACCACAAGGCCACCAAGGCCGACGGCGAGAGCGAGGAGTTCGTGGTCTCCCCCGGCGGCGTGCCCACGGCCTTCGTATTCAAGACCATCTCCGACCAGTACGGCAAGTACTCCTTCGTGAAGGTTCTCTCCGGCTCCATCACGCCGGACATGCCCATGGTGAACGGCCGCACCGGCGACAAGGTAAAGCTGGGCCGTCTGTACACCATCCGGGGCAAGAAGACCACCGAAGTGAAGGAGCTGGTCTGCGGCGACATCGGCGCCATTGCCAAGATGGACATCAAGACCGGCGACACCCTGTGCGATGAGCGCAAGGTGGTGAGCCTCAAGCCCATTCCCTTTGCCGAGCCCTGCTACTCCGTGGCCATCGTCCCCAAGACCCGCGGCCAGGAGGACAAGATTGCCCAGGGCCTCAGCCGTCTGAACGAGGAGGACCCCTCCTTCTCCGTCACCAACAACGGCGAGACCCACCAGATGGTGCTCTCCGGCGCCGGCGACATGCAGGTGGACGTGCTGGTGAGCAAGCTGAAGAGCCGTTTCAACGTGGAGTCCGAGCTCCAGCCCACCCGGGTGCCCTACCGGGAGAAGATCCGCAAGACCGTTCAGAAGCAGGGCCGCCACAAGAAACAGACCGGCGGCAGCGGCCAGTTCGGCGACGTGTGGATTCGCTTTGAGCCCAACCTGGAGGAAGAGGAGATGGTGTTTGCCGAGGAGGTCTTCGGCGGCTCCGTGCCCAAGAACTTCTTCCCGGCGGTGGAGAAGGGTCTCCGGGAGGCCTGCGTCCACGGCCCCCTGGCGGGCTATCCGGTGGTGAACTTGAAGGCCGTGCTGTACGATGGGTCCTACCATCCGGTGGACTCCTCGGAAATCGCCTTCAAGACCGCCGCGCAGCTGGCCTACAAGGCCGCCCTGCCGGAGGCGAACCCGGTGCTGCTGGAGCCCGTGGGTGAGCTGAAGGTGACGGTGCCTGACAGCTACATGGGCGATGTGATCGGTGATTTGAACAAGCGCCGGGGCCGGGTGATGGGCATGGACCCCACCGGCGACGGCGATCAGGTGATTACCGCGGAGGTTCCCATGGGTGAGATGGGAACGTATGCCATTGATCTCCGGGCCATGACCCAGAGCCGGGGCAGCTTCACGTTCCACTTTGTGCGCTATGAGGACTGCCCGCCCGCCGCTCAGGAGAAGGCCATTGCCGAGGCCAAGGCCCTGGCGGAGCAATAATTGGAGGGTCCAGGGGTGCCGCACCCCTGGCGGGGTGCAGGGGCAGAGCCCCTGCGAATCCCTCGTAAAACCCTCGCAAATGCGCCGCGAAGCGGCGGCTATAAGGTCTAGCAAAACAGAGCCCGCCGTCCCCAAAGGACGGCGGACTTGCTTTTTGCGGGAGGGTTCTTCCTGTTTCCCGGCCGGAGCAGGGGTTGCCTTCAAAGGCCTTTGCTTCCTCTGCCGGTCGAAGCAAGCCTCCCGCGAAAGGCGCTCCGCTGTTTCGCTCCTCTCATGGCTCCGCCGTAATACGGCGGAGTGTTTGCAGGGGCGCTGCCCCTGCACCCTGCAAGGGGGCGCCGCCCCCTTGACCCCCGCAAGCCCTTTGAAAAGGGCTTGATCCGAAACTTTTCAAAAAAATTCCCGCTCCAGCGGAGCGGGAATTTTTTAGCAGCGCTTACTTCTGGCTGGCGCGATACAGGAAGGTCGCGATCTGGCCCCGGGTGCAGGTGGCGTCGGGAGAGAACGTCGTGCCGTCGCCGGTGCCGGCCGTCACGCCGCTTTCCACGGCCCACGCCACCGCCTGCGCGTACTCCGCGTCCGCCGCCACGTCGGTAAAGGTCTTCTCCGTCTTCATCTCCGGACTGCCCGCCGCCTTCCACAGGAAGGTCACCGCCAGGGCCCGGGTGCAGGGCTCCCGCAGAAGGTTGCTGTCCTGCAGTCCAAGGTTCGCCTTCACCGCCCACTTGGTGGCGGCCAGCTCCTCGGTGCTGCTCTCCCCCGCGCCCTCGCTGCCGTTGGCGCGCCACAGGAAGATCAGAATGTGGGACACCATGCAGGTGTTGCCGGGACGGAAGGTGCCGTCGTTATACCCGGCGGCGATCTTCTGCTCCACCGCCCAGTCGATGGCGGCGGCAAAGGGAGAGGTGGCCGCCACATCGGAGAAAGCAGGCGCTGCGGGCTTCTCCTCGGGCGTCTCCTCAGGCTTCTCCTCAGGCGCCTCTGTGGGCTTTTCCTCGGGCTTCGCAGACTCTGTGGTCAGAGGTACGTACGTGGCGCCCTCGGCCACAACGACATCCTTCTCCCCCTGAGTGACCAGCTTGCCGGCCTTGTCCGCGGAGGAGTCGATCACCGTGAGCTTGTAGCCGGCCTGCACCTCAAAGACGGCCATATCCTTTCCGCCGGTCAGCGTGTGGCCGTTGAGATCGATGGTGACGTCATGGGAAGCCACGGTCATGGTCTGGCCGTTGAACAGCCCGCCGTAATCGCTGGAGCCGAGGACGATCGTAGCGGTCACCTGAACATCCGTCTCCAGCTTCAGCGCCACGGGCTTGTCCTCCTCCTCGGACATGATCGCCTGCAGCACAGCCGTGTAGGTCTCGTCACCCACTGTGATCTTCTGTTCCGCCGCCGCGAAAGCGGGAACAGTCAGGCTCAGGCACATCACCAGAGCCAGCGCCAGGGAGAGCAGTTTTTTCTTCATCTTGCGTACCTCTTTTCTGATTTTTTAAATCTCCCATGGATGGTCTCCCGTCAGGCAGACGCAGAAAAAGTCCCCCACCCGGCGGGTTCCCGGAGGAATCACAAAAACGGTGCCGCATTTTCTTCGCCCAGCGCCGCACCACCTCACAGGCGCGCAGACCCATTCCCCGTCCCCACAGGCGGGAAAACGGGCAGAGCGGTCTGCGGTGCCATGCGGAGGACCGTGCTGCGTGATCGTGTCACTCATACGGAATTGGATGCCGGGACAATCCGGCAGCCCGCCGCAACTGTGATTCCAGTTTTATCTTATATGATCTGGTCAGAAATTGCAAGAATATTTCCGCCCTTTTTTTCATTTTTGAACAAACTATAAAAAATTGCCCCAAACCCGCAAAAAGTCGCATTTGCAACTAGCGATTTTCCGGACATCCTGATATACTGTCCATGACCCCGAGAGAGGGAACTGTTCAAACAATCGCACAAGTGATTTTTATTGATTTATCTGAAGGAGGAAACAAGTATGAAGAAGTGGGTTTGTCAGGTCTGCGGTTATGTCTATGAGGGCGAGAATCCCCCCGAGAAGTGCCCCCAGTGCGGTGTCCCCGCCTCCAAGTTCTCTGAGCAGAAGAGCGGCGAGATGACCTGGGCTGCCGAGCATGTGGTGGGCGTCGCCAAGGGCGTGGACCAGGAGATCCTGGAGGGCCTGCGTGCCAACTTTGAGGGTGAGTGCTCCGAGGTCGGCATGTATCTGGCCATGGCCCGTGTGGCCCATCGTGAGGGCTATCCCGAGATCGGCCTGTACTGGGAGAAGGCCGCCTATGAGGAGGCCGAGCACGCCGCCAAGTTTGCCGAGCTCCTGGGCGAGGTGGTGACCGACTCCACCAAGAAGAACCTGGAGATGCGGGTTGAGGCCGAGAACGGCGCCACCGCCGGCAAGATGGCCATCGCCAAGAAGGCCAAGGAGCTGGGTCTGGACGCCATCCACGACACCGTCCATGAGATGGCCCGCGACGAGGCCCGCCACGGCAAGGCCTTCAAGGGTCTGCTGGAGCGGTATTTCGGCTGAGGATACTTTCGCCTTCCCGCCCCTTCCGGGCGGGAAGATTCCTTTCACAAATTTAGGAGGAACAGCAAATGGATAAGTATGTCTGCCCCTGCGGTTATGTATACGACCCCGCCGTCGGCGATCCCGACAACGGCGTCGCCCCCGGCACTCCCTGGGAACAGGTTCCCGAGAGCTGGGTCTGCCCGGTCTGCGAGCTGGGCAAGGATGTGTTCGAGAAGGAATAAGCAAAAAGAGAGGAACGAAAGTTCCTCTCTTTTTCATGGCATCACCGGGGCGGGGAGGGCAGGATCCCGCCCCGTGATATGCAGCCAACTTTACTGTGATTTGTGTTCAACAGGATTCCGCGTTCAGATTTTGCGGTGCTTATTAGGCCGTGTAGAATTCGCCTTCCATTTCTGAAGACATGGAGACTTCACCGTTCTCATAGGTGTATGGCATGAGCGCTTGAGAACCATCTTGGAAGTCAAGGACGAAGTAGGCGTTGGAGATGTAATAGGTACCCGTGTTGTTCAGCGTGGTGTTGAGCAGGGAGTTTTTTGTCTGGATATAGACTGTGTCGCCATCAAAGGTTAACTCGTGGGAGGTGGTGTAGACACGATCACCAGCGACTCCAGGGATGGACCAGCTAAAGGTACCTTGAATTTTTTCTTTAATCTCAGCGGCCAGGGCGTCATCTACCGGTTCCATGCGCACTTGGCGTTCTGCCTCCTCCGCGGCCTCTCGTTCAGCTTTCGCGTCTGCGGCGGCCTTGGTGTCCACCAGGTATGTGAAATCCTCGCCCTCAATAGTGAAGACGGTCACGGTCTGTTTTTCAAAATCTTTCTCCAGTGTGTCGGGGACCTCGACACAGAACCGAATATACCGGGAGGTATCGCTGCTCAGCGGCTCAAAAGTGGGGCCGTATCCACTCCAGCTGGATTCATCAGAGGAATAGCCCTTTCCGGAACCTTCAAAGACATAGCCGTCATCATAATCAACCTTGAAGGTAAAGTCAAAGGTCTCGTTGCTTTTGGAATCCCCGATGTACTCCACCATGCCGGAGTAGTACATCATCACCTTGCCCTCGTCTGCCAAATAGGGATTGTTGCTCTCGTCGATGCCCTCTCCGTCGGGCCGCAAATAGCCTTCGTTCATCCGGTTGCCCAAGGCTGCGGCAAAACCATCAAACGTGGGGGTAAAGACGAACATACCCGAGGGGGAGGTCACAGAATCGCCAAAATTGTAAATCATGGATTCAGGTTCCTGCTGGGTATCTTGTGTTTCTTGTGTGTCTGGCGTGGTATTATCGCCGCCGGGTGTGTCGGTATCCCCTGTTCCACCTCCGCCGCCACAGGCCACCAGAGAGAGGGCCAGAGCCGCCGCCAGCATAAGCGCGAGTATCTTTTTCATTTTGCTATTGCCTCCTGTTTGATTATTCAGCCTTTTCTTGCTTTTCCCGGTCTTACTATTTTCAACAGGACAACCGCATTTCGGGTAAATCACCGCTTCATCCATCAATTCGTTGCCACATTTAGAACAGTATTTCAATTTGTTACAGCCTCCCATACGATGCAAATTTGAAAATTGATCTGACAGCTCTTTACCACAGTTTCCTCCATATCCCTGCCCTCCCCTTTTATGTGCGACCCATGGAAAGCAAACGGCTCTGTTCTTGAAACATAGCACATCCGAAAAATGAAAACAATATGCCGGCTGCATAGGTTCCATCGAAAAAAAGCGCGTGGAGGCTCCTCCACGCGCTTTTCATGCCATATAGGATTTTTCAGAACTCCGCGTTGCCCACGGTTCTGGGGTGGAGCAGCACGTCCCGGATGTTGCTGATGCCCGTGAGGTACATCACCAGCCGCTCAAAGCCCAGACCGAAGCCGGCGTGGCGGCAGGTGCCATAGCGCCGGAGGTCGCAGTACCACCAGTAGTCCTCCGGGTTCATGCCCAGCTCCGCGATGCGGCCCTCCAGCACCTCCAGCCGCTCCTCGCGCTGGCTGCCGCCGATGATCTCACCGATGCCGGGCACCAGGCAGTCCGCGGCGGCCACGGTTTTGCCGTCGTCGTTGAGGCGCATATAGAACGCCTTGATCTCTTTCGGATAGTCCGTGACGAACACGGGCTTTTTGAACACCTGCTCCGTGAGATACCGCTCGTGCTCCGTCTGGAGGTCACAGCCCCAGAAGACCTTGTAGTCAAACTTATCGTTGTTCTTCTCCAGGATCTCCACGGCCTCGGTGTAGGTGACCCGGCCGAAGTCGGAGGAGGCCACGTGCTCCAGTCGCTCCTTGAGGCCCTTATCCACGAAGCTGTTGAAGAAGGCGATCTCGTCGGGGCACTTCTCCATCACCTCCCGGATCACGGACTTGATCATGGCCTCGGCGATGTCCATGTCGCCCTTGAGGTCGCAGAAGGCCATCTCCGGCTCAATCATCCAGAACTCGGCGGCGTGGCGCTGGGTATTGGAGTTCTCCGCCCGGAAGGTGGGGCCGAAAGTATAGACGTCGCCAAAGGCCATGGCGAAGTTCTCCGCGTTCAGCTGGCCAGAGACGGTGAGACTGGCGGGCTTCCCGAAGAAATCCTGGGAGAAGTCCACTTGGCCGTCCTCCGTGAGGGGGGGATCTTTTGGGTCCAGGGTGGTAACCCGGAACATCTCTCCGGCGCCCTCGCAGTCGCTGGCGGTGATGATGGGGGTGTGGACGTAGACGAAGCCCTGGCTCTGGAAGAAGTTATGGATGGCGTAGGCCGCCGCGCTCCGCACCCGGAAAGCCGCGGAGAAGAGGTTCGTCCGGGGCCGCAGATGCTGGATGGTCCGCAGGAACTCCACACTGTGGCGCTTCTTCTGCAGGGGATAGTCCGGGGAGGAGGCGCCCTCCACGGCAATGGAGGCGGCTTTCAGCTCCAGGGGCTGCTTGGCCTCCGGGGTCAGCACCACCGTGCCAGTGATCACCAGCGCCGCGCCCACGTTCTGGCCGGCGATCTCGGCGTAGTTGGAGAGGGTGCCCGCATCCATGACCACCTGGAGGTTTTTGAAGCAGGAGCCGTCGTTGAGCTCAATGAAGCCGAAGTTCTTCATGTCCCGGATGGTGCGGGCCCAGCCGCCTACTGTGACAGTCTGCCCGGACAGGGTCTCGCTGTCGGCGAAGATCGCCGCAATTTTCGTGTAACTCATACAATCACCTGATCTCTTGAAGATTGAAAGAAGTCGAGGACCCGCAGCCGGAGGCCGAGGGATCGGGGAGATTTCCGCCAAACAGGGGGCCGCGAATCATGGGAAGCGCGCGGCGCAGCTTGGCGGGAGATCCCGCTCAGACAACCCGGGAATACAGGCCCTGAAATCAAACGGCGGGACTCCGGACTACCCGGCAAACCGGACCCGGTCCCCACGATCATGCCATTCTTCCGTTATTATAGCGCGTCCCGGCGGTCTTGACAAGGCTTTTCTGCGGCCAGGGTCCGGAGAGGGGTTCCCCGCGCTCCAGCCGCCGCCGGGCGGGATTTTCCCGGCGGCGGAAAAACACTCTTGATATTTTCCGAGAGATCCTGTATAATGAAGAAAATTATGCCGGTGTGATGGAATTGGTAGACGTGACGGACTCAAAATCCGTTGGTAGCGATACCGTGTGGGTTCGAGTCCCACCACCGGCACCATTGTAGACAAAACCTGCGTTTAACGATAGTTATACGTAGGTTTTGTCTATACTTGGTGAAATTGTACCAAAGTCAAACCTTGAAATTGGCTACAATTACATATTATAGGTGTCAGCGAGCAGATTTGAGGAGATTGGATATCTCTCAAACCTGCTTTTATTTATGTTTTAGAAAGTGAGGTAACTATGAAACTTCCGTATGGCTATGTTTTGGTTGGTGAGGAAATTGCCATCCATGAGGAAAGGGCAGATGTTGTCCGCAGTATATTTGAATACTATCTTGCCGGAGCCAGCTTGGGAAAAATTGTTGATATGCTCTTTGTAAAGGGCATTCCCTCCCCAACAGGGAACTCCAAATGGACCAGAGCAGCTGTGGATAAGCTCCTCGCCAATAAGAAATATGTTCCAATCGTTGGTATAAAGGTATATTTAGATGCTCAATTCGAAAAGAATCATCGGTGTAATGTAGATTATGACAAAGTTGATCATCCGAGAAAAGCGGTTAGATATCGATCTCCCTCTCTTGAAATGAAATGAACCTGTACAAATCCCGCTTTTTCTGCTATACTTGGAAAAGGGGAGATCGGGGTCATGACAGAAGAAGAAATCAGTGAACTCTACGTACGTTTGGCTTTCCAATATGAGTCCGCAATCGATGCACTTCTTGCAAAAGGGTTAATAGATACAGACCTTGCTACTGCTACGAAAGAGAAATTCTATGATTCACTAAATGAGGAAAAACTACAGACAGGTAAAAAATCAGGGACTATCATGAAACAGTTAGCCTATACATGAGACAGTTGGCTTGTAGGGATATGGTGCCATTGACGGAATTGGCAAGGTAATATTCCAAAGAATCTCCTGGGTATGTGATTCAAGGCTGGATGCGTAGCCGCAACACATTGGAATTCCTTCGCCAATGGGAAAATGACATGAATGAGGGATTTGATGATAAAGCCTGTGATGAGCTGATTCACCAGGGTATACAACATCGCTTACCATTACGCCATCTTTGTGGATTCGAAGGCCCCATGCTGTTGGAATGCGTGTAAAACAGGGAAAAGGCGGAGGGGTAAGTACTTACCCTAAAATTGCTGTGGATTTCCATTTATGGTTAGATCCAAAAGTGCGGTTGACAATCGTGCGATTGCACAACAGATGATCTGTAGAGAAACGTTGATGATATAGTAGATTTTAACAGTCTATGAGTTCCATTGCAGTTATCGCAAGTTCCAATTCAACCCTGCATCTCAGATAGGGTTCAAATGCTCGCATTCCAACAGACCTATGGGCAACGGAAACACGAAAGCAAATTGGGAGGAGTTTCAAGTGAATAAAGCGCTAATAGTGCCATAGTTAAAGAATCAACAACAACTTTTTAAAGAAATAGGATGAGAGTGATTTGGGAATATGGTGGTGCTAACAGTGATGCAATTTATATCTGTTCTAGAAAACTCCTGGTTTATAGGAATTGTAGGTGGCATAATTAGCGGATTGATTGTTTATTTTACGTTATGCGAAGAGCAAACAATCAAATGATAGAAATATAATAGTTTGGGATGATAAAAAAGGAACTTTTTTAGAAATTTTTCACCACACATATATAGACTTTAAGCAAAAATATATGAGAAATGACGTTGTTTACTTGGATCGTCACAAGGTTGCTGCAATACTTATATATTCAGTTATAAAGACAAGAATCATGGAATACAGAACTGAAGACGATAATAATTTATTTCTTGAAAATTATTATCTTGCATTTTCAACAGGACTATCATATATGCAATACGAAGCGAACCTTGCTTATAAAGGTCAGAATAAACCTGTTATTTCAAAATTTCAATTTCCAAATGTCTTATGTGGTAACAAGAGTTACAAAGAACACATGATTAGTATGCTATACGCATCCGATGTGGAGAATAACCTTAATATTTTTGAACTTGCAAATATTTTGTTTTTGTTGGAGATAAATAATATTAACATGTCATCTTTCAACCAAAATACCATATGAACGACCCTACCCAATCTGAACAAATTGTTGTCACTTGTTCGGATTAGGTAGGGCCGTTCTTTGCCTGCAACCATTGCAGTTCAAGGCTTACAGGCTTTTTCAACTTTGGATACCGCGTGTTACTGACTAAGAGCAAACAGTTCAAAATCAAAGTGTAAAACGTGAAATTAGGGGGATTCGAACCACGCTGACATCATCTGTATCAGACTCAAAACCTGTGTTCTGTAGTATTTTTTAGTTTGACATGTTTTTAAGTTATAAAAGGTTTAAAATGGATTGCGGATATAAACAATATTTGCTATACTTACAACTGATGATTATGCGTATTAATAATCGGTTTCAATTTTATGGGTCGATTTGAAAGAGAGTGATTTCGATGATTTTTGAGCGCATTGGGGCAGGAATTGATAAAAATTGTATTCCCAAAGATATTGAAATACAATTGAATAAAAGAATGTCTCAGACTATGGCAGAAATTAGATCTAAAACCAAAGATGCTGTATGTTTTCATTGTGGGAAACCTGTCACAAGTTTTTGCAAATCTCATAATGTCCCTCGTTTTTGCCTTGAAAGTATTGGAAATGACGGCAAAGTAACTGGACCAAATGCAATATTAGGACTTCCTGGTATAGGTGTTTCAATTGGTAAAGAGTCTATAGGGATTGGAGAGGCTGGAACTTTCCAAATTATCTGCAGAGATTGTGACAGCAAAATATTTCAAGAATACGAAAATCCTGATAACTACTCAAACGAGACTCCACCAACACAAAAAATGTTATCAGAAATTGCTGTCAAGAATTATCTGAAATTTATTAGCAAAAGAAAACTTGAAATCGCATTGGCAGAAGAAATGTTAAAGCAATGTCCGCAACAAGGAATTGAATATCAATTAATCAGGACTGAATTTGAAGTTCGCTTAAAAACTAGTAGAATAGATTTAGAGGCATACACAAATGAATACAGGCGAGCCAAAAAGTTTGTTGACAAGAATAATAGCAATGGTTTTTACATTATTTATTACAAGTTGCTCAACTATGTTGCCCCTATTGCTGTACAAGCTCCGATAGCTGTTTCGATTGATTTCGAGGGTGGCATTGTTAATGATGTTGTTAACATGAACCCGTTGTATAGGATAGCAAATCTGCATTTGTGTGTTTTGCCATTAAAAAATCAAACAGCTATTATAATGTTCATTGATGAAGGTGAAAAGCGCTACAGGAAATTCTATAAACAATTTCGAAAATATAATGAGAGCGAAAAATTAGGTGTTATCAATTATCTAATCTTCCTATATTGTGAAGATTATTTTCTGGCTAAAGGAATACAATCAGCTGTTGATTTAGATCAGATAAGAAACATTGCAAACCTAACTCCTATGGTTTGGAGTACAGAACCAATCATGCATACAGGGGCCTATGCAAAAGAGTTTGCACTTTCAAAATGGGATAGTATTCCAAATCTATTGTCCGAGCGCTATAAAGTCCGTTGAACACCAGCAGTTACGGGGATACATCTTTTCAAATCGTTGGGGGTATTGGAGACATATTTTCCTGAGTTGTTCAAGGTACCTCCGCTTTTTCTATACGCTGTAAAATCGGTGGCTACCGTTGCGGATCTGCATCTTTTTTGTCAACGAAGCACAGCTCAGAAATTCCCATCACCGCTCCGTTTCCGGCTTCGCCGAAAACTGCGCTATGATGGGAATTTCTTCGCTTTCCACCGCAACTCGCTCCGCTGGACTCGCGGCGGACGGGGACGGGGGATACGAAGCATATCAAAAGTGGGCACCCACTCCAAAGTAAATGCCCACTTTAGATGCCGTAGGCTGAACGCCTACGGCATCTAAAGTGGACTCTTATTTTGGTGGACTCGAAGGGATTCGAACCCTCGACCTCTCGGATGCGAACCGAACGCTCTCCCAACTGAGCTACGAGCCCGTTAAACTGCCGCCGCTCCAAGGGGGGGATCTCCCCCTGCCAGCTTGGCGGCAAGTGTTATTATACCATAATTTTTACCGTTGTAAAGTCCGTTTTTTCGAAAATCCAAAAATTTTAGTTGCCAAGCGGCCGTGGATATAGTAAAATGAGTAGGCTCCTCCGTAGACAGCTGCGGAGCCGGTCTCGCGCAATGGAACCCTGTGAACCATGTCAGGCGGGGAACCGAGCAGCATTCAGCGGGACCTTCCATGTGCCGCGAGGGTGCCGGCTCCGCAGCTGCCTGTGGAGGAGTCTCTATTCCCATCATCTCAGGAGATACGAATTTTCTCTTCGCCGCACTGCCGTGCGGCGCGGCGGGCCATGGACGCGGTTCTGCAAAAACGCATCCACGCTCTGCGCCCCCGGCGGACTCCGGTCCGCCGTCTGAAAAGGGGCGGCGTTTCTTTTCCAATGCGCTGGCAGCAGCAGACAGGAGGGTGAGCCATGTATCAGGCGCTGTACCGCAAATGGCGGCCGAGAGTCTTTGCCGACGTCATCGGCCAGGACCACATCACCGAGACGCTGCGGCGGCAGGTGGCCGAGGGCCGCACCTCCCATGCCTATCTCTTCACTGGCACCCGGGGCACCGGCAAGACCACCTGCGCCAAGATTCTGGCCAAGGCCGTCAACTGCGAGCACCCCGCAGACGGGGACCCCTGCTGCCAGTGTCCGTCCTGTCTTGGCATTGAAAACGGCAGCTTCCTGGACGTGCTGGAGCTGGATGCCGCCTCCAACAACGGCGTGGACCAGGTCCGGGCCCTGCGGGATGAGGCCATCTACTCCCCCGCCTATGTGAAAAAGCGGGTCTATATCATCGACGAGGTCCACATGCTGACCATCCCCGCCTTCAACGCCCTCTTGAAGATCCTGGAGGAGCCGCCGGAGCACCTGATGTTCATCCTGGCCACCACGGAGCTGCACAAGGTGCCCGCCACCATCCTCTCCCGCTGCCAGCGCTTCGCCTTCAAGCGGATCACTCCCCAGGACATCGCCGGGCGGCTGGGCTATGTGGCGGAGCAGGAGGGCATCCGCCTGACGGCGGACGGCGCGGCGCTGCTGGCGCGGCTGGCGGACGGAGCCCTGCGGGACGGTCTGAGCCTCCTGGATCAGTGTGCCGCCGCCTGCGATCAGGTGGACGGCGCCGCAGTGCTGGAGGTACTGGGTCTGGCCGGAAATCTCCAGACGGCGGAGCTCTTGGAACACATTCTGCACCGGGACACCCAGGCGGCGCTGCTGCTGCTGGACCGGCTCTACACCGGCGGCAAGGACGTGGGCGCGGTGCTGGGAGAGCTGGCGGTGCTGGTGCGGGATCTTCTTCTGCGGCGGACCGCCCCCCAGGGCGGCGCGGCGCTGCTGTCCGGCGGCTATGACGACACCACCCTGGAGCGCCTGGGCCGGGAGGGCAGCGGCAGCCGGCTGCTGTACCTGGTCTCCACCCTGCAAAAGGCCACCGCGGATCTCTATTACAGCACAAACCGCCGTACCGACGCGGAGCTCTGCCTCCTGCGCCTGTGCGACGAGGGCCTCTCCGGAGACCTGACGGCCCTGGAGAGCCGAATTCGGCGTCTGGAGGAGGCGGCCGCCTCCGGGCAGTCCCTCCGACCCGCCGCCGTCGCCCCCGCCCCGGCCAGGGGCAAACCCGCCGCTCCCCCGCCTCCGGCCAAGGCCGAGCCTGCGCCGCCGGCAGCGGAGGACGCCCCGCCCTGGGAGGAGCCCCCTCTGCCGGAGGAACCGGGCGAGCGGGTCTTTGAGGCTCCCCCGGAGGAGGCCCCCGCCTCCCCCGCTCCGGTCTCCGCGGCGCAGGACAGGGCAGAGGAAACCGCCCCCTCCCCTGGGCAGGCACCGCAGGCCTCCGGCCCCGACTGGTGGCAGGCCGTGGCGGAGCGCTGCAAGGGGCGGCTGCCGCCCATGTATCGGGCATTTTTAGACATGTGCCGCGGCGTGCTGGAGGGAGAACAGCTGACGGTCTACGCTCCCGACGACATCACTCTGGGCCGGCTGGACAACGACCGGGTCCGGGGTGCGCTGCTGGAGGAGGCCGGGACACCGGTGCGGCTGCTCTTCCGGGTGGGGGACCCGCCCCAGGGAAGCGCGGAGGAGAATTTCGAGAACCTGCTGAAATTCGGCAGCCGGTTTGACAATATTACAATCAAGTAGAAGGAGAAAAACAGTATGGGTTACAGTGCGCGCCGCGGATTTTCCAGCGGCAGTATGAAGACCACCGGCGCCCAGCGCCAGGCGGAGCTGCAGCAGAGGATTGCGCAGATGCAGGAGCAGATGAACGCCGCCCAGGAGGCCGTGGAGGCCACGGAGTTCACCGCCAGCGTGGGCGGCGGCGTGGTGGAGGCCAAGGTCAACGGCAAGAAGGAGGTCCTCTCCATCGCTATCAAGCCGGAGGCGGTGGACCCGGAGGATGTGGAGATGCTCCAGGACCTGGTGGTCTCCGCCGTCAACGAGGCCCTGCGGCAGGCCGGAGAGGCCATGGAACAGGGCATGAACAGCGTCACCGGCGGGCTGGATCTCGGTGGTTTTGGACTCTAAGAAGAGAGGCGGGGAGCGGCGCCGGAGGGCACGCTCCCGCTTTTTTAAACTCTGCGCCTGTCCGATTGGACGCGATAATCTATGATGTCTATTTTTGATTCGGGGAGGGATGCTGAGATGAAGCGTAAAATCCGTTTCGCCGCGGCGGCGCTGTCCTGCGCGTTGCTTTTGACAGGCTGCGGGGCGGCGCGGACCGAGCCGCTGACAGAGGAGCCGCCTGCGGAGGGGAATGTCATCGCCTACGTTCCCCTGGACGACCGGCCGGACAATGTGGAGCGGGTGGTCTACCTGGCGGAGTCCCTGGGCTATGTGCTGGAGATGCCTGAGGCAGACCTCTACCGCACCCGGCTGGACGGACAGCCGCTCAATGAGAACGGCACCCAGCACGGGGACATGGCGGCCCTCTATGAGTGGGTGCTGGAGCAGGAGGCGGCGGGGTGCGACCGGTACATCCTGTCCCTGGACCAGCTGCTCTCCGGGGGCCTGGTCCAGTCCCGGTGCGAGACGGGCAGGGAGCTCATCCCCCTCTCCGACGGGCGGGCTTTGACGGACCGCCAGCTCCTGGAGGAGCTGCTGAAGACTCTGGCGGAGGACCCCTCCAACCGGGTCTGGCTCCTGGACAGTGTCATGCGCCTGGCCCCTACCGTGGGCTACGCAGAGGGCACTACGGAGCTGTATAACTGGATTCGGGCCTTTGGCATGGAGCCCCGGGAGACCCTGGAGGGGGCAGCGCTGACCGTTGAGCGGATTCTGGAGAGCTATTGGACGGGGCCCACCGGGGAGGATCTCTACGACAAGACTGCCCGGCAGCAGGGCGCCGTCAGTGCTGAGGAGTTCTATGGGCCCTATAAGGGCCTGGCGGAGAACATGGACGCCCGGGAGCGGAAGCTGCGGCTCTCCGATGAGGTCCAGCACATTCTGGCCCGGCCGGGCTACGAGAATTTCCGCCTGCTCATCGGCATCGACGACTCCTCCCTGGAGGACTGCATCCAGAAAAATGAGATCGCCTATCTGCGGCAGGGTCTCCGGACGGGGACCGACGGCTGGCAGCAGGACTGGCTTCTCTCCGGCGTGGACGACCTGGCCTTCAAGGCGGTGACGAAGCTGTATCTGGAGGAGACCGGCTGGTCCGGCAGCGCCGCGGTGCGGTACTTCGGCGGCACGGAGGACCAGCCCGCCTGTGCCTACGACTTCCAGCCCCTGACAACGGTGATGGCGGAGCATTTCGACTTCTTCCGCCTGACGGAGAGCGCCAACCCCCTGGCGGCGCAGCTCCAGATCCTGGTGCTGACCCAGCCGGCGGACGAGAGCCAGGTCTATTTCACCCAGCTGATTGATGCTCTACAGGAGTGTAGAAATAATCGTCAGCCTGTGATTCTGGTGGACGCCTCCAACAACCGCTACGGCACCGCCTTTCACGACGCCCTGGTCAAGGAGGCGGAACTGGGGTGGCTGCTGAGCTACGCAGGATTTTTGGACATGGCCATCGTCACCGGCACGGCTCTGAGCCACGGCGTGGCCCGGTATGCCTTTTTACAGACCGACACGCCTGCGGAGGCCTCAGAGCGGGCCTTTGCCAGAACCCTGGCGGACAGCATTGTGAAGGACTTCTGCTACCGCAACGTGGTCCGGGAGGATCTGGCGGCCTACGTCCGGGAGGCCGGCGGCGACCCTAACAACTTCTGGGTTCCGGAGATCGACCGGGCGGCCCTGCTGGAGCGGCTGGAGCGGGGCATGGCGGACGTCACACCGGCGGTGGTGAAAAACCTGGAGCGGAGCAACCTGATCGTCTCCCTGGAGCCTTACACGGAGCGAGGCTGGGGCGGCATCTCCCTGGAGAGCTACCGTTTCCCCTGGGACCGAGTGTTCGAGATCGGCATGGACATCCGTCTGGGGGAATTTACGGAGCCCCACCAGCAAGTGCTGGGTGTGTATGTACGGTGACAGGCAAAAACCCGGACGGATTTTGAGATCCGTCCGGGTTTTTTGATGAGAGAAACAGATTCTACGTATATGTAGAGCCCTGATTTTCCGAGGAGAGACCGGCAGCCGCGGGAGACGGGCGGCAGATTGCCGCCCCTACAAGCTCTCTTTGAAGGGGACATCTTGGAACCAAGTTACCCCTTCATGAGCTCGTACATAACGGCCTTGATGGTGTGCATCCGGTTCTCCGCCTCGTCAAAGACGATGGAGGCCGGGGACTCGAAGACCTCGTCGGTGACCTCCATGGCATCCCGGCCGAACCGCTCGCCCATCTCCTTCCCCACCTGGGTCTTGTGGTCGTGGTAGGCGGGGAGGCAGTGCATGAAGCGGCACTGGGGTCCGGCGTTGTCCATGAGCGCCCGGGTCACCTGATAGGGCCCAAGGGCCTCGATCCGCTCCTGCCAGACCTCCACCGGCTCTCCCATGGAGACCCAGACATCCGTGTAGAGCACATCCGCCCCCCTGGTCGCCGCCATGGGGGCCTCCATCAGCTCCAGCACCGCGCCGGTCTCCCGGGCGATGGCCTGACAGGTCTCCACCAGGGCCGGGTCCGGCATGTAGGCCCTGGGCGCACAGGCCACAAAGTGCATCCCCATCTTGGCGCAGCCCACCATGAGGCTGTTGCCCATATTGAACCGGGCGTCGCCCAGATACACCAGTTTCACGCCCCGGAGCTTTCCAAAGTGCTCCCGGATGGTCAAAAAGTCCGCCAGAATCTGGGTGGGGTGGAACTCGTTGGTGAGGCCGTTGAACACCGGCACGCCGGCGTACTCCGCCAGCTCCTCCACCAGGGACTGGCCAAAGCCCCGGTACTCGATGCCGTCGTACATCCTGCCCAGCACCCGGGCGGTGTCGGCAATGGACTCCTTCACCCCAATCTGGGACCCGGTGGGCCCCAGATAGGTGGACCCCATGCCCAGATCCTGGGCCGCCACCTCAAAGGCGCAGCGGGTGCGGGTGGAGGTCTTCTCAAAGATCAGCGCCACATTCTTCCCCTCCAGATAGCGGTGGGGAACGCCGGCCTTCTTCTTGGCCTTGAGATCCGCGGCGGTGTCCAGGAACTGCTGAATCTCCGCGGGTGTAAAGTCCAGGAGCTTTAAAAAATGCTTTTGATTCATATCACCAAACCCCTTTTATGAATTAGGAATGAGGAATTTTTTGCGCACGGCAGGAAGCGGGGGCGCGCCCCGTTATTCCAGCTCTCCCATTCTCGCGCGATCTCCTGTCTCCGCTGTCAGGCCAGTGCCTGCCGCATAATCTCCAGGCCCTGGTCCATCTCCTCCTTCGTGATGACCAGCGGCGGCAGGAGGCGCATTCCCGGCCCGGCGGTGAGAACCAGCAGGCCGTGGGCAATGAGCTTGTTCGCGATCTCCTTGTTGCTGTACCCCGCCGAAACCTCAATGCCGATCATGAGGCCCAGGCCCCGGGTTTTGCCAAAGCACGGCAGGTCCAGGGCCTCAATCTCTCTCCGGAGGTAGTCCCCTTTCTCCCGGACCTGCGCCAGGAAATCGTCGTCCAGGGTCTCCTGCACCACCAGCCCTGCGGCGGCGCAGACGGGATTGGCCCCGAAGGTGGTGGCGTGGGTGCCCGGTCCCAGCACGTCCCGGCACTTTTCACTTGCCAGAATGCCGCTCATGGGGAGGCCCCCCGCGATGCCCTTGGCGAAGGACGCCGCGTCCGGCAGGATGCCGTACTGCTGGAAGGCAAAGAGCGTCCCCGTGCGGCCCACGCCGGTCTGGACCTCGTCCACCAGCAGCAGCCAGTCCCGCTCCGCGCAGAGCTTTGCCAGCGCCTGCACATACTCCCGGTCCAGCGGCAGCACGCCGCCCTCCCCCTGGACCAGCTCCACCAGAACGGCACACACATCGTCCCCGGCGGCGGACTCCAGAGAGGCCATGTCGTTGGCGTCGGCGTAGCGAAAGCCCTCGGTGAAGGGGAAGAAATAGTTGTGGAAGACCTCCTGTCCGGTGGCCTTCAGGGTGGTAATGGTGCGGCCGTGGAAGGAGTTGTTCAGGGTAATGACCGTAGCGCGGCCCTGGCCGTACCGGTCAAAGCTGTACTTCCGGGCCAGCTTGATGAGGCCCTCGTTGGCCTCGCCGCCGCCGTTGGCGAAAAAGACGCAGCTCATACCGGTGCGTTTGCAGAGGAGTTCCGCCAGGCGGGCGGGGGGCTCCGTGTAGAAGAGGTTGGAGGTATGGCCCAGTTTTTTGGCCTGGGCGGAGATGGCGTCCACCCAGGGCGCATAGCCATAGCCCAGGTCCGTGACGCCGATGCCGCTGGTGAAATCAATGTACTTGTCCCCCTCCGGGGTATAGAGGGTCGCGCCCTGCCCGTGGTCGATGGCCACGGGGAAACGGCCGTAGGTATTCATGATGTATTGCTGGGTGAGGGATTGGATCTCCTGACTGGTCATAAAAAGACCTCCTTCCAAACGCGCGAAGCGCAGACAAAAGTTTTCGTCCGCCTTTTCCAAAAGGCGGCGGGGGTCCAGGGGGCGGCGCCCCCTGGAAGCTCTCGTAAACCGACGCACAGAGTGCGGCGCAAAACGCTTTCATGGATGCGGCGCGCAAAGCGTGCCGCAAAAAACCAAAACCCGGAAGCATGGCAATGAATTGTGTTTGCCTGAGCGCATTTTATGCGCTCCCCTTTGGAACCGTACGCCTGGGGCCTTGCCCGGACGGATACGCAGGGGCTTTGCCCCTGCACCCCACCAGGGGCGCGGCGCCCCTGGACCCACCTTAGTCCTCCTGCCGCAGCATGGTCCCGATGCCCCGGTCGCTGAGGAGCTCGATCAGAATCGAATGGGGAATCCGTCCGTCCAGGATGTGGACCCGCTCCACGCCGCCCCGGATCGCGTCTACACAGCACTCCATCTTGGGGATCATCCCCCCGGAGATTGTCCCATCCGCCACCAGGCCCGGCACCTCGCCCGTCCGCACCACGTGGATCAGGCTCTCCTCATCCTTCGGGTCCCGCAGCAGTCCCCGCACGTCCGTCAGGAGAATCAGCTTCTCCGCGTGGAGCGCCTCCGCCAGCTTCGCCGCGGCCGTGTCGGCGTTGACGTTGTACGACGTATCCGCGTCCGTCCCCTGGGCCACGGTGGCCACAATGGGAATATAGCCGCTGGCTATGGCGTTTTCCACCGCGGCGGGGTTCACGCCGGTGATTTTGCCCACCAGGCCGTACTTCTCATCCAGCTGAACGGCCTGAAAAAGGCCGCCGTCCATGCCGCACAGGCCGATGGCCCGGCCCCCCAGGCGGCTGAGCTGGGACACCAGGTCCTTGTTGACCTTGCCGCAGAGAATCGCCTGCACCACGTCCATGGTGGTGGCGTCGGTGTAGCGCAGGCCGTCCACGAACCGCGACTCGTGGCCGATCATCTTCAGCATGGCGGAGATCTCCGGCCCGCCGCCGTGGACCACCACCACCCGGATGCCCACCAGATTCAAAAGCACAATGTCGCTCATGACGGAGCGGCGGAGGGTGTCGGAGACCATGGCATTGCCGCCGTACTTCACCACGACGGTTTTTCCGGTGAATTTCTGAATGTAGGGCAGGGCCTCAATCAGGGTCTGGGCCTGCTGTTCATGGGAGGACATGGACAATCTTCCTTTCTTTTGGGAAATAACTCCCCGGTCTTTGGGGGAGAACGGGGCCACGGCGTGCCCCTCCCGGTTCAGAGGGGCATCCCATAGTCAGGGAAAATGCCTTGTGGAAGGGGATGACCCGCTGAGGACAGCGGGCCCTACAGTCAGTCATCCTCTGATCCCCACTCCCCAGGGGTCCAGGGGGCAGCAGCCCCCTGGTTTCTCCGCCCAAGGCGGAGAAATAAAATCAAATCATTTTCGCCGCGGCACGATGGTGCCTCTCCTCGCGGCATAGCCGCTGTGGCCTACGCTAAAAATATGCCACAGGCATATTTTCTAATCGCTGCGGCGTGGCGAAAATACCCGACCCGTTTGCCCTTGGGGCAAACACACCAGTGAGTGGACCTCACTGGTGCCAGGGGGCACCATCGGTAGACCTCCCGCACCATCGTCCCGCCCCCGCTCCCCCCGGTAGAACAGGGGGAACAGCGGAGCCGGACGAAGTCCGGCGGAGCGTAAAGGGGGGACGCAGTCCCCTCTTTACGTTCTATAATCCCCGTTGATCTTGATATAGTCGTAGGTGATGTCACAGCCCCAGCAGGTGCAGCCTCCCTCACCTTCGCCCATGGCGATGAGGATGTCCACCTCGTCCTCCGAGAGGATCTTCTTGGCGAGGTCCTCGTCAAAGTCCACCCCCCGGCCCGCCTGGCAGACCAGGATCTTCCCGGCGGGGGAGCCGAACTCCACGTCCACCTTCTCCGGGTCGAACTTCTCCCCGGAGTAGCCCATGGCGCACAGTACCCGGCCCCAGTTGGCGTCCGCGCCGAAGATGGCGGCTTTGGTCAGCGTGGAGGAGATGACGGACTTGGCGATGGTCTCCGCCGCCGCCTCGCTCCGGGCCCCCGCCACGCGGCAGGTGATGAGGTGCCTGGCCCCCTCGCCGTCCTTGGCCATCTCCCGGGCAAGACGGATGCACAGGGTCTGGAGCGCCTCCAGGAAGGCGTCGTAGTCCGGCCCTCTGGCCGCAATGGGCTCGTTGCCCGCCAGGCCGTTGGCCAGCACCAGGCAGGTGTCGTTGGTGGAGGTGTCCCCGTCCACGCTGATGCGGTTGAAGCTGACGTTCACCGTCTCCAGCAGGGCGGTGTGAATCATCTCCGATGTGATCGCGCAGTCGGTGGTGAGGAAGCAGAGCATGGTGCCCATGTTGGGGTGGATCATGCCGCTGCCCTTGGCGATGCCGCCCAGGCGGACGGTCTTGCCGCCGATCACCGTCTCCACCGCCGCCTCCTTCTTGGCGGTGTCGGTGGTCATGATGGCGTGGGCGGCGGCGTCACTGGCCTCCGCCGAGGATTCCAACGCCTCATACAGCGCCGGCACGCCGGACTCAATGGCCGCAATATTGATGGTCTGGCCGATGACGCCGGTGGAGCTCACCAGCACGTCCTCCGCCCGGCAGCCGATGGATCTGGCCGCCGCCGCGCACATCCGCTCCGCGTACTCCTCCCCGTGGGGGGCGCAGGCGTTGGCGTTGCCGCTGTTGGCAATGACGGCCCGGGCCCGCCCGTCCGTCAGGTGGGCCATGTCCACATGGATGGGGGCGGCCTTGACCACGTTTTTCGTGAACACCGCCGCCGCCGCGCACTCCACGTCGGAGACAATGAGCGCTACGTCCTTTTTCCAGGCCGCGTGGGTCTTGACGCCCACGTGAATTCCGGCGGCCCGGAACCCTGCGGCGGCGCAGACACCGCCGGTAATTTCTTTTATCATGGTCCATTCTCCTTCTATTCTCTCGTCCCCCGCAGGACAAGCCTTCCCCTTCAGGGGAAGGTGGCATTTGCGAAGCAAATGACGGATGAGGCCGGCAACCGGCGTGCCTCTTCGAAACAACCTCGTCCGGCGTGCCGCTTCCAAACGACCTCATCCGCCCCCTCCGGGGGCACCTTCCCCTAAAGGGGAAGGCTTTCGGGGGTTCTCTGCCAGCCGTTTCAGAGGTTTAAGCCCTTCGTCTCCTCAAAGCCCAGCATCAGGTTCATGTTCTGTACCGCCGCGCCGCTGGCGCCCTTGCCCAGGTTGTCGAATTGTGCGGCAATCAGGGTGTGCTCCCCACTACCAGCGACCGTGATGCGCAGGCGGTCACTGCCGGCCAGCTGGCTGGTATAGAGCCGGGCAGGAGTCGCGGTCTCGCTAAAGTCAACCTCCACTAGCGGTTTGCCGCGGTAAGCGAGCGCTAATTCCTCGTAAATTTCTTCTGTAACCACCTCTCTGCCAAGCAGGTTGTTGTGCAGCAGCACCGTGGTACACATGCCCTTGTACACATCCCCAAGCACCGGGAGAAAAGCGGGCGGATGGTTCAGCCCGGCGATCTTCTGCATCTCGGGCAGGTGCTTGTGGGAGAGACCAAGGGCGTAAGGGGCGGGGCTGTCCAGCCGGGGGTCCCGGCCGGGGGACTCATACTCGGCAATCATCTTCTTGCCGCCCCCGGAATAGCCGGTCAGAGACCAGCAGGTCAGGGGATAGTCCGCAGGGATGATGCCGTCCTGAACCAGCGGAGCCACACAAGCCAAAAATCCCGTGGCGTGGCAGCCCGGATTGGCCACCCGCTTGGCGGTGATAATCTTCTCCCGCTGGCCATGGAGCTCCGGAAAGCCGTAAACCCATTGGGGGTCCGTCCGGTGGGCGGTGGAGCAGTCGATGATCCGGGTGTCGGGATTCGTCACCAGCCCCACGGCCTCCACTGCCGCCGCGTCCGGCAGGCAGAGGAACACGATGTCCGCCGCGTTCATCAGCTTCCCACGCTCCGCCGGGTCTTTCCGCTTGTCCTCGTCAATGAGGAGGAGCTCGATGTCCTCACGCTGGCTCAGCCGGTCGTAGATCTGGAGGCCCGTGGTGCCCTCCCTGCCGTCAATATAGATGATGGGCTTGCTCATATCCTTTCCTCCCTCAGAACCCGGATTCCTAGCCGGTGGATGCTGTCTGAGCGGCTGTGAACCCAGGTTCTCAATCGGCCTCCTCATCCAGCGCCTCGATCAAAAAGCTCACGGGCCGGAAGCCGTCGTTACAGGAGATCATGGCGGATCTCCTGTTCTTCATCCAGCCCTCGTAAAGATCCTCCCCGCCGTGGGACAGGGCCAGCACGAAGGGGGACATACTCTCCCAGGCACTGCGGCACAGGCCCTCCGGCTGTTTCCAGCCGTTGGCAGTGAACACCTGTCCCTCCCGGAGGTCACAGGCGTGCTGAATGGGGTTTTCATACTGGGTAATCAGATCGTCATAGCGGGCCATCCGCATGACCGTGATCCGGCATTTTTTCATGGCTCAGCCCTCCGCCGGCAGGGGATACCGGGCAAAACCGCTGCCCTGGGGCTCGTTATAGAGAATGGTCAGTCCCAACGTCCCCTCGTCAGTGGCCTGCCAGTCATAGGGCCCCCGGGCCGCCCAGAGGACGTCCTCCGAAAGCCCCTCCACCGGGGTGTCCGGCAGGTAGACAGTCATGGCCTTCGTCCCCTCCAGGCCGTAGGGCTCAGAGTAGATATAGCAGACGCCGTCGGCAAACTCCTCTGTCCCGTCGGCGGGATGCTCCAGTTCCAAAGACTCGATGGCCAGGGACCAGGTGGTCTCATCCAGCTGCTCCGGCCGGGTGAAGCGCCCGCTGAACCGGCAGATGTACACGATGCCGCCGGGGTACTTCTCCGGGTCGCCGGTCCCCATGTCAGAGTCGTGGTACACCCCCGTGAAGCTCCCGTCCGGCAGCAGCGTCAGATCCGTACTCCAGCCCCCGGCACCGCTGCAAAACATATAGGTGCCGCTCAGGCTCTCCAGGAAAGCGTCCCCCTCCAACGGAGCCTCCGCTTCCGGTTCCGGAGCGCTCTCCGGTTCGGCCGCGTCCCCGTCCTTCGGGGCGCCCGTCTCCTCCTGGGGCGGATCATCCCTGCCTCCGCCGCCGGTGGTGATCACCGCCACTCCAACCTGATCCGCGCACCCGCTCAGCAGGAACAGGCACAGGGCCAGCGCAAGCATTCTGAACTTCATAAGTAATTCCTAACTCCTCATTCCTAATTCCTAATTCTCACTGCGCTCTGCTCTGTACAAACTGCTCCATCGCCTCAATCTGCCGCTGTGTCTCCCGGACCGCCGGCCCGCCGAAGCTCGCCCGCAGGGCCATGCAGTTCTCCAGTTTCAAGGCCTCGTAGACGTCCTCCTCAAAGAGGTCCGAGAAGGTCCTCAGTTCCTCCAGCGTCCGCTCCTCCAGGGTTCTCCCCTTCGCCGTGCAGTCCGCCACCAGGCGGCCCGTCACCGTGTAGGCGTCCCGGAAGGGCATCCCCTTCTTGGTGAGGTAGTCGGCGCAGTCTGTTGCGTTGATGAAGCCCTTCCCCGCCGCGGCGCGCATGTTGTCCGTCCGGACGGTCATGGTGTCCAGCATGGCGGAAAAGACCGGCAGGCACATCTCCACGGTGTCGATGGCGTCAAACACCGGCTCCTTGTCCTCCTGCATGTCCTTATTATAGGCCAGGGGCAGACCCTTCATGACGGTCAAAAGCCCCATCAGGTCCCCGTAGACCCGCCCCGTCTTGCCCCGGACCAGCTCGGCCACATCTGGGTTCTTCTTCTGGGGCATGATGGAGGAGCCTGTGGCATAGGCGTCGTCCAGCTCGATGAACTTGAACTCCCAGCTGCACCAGAGGATGACCTCCTC
>JAHZBA010000019.1 GCA_019423635.1 Clostridiales bacterium
GCGGTCTTGCCCATCTTGTTCCCCTGGGAGTCGGTGAGCAGGTTGATGGTCATGCAGTGGGAGTCCTTGCCCAGTTTCCGCCGGATCAGCTCCGTGCCGCCCAGCATATTGCTCCACTGGTCGTTGCCGCCGCACTGCAGGTTGCAGCCCACGGTCTGGAACATATGGTAGAAGTCATAGGACTGCATAATCATATAGTTGAATTCCAGGAAGCTCAGTCCCCGCTCCATGCGCTGCTTGTAGCAGTCCGCCCGGAGCATATTGTTCACGGAGAAGCAGGCGCCCACCTCCCGCAGAAGATCCACATAGTTGAGATGCAGCAGCCAGTCGGCGTTGTTGAGCATCATGGCCTGGCCGGGACCCTCGCCGAAGTCAATGAAGCGCCCCATTTGCCGCTTGAAGCACTCGGCGTTGTGGTCGATGTCCTCCCGGGTGAGCATCTTCCGCATATCCGTGCGGCCGGAGGGATCCCCGATGGTGGTGGTGCCGCCGCCGATGAGGGCGATGGGCTTGTTCCCCGCCATCTGGAGGCGCTTCATCAGGGTCAATGTCACAAAGTGCCCCGCCGTGAGACTGTCGGCGGTGCAGTCATATCCGATATAGAAGGTGGCCTTGCCGTTGTTGATGAGGTCGCTGACCTCCTCCTCGCTGGTCACCTGGGCAATGAGCCCCCGGGCTTTCAGTTCCTCGTAACAGGTCATAGTTCTTGTTCTCCTTCATCAAAATTCGCCCTCTGTCCCGAGCAGGGACAGAGGGCGAAACAAATTTCGCGGTACCACCTCTGGTTCGCCGCTTTCTCGCGAAAACGGCCTCAGGTCGTGCCAACACACGACAGCGCGGTAACGGGCGCACCCGGAGCACGCCTACTGGGCCCTTTTCTCCAGGCCGTTGGGGTGCCGGCTCCGAGGGGTATTCACCGTCCGGCCCTCTCCCCTTTTCAGCAAAACAGGGGCTCTCTGCGCAGGGCTTGGGCGGGTACTCTTCCTCTTCATCGCCGTATGCGAAACGTATTGTACCCTAAAAGATCACACTTGTCAATCGCTTTATGGAATCGGGCTCTGAAATTTCGAAAGCCTCCGACACCAGTCCTCCGCATTGGCCCTGTTGGGATGCCGGAGCTCCACCACCGGACAGTGCAGCAGTGCGGAATCGTAGAAACGAAGTCTGCTCTCTCTGTCCCGCAGAATCTCCGGTCCGGTTTCCTCCAGCGCCCATACCGACGGAAAGACGGAGCCCTTTCCACAGGCCAGCGCCAAGGTGGGACGGTAGAGCGACAACTGCCGTTTCAGACAAGCCCGGTCCGTCTCTGCGGCCTGCCGCACTGCGTTATCCGAAACCTGAGCCCCGCCGGAGCACTTTTTCAGATTGACAACGCACAGCCGCCGCAGGACCTCCCTCCGACGCTTCCAATCCGGCACCGCAGTACTCCCGCCCATGAGCGCTTCCGCCCAGCGGACCACGGTATTCCAGGTCTGTCCCCGGCCTCCGCGACAGAGAAAATCCCGCAGATCCTCCCGCAGTCCGTCGGTGTCCTTCATCAGAAATAACAGCCGAAATGCTCTCTCCGACTCCCACTGCCCCGGGTCTACCACGCCGTCCCGGTTAAAGTATCCCCCGCATTGGGAGGCGGCTTCCCATTCTTCAAAAAGGACGTCCTCCGCCTCTCTGATTCCGCTCATAGAGCTTTCCGGTAGGCCTCCGCCTCGTCCAGCAGCTCCCCGGCGCTCTCCAGCAGGGCCTCCGTCACCTTGCTGCCGCCGGTGATCCGGGCCAGCTCCGCCTTCCGCTGCTCCCGGTCCAGCCGCACCACTTCCGTGTAGGTCCGGCCCTTCCGCTCCCCCTTCTCCACGGAGAAGTGGGTGTCCGCCATGGCCGCCAGCTGGGGCAGATGGGTGACGCACAGCACCTGCTTGCGCCGGCTCACCTGGGCCAGTTTCTCCGCCACCTTCTGGGCGGCGCGGCCGGATACGCCGGTATCCACCTCGTCAAAGACCAGGGTCCCGATGGCTTCCTGCTCCGCCAGCACGTTCTTCAGCACCAGCATGATCCGGGCCAGCTCGCCGCCGGAGGCGATTCTGGCGATGGGCCGCAGGTCCTCCCCCACATTGGCGGACATCAAAAACCGGATCACGTCACACCCGTCTGCGGCGGGCTCCTTCTCCCCAAACTCAATGGCAAAGCGGATCTTCCGCATATCCAGCTCCTGGAGCTCCTTTTGAATCCTCTGCTCCAGCACCGCCGCGGCCGTCTTCCTGGCCCCGGTCAGCGCCGCCGCCGCGGTACGCACCGCCTTCTCCGCTTTTTGGAGCTTCTGTTCCAGAAGAAGCAGCGTGTCGCCGGCCGTCTCCATGGCGTCCAGCTCCTCGCGGCACCTGGCGAGATACGCCAGCATTTCCTCCACACTGGGGCCGTACTTCTTTTTCAAACGGTACAGCTGATCCGCCCGGCTCTCCAGAGCGTCCAGCTCCGCCGGGGAGAAGTCAAAGCCCGCCCGCCGGTCCCGGATAATCTCGGCAAGGTCAAACGCTTCACAGCGCAGTACCTCCAGTCGTTTGCAGAGCTCTTCGATGTCGTCTCCCAGCATCCGGATGCCGAACATGGCCGCCTCGGCCTCCCGCAGGCAGTTGACGGCGCCGCCGCCCTCCTCGTCTCCGCTCAGGGCGTAATCCGCGCCAGAGAGGGCCGAGAGGTACTTCTCGCCGTTGCGCAGCATCGCCCGGCGGCTGTCCAGTTCCTCCTCCTCCCCCGGGACCAGCTCCGCCCGCTCCAGCTCGTCGATCTGGAAGCGGAGGCTGTCCACCCGGCGGGCCTTCTCCGCCTCATCCATCTGGAAGGCCCGGATCTGCGCCCGCAGGTCCGTCATCACCGCATACTCTCTTTGATAGGCAGCCAGAACCTCCCCGGTGCGGCCGAAGCGGTCCAAATAGCTCCCGTGCTGCTCCTCGTCCAGCAGCTGCTGTCCGTCGTGCTGGCCGTGGATGTTCAAAAGCTCGCCGCCGATGCTCCGCAGCTGGGCCACGGTGACAGGCCTGCCGTTGACCCGGCAGGCGTTTTTTCCGTCCCGGTCAATCTCCCGCTGGAGCAGCAGATTGCCGTCCTCATCCGGTGCGACGCCGTTCTCCGCCAGACCCGGCAGCTCCGGGGACACCCCGGAGAAGACCGCGCTGACAAAGGCACGGTCCGCCCCGGTGCGGATCAGCTCTCGGGAGGTCCGGCCCCCCAGCACCGCACCCATGGCGTCAATGACAATGGACTTGCCCGCGCCGGTCTCGCCGGTCAGGGCGTTGAAGCCGGCGTGGAACTGGATGTCCGCCTCCTCAATCACCGCAATATTTTCAATGTGAAGCACTTCCAGCATACTGTGGCCCTTCCTTCACAATTTTGGAATCTCCATTCCATCCCGGCGGAATTCACTTCCACCGGGACACCTCTGCCCGCCGCGCGGCCGCCCGCATCGTATGCGGGCCAGGGGGTTCAGCGGAGCCGGGCAGCGCCCGGCGCAGCGTCTAAGGGGGGGCGCCAGTCCCCCTTGGAGATTTACAGCATCGCCTTAATCTCCTCGCAGAACGCCGCGGCGGACTCCGTGTCCTTCATCAGCAGAAACGCCGTGTCGTCCCCCGCCAGGGAGCCCACCATATAGGTGATGTCCATGTTGTCCAGCGCCGCCGCGGCCGCGTTGGCAAGGCCCGGCATGGTCTTGAGCACCACAATATTCTGGGCGTAGTCAATGCTGGTGATGCTCTCCCGGAAGATGGTCCGCAGCTTCTCCGCAAAATTCAGCTTCGTCCGGTTCCCGGAGACGGCGTACTTATAGACGCCCAGGCCCGCCGGCTCCTTGATGAGGTGCATCTGCTTGATGTCCCGGGAGATGGTCGCCTGGGTGCTGCTGATTCCCCGCTCCTGCAAACGGGCCAGGAGCTGCTCCTGGGTCTCGATGTTTTCCTGGGAAATGATCTCCAAAATCATGGACTGCCGGTCATTTTTCATCGTGGAATCCTCCTGGAAGCATTTTCTGCGCAAAGATCTCACAAAAGCTCTTCTCGGTCAGCCGGACCAGCCGGATTCCGTATTTGCTCCGCCGGATCAGCACCTTGTCGTCCGCCCGCAGGGCAAAAGCCCGGCTCTCGTCCACAAAGAGATACACCGGTTTGCGTCCGTTCCGCTCCAGCTCCACGGTCAGCGCATGCTCCGGGGAGAGCACATAGGAGGAAAAACGCATGTTATGAATGCAGATGGGCGTCACCACAATCACCTGAGCCCCCGGCTCCACCACCGGGCCGCCTGCGGACAGGGAGTACGCCGTGGACCCAGTGGGCGTGGACAAAATCACGCCGTCACCGGCAATATCCGCAAGGTGCCGTCCGTCCGAGGAGATTTTCAGGTGAATCACATGAGAGATGGGACCTTCCCGGATCACCGCGTCGTTGAGGCCCAGGTTCGTATAGACCTGCCGGCCGTCCCGGATCACCGAGACGTCCAGCATCATCCGCTGTTCCGTCTCAAAGGACCAGTCCTTCAGCCGACGCAGGGTCTCCAGCTCCCCCACCTCCAGATCCGTGATGAAGCCAAGGCCCCCCATATTTACGCCCAGCACCGGCACCTTGTTCAGTGCCGCCAGCTTCGCCAGGTGCAGGATGGTTCCGTCGCCGCCGAAAGTAATCATCAAGTCCGCATTTCTCAGCTCCTGGGGCAGAGGCCGGACCTCGCAGTCTCCAAAAGCCCCCTCCCGCTGATCCTTGAAAGGCGGGCATACCACTGTCTGAAATCCGCACTCCCGCAGGATTTTCTCAGCGGCTCCGGTGGCCCGCATCCCGTGGTCCCGGCTGGGATTGGGACAGAGAATAATCTTTTTTCCGCTCATGCGCCGCCCTCCTCTCCGTGTTCCCGCAGCGTCCGGTGGGACTCCTCCACCAGAGCGCGCAGATCAAATGTGCCGTTCCGCCCTGCGCCCTTTTCCAGGTAGCCCAGGTACTCAATATTCCCCTCGGGGCCCCGGATGGGGGAATAGGTCAGATCCAGCACGGAAAACGCCGCCTCCCGGGCGTGTTCCAGGAAGTGCTCCAGCACCTCCAGATGCACCGCCGGGTCCCGGACGACGCCTTTCTTCCCCACCTTCTCCCGGCCGGCCTCAAACTGGGGCTTCACCAGGCAGGCCACATGGCCATCCGGTTTCAAGCAGCCATGGACGGCGGGCAGGATCAGCCGCAGGGAGATGAAGCTGACATCAATGGAGGCAAAGTCCAGCGCCTCCGGAATCTGCTCCCGGGTCAGGTAGCGGGCGTTGGTCCGCTCCAGGCAGACCACCCGGAGATCGCTGCGCAGCTTCCAGGCCAGCTGGCCGTAGCCCACGTCCACGGCGTAGACCTTCGCCGCGCCGTTTTGCAGCATACAGTCCGTAAATCCGCCGGTGGAGGCGCCGATATCGCCGCAGATTGCCCCCTCCAGGGAGATGGGGAAGGTCTTCATGGCCTTTTCCAGCTTCAATCCGCCGCGGCTGACATAGGCAAGCGGCGCGCCTCTCCACTCTATATTCGCCTGATTGGGTACGGACATGCCGGGCTTGTCCAGCCTCCGGCCGTCCACGAACACCTGTCCGCCCATGATGGCGGCCTGGGCCCTCTGTCGGGTCTCCGCCAGTCCCCGCTCCACCAGCAGCACGTCCAGCCGTGTCTTATTCGCCATGTTTGACCGCCTCCCGTACCGCCTCCGCCACACCGGCGGCATCCAGGCCGAAGCTGTGGTTCAGCTCCGCCACACTGCCCTCCGGCGCAAAGGTCCTGCCGAGGTTTTTCAAAATGAGACGCCTGGGTGCCCAGCCGTGCTCTGCCAGAATAGCCGCCGTCTGCTGCCCGATGCAGCCGGCGCCGAAGGCGTCCTCCAGCACCAGAAGCGGCCGCTCCTGCGTCAGCGCCTCCGCCAGCACCTCGTAGCCCAGCGGAGCAATCTGATTCAGTTTCAGCACCTCCGCCTGAATCCCCTCCTGCGCCAGGAGCTCCGCGGCCTCCAGCAGCTGATTGATCAGAATTCCGTAGCCCAGCAGCGTGGCGTCCCCGCCCTCCCGCAGGCGAACCAGGGGGCCCTGAGAGGCATCACCGTGAAAACTTCCCTCACCGCCCCGGGGATAGCGCACCGCCACGGGGCCCTCCAGCTGAAACAGCGCCTGACGCAGCATGGAGCGCAGCTCCGCAAAGCTGGCGGGACAGAGCACCGTAAAGCCGGGGATCTCCGAGAGATAGAGGGGATCGAAGGAACCGTGGTGGGTCTCCCCGTCGGCGCCCACCAAGCCCGCCCGGTCTACCGCCAGCACCACATGGAGACGCTCCAGCGCCACATCGTGGATCAGCTGGTCGTAGCCCCGCTGGAGAAAGGTGGAGTACACGGCAAACACCGGCAGCATCCCCTGCGCGGCCAGGCCGGCCGACATGGAGACGCCGTGCCCTTCAGCAATGGCCACATCAAAAAAGCGCTGGGGAAAGGTCTTGGCAAAGCCGGTCAGCCCCGTGCCGTCCGTCATGGCGGCGGTGATGGCGCACACCCGCGGGTCTTCGGCCGCGCAGGAGATCAGGGTCTTGCCCATCTGATCGGAAAAGCTCTCCGAAGGCTCCTTTTTCAAAAGGCCCGTCTCCGGATCAAAGGGCGCCACCCCGTGGAACTTCCCCGGGTCCTTCTCCGCAAAGGGAAACCCCTTCCCCTTCACCGTGTGGACGTGGACCAGCACCGGGCCGTTGAGCTCCCTGGCCCACTGCAGCATATCGCAGAGCCGGGGCAGGTCGTGGCCGTCAATGGGCCCCAGGTAGGTAAAGCCCATGTCCTCAAAGAGGGTGCTGCCGGGGAAAAACGCCTTTTTCAGCGCCGTCTTGATCCGGTGGTTAAACCGGTACAGCACATTTTTCGCCGGATTTTTTCCAAAGAGCCCCCGATACCATTTTTTGAAATGGTAATAGGCCGGCTTGCTCCGCAGACGGCTCAGATGGGAGGTCACCGCCCCTACATTAGGGGCGATGGACATGCCGTTGTCATTCAAAATTACAATCAACGGCTCGCCGGAGGCTCCGGCGTTGTTGAGGCCCTCATAGGCAAGGCCGCCTGTGAGGGCGCCGTCTCCAATCAGAGCCAACACGCTGTAATTCGCATTCTGTAAAGTTCTTGCCCTTGCCATTCCGAGGGCCACGGAGACCGAGTTGGAGGCGTGTCCGGCAATGAAGGCGTCGTGTTCGCTCTCCCGGGGCTTGGGAAACCCGGAGAGGCCGCCGAACTGCCGCAGGGTGGAAAACAGCTCCTGCCGGCCGGTGAGGGCCTTGTGGACATAGCACTGATGCCCCACGTCGAACACCAGCCGGTCCCTGGCGGTGTCAAATACCCGGTGGATGGCCACCGTCAGCTCCACCGCCCCCAGATTGGAGGCCAGATGGCCGCCGGTTTGAGACACGTTCTCCAGTAAAAACGCCCGCAGCTCCTGACAAAGCTGGGGCAGCTGGGCCTTGTTCAGCTCCTTGACATCTGCGGGCGATTGAATATGTTCCAGAATCATAGTGCCTCCTCAGCGGTGGAACAGGTGCAAAAACCGCCCCGCCCAATAGATCACCCGGGTGCTCTGCTGCATGGCGAAGGGCTTGGAGAGGGCCTTGCCGCCAATGGTCAGTCCGGAGACCAGGGCGGTGACGCCCACGGAGAACAGAACCGTCCGGAGATTGAAGGCCTGCTGGAGCTGCGCGACGATCACCGCACCGGTGGCGCCGGAGACAATGCCGCAGATATCGCCCACCACGTCGTTGCAGATGCTGGAGACGCGGCTGGCGTTGCGCAGCAGCATCAGCGCCTCCTTGGCACCCTTTTCCCGGTGGGCTGCCATGGAGTGAAAGGGCTTCGGGTCTGCCGCCGCGGCCGCCACGCCGATGACGTCAAACAGGATGCCCAGCAGGATGAATGCCAGCAGGATCAAAACAGCTACAGGAAGTCCGGCGCCGTCCAGCATGGTCTCCGATACCAGGCTCAGTACGCCGGACAGGGCCACTGCGATTCCAAAAACCGTCAGTGCCCACCGATACGGGGCAGCGGCCCCGTCTTTCTTTTTCTTTTTACTCAAAAGAGACCTCCGTCATCGGGTCAAAATCATACTGCTGAACCGGCGGCGGCAGAAAAGGTAAATCTTACGGCTTAGGTACGGGTTGGATTTCCCCACAGCGCACCTCTCGTTGCCGATGGAGGCGGTTCCCCTTTCAGCGCTGCGGCGCATCGTCGCCGGTCTGCGCGGCCCGACTGCCACTTAGTCCGCACTGCAATCCCTTTTCTGCCCCGGAGTGGACAGCCTAGGTGTTTTCCACCACAGTCCCTCCGCTTCTTGAGCCTCTTTTGCAGAACGGGTTTCAGGAGGCGATCGCCGCATTGCTCTGGCCAGAGCGCCGCCGCGTAGTTCCTCCATTCACCCGCCCCACGCAAGGCAGGCTACAGCTGCACACAGCGTTACGGCCCCGAGGGGCCGATGCACCGCATTACAGGTTCACAATCTGTTTCGTACGCGGGCCGAAAATACCACAGTGGGAGTACGTCCGCGCACAAGAACAGGTCTCCACGGAAACAGGGTCGGGTTGACCATGCCATTGTTCATCGCCCTGAGTCCGCAAGCGCAAAAGCGCTTCCCCCCAGTACCCACCCGAAACTGGGCGTATCAAGCAGGCACCAGAGGTTTCATCGATGTGCCCTTCAGAGGATTTTTAGGCCCTCCCTTGGAAACGGCGGATCTGACTAGAATACTGCGCCGCCGGTTCAGCAGGAAACAGTATAGCACAACCGGAATCAATATACAATATATTCCGTATATCTCATCTATAAATTTTTTGAAAAGACACAAAAGAGAGGCCGCCGCGCGGCCTCTCCGTTTGTTCACTTTCGCCTCTGGGCCAGGCTGTCCGCCAGCTGGCGCAAAAAGGCGGTGTCCCCCGGCCAGAGGCCCTGCTCCAGGGCGGCCTTGGCCTGCTCCGTATACTGAAAAACCCTTTGTCCGCAGGCCTCCAGGCCCAGCAGCGTCACATAGGTGGTCTTGTTGTTGGAGGCGTCGGAGCCGATGGGCTTTCCAAACTCCGCGGCGTCCCCCTCCACATCCAGCATATCATCCCGGATCTGGAAGGCATGGCCCAGGTTTGTGGCGTAGTCCCGTGCGGCGTCCATACAGCGCGCATCCACCTCCCTGCGGCCCATGGAGGCCGCCACCCCCATCATGCAGGCCGCCCGCAGCAGCGCGCCGGTCTTCTTGTCGTTGATCTCTGTCAGCTCCTCCAGGGTGTGGGGCTGCCCGTCCCCCAGGGTATCCCAGTACTGGCCGCCGCACATCCCCTGAACGCCGGCGGCCTCCGCCAGGATCTCCGCGGCCAGGCCTTTGGCGGTCTTCCCGCCGTGCCGCCACTGCCCCTTCGCCGACAGCACCGTGTGGAACGCCGCCGCCTGGAGGGCGTCTCCCGCCAGGGTGGCCACGCACTCGCCGTAGACCTTGTGGTTGGTAGGCTTGCCCCGCCGCAGATCGTCGTTGTCCATACAGGGCAGATCGTCGTGAATCAGGGAGTAGGTGTGGAGCATCTCCACGCCGCAGCCGAAATCCAGGGCCTCCTCCATGGTTCCCCCCGCCGCCTGGCAGAACTTCATGGTCAAAATGGGCCGAATCCGCTTGCCGCCGGCCAGGAGGCTGTACCGCATGGCCTCCTCCAGACCTCCGCCGGGAAAGAACTCCCCCAGCCGCTCCTCCGCCATTTGGCGGGCCTGCTCCATCTCTTTTGTAAAGTCCATTCAGTCCTCCCCGTCCGCAAAGGGCAGCTCCACCGGGGCTCCGTCGGGGCCCTTCATCAGCTTTACCACCTGCTGCTCCGCCCTGTCCAGCTGTTTGGAACAGCCGGCAATCAGCTTGGTCCCCTCCTCAAAGAGGGCCAGGGACTCCGCCAGAGGCGCGTCCCCCTTTTCCAGGGACGCCACAATGGCCTCCAGCCGCTGGAGCTGCTGCTCAAATGTCATCGCCTTCCCGCTCATAACTGCCTCCTCTTCTCATACGGCTGCTCCACCGTGCAGGCGAAGCCGCCCTCCCCCAACGTAACGAAGGCGATATCGCCCGCCGTGACATCCCGGTAACTCTTTAAAATCTGCCCCGCCTCGCTCTGGGCCATGGCATAGCCCCGTCCCAGAACCTTCAAGGGGCTCATGGCGTCCAGCGCCGCCGTCAGGGCGGCAAACCGCTGCCTCCGCCGGGCCAGGTCCCCGCCGGCCAGATCCCCCAGCCGCTGCTGGAGGTGGACCAGCTCCATGCGCCGGTCCTGCACGTAGGCCAGCTGGTCGCGCATCACCCGGCTCTCCGCCGCGGTCTCCAGCCTCTTGCGCAGGGTCTCCAGCTTCTGGGCCTGCGCCTTGGCCAGATGCTCCCGGGTTCCCCGGAGGAACCGCTGCAGCTCCATCTGGTCCGGCACGGCGATCTCCGCCGCGTTGGAGGGCGTGGAGGCCCGGGCGTCTGCCACGAAATCCGAGATGGTCACATCCGGCTCATGGCCCACGGCGGAGATCACCGGCGTCTCGCAGTCGTAAATGGCCCGGGCCACCCGCTCGTCGTTGAAGGCCCACAGGTCCTCCATGGACCCGCCGCCCCGGCCGGTGATGAGGACGTCCCCGATCTTCCACTTGTCCGCATAGCGGATGGCCCCGGCGATCTCCGGCGGAGCCTCCGCCCCCTGAACCCGCACCGGCAGCAGAATCACCTTGGCCAGGGGATACCGCCGCCGCAGGATGCGGATCATATCGTGGACCGCCGCCCCGGCGGAGGAGGTGACAATGGCGATCCGCTCCGGATAGGCGGGCAGGGGCTTCTTGTGGGCCTCGTCGAAGAGCCCCTCGGCGTAGAGCTTTGCCTTGAGCTGCTCAAAGGCCACTGCCAGATCCCCCACGCCCTCCGGCGTCAGGGCGTCGCAGTAGAGCTGGTAGGCGCCGTCCCTGGGGAAGACGGAGATCCGGCCCCGGGCGATGACCTTCATGCCGTTCTCCGGCTGGAACCGCAGGCGGGAGGCCTGTCCCCGGAACATGACGCACCGCAGGGCCCCCTCCGGGTCCTTGAGGCTGAAATAGTGGTGCCCCGAGGGGTACATCTTATAATTGGACAGCTCCCCCCGGACCAGGATGTTCTGGAGCATGGGCTCCCCGTCCAGCAGGAGCTTCACCAGCTGGTTGGCCTCGGAGACGCTGAAAATGTGCTGTTCCATCATACGCCTCCCTAGTTATCGCCGTTTTCTGGATGGAGATGTCCGCGGCCTCTTCTGCCAGCCCGTCGGGGAGAGGCCTCCTCTTCCAAAACCGGCACTCCGCAGGTCTCCAGCCCATAATTTCTTCAGGAGAGGCATCGTAGGGGCGATGTCCCCATCGCCCGGCCTTCGGAAATACCGATGCTTTCCTGGAACAGGCGATGAGGACATCGCCCCTACACGCGTTTCATAAACGTGTAGATTTTGCGGATATCATAAAAATGCGCGGTCGGACGCTCCCAAAAACAGGAACTCCCTTGACACGGGAAAGCGTCTCTTCATGGGGTGGTTTGTTACCTCTCGTCCGTGCGGCCTGCGAGGTAGTCCAGGCTCACCCCGAAATGGTCTGCCAGGGCGCAGAGATTCTCAAAGCCGGGATAATTTTCCCCTGCTTCAAATCTTTGATACTGCCGATCTGTAATATCAATCGCTTTTGCAGTCTGCACCTGGGTTTCTTTTTTTTCTTTTCTTAATTCCCGTAATCTTTTTGAAAATTCCATAGCAACTCCTTGACACGACGAATTCTGCGTGTTATAATCACATTGTTGCACGACAGATTCTTCGTTTTTAAAAGGGTGATATATATGTCCGACTTCATGCTTTGGTTCTACACCAACTTCATCCGGCCGCAGATGTACGAGATCCCGGAAGGAGACTACATCGACTGCTTCCAGGACGTGTGGGACGGCCTGTCCCCCGAGCTTCTCCACTCCTGGAACAAGTGCGAGGAGTTCCTCTCCATCCACGCCTTTTTGCTGGGCCTTCACACTGGAATGGAGCTGTCCGCCGCTACAAGAACCACTTTTCCACCCGCTTCGCAACAGCCGAAATGACGGGCCCCAGGCAAAAGCCGGTGAAGAGGGTCGTCAGCCCCACGGTGGAGCCCAGGAAAAAGCCCACGGACAGGACGGAGACATCCCACAAAACCCGCACCGTCCGGGCGCTCAGCCTCTTTGTACGGGCGGCGATCAGCTGCGGTATGGCGTCGTAAGGAGCCACCCCCAGATCCACAATGATGTAAAAGGCCACGGAGATCAAAAGCACCACCATACTGACGGCAAACAGCACCACCCGCTCCGCCATGGTGAGCCCCGCCTCCGGCAGAAACGGGCGGGCCAGGTACACGCAGAAATCCGCAATGTAGCCCACTCCCACCATATTGGCAACGGTGCCGATTCCGATCTTGCTCAGATCCTTTCGGAGGACGATCAGCGCCAGCACCAGATTGAACAGCACCTGGCAGGTGCCATAGGAAATCCCCGTCCTGGCTGAAAGGCCCAGTGTAAAGGTGGAGCAGGGGTCCGTGCCAAAACCGACCATGCGAAACACCGCAATGCTGGCGCCAATCAGGGTGATGCTCCCCGCCAGCGCCAGCAGTCTGCGCCCCATGCGGGGACGCAGGAAGATCTCTTTCACGCGCTCTTGATTCATATGGGTCATCAGCTCTTCTCTCTCGATGAATGCGGGAATCCGGTCAAAAACACCGGCGAAAGCAGAGCGGGAAACGGTTTTGTCCGCGTCCCGCTCTGCTCTTTTTATTCGCTGATCTCCTGCCGGACAAAGCTTCCCAGAATTCCGTTGATGAATTTCACCGTCTCCGGCGTCTCATACTTCTTGGCAATCTCCACCGCCTCGTTGACGGCGGCACCGTTGGGGATCTCCGGCATGTACAGCACCTCGTACATGGCCACCCGCATCAGCGCGGAGGCCACCAGGGGAATCCGGGCAAAGCTCCAGCCCCTGGCGTACTTGGAGATATAGCCGTCCAGCTCCGCCGCGTGATCGTCCACGCCCCGCACCAGACGGCGGATATAGTCCGCCTGCTTGGCGTTGGGGGCCTCCTCATAGAGGGCGTCCTCCTCCGCCAGCGCGGCAAAGGACTCCGCCGTCAGCCGCTGGTTCAAAAGGTCCTCCACGGATTTATCGGTGAAGCTCAGCTCGTAGGAGAGATGGACGGCAATCTCCCGTGCAGTCTTTCGCAGCATATGTCTCTTTTCTCCCTCAGGACAGCGTCACGCCGCCCACGTGGATGTTGACCGCCTCCACCGGGCAGCCGGTCATGGCCTCCACCGCAGCGCTGACGGCCTTCTGGGCGTTCTCCGCCACCTCGGGAATCGCGGTGCCGTACCGGACGGTCACATAGAGATCCAGCACCAGCGCAGCGCCGGTCATGTCAATCCGCACGCCCCGGGTGCCCTTCTGGGCGCTTTTCTTGCTGCTCATCAGGTCCGCGACACTGCCGCCCAGGTTGGTCATCATGCCGGAGATGCCCTCCACCTCCCGCACCGCTCCCACCGCAATGGCGGCGATGACCTCCTCTGAGATGTTGATGCTCCCGTTCTCCTCCGGCAGCGTCATGTATTCCTTATTATCGGCCATGCTCTTGACTCTCCTTCGTTCGTCCTTTGTAGACGCGCTGTGAGCCCGTAACACCACAGCGCCATTGCCGGCTTGGCTCTGCGGGTATTGTATCACGCCGCCAGGAAAAATACAACAGCTAATTTGCCGCCATGATCTTGATCCCGCTGGCGGGCAGTCCCGTCTCCGAGAGGGCGATGTCCGTGATCTTGGCCACGTCGTCCGCCGTCAGCTCTCCGCTCTGGGTCGAGACCACCACGCTGATGCTGTCCTCCCCCATGAAGGCCACGCAGTCAGTGTAGCCCTTGGCGGTGACCAGATTTTCGATCTGGGCCTCCTTTAGCGTGTAGGACGCCAGCACCTGGATGCTCTCGCTGGCCTCGTTGGCCACGCTCTGGTCGGCCCCCTCCTGCTCCGCCGCATCCTGGAGCAGGGAGATGGCGCTGTCCCGGGCCTGCTGCCGGGTCAGCCGGGCGGAGGCGAAGTAGTCCGACCCCGTGTAGACCGCCGTCTCATCCGCCGGGGCGTCGTCCCCCTCCTCCTGGCCGGAGACCAGCATGGCCTCCCCCAGAATCTTGGTTCCGGCCTCCTGGGCATCCTTCACCGCCTCCTGGCCGGAGTATTTCCAGTTCAGGGCCACCGCCGCGCACACCAGCACCGCCATGACGGCCACCACCGTGTTCCGCTTCCATCTCGCACTCATGGGCTCTCTCCTCCTCCAAATAATCACTGCCATTTTGCCACCGTAATGCGGTCTGCAGTGAGACCGGTCAGGGACGACACCGCCTGTGTCACCGCCAGCTGCACCTCCGCCCGGTCGCCGCCCTGACACACCACCAGAGCTCCCCGGTAGGTGGGATACAGCGTCCGGACCACAATCGCCTCGTCTCCGGAGGACCCGGCGCCCGTTAAAACCGCCTCGGAGCGCCTGGAATAATCCGACGGGGCCGCCGTCTCTCCGCTGTAGCGCAGTTCCGTGTTCTGGGCCAGCTGCCGCTCTCCGTCGGACTCCGCCGTCAGCAGCACCCGCACCTGCCCCACGCCGCTCATGGAGCTGAGAATCGTCTCCATCTCCGACTGGAGCTCCCGGACCGCCGCCGTCTCCGAGTCCCCGGATTTCGTCCCCGGAAGCCTGTTGCGCCCACTGGGCCATAGCAGCAGCCCTGCGCCGATCAGCACCACCAGTGCCGCGTATTTGTATTTGTCCCATATCTTTTGCACTCCTTCAGTGTTCTTCTTCATGCCAAACCTGCCTCTCCCGCGGGATTCCCAACTCCCCTTCCATATAAGACGCCAGTTCCTCCGACCGCGGCCCGGTGAGCTCCGCCCGGTGCGGCACCGGCACGCCCTCCGGTCCCGTCTCCGTCTGCACCTGCACCGTCACCGCAAGGCCCAGCGCGTCCGCTTTGTCCGATATATATGCGGCTGTCCGCAATTCTATGATGGATGCCAGCTCCTCTTTTCCGGCGGCCGCCAGAACCTCCTGCCGCTCCGCAATCTCCCGCTCGTAGGTCTCCAGCCGCAGGTCCAGCCGGTCAAGATCCGTCCCCAGCAGGGGCCGCAGCAGCGTCACCAGCAGGATCAGTCCCCCCAGAAAGGAGGCAATCCGCCGCAGGTGCCCCTCCGGCACCAGTACCTGCACCACCGACAGCAGCATGGTCACCGTCACCACGGCGGTGAGCCACTCCCGCACCGCCGCCATCATGGCGCCACCGCCGCGATGGAGCTGAGCACCGATACCAGCAGCAGCAGCGCGCAGCTGCCGGTCATCCCCAGCACCAGCCCGAAGGCGCCGCCCAGGCCGTCGATGAGCTTGCACAGCTCCGGCGCCCCCAGGGCTCCGGCCAGAAAGGCCGTCAGCTTGTAGAGGAGATACTGAATCCCCAGCTGCAAAAAGGGGTAGGCGCAGGCCGCCAGAATGGACAGCATCCCGAAAATTCCGATGGTGTTTTTCAGCATGCCGGCCCCCGCCAGCACCGTCTCCGACGCCTCTGCGATGATCCCGCCCACCACCGGCACCACGCCGGAGATGGCCGCCTTGGTCACCTTCAGCGCGGCCGCATCCGTTGCGCCGGATACCACCCGCACCACGGAGAGGTACACGGTGAACAGCAGCAGCGCACTGGTCAAAAGCCACGTGATGGCCTTTTTCAGCCCCTCGGCAATGGCGCTCAGACGGTTTTCCGGCATACAGCTGGCAGCGGTCAGGGCGCCGATGTAGAGATAAACCAGCGGCAGCAGCAGTCCGTGGATCAGATTCAGCAGCAGATCCACCAAAAACACCGTGCACACCTGCTGAAAGGTCGCCGTGGTGACGGCCCCGGAGGCCGCCGCGGCCGCCGCCAGGGTGGGCAGCAGGGCCTTGGAGAAGAGGTTCAGCTCTCCGATGGTCTCCGCTCCCAGGCCGATGAGGCTGTCCAGGCTCCCCGCTGTCAGTACCGTCACCGACAGCGCCCCCACCATGGGGAGAAACAGCGACGCCTTTTCCCCCTGGTAAAAGCTCCCCACCGCGCCGCACAGAGCCACCACCAGCAGCACGGACGCGGCCCCCCGCACCCGCTGGCGCAGGATCGTTCCCAGACTGCCCTGCATTCGTTCCAGAATCCGGTCCAGGCCGCCGGTGAGCCCCGCCGGGCCGGCGGAGAGCTCTCCGATCTCCAGGATATCCTCCGCCCCGGAGGGCAGCGCTTCCCGCAGCTCCCCAGGGATCTCCGCCGCCCCGGCGTCCACCGTCAGCAGCAGAACAAACAGCAGCATCAGGATCACTCGTCTCATCTCATCAGCTCCAACAGCATGGACAGTACCGCCCGCAGCAGCGGCAGCGCAGCCAGCAGCGCACAGACGGACCCGGCCGTCTCCACCACCGCCGCCAGGGCGGACTCCCCGGCATCCCGGCAGAGATCCCCGCCCACCTTCACCACCAGGGCGATGCCCACGGTCTTGTACAGCGGAACCAGCAGCTGCCGGGAGACGCCGCTGCGCTCCCCCAGCTCCGACAAAAACGTCATCAGCTCCTCAATTGCTCCGGCCAGGGACACCAGAACCACCACCGCCGCCGCCAGAGTCAGCAGCAGGGCCTGCTCCGGACTGCCCCGCCGCACCACCACCGCCAGCAGCGCCCCCACCAGGCACAGGGCCGTCGCCTGGAACGCCTGTTCCATGCTCAAAACCGGAACAGGGTCTTAATGAGATCGAACAGGTCGCTGATCTCCTGCACCAGAATCATCAGCACCACCACCAGCCCCGCCAGGGTGGTCATCATGGCCTGCTCCTCCCGCCCTGAACGCACCAGCAGCTGATTCAGCACCGCCACCAGAATCCCGATGGCGGCAATCTTAAAAATCAGATCCACATCCATAACTTGTCCCTCATATCAGTAAGATCACCAGCAGCGCCGCGGCGGAAAAGCACAGCGCCGCCGTCCGCTTGTCCTCCTCCGGGCGCCGCCGCTCCCACTCCTCCACGCTGTCCTCCAGGCGGCGCACCGCGATTGCCAGCTCCTGGCTGAGGTGGGCCTCATCCCCGCGAAAGTCCAGATTCTGCAGCGTCTCCAGGTCCCAGGGGGACAGGGGCAGCGTCTTTGTCATGCGCCGCCAGACCTCCGCCAATCCCTCGCCCCGGCCCGCGGCCTCCTCCGCCGCCAGGAGCAATGCCGACACCTCCGGGCCGCAGCGGGGCGCCAGGGACGCCAGCAGCCGCGGCAGAGGCGTCCGGGCCATGCGGATGCCCTCTCCCATCTGCCGCAGGGCCCACACCAGCTCCGACAGCGTGTCCCGCTGCCGCTTCCTCTCCCGCCGCTGGAGGACCCACGCCATCCCGCCGCCCAGAAGCACCAGGAGACTCCCTGCCAGCTTCACCATGACAGCTCCTCCACCCGGTAGGTCCGGCCCCGGTCCGTTCTGGAAATATGTACGGCCAAACGGAAGATTCGCTCCTCCAGCAGCCGGCGGTACAAGGGTTTGTCCCGCAGCTCCTGGACACTGCCGGCATGGATGGTGGCCAGCAGCCGCACGCCGCAGCCCGCCGCCAGCATGGCCGCCTGGAGATCCCCCTGGGCGGTGATCTCGTCCACCGCGATCACCTGGGGATTCATGGCCCGCAGGACCATGGGAATTCCCAGGGCCTTGGGGCAGGCATCCAGTACGTCGGTGTGGGGCCCCACATCCATCTGGGGCTCTCCCCGGTGCATCACCGCCACCTCTCCCCGCTCGTCGATCAGCGCCACCCGCCGGGGGCCATAGGGCGCCACTCCCTGGGAGAGCCGCCGCACCAGCTCCCGCAGCAGCGTGGTCTTGCCGCCCCCCGGCGGAGAGAGGATCAGCGTGCTCTGCAGCGCTCCCTCCCAAAACAGCTGCGGCGCCAGCTCCTCCGCAATCCCCTGGTGTTCCCGTGCAATGCGGATCGCCGCGGAGGAGATCTGCTTCAAGGTGGTATTGCTTCCCTCCTTCATCACCGCCGTACCGCAAAGCCCCACCCGGAAGCCCCCTCGGACGCTGAGGTAGCCCTCCCGGATGGTCTCCGCCGCGGCGTAGCGGGAGAACTCCGTGGCGATGTCGCACAGCGTCTCCAGCTCCTCCGGCTCCACCACCGCCTCCAGCGCCTGTTCGCCCTCCGGCAGCAGGACGGTCATGGGCCGGCCGGCCCGGAGCCGGAACTCCTCCGCCTCCGCCTTCTGCGCCTCCGGCAGTGCCAGAGCCAGCCGCCGCAGCCGCAGGGGCAGGATTGCCGCCGCGTCCTCATAACGCAGGATGTTCAAATCTCTCTGCAAGGGTACGCGCCCCCTTTCTTTGGTTGATTCACTGTATGATGGCTCGTCCCAGAATATTCCAAATCGGGTCAATTTCTCCCTCGAAGTTTGTCGGGAGTGAAAAATGAGGACAGCGGACGCCGGAACCGGCGTCCGCCGCTGTAGTGGGGCCTCTTCTCTTTTCTTTTTCTTTTGTTTTTCCCATTTGCTTTTGAGGCTCTGCCTCAAACACCGCCAGGGGCGCCGCCCCTGGACCCCGGCAGGGGGCGCGTCGCCCCCTGCACCCCTACAATGCCTCTCCTACTTACAGTATGATGCAGATCAGGCCGCCGCTGCCCTCGTTGATGATCCGGGTCAGCGTCTCCTGGAGCTTTTTTCGGGCATCCTCCGGCATCCGTTTCAGCTTGGTTTGGAGATCGTCGCTGACCAGCTCGTGGAAGCTGCGGCCGAAGATGTTGGACTGCCAGATCTTGCTGGTGTCCCCCTCAAACTCCTGGAGCAGGTAGTTTACCATGTCCTCGGACTGCTTCTCATTGCCCACAATGGGCGAGACAGCGGTCTCGATGTCTGCCCGGATCATGTGGATGCTGGGGGCGCTGGCCTTCAGCCTCACGCCGTAGCGCCCGCCCTGCTTCATGATCTCCGGCTCCTCCAGCGTCAGCTCGTCGATGCCCGGCACCACGATGCCGTAGCCCGTCTCCCGCACGTCCTTCAGCGCTCCGGCCACCTTGTCGTACTCCGCCTTCACCGCCGCCAGGCGGGTCAGCAGGCTCATGAGGTCCCCGTCGTCTCCCACCTGGAAGCCGGACTGCTCCGAGAGGGTCTGATAGAACAGCTCCCGGGGCAGCCGCAGGTTCGCCGCCGCAATGCCGGTCCCCAGGTCGATGGAGGTGATTTTGGCCTCGCTGATGGTCTCGCAGTCCCCCAGGGCCTGGACAACGCCTTCCACCTCCCGAATGTGATGCAGCTCCGCCGCGGCCTGCCGGATCACCTCGTAGAGGCCGTTTTTCAGCGGGTGCTCCGCGGGAAGTGCGTCCACCCAGGGCGGCAGGAACAGATCCAGCTCCTGCATGGGGAACTCATAGAGGACGCCCTTGAGGATCTCTCCCACATCCGCCTCCTCCAGCTCCAGGCAGTTCACCGCCACGCAGTTCACCTCATAGCGGGAGGCGATGTCCCGGGCAATGGCCTGGGCCCGTTCCCCCCTGGGGTCCGCGGAGTTCAGCAGAACGATGAAGGGCTTTCCCAGCTCCTGGAGCTCCCGGATCACCCGCTCCTCCGCCTCCAGGTAGTCCTCCCGGGGAATGTCCGCCACCGTGCCGTCGGTGGTGATGACGATGCCGATGGTGGAGTGCTCGGCGATCACCTTCCGGGTGCCGATCTCCGCCGCCTCCGTCATGGGGATCTCATGGTCGTACCAGGGGGTGGTGACCATCCTGGGCGCGTCGTCCTCGTACTGTCCGATGGCGCCCCGGACCATGTAGCCCACGCAGTCGATCAGCCGCACGGAGAAGGCCGCGCCGCCCTCCAGCTGGATCTGGGCCGCCTCCTCCGGCACGAACTTGGGCTCCGCCGTCATGATGGTGCGGCCGGAGCCGCTCTGGGGCAGTTCGTCTCTGGCCCGCTCCTTGCGGTAGACGTTTTCAATGTTTGGAATCACCTGGGTCTCCATGAAACGCTTGATAAAGGTGGACTTGCCGGTGCGCACCGGCCCCACCACACCGATGTAGATATCGCCCGCGGTGCGGGTGGCAATGTTCTGATAGATCGCGGTATTCATAGCATCCCGTCCTTTTTCCGGTCTTGCTTCACTCTATGTCCCAGGAGTAAAAAGTATGACGGCCCGTCTTTTTTTGTAGAATCTGCACAAAAAGAGCCTGGCCGCTTCTCCACACTTCGGCCCTTTCCCGTCTTTACAGTTTTGATTTAGCATGGTAAACTGCTAGTGTATTAAATGAACGGCACGCCGTTCCCACTTGGAGGATGAAAAGATGAATGGTATGAAAAAGCTTCTGGCCCTGCTGCTGGCCCTGGCCATGGTCCTGTCTCTGGCCGCCTGCGGCGGAAACAACGCCCCCGCCAACACGGATGAGAAGACCTCCGACAACCAGGAGGAGCAAAACGGCGGCCAGCAGACTGCCGACAGCGACCTGGCCTATGTGCAGGGCAAGGGCACTCTGGTGATCGGCATGACGGACTTCGCCCCCATGGACTACAAGGAGGAGGGCAGCGACGAATGGATCGGCTTCGACGCCGACATGGCCAAGGCCTTCGCCGAGTCTCTGGGCGTCACCGCCGAGTTCATTGAGATCAACTGGGACAACAAGGTCTTCGAGCTGGAGGGCAAGGGCATTGACGTGGTCTGGAACGGCATGACCCTCACCGACGACGTGAAGGCCCTGATGGGCACCTCCGAGCCCTACTGCCTCAACGGGCAGGTGGTGGTGATCTCCGCCGACAAGGCTGACCAGTACCAGACCGTGGAGAGCCTCAGCGACCTGAGCTTTGCCGTGGAGAACGGCTCCGCCGGCGCCGAACAGCTGGATGCGCTGAACATCCCCTACACCGCCATGGACACCCAGGCCCGCGCTCTGATGGAGGTGGCCTCCGGTGCCTCCGATGCCTGCGTCATTGATCTGCTGATGGCCGGCGCCATGATCGGCGAGGGCACCAGCTACCCCGATCTGACCTATACCGTACAGCTCAACAGCGAGGAGTACGGCGTGGGCTTCCGGAAGGGCTCCGACCTGGTGGACGCCTTCAACAGCTTCTGGAAGGAGGCCTATGACGCCGGCACCGTGATGGAGGTTGCCACGACCTACGGCGTACAGGAATCTGTCATCGAAAAGTAACGCGATACTTACCTGGGCAGAGGGCCTGTAAAGGCCCTCTGTTTTCGTGGTGAAAGAGAGAGGAATTGCTATGCTGAGTGTCACGCTGACCCTGCTTTCCGGGTTCAAGACTACTGTCCTGTTATTTTTTCTGACGCTGTTGTTCGCCCTTCCCCTGGGGCTTCTGATCAGCTTTGGCTCCATGAGCAAATGGACGCCCTTCCGCTCCCTGGACCACGAGGGCGCGGACTCCTTTGTCAAAGCTCTTTCGGGCTTTCGTCCCATCAGCGCCATTTTCGGCATTCTCGTCTGGATCATCCGCGGCACCCCCTTGCTGCTGCAGGTCCTGGTGATCTTCTATGTCCCCGGTCTGCTGTTTGGCTGGCCGCTGCTGCCACGGTTCACCGCGGCGTTGGTGTCCTTCGTTATCAACTACGCCTGCTACTTCTCGGAGATCTACCGGGGCGGCATCCAGTCCGTCCCCGTGGGGCAGTACGAGGCCGGCCAGGTGCTGGGTATGACCAAGAACCAGATCTTCTTCAAGATCACCCTGCTCCAGGTCATCAAGCGGATTGTTCCCCCCATGGGCAACGAGTTCATCACCCTGGTGAAGGATACCGCTCTGGTGCGGGTGATCGCCGTGTATGAGCTCATCTGGATGGGTGAGTCGTACATCAAAAAAGGGATGATTTATCCCCTGTTCTACACAGCGGTTTTCTACCTGGTGTTCAACGGCATCCTGACCATTTTGCTGCATCGGTTCGAGAAAAAGCTGGATTATTTTAAGTGAGGAGGGGCGGTATGTCTGTCTTAGAGGTTCAACACATCAAAAAGTACTTCGGTACTACCCGGGTGCTCAATGACATCAGCTTTTCCCTGGAACAGGGACAGGCTCTGTCCATCATCGGCTCCTCCGGCTCCGGCAAGACCACCCTTCTGCGGTGCCTGAACTTCCTGGAGACCCCCGACGGCGGCACCATTGCCGTCAACGGAAACGTCATCTTCAACGCCGCCGACCCCCAAACCCAGCTGGAAAGCGAAATCCGGAAGAAGCGGCTGCACTTCGGCCTGGTGTTCCAGAACTTCAACCTTTTTCCCCAGTACACGGCTTTGCAGAATGTCACCCTGGCTCCGGAGCTGCTGGCCAAGGAGCGGGGCGGCGAGAGCAAGGAGGCCATTTTGAAAACCGGCCGGGAACTGCTGGCCCAGATGGGCTTGGCGGACCGGGCGGATCACTACCCCCACCAGCTCTCCGGCGGACAGCAGCAGCGGGTGGCCATTGCCCGGGCCCTGGCCATGCACCCGGACATTCTCTGCTTCGACGAGCCCACCTCCGCCCTGGACCCGGAGCTCACCGGCGAGGTTCTGCGGGTGATCCGGGAGCTGGCGGAGAAGAAGACCACCATGATTATCGTCACCCACGAGATGGCCTTTGCCAGGGATGTGGCCGACCAGGTGATCTTCATGGACGGCGGCGTGATTGTGGAGCAGGGCGATCCCCATCAGGTAATCGACCATCCCCGGGAGGAGCGGACCCGTCAATTCCTGGCCCATTATGCGGAGAAGTAGTTCTTTTCTTATAAGAAAAGAACCAAAAGAATTTTTAGTGCGCTCTGTCTGCCTGGTGATGAACCCGGCTGAAGTGACGGCGACGCAGTCACAGCATGAGGAGGTTTTTATGGATTCCTTAACGCTTACCAGCTCCTCCTTTGCGCCGGGCGCTCCCATTCCCAGGCGGCATACCGGCTTTGGGGAGGATCTCTCCCCCGCCCTGTGCCTGTCCGGTCTCTCCCCGGAGACCGTCTCCCTGGCGGTGACCATGGACGACCTGGACGTCCCCTTCACCAGAATCTACAGCCACTGGCTGATCTGGAACCTGCCGCCACAGACAGAGCTCCCGGAGGGGATTCCCCATGGTCCGGTACTGCCGGAGCTGGGCGGCGCGGTCCAGGGCGTGGGGTACGGCAAACACGGCTATCGGGGCCCTTACCCGCCGCCGTTTCTGCGCACGCCCCACCGCTATGTCTTCCATGTCTACGCCCTGGACTGCCGTTTGGAGCTGTCCACCGACGCAAAGCGGAGGACGCTGCTGTCGGCTGTGAAAGGCCACGTCCTGCAGGAGGCCAGCCTGACGGGCACCTTCCAAAGAACATAACATGGGAAGAGTGGAGATGCTCCACTCTTCCCATGTTTTATGCTCTTTTTCGCGGAATCAGCAGCAGCTTCTCCCGGGAGAGGTCCTCTTCCCGTTCCAGCTGGTTGGCCGCGAGGATGGAGGCGATGGTGGTGTTGTGGCGCTTGGCCAGATCCCAGGCGGTCTCCTGCCTGCCCATACACCGCAGAACCAGAGACGGCGCGCCGGTCATATCCTTGGCCGCCTCCGTGTTCAGCTTGGCCGAGGAGATGCACACCCGCTTTACGCGACTGGCGGCCTCCGCCCGGAAGTCCACTGGGAACCGCACCTCAATTCCCCGGTCTCCCAGGCTCCCCTGGACCTCCTCCGGACACACGGCCCGGGCAGTGACCCGGCAGTCCTCCGGCAGCTCCAGCTGGCAGCTGACATCCACATTCCGCTCCGCCACCAGGGGCACGCCGCCCTCGTCCAGGTACAGCGCCCGCACCAGAGCGCCGGTGCGCAACGTGGAGACGCTTCCCTCCCGGCTGACAGACACCGTGCCGCAGGAGACCGTGAGAGACAGGATGGACTCCGCCACCACGCCGATCTCCAGCACCTCCCGCACCGTCTGGCGGCGGGTCATACTCTCGCAGAAGCTGGTGAGGTTCAGCGGCTGGGCCTCATACTCCGTCTCGTAGGCGGTGGAGTAGAGGTCATTCAAGAGCATCAGCTCCTGCTCCTCCCGCAGCAGCGCCGTGGCATGGAGGTAAAGGGTCACGGCAATCTGCCGCCCCTCCGGATCGTCCCCGTCAATCTGAAAATCCGTTCCGGTCAGCTGCAGCTGCACCGACGCCGACGCATCCTCACGGGCGCCCTCCACCTCCATGATCTGGGAAAAGGGCAGCTCCCCGGAGGTGGAGCAGCAGCGCCCCTCCGCCGTCCGGTACAGCAGGGTGATGGAGAAGACCCCCTTGAAAATCAGCTTGCTGCCGACGACCTTGGCCTCTGTCACCGAGCTGCAAACCTGGCTGTTCAGCAGCTCCGCAGCGCCCTCCCGGCCGGGGGACAGATTCATCTCCTCCGTAAAGGTAAAATCCTTTTCAACAATGTGTGTCAACAGGATTGCACGCTGCTGTTCCTGCCGCTTTTCCACGGAGAGGTTCTCCGCGCCCTCCAGATCGGTGCAGAAGTTCAAGGCGGCCTTCTGGTAGCCCATCATGTGGGTCACCAGCTTGCAGTGGGTAAAGATCTTCCTGGGATTCAGCATCCTGGCCTCCAGGAATTCCGGCTCGACCTCCGCTGTCAGGCAGGTGCAGCCCGACAGGCCCCGGCCGTCGCTCCCCACCGTAAAGGGCATGGCGAATTCCAGTGTGCGAATGCCGCTCTCGCCGTCCGGTGTGTAGAGCACGGTGACCCGTACATTCCCCGAGAGCTCCGCCTTGCCGTCCCGGAGCTCCCTGCTGTGTATGTAGACCTTCCCATCCGTCTCAATGATGCGGGCGATGTCCGGGCAGTAGTCCGGCACGATGGTCTCCGCTGTCTCCTCCTGGGTCAGCACCAGCTCGCCGCCTGTCTCATAGGCGTCCAAACACGCCTTTTTCAATTCCAGTTCCATGAGGGTTCCCTTCCTTTCCCGGCAGTTCATGTCCCATCCTATGAACTGCCCGGACCGGTTATGCCTTCACGTGGAACAATTTCCGCAGGATTCCCCGCAATGCCTTGGGGGATTTCCAGACCACAATATTCATACCCATCCTCCTTTCCTTCTGCCGCTGTCTGGCAGACTCAGCGCCGGCAGCAGGCGCAGCCGCACGCAATCAGCAAAAAGGCCACCAGGAACATCAAAAAGCCCACCGGAAAAATAATCGCAATCAGGATTCCCGCCCCCAGTGCCGCCGCGCAGATTCCAAGAAGCCGGCAGCCGCCTCCTCCGCCTCGACACATGCCCTGCACCTCCCCTCGTCTGATCCAGTATATCCACGGGGAGCTGTCCAGGTTCCTTGGGATCTGCGCGACCGCATAATAAAACAAAAGTAAAATTTTGTTTAATTTAAAACAAAAAACGGAAACCGGTACCTGCCGGTTTCCGTCGGTTCTTATTTCCTGTTCTCCTGCCAGTCCTTCAGGGGCTTCAGCTCCTCATAGAGCCGCAGATAGCTGCTGTGGCGGCTCCGCTGAATCTCCCCCCGCCTCAGGGCCTCCAGTACCGCGCAGCCCTTCTCCCTGGTATGGCTGCACCCGACAAAGCGGCACTGATCCAGATACGGCGCAAACTCCCGGAAGGTCTCCGGCAGACGGCGTTTCAGCTCCAGGTCCAGCTCCTCCGTCTCAAAGGAGGAAAAGCCCGGCGAGTCCACCACCTCCGCTCCGCAGCTGAGCCGGTACAGCTCCACATGCCGGGTGGTGTGGCGGCCCCGGCCCAGGGCGTCGCTGATCTCACCCACCTGCAGCCGGAAATCCGGGTCCAGGGCGTTGAGGATACTGGACTTTCCCACGCCGGAGTTGCCCGTAAAAGCGGACAGCTTCCCGGCAATCACGGGTTTCAGTGCCTCAATCCCCTCCCCCGTCTCCGCGCTGACCCGAAAGGTCTGGAATCCGGCAGCGCGGTAGATCTCATAGAGGTCCTCCGCCCTGTCCAGGTCGCACTTGTTCAGAAGAACCACCACCTCGCAGCCCTTCAAGGCCGCGATAGCCGCCACCCGATCAATGAGGAAGGGGTCTGTTCTGGGAACGGCGCCGGAGGCAATCACCACCAGCTGGTCGATGTTGGCCACGGCGGGCCGGGTGAAGGCGTTGCGGCGGGGCAGAATCTTCTCCACAAACCCCTCGCCGTTTCCCAGCTCCCGGACCTCCACCCGGTCCCCCACCAGGGGGGAGATCCCCTCCCTGCGGAATTTTCCCCGGGCGCGGCAGGTCAGCACCTCCGCGCCCATATCCACATAGTAAAAGCCGCTGAGCGCTTTTTGAATCCGACCCTCACCCATGGTTGCTGTCAATGGTGATGGTCTGATCGTAAATCAGCTCATCATCCAGATAGGCCTGAATCCGGGTCTCTCCATTGGCATAGACCACATAGGGATACCCGTTGGAGGTACAGATAATGGTATCCTGGAAAATCAGTCTTCCATCCTGATAAATTTTCAGATAGCCGCTCTCCTTGTTGGTGGGCAGGTCGAAGGTCACCGTGTCCGAGTTCAGCGTGCCGCTGTTCCCAGCGCCGTCCTCCGGCCCCTTGCTGACCGTGAAGTTGATCTTGGTCCCCTCCGGCACGGAATCGTTGGCGGCGGGGTCCTGATCCACAACGGTGCCAACGGGCTTGTCGCTGAACACTTCCGTTACCTCGCCCTGCGTCAGCCCCATGCTTGGAAGCTGGTTCAAAACGCCTTCAATCTGCAGATCTGTAAAGGGAGGCACTACCACAGGCTGCGGCCCGTTGCTGACCACCAGGGTGATGACATCTCCTCTGCTGAGAATCTCATCCTTCGCAGGGGTGGTGGAGATGATGTTTCCCTTTTCCACCTCGTCGTTGAAGACCCACTCCTCCTCCGGCGGCTCCACGATCTCCAGATCATACCGCTCCATGAGATCCTTCAGCATGGCCTTCGCATAGGGAATGCTCCGGTCTGTCACATCCAGCATCTGTCCCTGGTCCACACCGGCGCTGACCCAGACGGTGATCTTCAGGTCGTCCCCCTTGAGGATGGTCCCCTCCTCCGGCTCCTGCCGGACGATCAGGCCCTTGTCGTCGTCTGTGTCGCTGTAGACCACCTCATCGGACACCAGGATCTCAAAGATCCCCTCGATGCCCTCCTGTTTCCTGGCCTCCTCCACCGTCATGCCGGTCACCTTTTTTACCGTGTAGGAGTCCGTCTGCTGGCCGCCGCCGAAGGAGCCCACAATGGAGCGGATGAAGGTGAAGGCCAGGGCCACCGCCAGCAGCACCGCCACAATCACCAGCGCCGTCTGCTTTCCGTTCCGGCGGGGGGGCGCGTAATCGTCGTAGTCGTCGTACTCCCGGCGGTACTCCCGCTCCCTGCCGGAGGAGGACGTCCTGGCCGGTCCCGTTCGGTGTGCACCACTCTCCCGAACGGCGGTGATCCGCAGGGGCCGGGTAGGCTCATCCTCATCGCTGGGCCGCAGGTCCGACAGTTCAAAATCCAAACTGGCGCCGGGATTCTTCCGGAAGGCCTCCAGATCCGCAATCATGGCCTCGGCATCCGGGTAGCGCTTGTCCAGATCCGGCGCCATGGCCTTCATGCAGATCAGCTCCAGCTGCTCAGGGATGTCCGGGTTCACCTCCCGCGGCGCCAGAGGGATGGAGCTGAGGTGCTGAATGGCCACCGACACGGCGGAGTCCCCCTCAAAGGGCAGTCGGCCGGTGAGCATCTCATAGAGCACCACGCCGGCGGAGTAGATGTCGCTGCGGGCGTCGGTGCGGTCCCCCCGGGCCTGCTCCGGGGAGATGTAGTGGACGGAACCCAGGGCCTCCTGGGTCAGGGTCTGGGCGGCATTTTCCAAACAGGCGATTCCAAAATCTGCCACCTTCACGCTGCCGTCCCGCAGCACCATGATGTTCTGGGGCTTGATATCCCGATGGACGATTCCCCGGCTGTGGGCGTGGGAGAGTCCCCGGATGATCTGGGTGATGAAGTGCAGTGTCTCCCGCCAGTTCAGCTGGCCCCGCTTTTCCATATACTGCTTCAGGGTGATGCCGTCAATGAGCTCCATGACGATATACTCCGTGTCGCCGCCGCGGCTGACGTCATAGACGGAGACAATATTGGGGTGGGAGAGCTGCGCAACGGCCTGGGATTCTGCGTTAAACCGGCGGCGGAAGTCCTCGTCCTGGGCCAGGTCTGCTTTCAGGATCTTCACCGCGACCAAGCGGTTCAGCCGGTGGCACTTGGCCTTGTAAACCACCGCCATGCCTCCGGTGCCGATGCGCTCGAGGATTTCATAGCGGTTATCCAGCATTTTTCCGATGTATTGATCCATAAAATGCTCCCTCCCTTACTCCTGCCGCATGAGCACGGCGGTCACATTGTCCGGCGCACCCTGCCCCTTGGCGATCTCCAGCAGCCGTTCCAGGCAGGCCTCTTCCCCGGTGCTGTGGAGCACCTCATAGAGCATCTCCTGGTCCGTGACGGTGTTCACCAGCCCGTCGGTACACAGCAGCAGATACTCCCCCGCCTTCATGGGGCAGAGGTATCCGTCGCACTGGGCATCGGCGTCCGGACCCAGCGCCCGGGTAATCAGGTTGCGGCTGGGATGCCGGCGGGCCTCCTCGGCGGTGATATCCCCCCGATCCACCATCCGCTCCACCAGGGAGTGATCCTTGGTCACCCGGGTGATGCCCTTTTCCGTGATGTGATAGGCCCGGCTGTCCCCCACATTGGTGATGACCGCGCCGCCATCGCAGGACACGGCGGCAACCAGAGTCGTCCCCATGTTCTGGTAGGCCTCCGACTCCGCGGCGGCCTTTCGGATGGCCTGGTTGGCCTGGGCCACGGCATAGGAGGAGGCCTCCAGCAGCTGCTGGGAGGTCATGCCGGGCTTCAAAATCCGCTCCAGCTCCGCGGTGAAGGTCTCCGTGGCGATGGTGCTGGCCAGCTTGCCGCCGGCGGCGCCGCCCATGCCGTCGCATACCACGCAGATGGTGCGGTCTCCGCTCTTTCGGATCAGGTAGGAGTCCTGATTCTCCCTGCGGACCAGTCCAATATCGGTCACCCCGCAAACATACATCCTAACCGCCCCTTTCTCTTCTTCCATCGCCCTCCTGCGGAGCTGTCCGCAGGAGGCGTCTATATCTCCGCCCAGGCTTCGCCGCACAGTGGCGGTGAAGCCGTGAGATTCCAGTCTCTTTTGAAACGCCGCCAGCCGGCGGGAGGGCCGGAAGGGGCTCTCCGCCACCTCGTTCAGCGGAATCAGGTTCACATGCCCCGGCATCCCCCGGAGCTTTTTGGCAATCAGGTCCGCCTGCCAGTCGTGGTCGTTGACGCCGTCAATCATGGCGTACTCAAAGGAGATCCGCCGCCCTGTCCTGCGGAAATAGTCGTGACAGGCCGCAAACAGCGCCTCCACATCGTAGGCCCGGTTCACCGGCATGATCTTCGAGCGGGTCTCACTGTCCGGCGCGTGGAGGGATACCGACAGCGTCAGCTGCAGCTCCAGCTCCGCCAGGCGGCGGATACCCGGGATCAGACCGCAGGTGGACAGGGAGATGTGCCGCATTCCGATGTTCAGCCCCTCCGGATGGTTCACCAGCTCCAAAAACCGCAGTACCGTGTCCAGGTTGTCCAGCGGCTCTCCGATGCCCATCAGCACGATGTTGGACACCGGCACCCCGGCGTCCAGCTGGGTGAAGAGCACCTGATCCAGCATCTCCGCCGCCGTCAGGTCCCGGACCTTCCCCGCGATGGTGGAGGCGCAGAAGGCGCAGCCCATCCGGCATCCCACCTGAGAGGAGATACACACCGTGTTGCCGTGGTGATAGCGCATCAGCACGGACTCCACGCAGTTCCCGTCCCCCAGCTTCCAGAGGTATTTGATGGTGCCGTCCTCCGCCGAGACCTGCCTGCGGACCGCCTGGGGAACCGTGATGCGGCACTGCTCCGCCAGCTTCCTCCGCAAATCCTTGGAGAGATTGCTCATCTCCTCAAAGGATGTCACGCCCCTGTGGAGCCAGGAGAACACCTGACGGCCCCGAAAGGCGGGCTCTCCCATGGAGCACAGCAGCTCCGTGATCTCCTCCGGCGTCATGGACTTCAAATCAATCATACGGCGTTCCTCACGCGTGCCGCGTCATGCGGCAGATGTAAAACCCGTCGGTATCCTGGCGCTGGGGCCACAGCGTCACCTCGCCGCCGCACTCCCCCACCGGCCCCGGCAGGGTGAAGGGCGACAGGGCAAACTCCGAATGCTCCGCCAGGAACCCTCCGGTGACCTCCTGGTTCTCCTCCGGCAAAATCGTACAGGTGGAGTAGACCAGCGTTCCGCCGGGCCGCACATAGCGGGCGGCGTTGTCCAGAATCGAGCGCTGGATCACCGGCAGGGCAAAGAGGTCGTTGGAGCGCTTGTAGCGGACATCCGGCTTTTTCCGGATGATGCCAAGGCCCGAACAGGGCACGTCCGCCAGCACCACGTCAAACCGGTTCTCCCACTCCGGGTGGAAGCTCTGTCCGTCGGCGGAGGCCGTCTCAATGCAGGTCAGCCCCAGCCGGATCGCCCCCTCCTGCACCCGCCGGAGCTTGTTCTTCTGGAGATCGCAGGCCATGATCTCTCCCCGGTCCCGCATCTGAATCGCCGCGGCAAAGGACTTTCCGCCCGGCGCGGCACAGACGTCCAGCACCCAGTCCCGCGGCTTCACGCCCGCGGCCAGCACCGTCAGCCGGGCCGCTGGGTCCTGAATGTAAAAGGCGCCCGCCTGGAAGACCTCCAGCTGCTCCAGTCCTCCGGTTCTGGACAGCAGCAGACAATCCGGAAGCCATGGGTGCGCCTCCACCCCGACTCCCGCCTCCTCCAATGCCTCCCGAAGGGCGGCGCTGGTCACCTTGCAGGTATTCACCTGCGCGGCCGTGGGAGGCTGGCTGTTGCTGCACCGCAGGAAGGCCTCCGCCTCCTCCCGGCCCAGCAGGGCCAGCAGCCGCTTCACCAACCACCTGGGGTGGCTGTAGCGGATGGAGAGGGCCTTCACCTCATCCTGCTCCGGAAGAGGCGGCAGTGTCTTCTTGTTCAGCGCCAGCTTGCGCAGCACCGCGTTGACAAGGCCCGCGGCCTGCTCCCGTTTGAACCGCTTCGCCAGCTCCACAGAGGTGTTGACGGCGGCGCTGACCGGCACCTTGTCCAAAAACAGGATCTGATAGGCCCCAATCCGCAGAATATCCGGCAGAGGCGGCTGGAGATGGTCCAGCCGCTGGGTGCAGAAGGCCTCCAGATAGAAATCCAGCAGCAGCTGATTTTGCAGCACGCCGTAGACAATATGGCTGCACAGCGCCGCATCCTGGCGGTCCAGGCCGTCCCGGCGCAACTGGGCCTGGAGCGCCGCGTCCGCCCAGGCCCCCTTGGTCCGGCAGCTGATGAGAACCCGCAGGGCTGTCTCCCGGCTCATGAGCGGCGCCCCCCTCTTCTGTCATTCCGGCCTGCAAAGATCAGCACATACCGCAGCAGCTGCAAAACGGACATCAGCAGTGCAGCCACATAGGTCATGGCCGCCGCCCGCAGGACCTTTCTGGCCCCGGTCAGCTCCCCGCCGTCCAGCAGGCCCTGCCCCTCGATGGTCTCCAGGGCCCGGTGAGAGGCGTCAAACTCCACCGGCAGCGTCACCAGCTGAAAGAGCGTCGTCAGGGAGAACAGCACGATTCCCACAAAAAACAGCGGCTGGCTGTAGAGCACCATTCCCAGCAGCAGCAAAATGAAGGAGAACCGGGAGCCGAACTGGGTGGCGGGAATGATGGCGCTCCGCACCCGGATGGGTCCGTAGCCCACAGCATACTGCACCGCATGGCCCGCCTCGTGGCAGGCCACGCCCACCGCCGCCACCGTCGGCGCCCCGTAGACTCCCTCGGAGAGGTAGATCGTGTTGTCCCTGGGATCGTAGTGATCCGTCAGATTTCCCCGGCAGGTGCGGATCGGCACGTCATATACGCCGTGGGCCCGCAGCACCGCCTCCGCCGCCTGGGCGCCGGTGAGACGGCGGCGGTTGGTCACGCCGCTGTAGCGCCGGAAATTCCCGCTGACCTGGGCCTGGGCCCAGAGAGACAGCACCAGCACCGGGATCAGCAGGACGCAGTAGAGGTTGTTGGCCAGAAAGGTTCCATAGCCGCCATAGTAAGTCGGATACATAAAGCGCCTCGTCTCAAAGTGTAATAGGGTGCCCCAGCAGATAGGCGGCCGCGGCCATCCGCTTGCCTCCCTCCGCCTGGAGCTCTGTAATCAGCAAACTCTGCCCGTCGCCGCAGGCTACCTCGATGCCCTGCTTTCCGGCGGAGAGAATCGTGCCGGGGGCCCGGTCCGTCTCGCGGCCCGGCGCCGTCCGGTAGAGCTTCAGCCGCCGCCCCGCCAGCTCCGTCGAGGCGCAGGGCCAGGGAATCAGACCCCGTACCTGGCAGCTGATCTCCCGGGCGGACCGGGTCCAGTCCACCGGGGACAGCTCCCTGCCCAGCTTGGAGGCATAGCTCTGCCGGGCGTGATCCTGAGGCGTCCGGCGGGCCGTTCCGCCGCTCAGGGCCCCGACGGCCTCCGACAGCGCCTCCGCCCCCAGCTCCGCCAGCCGGGCGGTGAGGGCCTGGGCATCCTCCGTCTCCCCAATCGGGGTGGATTTTTGCAGGATGATGTCCCCGGTATCCAGCTCCTGGGCCATATACTGAATGGTGACGCCCGTCTCCGCCTCCCCGTTCAAAATCGCCCAGTTGATGGGGGCGGCTCCGCGGTATTTGGGCAGCAGCGACGAGTGGACGTTGATGGCGCCGTAGGGCGCCGCCTGGAGAATCTCCTCCGGAAGGAGCTTCCCATAGGCCGCAACCACAATCAGCTCCGGCGCCAGCTCCCGCACGGTCTCCACCGTCTCCGTCTCCCGCATCCGCTCAGGCTGATACACGGGCAGAGCCTGTGATAAGGCATACTCCTTTACAGGAGAAAAGGTCACCTTATTGCGGTTTCTGGGCTTGTCCGGCTGGGTAAAGACCCCGCAGACCGTGTGCCCGTCCTCCACCAAACGCTTTAGGGAGACCGCCGCGAATTCCGGCGTCCCCATAAACAGGATTCGCATACTTATTCCTCCGGCTCCTCCGTCTGTGCAAGGTACTCCTCCAGCTCCTCCTCGGAGAGGAAGTGGTCGATGTGCTCCGTATACATATGGCCGTCCAGGTGCTCCAGCTCATGGCAGAAAGCCCGGGCCGTCAGTCCCGTGCGCTGGAGCTCAAACCACGTTCCGTTCCGGTCCTGCGCCCGCACCTTTACGGTCTCCGGCCGGGTGACGATGCCCCACTTGCCGGGGACGCTGAGACATCCCTCCAGGCCGGTCTGCTCCCCGCTCTGGGATACGATCTCCGGGTTGATGAGCTCCACATAGGCCTCCGTCTCCTCGTCCAGCACCAGACACACCCGGCGAAGCACCCCCACCTGCGGCGCCGCCAGGCCCGCTCCGCTGGCCGCATCCAGCGTCTCCGCCATATCGTCCAGCAGAATATGGAGCCGCCGGTTAAACACGTCCACCGGGCGGCAGACCTTGGTCAGGCACTCCTCGCCCTGTTCCACAATCTTTCGCAATGCCATGGTTGTTCCTCCCCGACTGCCTCACTCCAGGGCGTTGCAGTCTACAAAAATATTCGTTCCCCGATGGGCGCGCTCTCCGGCAAAGGTCCTCAGCAGCCAGCTGATGCACTCCCGCGCCGCTTTGTCATTGCGGCCAATCAGCAGCACCCGGTAGCGGTAGCGGTTGTTGACCTTCAGCACCGGCGCCGGCGCGGGGCCCAGAACCTCCGGCTGGCTCTCCGCCAGCTCCGGCAGCATCTGTACCAGCGCGCCCCGCACCCACCGTGCGGCCCGCAGTACCTGTCCCTCCTCCGCGCCGGAGACGGTGAAGGTAAAGAGGTCCGCAAAAGGCGGATACCGCCGCAGACGCCGCAGGCGGATCTCATTTTGATAAAAGCCCTCATAGTCCTGCCGGGCGGCACACTGGATGACCTCATTTTCGGGGGTGAAGGTCTGGATCACCGCCCGCCCGGCCCGGTCTCCCCGGCCGGCCCGGCCCACCACCTGCGTCAGCAGACTGAAGGTCCGCTCCGCCGCCCGGTAGTGGTCCACATACAGGGACAGATCGGCAGACAGCACCCCCACCAGCGTCACACGCTCAAAATCCAACCCCTTGGCCACCATCTGGGTGCCCAGGAGAATGGGGATGTTCTCCCGCTCAAATCTACCGAGAATCGCCTCATAGCCGCCGGCGGCGGTGTCGGCGTCCATCCGCAAAATCTCCGTCTCCGGAAACAGCCGGTGCAGCTCCTCCTCCACCTTCTGGGTGCCGGCTCCGATGTGCTTGATGATGCCGCCGCAGCCGGGGCACACCTCCGGAGCCGGCTCCGAGTGGCCGCAGTAGTGGCACATCAGCCGCCCATTGGCGGAGTGATAGGTCAAAGGCACGCTGCACCGGGGACACTCCGGGACGGCGCCGCACTCACCGCAGAGCACATAGCGGCTGCTGCCCCGGCGGTTCAAAAAGAGGATGCTCTGCTCTCCCCGCGCCAAATTCTTCTCCAGCTCCTGCCGCAGCTCCCGGCCGATCAGGCCCGGATTGCCTGCCCGGAGCTCCTCCCGGAGGTCCGCAATGGTCACCTGGGGGAGATGCTCCTCGTTGTACCGCCGCCGCAAAAGGACCTTGTGATAGGCACCCTCCTCCGCAGCCCAGGCGGTCTCCACCGCCGGCGTGGCGGAACCCAGCACCAGCAGAGCCTTCTCCCTGGCGCAGAGATACTTTGCAATCTCCCGGGTGTGATAGCGGGGCGGGTTCTCCGACTGGTAGCTGCTCTCCTGCTCCTCGTCCAGAATCACCGCCCCCAGATGCTTCAAGGGCGCAAAAATAGCGGAGCGGGTGCCCAGCACCACCTGGATCTCTCCCCGGCGAATGCGCTTCCACTGGTCATAGCGCTCCGTCATCCGCAAGGAGCTGTGGAGCATGGCCACCTGGGCACCAAAGCAGGCGGAGAACTTCCGCATCATCTGGGGGGTCAGCACAATCTCCGGCACCAGCACCATCGCCGTCTTGCCCCGGGACAGCACCTCCCGCACCAGGTGCAGGTAGAGCTGCGTCTTTCCGCTGCCGGTGACGCCGTGGAGCAGCACCGCCTCCGGTTTTCCGCTCCGCGTCAGCTCCAGAATCTCGTCAAAGGCCCTCTGCTGTTCCGCGTTCAGCGCCGCCGGCAGCTCCGTCTCCACGCTCTCCGGAGCGGGCACCCGCAGGGCCTCCTCCTCCGTCAGTGTCACAAGGCCGGACTTCTCCAGCCCCCGCAGCGTCCGCATGGAGGCGCCGGTAAAGTAGGCGAGATCCGCCGCCGAGGTCCGCCCCGCGGCGGCCAGCAGCCGCACCGTCTCATACCGCTGCGGCGCGGAACGGCGCCTTGGCTCTGTCAGCGCCAGAGCCTCCTCCGCACTGACGGCCAGCTCCGCCATCCAGCGGGTCTTGTCGCCGATCCGCCGCTTGGCGGCCGTCTCGCACTCCACCACGCCCGCCTTTTCCAGTGCCCGCAGGGTGGCCTCCACCCCCTCGCCGCAGGTGCTGCGCAGTTCCTCCAGCCCGGTGCTTCCGCCGGCGGCATACAGCGCGTCCAGCACCGGCAGGGACCGCCGGACGGAGGCTGCCATGCCGTCGGCCGTCAGCCGGTCCAGGCCGGGGTCCTTCAGCCGCCAGATCTCCCGCAGAGAATACCAGAGCCCCGCGGGCAAAATGGCCTTCACCGCCTCATAGAGGGTGCAGAAATACCTCTGGCGCATCCACAGCGCCAGGGCGATGCCTTCCTGATCCAGCACCGGCTCCCGGTCCAGCACCGCGGAAACGGCCTTGAGGCCTTTGCGCCGCTCCCTGTCGCCCCGGGCCAGAATGATTCCCTCCGAAGCCCGGTTCCCCCGGCCAAAGGGCACCATCACCCGGACGCCAGGCAGGGCCGTCCCGCTCAGCGCTTCCGGCACCAAATAGTCATAGGGCTTATCAATGGAATAGGGCGCGGCGCTGACCGCGACTTTCACAATGACAGCGGTCTCCATGCCTCGCCCCTCCTCTGTCTCACGGGTTCTCCCGGTCCTGACAATCGGCTCCCAGCCGTCCCTCCGCCACCTCGTTGATGGCGATGGTCACCGGCTTTTCCGTCAGGTACTCCCCGGTCTCCTCGGCCATCTCGGCAATCTGACGGGCCCGGCGGGCCACCACATTGACCAGCATGTAGCGGTTGGGCACCACACTGGTCAGCTTGTTCATTGCGGGATAGAGCATCATAACAATCTACTTCCATTCTGCCATCTTTCGGCTAAATTTTTTGTCATATTCGGGAGGGACCCCAAGTCTGTTGACAGCGAAGTCTAATTCCCGTTGAGAATCTCCATGCGCTCCTGGGGCTTGCAGTGCTCGGCGGTCATGATGGCCTCCAGCTCCCCCACGGCGTTTTCCACCGTATCGTTGATGACAAAGTAGTCATAGGTATGGGCGGTCTGAACCTCCACCTTGGCCCGCAGCAGCCGCTTTTGAATCTTCTCCTCGCTGTCGGTGCCCCGGTCCTTCAACCGGCGCTCCAGCTCCTCCCAGCTGGGCGGCGCAATGAAAATCCGCACGGCATCCGGCATCTTCTGGGATACCTGTATGGCCCCCTGGATCTCAATGTCCAAAATCACATCCCGGCCCTGGTTCATGGCCTTGTAGACATACTCCCGAGGGGTACCATAGAAGTTGCCCACAAACTCGGCATACTCCAAAAACTCATCCCGCGCAATCCACTCCCGGAAGGTGTCCACATCCAAAAAGCGGTAGTGAATGCCGTCGATCTCGCCGGGACGTGCCGGACGGGTCGTGGCAGACACGGAGAAAAAGAGGTCCCTCCGGCGCTCCAGAAGGGCTTTCAGCACGGTGCTCTTGCCGACCCCGGAGGGACCGGAGATAATGAAAGTTCTTCCCTTTGTCATGTTTTTGATTCCTTCCCCTTTGCATTGCGGGTATGAAACTCCGCTGTGATCCCCATAAATATCTGTAAAGCAAAATTACTTGTCTAATCTTCCAATTCTTTCGTTTCCGTCCGTGAGGCGGCGGTGAAGCGCTCCGGGGGCAGTGCCGACAGAACCACGTGGTCGCTGTCCATGATGAAGATGGCCGCGGTCTTCCGGCCGTAGGTGGCATCAATCAGCATCCCCCGCTCCCGGCTCTCCTGCACCATCCGCTTGATGGGGGCGGAGTCCGGACTGACAACAGCCACCACCCGCTCCCGCGTCACCAGATTTCCAAATCCAATATTGATAAATTCCATGATGATTCTTCCGTCCTGTCCTCTCCGCCGCCGGCCTTCGGCCAGAGGCCAGACCGCGCCGCAAAACCCTGGAGAAGGGATCTCCGATCCACCGGCGTCTTTACCGTCGATTTCTCAAAACAGTGCTATTCGATATTCTGCACCTGCTCGCGCATCTTCTCCACTTCCGCCTTTAACCCCACCACCACCTGGGCGATGGCCACGTCGCCGCACTTGGAGCCGATGGTGTTGGACTCCCGGTTGACCTCCTGGATCAAAAAGTCCATCTTCCGGCCCATGGGCTCATCGGCCCGCAGCATCTCCCGCAGCTGCGCCACATGGCTCCGCAGGCGGACCGTCTCCTCGTCCACGGCCACCTTGTCGGCGTAGATGGCGGCCTCCGTCAAAATCCTCTGCTCGTCAATGGAGGTGCTCTGGAGGACCTCCTGCATCCGGGCGGTCAGCTTGGCGCGGTACTCGCTCACCGTCTCCGGGGATCGGGCCTCCACCTGGGCGGTGTAGGTCTCAATCTGACGCAGCCGGCCTCCGATATCCTCCGCCAGCTTCTCCCCCTCCACGGCCCGCATGGCGCTGTGGGCCGCCAGGGCCTCGTCCAGCACCGCACAGAGATCCGCGCTGACCGTCTCCAGGTCCTCATCCGCCTTGGTAACGGTGAGCACATCCGGGAAGCGGGCCAGCGCCTCCGGCGTCACCTTGTAGGCCGTGGGGCCGCAGATCTCCGCCAGCTCGTTCAGCGCGGCGGCATACTGCGCCGCCAGCTCCCGGTTGACGGCCACCTTGGCCACATCCGCGGCGGAGGCATCCACCGTGATGAACACATCCACCTTTCCCCGGGAGACCGTCCGCTGAACGCGCTGCTTCACCGCGTCCTCCGCAAAGGCGTACATCCGGGGCAGCTTCACGGTGCAGTCCAGATACCGGTTGTTGACGGACCGGACCTCCACGGTGATATCCCGCCGGTTCAACGTCTGCCTGGCCCGGCCGTAGCCGGTCATACTCTTAATCATAGGACACTCCTTCTCAGCAGCACAAAAACCAGCCGCCATTCATAAGAGAATACGCACAGCACAGCGGCAGGCACAGATTTCCGCCGCAGAGGTCCGTGCCGAACTGGCCGCCGCCGGGCCGGTAGACCCGCCGGGTGCCGTTTTCCATGAAGTCCAGGGCCTGCCGGTACTCCTGGTTGCCGGGCTCCATCTGACAGGCGGTCTCATAGTACCGCTTGGCCTCGTCCGCCCAGCCCCGGCGGTAGCACACCGCTCCCCGCAGGAAATTCCACTCGGCATTGTGGTCGCTGTAGTTGGCCAGCAGGGCCTCCGCCCGGGTGAGATTGCCGGTTTGAATGGCAATCCGCACCTGCTGGAGCACCGAGGAGGTGCTCTGCCCGCCATACTGCTGGTATGTTCCGTAGCCGCCGTAGCTGCCGCCATAGCCCGGCCGGGGCTGCGCGGTGCCGCCTCCGGCGCCGCGCCGGCGGGTGATCTCCTCATAGGCGGCGTTGATCTCCTTCATCTTCTCCTGCGCCAGATCCGCCAGGGGATTGTCGTGGTAGTTGTCCGGATGATACTTGCGGGCCAGCTCCCGATATGCCTTTTTGATCTCCTCGTCGGAGGCACTCTCCGACACGCCCAGGGTCAGATAGGGGTCATTCATGTGGCACCTTCTTCGGTTTCTTTCTCTATTCCGCGCCGTCGGACGCGGAAGGTTCCATCCAAAACCGCCCTGCCCACCTGGAACAGGCCCGTGTAGATGGTTTTCTCCAGCAGCGGTCTCCACTGGCGGAAATCCCACAGCTCATACGCCGCGGCCATAGCGTGAATGGAGTGGTCCAGGGTTGCGGCAAACGCCTGCCGCGCCTCCGGAGTCCACTGGCCGTCCCGCAGACCGTACCGCAGCGCCACGGGGTTGTAGTTCCCCGTCTCCGCATCCTGGACCAGGTCGTCCGCCGCGTCAATCAGATAGACCCATCGGCCCAGATGGTACAAAAGCTGCTCCAGCACCCGCCGCCGGACGGGATCGTCCGTCTCCCCGGCAGCGCAGGAAAGAAGCGACGCAAAGCAGTCCGCCGCCCGGTCCATGGAGGTACAGCCCTCCCGCTCCAGTGATCGGAGCTCCGCCAGCCGCTCCCGCACCGCCCGGTCAAAGGCGGGGCGCTGCGCCGCCGCCCGGCGGTAGGCCGGCCCCAGAACACTGCCGCCGGCCCGGTATTTCAGGCCCCGGAGCCGACCGTGGTCCTCGGCGCCGTCCCGCAGCTGCCAGCAGGCCAAAATCACACTCTCGTCGGCGACCAGCTCCAGCGCGCTTCCGCCCCGGAAGAAGTCCCGTCCGTGAACGGGGTGGGGCGCGCACCGGCCGTGCAGGGTCTCCTCCTCCCCGTCGGAGAGGAGAATCGCCAGATAGGTGAAATCGTAATTCAAAATCATCCGGGCCGCCGGGCCATAGCGCCCGCCCAGGGTATGGCACAGCCCGCAGTACATCCGCCGGAACCGCGCCGCCTCTTCCTCAGGCAAGTCCTGAAGCGGCGGCCTGACATAGCCGAACATCCCTCAAAACAGCCGCACGATGGTAAAGACCAGTCCCCCCCGGTCCCGGAGGCGGCGGTCATAGCGGATTGCCAGCAGAATCCCCAGGACAAAGCCCACCCCGGCGGCCGTGTACTGCACACCAACCGCGGCGCCCAGGAAGAAGGCCGCCAGGTATCCCGCCAGGAACAGCGCCACCGGGATCGCATACACCAATACCACGATCCCCAGCATCTTCCGGGTGCTGCTCTCCACCACAACTTTCTGTCCCGGCCGGGCTCCAATGGGGTTGGAGGCCCTGGCATGGACCGCCGCGCCGGTGACGCCGCAGCCGGCGCACTCCTCGCAGTCATGCCCGCAGGCGGACTTCCGCGGCACGGACACCTCCGCATACTCCGCGTTGAGAATCCGCTCCACCGTTGCAATCTGGGTCATGTGTCTCCTCCTACTCCTCCGGTCCTTCGCCGTTTTCCGGCTGTCCGGGCGCCTCTTCCTGAATGGTGACCTGCACCTGATAGGTGCCGGCTACGCCCACATCGCCGGAGGTATTCACCTCTACCACGGCAGGTACATTGTAGGTGCCCGAGGCACCGGAGTAGCTGCTCAGATCCGCCGTGACGGTGATATCATCCCCCGTAACAGCCGCCACATCCGCGGCGGTGCCGAAAATGTTCACGTTCAGGCTGCCAGTCAGGATGCTCACCTGCTTGCCGCCGGGCGCATTGACATACCGGAAGTGCTCTGTGGTCACCCGGGCGCTCTCCAGATCCGCAAACTCAATCTCCAGCGTCGCCCGGGTCACACCGCTGAGGTTCTCGCAGCCCTCGGGGACGATGATGGAGAAGGTGTGGCGCTTGACATCGCTGCTGTAGAGATCCATCAGATCCAGCTTGCCCAGGGTGATGCTGTTGATGCCCCGCAGCAGGCCGGCCTCGCCGGAGACCGCAATGATACTGGGACGGATCTCATAGTCCAGATTCCTCACCCGCAGGCCGGGATACTCCTGGAAGTCCACCGTCAGCTCCAGCTCCTTGGTGACATACACAGAGAGGGAGGCCTGGATGGTCTGCACCGTGGGATGGATATTGGTCCCATCCAGCAGCTGGTTGTTCTCGTCGTAATACTGGAACGCCAGAGCCTGGGAGATGCTCTCCACCGCGTTCTCCCCGATGTCCAGCGTCACCTTGACATAGCTGACCGGGTCGATGTCCGCCGCCTGCCCCCGGATCTCCAGGGTGTCCTGAGACAGCTGGGGCTGGCCGGCGGAGTAGCCCTCGGCCACGTTGCCCACCAGATCGCAGATCACGTCCACCGTCCGGTTGTTCAGCTCGCTGATGTGGACCGTGGCGCTGGTGATGCTGCGCTCTTTAATCATGCTGGCAGAGAACCTCCGGTCCAGGAAGCTTGGCTGATAGGAGATGCTCTGAATTCCGGCGCTCTCCACCCTGGAAAGATCCACCACCACCCGCACGTCCTCCGGGTCCAGGTGCATCAGCTGAAAGCGGGAGCCGGTGAGCGTCAGATCCACAGTGGCGCTGCTGTCCTCACTCAGCAGCATCAGGCCCCGGTCGGCCAGACCCGCCTCCCCGATATAGGTGATGGGGATTCCCGTGATCTCCTGTTCCGTCAGCCGGGGGCCGCCGCTATTTCCGAAATTGTCCACATACAGCCACACGGCGGCGGCCATCAGCAGGGCCAGCAGGATATAGACGACCTTCCGCCTGCGCATTCCCTCACTCGGCATCGTCTTCACCTCCGCTCTGGCCGGACCGCAGCAGACCCATCAGGCTGAAGCGCTGCTGCTTGTCCTCCTCGTCCTGCGGAATCAATTCGTTCCGCAGGAGGTTTTCCAACGTCTCGGGCTTCAGATGCCGTTTCAGCATCCCGCCCAGGGCCACGGAAATGGAGCCGGTCTCCTCCGACACGATGACCACCACCGCGTCGGAGTTCTCGCTCATGCCGATGCCGGCCCGGTGGCGCATCCCCAGGTCCCGGCTCAGATTCACATTCTTGCTCAGCGGCAGCATACAGCCCGCGGCCAGCACCCGCCCGGACCGGACGATCACCGCCCCGTCGTGCATGGGCGCCTTGACGAAGAAGATATTCTTCAGCAGCTCGCTGGAAACGGACGCATCCAGCACGGTGCCGCTGCGGACCATATCATCCAGCAAAATCTCCCGCTCAAAGACAATCAGGGCGCCGGTGCGGCTCTGGGACATCTCCGAACAGGCCAGCACCGTCTGGGCGATGGTCTGCTCCATGGCGCCGCTGACCTCCGTCCTGGAAAAAAACGCCATGAAGCGGCCGCTGCCCATCTGCTCCAGAATCCGGCGCAGCTCCGGCTGGAACAAAATCACCAGCGCCAGGGCACCCCAGTCCACCATACGGCTGATGATGAAGTTGATGGAGTGGAGCTTCAGCACCGAGGACAGCGCCAGCGCCCCCAAAAAGACCACCAGCCCCTTCAAAAGACTTGCAGCCCTCGTACTCTGTGCCAGCAGGAAAAGATGATACAGCAAAAATGCCATGATGGCGATATCCAGGAAATCCGTCACCTGCAGCAGCAGCAAATACCGGCCTGCCGTGGCCATCAGCTCCGCAAAATTCCATTCCATTCCGGCGTCCTCATCCCTTTCCGCCATTGCACTGATTGTCTTATTATAGTAAATCCGGCAGTCAAATGCAAGGTAAATCAAGGGAAAATTCACGGACTGTTCAGAAAAATCACCCCAGGGCCCGGCGGAATCCCTCCAGGGCCTGGAAGACTTCCGATGCGGTGTTGAAATCGGAAAAGCTCAGACGGACCGTGCCGGTGTTCAGCGTTCCGGCGCTGCGGTGGGCCAGCGGCGCACAGTGGACGCCTGTCCGGACCGCCACGCCCTGCTGCGCCAGTGCCTGCCCCAGGTCCTCCACGTCCCGTCCCGCGGGCACCACGGAGAGGACGCCCGCCTGATCCCGCAGGCCCGGCAGGGCATACACCGTCAGGCCCGGCAGCTCCCGCAGGCCCTCCGCCATGGTCAGCGCCAGCCGGCGCTCCTGACGGCAGATGTTCTCCACTCCCCGGCGGCGCACGTAGCGCACACCCTCCAGCAGTCCTGCGATGCCGGGCATATTGTGGGTGCCGGCCTCCAGCCGGTCCGGCAGGAAGTCCGGCATCTCCTGCTGGATGGAGAGGCTGCCGGTGCCCCCCTCCAGCAGCGGCCGAACCGGCACCCCCTCGGCGCACAGCAGCACGCCGGTGCCTTGGGGACCATAGAGCCCCTTGTGCCCCGGCATCGCGGCAAACGCCGCGCCCAGTGCCGCCATATCCACAGGCAGCACCCCTGCCGACTGCGACAGATCCAGAATCAGGGGAACGCCCCTGGCCCGGCAGACGGCGGCGATCTCCTCCACCGGCTGGATGAAGCCGAAGACGTTGGAGACATGGTTGCAGATCACCGCGTCGGTGTCCGGCGTCACCATCTGCTCAAAGGCCGCCGCGACGGCTGCGCGGTGAAACAGCGGCGCCGCCGCCACATGGACCTCCGCCCCCAGGGCCGCCAGGGGCCGGGTGACGGCGTTGTGCTCATAGCCGGAGATCACCGCCCGTCCGCCGGGGGGCACCAGGCTCTTAATGGCAAGGTTCAAGGCGTGGGTGGCGTTCAAAGTGAACACCACCCCCTCCGGGTTTTCCAGGTGAAACAGCTCCGCCAGCTCCGTGCGGCAGGCAAAGGCCGTGTCGGCGGCGGCCATGGCCTCCGGATAGCTTCCCCGCCCGGGGGAGCTCATGGTGTCCAGCGCCTTTGCCATGGCGGCGGCAACTGCCGGGGGCTTTTGGAAGGTGGTGGCCGCGCTGTCAAGATAGATCATACGCCCACCTCCCGGTATGCTCCGTTCTGGTACAAAAATATCTGAACAGGGTCCAAAGATTCCCTGTGAAGCGCGATTAACGCCGGCGACAGGTCGTAGACCGCCACCTGCAGAACATAGGCGCAGCCCAGTTCCGTCAGGTCCCTGGGAGCGCGGGCAATCCGGCAGCGGACGCCTGCGCGCTCCAGCGCCCGCTGCATCCGCTGCGCATAGGTCACGGAGCGGGCCAAGATCAAATAGTGCTCCACAAACACTCCTCCTCTCTACCCAGTCTATGGACCGCAAGAGAAAAGGTGCGGCAAAAGAGGTCCCCCCGCCAGGGGAGACCTCTTGCTCACGTTCTCCATATGATCCGGGGAACCCTCTTTACAAACAGACGGGCCGCCCCTCTTTCAGGAAAGCTCCAGCAGCGCCACGGCGTGGGCGGCCATTCCCTCGCCATTTCCGGTGAAGCCCAGGCCCTCCTCCGTGGTCGCCTTCACATGGACCTGCTCCGGGGAGATCCCCAGCGCGGCGGCGATCCGCTCCGCCATCTGCCGCTTACAGGGGCCGATCTTCGGCGCCTGAGCCACCAGGGTGGCGTCAATGTTCACCACGGCGGCTCCCCGCTCTCTCAGACGCCGCCCCACCTCCGCCAGCAGCTTCAAGCTGGAGATTCCCGCGTAGGCCGGGTCCGTGTCCGGGAACAGCGCCCCGATGTCTCCCAGTCCCGCGGCGCCGCAGAGGGCGTCCATCACCGCATGGATCAGCACATCCGCGTCGGAGTGACCCAGCAGGCCCTTTTCCCAGGGAATCTCCACACCCCCCAGTACCAGGGGCCGGCCCGCCGCAATCCGGTGGACGTCATAGCCGTGTCCAATCCGCAGTCCGGTCATCGCCGCTCCTTCCTGTCCTGCAGAATGGCCTCCGCCAAAAGAAGGTCCACCGGCGTGGTGATCTTCAAATTCTCCTCGTCCCCGTCCACCAGGAACACCACCTTCCCCAGCCGCTCCACCGCGGAGCAGTCGTCGGTGATGGGGACCTCGTGCTCCAGGGCATCCTGCAGAGCGCTCTTCAGCAGCGCCGCGTCAAAGACCTGGGGCGTCTGCACGGCCCGCAGCGTCTCCCGGTCCAGCGTCCGCTCCACGGCGCCGCCGTCCCGGACCTCCTTCACTGTATCCTTCAGGGGCACTGCCGGCGCCGCCGCACCGCACCGGGCCGCCGCGGCAATCACCTGGTCGATCAGCTCCGGCAGAACCAGAGGCCTGGCCCCGTCCTGTACCGCCAGCAGCTCCGTCTCCGGCGCGGCCTCCAATGCCGCCAGCAGCACGGAGTGGGCCCGGCTCTCCCCGCCCCGGACCACCTTGCTGCACTTGTCAATTCCATATGTACGGCACAGCTCCGAGATCTCCAGGAGATCCTCCTCCCGGCAGGCAACAATGATCTCATCCACCTGCCCCGCCAGCTGCAGGGACGTCAGCGTCCGCACCAGCACCGGCACACCGTCCAGGGGCTCCAGCAGCTTGTTGACGCCGCCCATTCGGCTGGAACTGCCGGCAGCCGCCACCAGTGCTGTGCACCGTGGACGGCTGCGCTCTTTGTATTTCTTCCATAATGACAGCATGACTCTCATCCTCTCGTCACTGCGGGACAGGCACTTCCATCATGGCGCGGTCCAGCCGCGACTCCACCGCCTGGTACTCCTCGTTCTCCACCAGCACAATCTCCGAGATCATGATCTGCTTGGCGTTGTGGAGCATTTTCCGCTCCCCGGTGGACAGTCCCCGCATAGAGTCCCGCTGCATCAAACCCTTCACCACTCTGGCCACCTGATAGAGGTCGCCGCTTTTCAGCAGTGTCAGATTTTCCTGATACCGTTTATTCCAGTTGGAGTTGCTCTCCACTGTCAGGGTTGGAATCGCGTCCAGAAGCTCCTCCACCTCCCGCCTGGAGACAATGGAACGGATGCCGATGACCTGGCTGTTGGCGGTGGGGATTTTCAGCACCAGACCGCCCACTGGCATTTGAAATACATAGTATTCCTTCGTGATTCCCGCGACCTTTTCCTTCACGATATCATGGATGACGCCTGCGCCGTGCATCGGATGCACGACCAGATCCCCTATGCTGAACATGTCCCCTCCATTTCCCTCCGGGCGGCAGACAGGACGCCCTGCAAAAATTTTACAGCCAGCGGAATGGCCGCATCCGGCGGACATCTTCTACAGCAGTCCCTTCAGCTCTCCGCCCTCTGTAAACTTCTGTTGGTTCGCTCTTTATTCGCCGCTTTTCTTGTCTGTTTTCTCCAGATTGTCCAAATTCTGTTACATATTATACCGATTTTTCTCGGCTTTTACAAGTCATTTTTACAAAATATTGAAAAATTTTTTCCAAAAGCCCCGCATAAAAGACGGACGGCCCCCCAGGACCGTCCGTCTGAAAAAAGTGCTCTTTTGGAAAGCTGGCTGCAAACCGGTCTCAGCGCTTGTTGGACCGCCGCCAGATGTGCATCTTCTCCGCCTCGGCAATCAGTTCCTCCCGGAACTGGGGATGGGCAATGCCAATGATGCCCTCGGTCCGCTCCCAGGTGGACTTGCCCTTGACGTTGAACTTGCCGTACTCCGTCACCAGATAGTTCAGATTGGCCCGGGTGGCGGTGACCACAGAGCCGTCCACCAGCGTGGGCCGGATTCTGGATTTCAGCTGACCGCTCTTCTTGTCCAGGAAGGAGGAGGAGAAGCAGATGAAGCTCTTGCCGCCCTTGGAGAGATAGGCGCCCATCACAAAGTCCAGCTGGCCGCCGGCGCCGGAGATATGGCGGATGCCGGAGGACTCGGAGGACACCTGTCCGTAGAGGTCCACATCCACCGCGCCGTTGATGGAGATGAAGTTGTCGATCTGGGATACCCGCGCCACGTCGTTCATATAGCCCACGGAGGCGGCCATGCACTCCGGGTTGTCATCCAGGTAGTCATAGAGCTTCTGGGTGCCGGCGGCAAAGGCATAGCCCTGGAGGCCGCGGTCAAAGGGCTTACAGGCGCCGGTGATCCGGCCGGCCTTGGCCATGTCCACAAACGCATCCACGTACATCTCCGTGTGAACGCCCAGATCCTTCAGGTCGGAGTCGGCCACCATCTTGCCGATGGCGCCGGGCATGGCGCCGATGCCCAGCTGGAGGCAGGCGCCGTTGGGAATCTCAGGCACCACCAGACGGGCCACAGCCAGATCGACCTCGGAGGCCTCGCCGCCTCCGCCCAGAATATCCATGGCGGGATTGTCTCCCTCCACAATCGCCGCCACGTTGTCAATGTGGACATAGTTGTCCGCCGTGCCGTGGCAGAGAGGCATATTTTTGTTGACCTCCACAATGATGGTCTTCGCCCGCTGGCAGGCCGCCTTGATGTGGGAACAGCTGGGACCCAGATTGAACCAGCCGTGGCGGTCCATGGGGGCCACCTGAAGCATCACCACATCCACAGGACCCACAGTGGTGGCGTAATAGCGGGGCAGCTCGGAGTAGCGCATGGGGATGTAATAGGCAATTCCCTCGCTGACCGCCTTGCGCTCGATGCCGCCCATATGCCAGGAGTTCCAGGTGAAATGGGTCGGTGCGTCCGGCACGTCAAAAATTGCGGGGCGGTGCGTCAGGATGCCGCCGCGGATCTTGACATCCTCCAATTCCCCATAGCGCTTTGCCAGCGCCTGATCCAGAGCCACGGGTGCGCAGACGCACCAACCGTATTCCAGCCAGTCGCCGGACTTGACCACCTTGACCGCCTCGTCGGCCGTGGTCAATTTCTGTTGATATGCCGCCTGAAAATCCATGGTAGACTCCTCCTAAAAATAAAAATTGATCACATCTTTGTATTCACCAGCAGCCTCGGCGCTCCTCGCAGACGCCTCCGGAGCCGCGCCGGAGAGCGCTCTTCAAAAAGAGGCAGACCCATTTGGGTCTGCCTCTTCCAAGCAGACAGGAATTACTCCTCCTCCGGAGCCTCTTCCGCCTCTTCACCGGGCGTCAGCAGAGCGCGGATCGACAGGGAAATCTTCTTCTTTTCCTCGTCAACAGCGGTGATCTTCACATCCACCATCTGGCCCTCAGAGAGGACGTCCTCCGGCTTATCAATGCGCCGGTCGGCAATCTGGGAGATGTGGATCAGGCCATCCACGCCGGGGACCACCTCGGCAAAGGCGCCGAAGGTCATCAGCTTGACAATGCGGACATTGGCCACATCGCCCACGCTGTACTTGTTCATGAACACATTCCAGGGGTCCACATTGTGATCCTTGACGCCCAGGGAGATCTTGCGCTTCTCCGGGTCAAAGGAGATGACATAGACCTCCATGGTGTCGCCCACCTTGCAGACCTCGGACGGGGTCTTAATCCGGCTCCAGCTGAGCTCGGAGATATGTACCATGCCGTCCACGCCGCCGATGT
>JAHZBA010000002.1 GCA_019423635.1 Clostridiales bacterium
ACTCGCATCCCCAGCTTGGAAGGCTGGTGCCCTGACCATTGTGCTACACCTGCGTGGCCCCCCGGGGAAATCGTCAGCTTGGACATGATAGCATGAAAACGGAAATCTGTCAAGGGATTCTTCCACTTTCCGCCTCTTTTTTTCTCACCGCGTCCCATCCAGAAACGCCCGAAACAGCGCGGCCCCCTGGGGCGCCTCAAGACGCTCCGGATGCCACTGGACCCCCCACACCGGCAGCGTCTCGTGACACAGCGCCTCCACCACGCCGTCCGCCGCCCACTGCACCGGCCGCAGCCCCGCCCCCAGACGGTCCACCGCCTGATGGTGGGCACTGTTGAGTGTGCACTCCGCCCCGCAGAAGGGCCGCAGGGGCGAGGACGCCGTCCGCACAGTGTGGAGCCGGTCCGCGCCGTCCACGGCGTCATGGCCGGGGAGATCCTGCACCAGGGTGCCGCCGAAAAACACATTGACCGTCTGCATCCCCCGGCAGATCCCCAGCACCGGCTTCCCCGCCGCAATGAATTTTGCCAGCAGCGCCAGCTCCTCCCTGTCCCGCTCCGGCTCCAGTCCCCGGGAGGCCGTGTTCTCTTGTCCGTAGCGCCAGGGCTCCAGATCCCCGCCGCCGGGCAGCAGCAGCGCGCCGCAGCGCGCCGGATCACCGCCAAAACAGGGCTGGCCTCCCGCCAGCTCCACGGCGCGGCCATATTTGGGAAAGCGCGCTTCGTCGCCCCAGAGATACACCTGCATCCTCTCATCCCCTCCGGACCAGTCTATGCAGAGACGGCCGGAGCTGTGAGGGGGTCTCTTAAAGCAGCGTCCGGGTGGAGCGGCGCATCACCAGAGAGCGCTTTTTGATGTTGGAGACCACCCCCATGGCCATGTACAGCGTCACAATGGAGGAGCCGCCGTAGCTGAAAAAGGGCAGTGTGACGCCGATGGTGGGCATCACAAAAAGGCACATGCCGATATTGACCACCGTCTGATAGATCAGCATGGCCGCCACACCCACGCAGGCGTAGCACTGGAACGGTGTCTGGCTGTTTTTCGCCACCAGCAGCACCCGGAAGATGATGCACACCAGCAAAAAAATCACCGCCAGGCACCCGATCAGCCCCAGCTCCTCGCCGCAGACGGCAAAAATCAGGTCCGTCCGCCGGGCCGGCAGGCTGGTGGAGTAGGCGCTCTGGGTCTGGGTGCCGTTCATATAGCCCTGGCCGAACACGCCGCCGGAGCCGATGGCCAAAAGGCTCCGGGTCTGCTGCCAGCCGATGCCCGTCGGGTCCAGGCTGTGATCAAAGAGCACCTGAAACCGCCACACCATATACATCATGTTCTCTGGCACCAGCTCCAGCAGCACCGCCGCCGCAATGGCGCCGCCGGCCCCGGCGAACAGCAGCAGAAACCACCGCAGGGCAAACCCCGCCACAAACGCCATGCAGAGGAAGATGAAAAAGAAGGTCAGGGCGTTGCCCATATCCCCGGAGACCACCACATACCATCCCATCAGCGCCAGCGTGTGGCCCGCCGCCAGAAAGGCGGAGCGGAAGGATTTCAGATCCCGCTTCTCCTCCCGCAGCCACTCCAGCTGCTTGGCCAGCAGCAGTGTGAAGGTGATCTTCACCACCTCCGCCGGACCGATCTGGAAGGGGATACCGGGAATCTTCAGCCAGGCCTGGTTGCCGGTGGACTCCTTGCCCACGCCCAGGGGGGTCAGCAGCAGACCGATGAAAACGAGGTTGAAGAGGATCATCCACTTCCACTTCTTCATCACAGCGTCCAGATCCACCAGGGAGAAAAAGATATAGGCGAAGATGCCCAGAACCATTCCCGCCGCCTGAACGCCGGCATAGCGGATGATCCGCATCATCCCAAGATACCGGGTGGCGCTGGTAATCAGGGCGATGCCAAACAGTGTCGCAACGCAGCAAAGTCCCAGCAGCACCAGGTCGGCCTGCTGGAAGAAGTCCGCCAGGGTTCTCTTCAATCTGTTCAAGGTCGTTCCTCCAGGGCCCGGAGGGCCCGTCCCATCAGTTTTCCGCAGGCACAGTATACCACAGGAAAAAAGGTGTGTAAACGATGCAAATTTCTTTTTACACTTCGTTCAAATTGTGGTAAAATGGGAAGAGCATGTGTTGGAGGCACCGTTCATGGACTATCTCACCCACAACGAAAAAGAGACGGAGGCCCTGGGAGAGCGGCTGGCGGGGGTTCTCTCCCCCGGCGCCGTGGTAGCCTTCCGGGGAGGGCTGGGCATGGGCAAGACCGCCTTCACCCGGGGCCTTGCCCGGGGCCTTGGCTATACGGGCCGGGTCACCAGTCCCACCTTTACCATCGTCAACGAGTACGAGGGAGGCCGGTGCCCGCTGTTCCACTTCGATATGTACCGCCTGGCGGACGCCGACGCCCTCTTTGACATCGGCTGGGAGGACTATCTGAACCGGGAGGGCGTATGTGCCGTGGAGTGGAGTGAGCAGACCCCGGAGGCCCTGCCGCCGTCCACCATCTTTGTCACCTTCTCCCCCTGTCCGGGGGAGGACTCGTGGCGAACCGTCTCAATCGAAGGAGTGGCGCTTCCATGAAAATTCTGGCTCTGGAGACCTCCGCCAGGGCGGTGTCCGCCGCCATCTCAGAAAACGGCCGCATCCTGGCCTCCGGGTATCAGGACACCGGCCTCACCCACAGCCGCACCCTGATGCCCATTGTGGCGCATCTTTTTCAGAACACCGGATTGACCCTGGCGGACTGCGGCGCCGTGGCCGTGGCCGCGGGACCGGGGTCCTTCACCGGCATCCGCATCGGCGTCTCCGCCGCCAAGGGGCTGGCCTTCTCCGGGGACAAGCCCGCCGTGGGGGTGTCCACCCTGGCGGCCATGGCCCGGAACGTGAGCTTTGCCGGGGGGCTGATTGTCTGTGCCATGGACGCCCGGCGGAATCAGATCTACAACGCTCTCTTTGACGCGGAGACCGGCGTACCCCGCCGTCTGACCTCCGACCGAGCCATCGGTCTTGCGGAGCTGGCGGAGGAGCTCAGAGACGACCCCCGCCTCAAGACGGTGGTGGGGGACGGCGCGCAGCTGTGCGCGGAGTTCCTTCAGGCCCACGGCGTGCCCTGCCGGCTGGCCCCGCCCCATCTTGTTATGCAGTGCGCCGCGTCGGTGGCCCTGGAGGCGGAGGCGCTGGCGGCTGCCGGCGGCCTTGTCACCGCCCAGGAGCTCTCCCCCGTCTACCTGCGGCCGCCCCAGGCCATGCGGTTGAAGGAGCGGCAGGAATCACAGTCATCCCATGGATCATTCATTTTGAGATAAAAGGAGACATCACTATGAGCGGAAAAGTACATGTCATGGATCACCCCCTGGTCGCCCACAAGCTCACCATCATGCGGGACAAGGACACCAGCGTCAAGGACTTCCGGGAGCTGGTCAGCGAGATCGGCATGCTGATTACCTATGAGGCCACCCGGGACCTGCCTCTGACGGAGAAGCAGGTGGAGACCCCCATCTGTACCACCACCGCCCCCACCCTCAAGGGCAAGAAGTTCGCCGTGGTGCCCATCCTCCGGGCGGGCCTGGGCCTGGTGGACGGCGTGCTGCGGATGGTCCCCTCCGCCCGTGTGGGCCACATCGGCATGTTCCGGGACGAGGAGACGCTGGAGCCCCATGTCTATTTCTGCAAGCTGCCCAAGGACGTGGCGGAGCGGGACATCATGGTGGTGGACCCCATGCTGGCCACCGGCGGCAGCGCCGCCGCGGCTCTGACGGAGCTGAAGAACCGGGGCTGCCACGGCAACATCAAGCTGATGGTGCTGGTGGCCGCGCCGGAGGGCATCGCCCGGATTCAAAAGGAGCACCCCGATGTGGACATCTACTGCGGCGCCGTGGACCAGGGGCTCAACGAGCGGGGCTACATCGTCCCGGGCCTGGGAGACGCCGGAGACCGGGTGTTCGGCACCAAGTGAGCGGAGAGCGCTTTTCCATCCTGGTGGGGGACATCACCGCCTCCGACGCGGAGGCCATCGTCAACGCCGCCAACACCACCCTGCTGGGGGGCAGCGGCGTGGACGGGGCAATCCACGCCGCCGCCGGGCCGGAGCTGCTGGCGGAGTGCCGCACGCTGGGGGGCTGTGAGACCGGACAGGCCAAGCTCACAAGGGGCTATCGGCTGCCCGCCGGGTACGTCCTCCACACCCCCGGTCCCATCTGGCGGGGCGGCGGCCACGGGGAGGCCGCTCTGCTGGCCTCCTGCTACCGCGCCTGCCTGACGCTGGCGGAGGCACATGGGATTCAAACGGTAGACTTCCCCTCCATCTCCACCGGCGTTTACGGCTATCCCCTGACCCTGGCGGCGCCGGTGGCCCTGAAGGCCATCATGGACTTTCTGGCAGACCATGCGCTGCCCCGGCGGGTGCGGATGGTGTGCCGCCGGGAGGAGATTGCCGCCGTCTACCGCCAGGCCTGGAACCTCTGGTACGCAGAGTCCAGGGAGGACCGGCTCTGATCCTCTCTATTTTCCCACAGCAAACCCCGGCCCGGATGATCCGGGCCGGGGTTCTTTTTTGTTTCTCAAAGAGAATTGCTTCGTGGCACGATGACGCCCTCCCGCTTGTAGATGCACGACGGCGGCACCGTTCCCCGGACGGAGGACGTGGGGTACACGCTGGCCTGCCGGCCCAGGATGGTGCCTGGGTTCAGCACGCTGTTGCAGCCCACCTCCACCTGGTCTCCCAGAATGGCCCCGAACTTCTTCCGGCCGGTCTCCAGGTGCGTCTCACCGTCGTGGACCGCCACCAGGGTCTTGTCGGACTTCACATTGGAGGTGATGGACCCGGCTCCCATGTGGCTCTTGTAGCCCAGGATGGAGTCCCCCACGTAGTTGTAATGGGGGGTCTGGACGCCGTCAAAGAGGATCACATTTTTCAGCTCCACGGAGTTGCCCACCACGCAGTCCGCCCCTACCAGGGCGCTGCCCCGGATGAAGGCGCAGTGGCGGACCTCCGTGCCCGGGCCGATGATGCAGGGGGCGCCCAGGTAGGCGCTGGGAAAGATGTTTGCCGTTTTATGGACCCACACGCCGGGGGCAGGCTGGCGGTACTCCTCCGGCGGCAGGGCGGGCCCCAGGGTCAGGATCAGCTCCTTGATGCCGTCCAGGGCCTGCCAGGGGTAGAGAAAACCGGCCAGGTACTCCCCCGCCAGGGTGTGGCTGAGGTCCAGCAGATCCTTTGTTTTCAGCTCCATGGCATTTCACTCCTTACACTGCGGTGTTTTGGATCGGACGGAGGGGGAGCTCCCGCGCCGCAGGCGCAGAGTGCGGTGTGAGCCCCTTCGAACGTCTCATGCAGGGTTTCTATTATATCTCAAACCGCCCGCCGCCGCAAGAGTTGCCTTTTCCCCGCGCCTGCGGTACAATGGGAAAAAGCGAATAAAAGGAGGCCACGCCTGATGAAACTGATGATCGCATCCGATCTCCACGGCTCCGCCTACTACTGCCGCGCCCTGCTGGAGTCCTTCCGGCGGGAGAGGGCGGACCGGCTGGTGCTGCTGGGGGATCTGCTGTACCACGGTCCCCGGAATCCGCTGCCCCGGGAGTACGACACCATGGCCGTCACCGCCATGCTCAACTCCCTGGCAGAGCGGCTGCTGTGCGTCCGGGGCAACTGCGACAGCGAGGTGGACCAGATGGTGCTCCACTTCCCCATGCTGGCGGACTGCGCCCTGCTCTCGGTTGACGGCACGAACCTTTACGCCACTCACGGCCATCTCCAGGGGCCGGAGAACCCGCCGCCCCTGCCTCAGGGGACCTGTCTCCTGTGCGGGCACATCCACATCCCCGTGCGTCAGACTCTGGGGAGCTGCGTCTATCTGAACCCCGGCTCCCTGGCGCTGCCCAAGGAGGACACGCCCCACAGCTATCTGACGCTGGAGCGGGGGACCTTTGCCTGGAAGGACGTGGAGACCGGGGCGGAATTCCAGCCGCTGGAGCGCTTCCAGGTCTGAGGCAGACGCCGGATCAGATCAACGTCCCATGACGCGAAAGTCCCGCCCATCCCACATTTTTCTACTCGTTCTGCAGGCAGGCGCGGCCTCCGGGACCCGGACCGTCTCCGCCTGCCCTCTGCCCGGAATCACCGCCGCCTGCAAAAACACTCCCATCCCTTATTCCTCCGCTCTGGGCGCCGGATAGGGAATCCGGTAGGGCTCCGCCCCCCGCTCCCGGACCTTCTGCCCCAGCCACTGCCGCAGGGCCTCCACGCCCTCCTCTGTCCAGGGGAAGGTCTCCGTCTCCACATCCCCGGCCAGCTCGAAGCTGGTGTTCTCATAGACCCAGGCCTGGAGACTGCCGTCCCCCATCCAGCCGGTGCGCTGGAAGCGGTAGCGGAAGGTCCCCAGACTCCCGGGGTACACCGCCGCCTTGGTGAAAAAACTCATATTTAAAAATGCAAAGCTGTCGTCCACAGCAACCCCGCCTTTCCAGTATCCATTTCGCCGGAGGACAGCGCGTTCGGGAAAGCCCGCCCCGGCCTCACGCGGATACACTCTGCCAACAGGATAGCAAATCCGGAGCCGCCTGTCAAACGGCCCCGCGCAAGCCGATCCACAGACCCGGTGACATGCAGAGGCCCCGCAGCTGCCTGACTGCGGGGCCTCTTTTGGAGGAAAGGAGTATGCTTGCGTGGTAAGATATGTGCTGCTCTGCCCCCTGCCGGCAGCCGCTGCGCAGCAGGGCATCTATGATCTCCAGGCGCTCGCCTGGAGTCATATTTTAGTTACGTTTGCGGCACCCGCCGCAGCCGGCGCAGTCACCGTTACAGTGTCCGCCGGATTTGTGGGACTTCCACAGAGAACGGACCGCCAGGACTACCGCTCCTGCAAGACATGCAATGACAATGAACTCTCCCATCACTGACGCCTCTCACATCAGCGGACAGCCACGGACACCGCCGAGCGCCGGAGGTGCTCCGTCTCGCCTTGGTAACCCTTGCGGAACAGCAGGTAGAGAATACCGGCCAGCAGGATGACCGCCGCGATGGTGCCAATCCCGAGGGTCGCCTCGCCGGTGACAAGGCCGCCGATCTGGAACACAATCAGGGACACCACATAGGCAAAGGCGCACATATAGCCGATGGCGGCCGCCGTCCATCTGGCGTTGTTCATCTCCCGCTTGATGGCGCCCATGGCGGCGAAGCAGGGGGCGCAGAGAAGGTTGAAAATCATGAAGCTGTAAGCTGCCATGGCTCCGAAGTCCGCGCCGATGGCGGCATAGATGCCGCTGGCGTCGTCCATCAGGTCCGCCTCACCGGCGTACTGGTACAGCACACCGAAGGTGTTGACCACCTCCTCCTTGGCGATGAGGCCGGTGACCGTGGCGACGGTGGCCTTCCAGGCCATGTCGCCCACCCAGCCGATGGGGGCGAAGATCCAGGCCACGGCGCTGCCGATGGAGGCCAGGAGGGAGGCGTTGTTGTCCTCCACTGCGCCAAAGCCGGCTTCCGTAAAGCCATAGCCCTGGAGGAACCAGAGAATGATAGAACTAAGCAGGATGATGGTCCCGGCCCGCTTGATGAAGGACCAGCCCCGCTCCCAGGTGGCCCGCAGGACGTTGCCTGCGGAGGGGGCGTGATAGGCGGGCAGCTCCATGACGAAGGGGGCGGGCTCCCCGGCGAAGGCCTGGAACTTCTTCAGCATGATGCCGGAAATCACCACCGCCGCGATGCCGATGAAGAAGGCGGAGACGGCCACCAGAGCGGACCCGCCGAACACCGCGCCGGCGAACAGACCGATGATGGGCATTTTCGCCCCGCAGGGGATGAAGCCGGTGGTCATGATGGTCATTTTCCGGTCCCGGTCCTGCTCAATGGTACGGGAGGCCATGATGCCGGGGACGCCGCAGCCCGTGGCCACCAGCATGGGGATGAAGCTCTTTCCGGACAGCCCAAACCGGCGGAAGATGCGGTCCATGATGAAGGCCACACGGGCCATGTAGCCCACGTCCTCCAGGATGGCCAGCAGCAGGAAGAGCACCAGCATCTGGGGCACGAAGCCCAGCACCGCGCCTACGCCGGCCACAATGCCGTCCTGGATCAGCCCATAGAGCCAGCCGCTGACGCCCAGAGAGGTGAGAATGCCGTCGAAGAAATTGGGGACGATTTCACCGAACAGTGTATCGTTGGCCCAGTCGGTGCCGAAGGTGCCGATGCCCACGCCGCCGTCCGCGACGGAAGTGCCCATGGCGATAGCGTAGATGCAGAACATGACAAGCGCGAAGATGGGCAGGGCCAGGATTCGGTTGGTGACAATCCGGTCAATTTTGTCGGAGACAGAGAGACTTCCCTTGACAGCCCTTTTCTGCACCGCCTTGGACACCACGCCGCTGATGTAGGCGTACCGCTGATTTGTAATGATGCTCTCCGCGTCGTCGTCCAGCTCCTTTTCACAGTCGGCGATGTGCTGCTCCAGGTGGGTCCTCAGCACGTCGGGCAGCGCCAGGGACTCCAGCACCTTCCCGTCCCGCTCGAAGATCTTGATGGCGTACCAGCGGAGATACCCGTCCGGCACCTCCCCCTGGATGGACTCCTCAATGTGGGCCAGGGCGTGCTCCACGCTTCCGGTGAACACATGGGGCAGCTCCCCGGCCTGATGGCAGCGGGCCAGCGTCACGGCCTTCTCCGCGGCCTCCATGCCGCCCTCCCCCTTGAGGGCGCTCATCTCCACCACCTGGCAGCCCAGGGCGCTGCCCAGCCTGGCAAGGTCGATGGTGTCGCCGTTTTTTCGCACCAGGTCGATCATGTTCACCGCTACCACCACCGGCAGCCCCAGCTCGATGAGCTGGGTGGTGAGGTAGAGGTTGCGCTCGATATTGGTGCCGTCCACGATGTTGAGGATGGCGTCCGGCCGCTCCTGGACCAGATAGTTCCGGGCCACCACCTCCTCCAGGGTGTAGGGGGACAGGGAGTAGATGCCGGGCAGATCCTGGATGACCACATCCTTGTGGCCGCGCAGATGTCCCTCTTTTTTCTCCACCGTGACCCCCGGCCAGTTGCCCACATACTGGCTGGAGCCGGTCAAGTCGTTGAACAGCGTGGTCTTCCCGCAGTTCGGATTGCCCGCCAGGGCAATTTTGATGTCCATGGTCTCTCTCCTTTCAAATGTTAGTCGGAGCTAACTTTTGGTGCAAATAACAGCGGCCTCGCCGCGTAATCCGACATGGTATCATTCGTTTTGGCGGAATTCACTTCCGTCAAAACACCGCTGCCCGCCGCAGCGACACGTCCGCTGTGCGGACGTGGGAGGGGTATCGAAACCGTTGTGCCGCTCGCGGCGCGGCGGTTTCGTATCTAGGGGAGGCGAAGCCGCCCCTAGACGATTTCGATCATCTCCGCATCCCCCCTGCGGACGCTGAGCTCATAGCCCCGGACATTCAACTCCATGGGGTCGCCCAGGGGGGCCACCTTGCGCACGAAGATCTCCACGCCTCTGGTGATGCCCATGTCCATGATCCGGCGCTTTACCGGCCCCTCCCCGTGGAGCCGCGCCACGGTGACGGTCTCGCCCACCCTGGCGTCCTTTAAGGTTTTCATGTTCTGTTCCTCCCTCATATCAGAATACGGTTTGCCATGGTCCTGTCCAGCGCGATCCGGCTGTCCTTTACCTGTACAATCAGATTCCCTGCGATCTCACTGACCACCTGAATCTCGCTGTCCACCACAAAGCCCAGCTCCGCCAGATGCTGGCGCACCTCGTCCCTTCCGGTAATCTTGCGGATGGTGACGCGCTGGCCCACCTGGGCCATTGTCAGAGGCATCTGCCCTCTCCTCCTTTGTTAGTATGAACTAACCGTCCGGTGAATTTATTGGTTAGCTTCCGCTAACCGTCTTTCGTGTCTGAGTTTAGCATGACTAACTCTCCCTGTCAAGGGGGTTTTCGGAAATTTTGAGAAAAAAATATCAAGGACTGTTTTGTACAGGTCTTGCAGGATGGCCTGCGGCAGGGTATACTGGAACAGCCACAGAACTTGGAAGAGGAGGTATGCCATGAAAATTCTGGTCTTTTCAGACTCCCACGGGAATTTTTCCAACATGGTCCAGGCGGCGGAGCGGGAGGCCCCTCACATGATCTTTCATCTGGGAGACGGCTGGAGGGATGCCCAGCGCCTGCAGGAGCGGCTCCCGGAGATCCCCCTGTACCAGGTTCCCGGCAACTGCGACTTCCGCAGCACCGAGCCGCCGGAGCAGCTGCTGACCATCCAGGGCAAGCGGATTCTGCTGTGTCATGGCCACACCTACGGCGTCAAGAGCTCCCTTTTGACGGCGGGCCTCACGGCAGAGGATCGGGATCTGGATCTGTTCCTCTTCGGGCACACTCACAAGCCGATGGTGGACAAGCGGGGAAAGACGCTGTTTCTGAATCCCGGCAGCATTGGGGAGTTCCGGCCCTCCTACGGGATTGTGACCATTGAGGACGGAAAACTGGAGGGGCGGACGGTGCTGTTTCAGGGGAATCCGTAAACGGGGAGCGCCTCTGATCGCGTTTTCGCCGCAGAGGAGATAAGCCGCGCCTCTGGCAAAGCCAGAGGCGCGTTTTTTTCAGCTCTCCTGGTGACCGCAGGTCTCACAGTGGCCGTCGCAGTCCCGCAGCTCGTCGCCGTAGGGGATACCGCTGCGGTCGTAGTAATCCCGGACGGCGGCCCGGACCGCCTCCTCCGCCAGCACGGAGCAGTGCATCTTATGGGCTGGCAGGCCGTCCAGGGCCTCCGCCACCGCCCTGTTGGACAGAGCCAGGGCCTCGGAGATGGTTTTGCCCTTGATCATCTCCGTGGCCATAGAGCTGGTGGCAATGGCACTGCCGCAGCCGAAGGTGTTGAATTTCACGTCGGTGATGACCCGGGTCTCGGGGTCCACCTTGATATACATCCGCATGATGTCCCCGCATCGGGCATTGCCCACCTCACCGACGCCGTCGGCGTCCTCCAGTTTGCCGACATTGCGGGGATGCTGGAAATGGTCCATAACTTTTTCGCTGTATAGCGGCATAGTTTTCCTCCTGTTCTTCTCTTTGCTTCTTTTATGAAAGGCTCCGTTCGGTCCTGTGTTCCCCATGTGTGCCGCAGGGCGCGACGACCCGGCGCGCCGGGGCGCGGCCCAGGCCAGCTTCTCTCGGCTCGCTGGACCAATTCGCCTCCCTGCACCCCGCAGGCCTTTGGAATCCCCCATTCGGGGCACGCGAGGCCTGCGCGAAACCTGTTTCTGCCTAAGAACCTATCCCGAAATAAGACGTGCGCAGATTGCGCCGTCAGATTTTACGCCAGACAAGGCGGTTTTTCGCGGACGGGCTGTTGCCCGGCAAGGAAAACCAACGCAGTATCGCGCAAAATATGCAAGCAAGCTGTGTACGGATGATTTCGGGATAGGCTTTAAATCAGATGCGGGCGCTCCCCCCTTTCCAACTCATCCCACACCGGGGACATCTCCCGGAGGTACGCCACCACCTCCGGCACAACGTCCAGTATATAATCAATCTCTTTTTCCGTGTTGTATTCTCCGAGACTCAGCCGCAGAGACCCGTGGGCCACCTCATGGGGCCGGCCCAGGGCCAGCAGCACGTGGCTGGGCTCCAGCGACCCGGAGGTGCAGGCACTGCCGGAGGAGGCGGCGATTCCCCTGGCGTCCAGCAAAAGCAGCAAGGACTCCCCCTCGATCCCCTCAAAGCACACGTTGACGTTGCCCGGCAGTCGCCGCTGGGCGTCGCCGTTGAGGACCGTATGGGGAATGGCGGTGAGGCCCCGGATCAGGCGGTCCCGCAGGGGGATCAACTGGGCGGCGTTTCGTTTCATGTTGGCGCAGGCCTCGTCAAAGGCCGCCGCCGCGCCGCAGATGCCGGGGAGATTCTCGGTGCCCGGCCGTTTGCCCCGCTCCTGGGCCCCGCCGTAGAGAAGGTTCTTCAGCGCAACGCCCCGCCGGGCATACAGCACCCCCACCCCCTTGGGCCCGTGGAATTTATGAGCGGAGAGGGACAGCAGGTCGATGCCCATGGACTCTACATTGATCGGAAGGTGCCCCGCCGCCTGCACGGCGTCCGTATGGAAGAGGACCCCCGCCTCCCGGCACACCCCGCCGATCTCGGCAATGGGCTGGACGGTGCCGATCTCATTGTTGGCAAACATCACACTGACCAGACACGTGTCCGGCCGGATAGCCCGGCGCACCTGCTCCGCTGTCACCACGCCGTCGGGCGGGATGTCAAGGAGCGTGACTTCATAGCCCTCCTGTTCCAGGGCCTCCAGGGTGTGCAGCACCGCGTGGTGCTCGAAGGCCGTCGAAACCATATGGCGCTTGTTCTTCCGCGCTCCCAGGGCCGCGGCGGAGCGCAGGGCCTGATTGTCCGCCTCACTGCCGCCGGAGGTAAACGTAATCTCCTGGGGACGGGCCCCCAGATGCCCGGCAAAAACCTCCCGGGCCTCCGCCAGCTTCTCCGCCGCCCGCTGTCCGGGGCTGTGGAGGCTGGAGGGATTGCCGTAGAACTCCTGGAAGCAGGGCGTCATGGCGGCCAGGGCCGTATCGCTCAGGGCCGTGGTGGCCGCGTTATCGGCGTAGATCTGCATTTCTTATTCCTCCTATTCCTATCTTTTTACTATGATATAGAAATATCACAGATTCCCGCGTTTGTCAAGCGCCGGTTTTCCTCTCGTCTGCGGGAGCTTGCACCAAGAGGGCTCTTGTGTTAGAATCAGATCCATCACCTTGAAGGGCGGGGGATATCATGGCCGGGAGGCGGCGGTTACAGCTGGGGGATCTCTATGAGATTCCCCTGCCCAGCGGAAAAAAGGCATACGGGAGGCTGTTTCGGGAATTCACCCTGGCAATCTACCAGGGCCGCTATGCGGACGTCTCCGAACTGCCGGAGGACGCGGAATACGACCGCTTTCTCTGCGTCTATCGGGATCTGCTGCGGGACGGCGCGTGGAGCGTGGTTGGAAGCCGGCCCTTCCGGGACGGCGAGGACAGCTGGCCGCCCCCCAAATGCGTGGTGGACGCCATCACCCGCAGAGGCAGCCTGTACGAAAAGGGGGTCATCCGGCCCTGCACCTATGCCGGGTGCAAGGACCTGGAGATCGCCGCCGTCTGGGACCGAAACCACCTGGTGGACATGCTGATGGGAGATCCCAAATGGGACGCGGCCATCCGGAAGCCCCTTCCGTGATCCGCCCATCGTGAGCCAATAAGGGAGTGATTTGCTGTGAAGCGCTGCATTGTGGTGGCCGGGATCGTCTGAAACACTACATACCATACGTGAAAGGAGCATTCCCATGACGATTCCGGATTCCACCATTCTCTATCCCCGCACCGGGGACACCCAGACCATCTACTTGAAAAACGCCGTGGAGCACCCCGCCATTGAAATCGGCGAGTTCACCATCTACAACGACTTTGTCCAGGACCCCAGGGACTTTGTGAAGAACAACGTCCTGTACCACTACCCTGTCAACGGTGACCGTCTCCTCATCGGAAAGTTCTGTTCCATCGCCTGCGGCGCGAAGTTCCTGATGAACAGCGCCAACCACACCCTCCGCTCCCTCTCCACCTACACCTTCCCCATCTTCTACGAGGCCTGGGGGCTGGAGACGCGACCCGCGGAGGCCTGGGACAACCACGGGGACATCGTGATCGGAAACGATGTCTGGATCGGCTACGAGGCGGTGATTCTGGCAGGCGTCACCATTGGCGACGGGGCCGCCATCGGCGCCCGGGCCGTGGTGACGAAGGACGTGCCGCCCTACACCATTGTGGGCGGGGTCCCGGCCAGGCCCATCCGAAAACGGTTTTCCGAGGAGCAGATCGCGGTCCTCCAGACCCTGCACTGGTGGGACTGGCCGGTGGAAAAGATTTCGGCGCACATTCCGGATATCCAAAGCGGAGACCTGGAGGCCCTGCGCCGCAATATTTGAGCAAAGCCCCTCCGCCTATGGCGGAGGGGCTTTTGCATCATGATCTCACATGGATCTTCTCCAGGAAATCCGTGAAGGACTCCGCAATCAGACAGTCCTCCCGGTGCTCCAGAAACTCGTCGTACTCCTCATGGAAGAGATAGTAGACCCGGTGGTCCCCCTCCTCCGCCATGACGCAGTAGGAATCTCCGCTCTGGTCGGAACAGAAGGGAATCAGCGTTCCGGGGAGGAAGCCGTCCATCTGCTGCCACTTCAGCAGGGTGTCGATGGTGAGGAGGTTGGGATGGAACGTGCGGGCAATGGCATGGAACTCCGCCAGGGGCAGCTCATATTCCTCCTCGCCGATGAAATACTCCCGGCCATCCCGGAAAAAGCCCCCGTTCTGCCGCCGGTAAAACTCTCTCATGTCCTCCGGCAGGACAACGCCAAACGCCTTTTCAAAGGCGGCGAATTCCTCCCCGGTGACGCCCGGCTCCTGATGGGGCTCCAAAAATTCCTCCGGCCCTCTCATCCCGTCCTCCTAAAACTCGTAGTCCACCGCCACCCGGTCCTCCCGGATGGACTTGCACAGCGCGGACACCGCCTTGTGCCGGGGGTCGCTCTTATAGGCCTCCAGGGTCTCCAGGCTCTCAAACTCGCTGACCAGCACGGCGTCGTAGTTGCCCTGGCCCACATTCACGGCCACCTCACTGCGCAGCAGCGCCGGGATCACCCCCTGGAGGCCCCGCAGGCCCTCCAGGAACTCCCGCTGCTCCTTCTCCGTGCCGGGGCGGAATTTCCACATGACAATGTGCCGGATCATCTCATTTCCTCCGCTTGTTGTTATAGGCCTCGATGCCAAGGCCCAGCAGCTCCACGGACCGCTTCAGGTCCTCGGGGGCGGTCACATAGGCGATGCGGGCCATCCTCCGGCCCATCTCCGGGTCACTGTAGAAGCCCTCGCCGGGGGTAATCATCACGGTCTCGCCGTTGTGGTCGAACTCCTCCAGCAGGAAGTACTGGAGCTTTTCCACGTCGTCCACCGGCAGCGTGGCCATGAAGTAGAAGGCTCCCTCGGGGTCGGAGAACTCCACGCCGGGCAGCTTCTTCAATGCCGTCACAATGGCCTCCCGGCGGCGGGTGTACTCCGCCAGCACAGACCTGTGGTAGTCCTCCCCCAGCTCGTTGTACAGCGCAGCGGCGCCGATCTGATCCAGCGTGGCGGCGCACAGGCGGCCCTGGCAGATCTTCATGGCCTCGTTGATCAGCGCCCGGTTCCGGGAGGTCAGGGTGCCCACCCGGGCGCCGGTGCAGGAAAAGCGCTTGGACACGGAGTCCACCACGGCGATGTTCTCCGCCGCGTCGGCAAAGGCCAGCATGGAGGAGACCTCCCCGGAGTAGACAATCTCCCGGTACACCTCGTCGGCGATGAGGAAGAGGCCGTGCTCCTTGACGAGATCCGCCATCAGCCGGGCCTCCTCCGGGCGCAGCACCGCGCCGGTGGGGTTGCCGGGATTGGTGATGAGAATGGCACGGGTGTGCTCGTTGATCAGCGGCTCAATCAGCTCCCGGCGGGCATAGTGATAACCGTCCGCCGCGGAGGTGGGAATGGGCCGGATCTTCGCGCCGGTGATGTTGACAAAGGTGGTGTAATTGGGGTAGAAGGGCTCCGGCACCAGAACCTCGTCCCCCTCCTCCAGGATGCAGGCCATGACGATCTCCAGGGCCTCGCTGCCGCCGAAGGTGGTCAGGATATCGTCCTGGCTCACCGCGTAGCCAAGCCCCTGATAGTACTTTTGGGCCGCCTCGACAAACACCTCCATGCCAGGGGCCGGGGCATACTCCACCACGCCGCTGCCGAACTTGCGGATTGCCTCAAAAAAGACCGGGGGGGTCTCAATATCCGGCTGGCCGATGTTCATGTGGTGGACCCGGATTCCCCGCTCCACTGCGGCGCGCTCATAGGGATAAAACTTGCGAACAGGCGACAGCTCGCACTTTTGAACCTTACTGGAAAATTTCATGGCAAACTCCTTCCGGGCCAACCGGCCCGCATGTTGTCACGATGCAATGGAGTCCTGAGCGGCGTCCCGGAAACACCGCCCGCGTACCGGATAAAAAAACCGCCCCTGACCTGCGTCAGGGGCGGAGAAACTCCACGGTACCACCCTGATCTGCTCCTCCTCTCACGGAAGGGGCATCTCATGTCATCTCATAACGGGGATGGGCCGTCCCGCTCCTCGCGGGCTGCTCCAAAGTGGCTTACTTTGCGGCGTGGGCTGAGGGCTTGCACCGATCCCCTCTCGCTGAGAGCCGGTTTCACAAAGCTGGCTTTGTCATCGCGTTTATATTCTCTCATTATACAGACCCGCGGGGATTTGTCAAGGGGGAATTTTACAGACGCTCCGCTCCGCCGCTTTCCCGCCCGTTTTCATTGAAACCGCCCCGCCACCTGTGATATGATATAGGCAACAGCGTTGAAAAGGAGGACCCCCCCTATGGATCTGCAAAAGGTCGCAGCCGCCCTGGAGAAAAACCGCTACACCGTACACTGCTTCGAGACGAAGGAGGCCGCTGCCGACTACCTGGCGGAGTCCCTGACCGGCCTGACCATCGGCTTCGGCGACTCGGAGACGCTGGAGCAGATGGGCATGGATGCCCGCCTCTCCGCCTGCAATCAGGTGACAAACCCCAAGCGCTATACGGACAACGACGAATTCCTGGCGGCGGCGCGGAGCTGCCTGACCACCGAGGTCTTCCTCACCTCCGTCAACGCCCTGACGGAGGACGGCGTCATCGTCAATTTGGACGGCACCGGCAACCGGGTGGCGGGCTCCTTGTTCGGGCACCGGAAGGTATATTACGTGGTCGGGCGCAACAAGATCATGCCGGACATCCAGCAGGCCGTGTGGCGGGTGCGGAATGTGGCCGCGCCCCGGAACGCCAGCCGGTATCATCTCCGCACCCCCTGCGCCGTCAAGGGAGACCGGTGCTACAACTGCTCCAGCCCGGAGCGCATCTGCAACGGGCTGCTGATTGAGCTGAAGAAGATGAACGACATGGACATGGAGGTCCTTTTGATCGACGAGGATCTGGGTTTTTAACGTGCCTATGAAGAATCATTCCGCCCCCCGAACGCTCCTGATCCCCGCCCTGCTGGATGACTGGTTCCCCCTGCTGCAGCACGCCTTTGCCTCCGAGGACTGGGAGCCGGTGCTGCTGACAGAGGACCGGGGGCTGGCCGATACGGGGCTGAGGTATTTTCACAACGAACTCTGCTACCCGGTGTTTCTCATCGCCGGGCAGGTACTGCAGGCCCTGGGTTCCGGGCGGTACGATCCGGCCCGCTGCGGCGTGCTCATGGGGCAGGCCGGAGACGGGTGCCGGGGCTCCTGCGGCATCCGCCTGACCCGAAAAGCGCTGGACCGGGCCGGCTATCCGGAGACGGCCCTGCTGAGCCTGAACGTCCGGGACATTGACCGCAGCACCGGTCTGCCCATCACCCTCCCCATGATCCGCCGTGCCCTGGCCGCCGCCGTGTGGGGGGACGCCCTGGCCCTCCTCCGCAACCAGACCCGGCCCTATGAGGCCCTCCCCGGCACAGCAGAGGCCCTGTGGGCGCAGTGGATGGAGGCGCTGGGCGGTGACCTCCGCCGGGAAGCGGGTCTGACCCGCCGTCAAATCCTGTCCCGCTGCCGGGAGATGGCCGCCTCCTTCCGGGCGGTCCCCACGGTGCCCCGGCAGGTGCAGCGGGTGGCCGTGGTGGGGGAGATCTACACCAAGTACTGCCATCTGGGCAACTGGGATCTGGAGCGGTATCTGGCGGCGGAGCACTGTGAGATCGGCGTCGGCGGCCTCACCTGGTACGCCCTGTACTATATGGACACCCACAGCCTCAAGGGCCCCGCCGTACAGCGCAGGGTCTACCGGCTTCTGGCCCGGTATCTGGCCGGCATCCAGCGGGAGCTGCTGGAGATCCTGGCGGAGGCCGGCTTCCACGCCCTGCCTCCCCTGCCGGTGCTGAAACAGCAGGCGGAGGGCTTCGCCCCCCTGCGCTGCACCGTGGCGGACGGCTGGCTCATCACCGCCGAGGCCGCCGCCTGGGCCCGTCTGGGCTACCGGAAGATCCTCTGCGTCCAGCCCTTTGCCTGCCTCCCGGGGCACATCTTCGGCAAAGGGCAGTACGCCGCCCTCCAGCGAAAACTTCCCAACGTCCGCCTGGTCAGCGTGGACTACGACGCCAGCACCGGCGAGGGCACCGTCCAGAGCCGGATTCGGATGCTGCTGGACGAGGAACTGCCGCCGCTGTGCGGCAATTTGTAAATTCCCCTCTGCACGATCCAAAACACGCCGTATGCGGAGAAAGGAGGCGCCGGCTGTGGCACCGAAAACGCTGCTGATTCCCGCCCTGCTGGACGCCCACTGGCCTCTGCTCCGCTGGGTCTTCGCCTCCCGGGAGTGGGACCCCGTGGTGCTGGAGAACACCCGGGCGGAGGTGGAGGATTCCGGGCTGCGGCACAGCCATAACGATCTGTGCTACCCCTTCGTCCTCATCACCGGCCAGGTGCTCGCGGCCCTGCGGTCCGGGGACTATGACCTGGCCCGCACCGGGGTGCTGATCTCCCAGACCGGCGACGGCTGCCGGGGGTCCTGCCTGATCCGGCTGCTGCGACCGGTGCTGGACCGGGAGGGCTTCGCCCAGGTGCCCCTTTTGAGCCTGAACAGCCGGGGCATCGAGGCGGCCTCCTCCTTCCCGGTGACGCCGGGGATGGCCCCCAGGGCCCTGGCGGCGGCCTTCTGGGGAGACGCCCTGCTGCTGATGGGCGGTGCCGTCCGGCCTCTGGAGCGCCGGGCCGGAGAGACCGACGCCCTGATCCGCCGCTGGCAGGCGCGCCTCTCCCGCAATCTCTCCGCCGGCCGCGGCCTCTCCCCCGCCGCCATTCTCCGCCGCTGCCGGGAGATGGCCGCGGACTTTCGCGGCATTGAGACGGAGGACCGGCCTGTTCAGAATGTCGCCCTGGTGGGGGACATCTACACAAAATACTGCCGCCTGGGCAACTGGGATCTGACGGCGTTCCTGGAGCGCCAGGGGTGCCGGGTGGGGATCAACGGCCTGACCTGGTACGCCCTGTACTATCTGGACAGCCACATGGAGCTGGGCCCCGCGCCCATGCGCCTGGGGGGCAAGGCGCTGGCGGCCCTGGGGGAGCCCATGCAGCGCCGCTTCGTCCGGATTCTCCAAGAGGCGGGGTTCCCCGTCCTGCCGCCTTACCGGGAGCTGAAGGCGCTGGAGAAGACCCTGGGGGACTCCGGCTGCGCCTTGGGCAGCGGCTGGCTGCTGGCGGCGGAGACCGCCGGCTGGGTGCAGGCGGGCTACCGGAAGGTCCTCAGCGGCCTGCCCTTCCAGTGCCTGCCGGGGCACATCTACGGCCGGGGCCGGTACGCCGCGCTCCAGCGGGCGCTGCCGGGAAGCCTCATTGTCGGCGTGGACTATGACGCGGGGCTCCGGGACGTGACGGTGGAGTCCCGGGTGCGGATGCTGCTGGACACGCCGCTGCAAGGTCCGGATTCCTGACCGGTACATCCCGGTGAACCGGGCGGTTTCGTACCGTGCAGTCCCCGCGGCGGGAGGCCGGGGAGCCATCCCCGGGCCTCTTTTTTGTAAACTTTTTTCTCCTCCTCCATTTTTCTTTGCATTTCCCGGGCATCTGTGGTATGCTATCCTTGTTTTCTTATGGGTAAATTCAGGAAAAATCTTCCCTTTCTCAGGAAAGACTGAACGCGAAAGGATGTTTATAAAATCATGGGTCTTTTAAAATCAATCTTCGGCGACTACAGCTCCCGGGAGCTGAAAGCCATCTATCCCCTTGTGGACAAAATCGAATCCATGGCCGAGGAGTACAAGGCCATGACCGACGCCCAGCTCCAGGCCAAGACGGCGGAGTTCAAGGAGCGCCTTGCAAACGGCGAGACCCTGGACGACCTTCTCCCTGAGGCCTTTGCCACGGTCCGGGAGGCCGCCGACCGGGTGCTGGGGATGCGGCCCTATCGGGTACAGCTGGTGGGCGGCGTGGTCCTCCACCAGGGGCGCATTGCGGAGATGAAGACCGGCGAGGGCAAGACGCTGGTGGCCACCCTCCCCGCCTATCTCAACGCCCTGGCAGGCCGGGGCGTCCATATCGTCACCGTCAACGACTACCTGGCCAAGCGCGACAGCGAGTGGATGGGCAAGGTCCACCGCTTCCTGGGACTGAAGGTGGGCCTCATTGTCCACGGCCTCACCAGCCGTGAGCGCCAGGAGGCCTATGCCGCCGACATCACCTACGGCACCAACAACGAGATGGGCTTCGACTACCTGCGGGACAACATGTGCATCTACGCAAGCGAGCTGGTGCAGCGGGGCCACGCCTTTGCCATCGTGGACGAGGTGGACTCCATCCTCATTGACGAGGCCCGGACGCCCCTGATCATCTCCGGTCAGGGGGAGAAGTCCACCCAGCTCTATGACATGGCGGAGATGCTGGTCTCCCGCTTTAAAAAGCAGGTGGTGGTCCAGGTGGACAACAAGGAGGAAGAGGACGCGGAGATCGACGCAGACTACGTGGTGGATGAAAAGGCCAAAACCGCCACTCTCACCGCCCGGGGCATTGCCAAGGCGGAGGAGTTCTTCCACGTGGAGAACCTGTCCGACCCGGAGAACTCCACCCTCTCCCACCACATCAACCAGGCCATCAAGGCCCACGGCACCATGCGGCGGGACGTGGACTACGTAGTCAAGGACGGCGAGGTCATCATCGTGGACGAGTTCACCGGCCGCCTCATGTTCGGCCGGCGGTACTCCAACGGCCTCCACCAAGCCATTGAGGCCAAGGAGCACGTGACCGTGGCCAGTGAGAACCGGACCCTGGCCACCATCACCTTCCAGAACTACTTCCGCCTTTACGACAAGCTCTCCGGCATGACCGGCACCGCCATGACGGAGCAGGAGGAGTTCGGCACCATCTACAACCTGGACATCGTGGAGATCCCCACCAACCGGCCCAATGCGCGCCACGACCACCACGACGTGGTGTACAAGACCGAGGCGGGCAAATTCCGGGCGGTGATTCAGCAGATCAAGGAGTGCCACGAAAAGGGCCAGCCGGTGCTGGTGGGCACCGTCTCCATTGAGAAGAACGAGCTTCTGGGCAAGCTCCTTTCCAAAGAGGGCATCCACCACAACCTCCTCAACGCCAAAAACCACGAAAAAGAGGCGGAGATCGTGGCCCAGGCGGGCAAGTTCGGCGCCGTCACCGTGGCCACCAACATGGCCGGCCGCGGCACGGACATCATGCTGGGGGGCAATGCGGAGTACCTGGCCCGGGCGGATCTGGTGAAGGCGGGCTACAGCGAGGAGATCATTGTGGACGCCACGGGCTACGCCGAGACCGACAACCAGGAGATCCTGGAGGCGCGGAAGCTCTTTGCCGAAAAGATGGCCCAGCACAAGGCGGAGATCGCCGACGAGGCGGAGAAGGTCCGCGCCGCCGGAGGCCTCTTCATCATCGGCACGGAGCGCCACGAGTCCCGCCGGATTGACAACCAGCTCCGCGGCCGTGCCGGCCGGCAGGGGGACCCCGGCGAGACGCGGTTCTATATCTCCCTGGAGGACGACCTCATGCGTCTTTTCGGCGGAGACCGGATCACCGGCATGATGGAGCGGTTCGATCTGGACGAGGACACCCCCATTGAAAACAAGATGCTCACCAAGGCCATTGAGAACGCCCAGACCACTGTGGAGTCCCGGAACTTCCAGTCCCGCAAGTCCGTGCTGGAGTACGACGACGTGATGAACAAGCAGCGGGAGATCATCTACGCCCAGCGCCGCCAGGTGCTGGATGGCCTGGACATCAAGGAGACCGTGCTGAACATGATGCACACCTCCATCCGCAACCACATCTCCCTGGCCTTCGGTGAGCAGCCCCATCTGGACGCGGCGGGGCTCAAGGAGACGATGCGGGGCCTGGAGGGCACCTATTTCGCCAAGGGCGCCGTGTCCCTGGCAGGCGCGGAGGACATGGACGCCCCGGCGCTGGAGGAGCGGTGCATTGCCGCGGCGGAGAAGACCTACGAGGCCAAAGAGGCGGAGATCACCAGTCCCATCATGCGGGAGCTGGAGCGGGTCATCATGCTGCGGGTGGTGGACGAGTACTGGATGGACCACATCGACGCCATGGACGATCTGAAGCAGGGCATCCGGTTCCAGTCCTACGGCAACAACAACCCCGTGGACGTCTACAAGCGGGAGTCCCTGGACATGTTCGATGAGATGATCTCCGCCATTCAGGACGAGACGGTCCGGCGGCTGTACTCCGTGCGGCTCAGGAAGGACGAGGAGGTCAAGCGGGAGCGTGTGGCCAAGGGCATGGTGGAAAACGTCGGCGGCGACGGAACCAAGCCCAAGAAGCAGCCGGTGAAGGTCAACAAGATCGGCCGGAACGACCCCTGTCCCTGCGGCAGCGGGCTGAAGTGGAAGAAGTGCGCCTGCGCGGAGTACCACCAAAACTAAGTCAAGGGGGAGCAGGCTCCCCCTTGAGAATCCCCCACCACCAGTGACGCGGCGCCACTGGTGTGTGCGCCCCAGGGGCGCACGAGTCGGGGTATTTTCGGCAGGCCCATGTCCTGCCGAAAATGATTTCATTTTATTTCTCCGCTTCTGGCGGAGAAACCAGGGGGCTGCGGCCCCCTGGACCCCAGAGCTGCTTTAAAGAGGGGACTTCGTCCCCCCTTTAGATTCCCCCTCACCAGTGACGCGGCGTCACTGGTGTGTGCGCCCCAGGGGCGCACGAGTCGGGGTATTTTCGGCAGGCGCATGTCCTGCCGAAAATGATTTCATTTTATTTCTCCGCTTCTGGCGGAGAAACCGGGGGGCTGCGGCCCCCTGGACCCCCGCGGGGGTGTGAAGAAATGGAGGGAGGGTGTCCATGTCTTTTCAAACTCACGAACAAAATGGCCTGGTCTGGCTCTCCTCTTCCCTTTTAGAGAGGGTGCGCCACGGTTTTTCCACCCGCCTGGGCGGCGTCTCCCCCGCTCCCTGGGACAGTCTGAACCTCCGCCCCGGCATGGGGGACGGCGAGACGGCCCTGCGGGAGAACTACCGGCGGTTTTGCGGCCGCGTGGGCGTGGATCGGGACCGTCTGGTTCTCTCCAAACAGGTCCATGAGACCACCGTCCGGCCCTGCTCCGCCGCCGACGCCGGGAAGGGGCTGGACCAGGAGCGGGACTATACCGCCGACGCCCTGATTACTAATGAGAAAGAGCTCCCCCTGGCCGTCTTTTCCGCCGACTGCGGCACGGTGCTCCTCCATGACCCGTCGGCCGGGTGCATCGGCGCCGTTCACGCCGGGTGGCGGGGCTGCGCCGGGGGGATCGTTGAAAAGGCCGTTCGGGAGATGGTCCGCCTCTATGGCGCGGACCCCGCCCGGATGCAGGCGGCCCTGGGGCCCTGCATCGGCCCGTGCTGCTTCGAGACCGACGGCGACGTACCGGAGGCCATGCGGGCCGCTCTCGGCACCGCGGCGGAGCCGTTCCTGGAAAAGCGGGGGGCCAAATACCACGTGGACCTGGCGGGTCTTAACCGTCAGTGGCTGCTGCGGGCGGGCCTGACGGCGGACCGCATCGATGTCTGCGATCTCTGCACCGGCTGCCGCCCGGACCTGTTCTGGTCCCACCGCAAGCTGGGGGACGCCCGGGGCGTGCAGTGCGCCGTCATTTCTCTATAGCACCGCTTCCCTTGGAAAAAGCGCGGCGCAGGTGTCCCTGTCGGCATGGTATGGTTTCCGCTCCACGCCGCTTCAAATCCTCATTCAAACACAAGGTGACACTATGAAACACCCCCTTTGGAAAACAATCTGTCTCTCCTTGCTGCCGGCCCTTTTGCTGAGCGGCTGCTGGCAGGAGGAAATCGTCGAGGAGGAGAGCCCGGTCCATCCGGATCAGGTGCTCCTCATGGAGTCGGAGGAGCCGGAGGTCCTTCTGCCGGAGCAGTTCTCCCTGCCCTATGCCCCGGAGCTGACTCTGGACCCCATTACCTGCGCCGACGGGATGCAGCAGGTGGTGTCCTCTTTGCTGTATGAGGGCCTGTTCCGGCTGGGGCCGGACTTTCAGCCCCAGCCCTGGCTGTGCGAGAACTATGTATGCGAGGGCACGAAGTACACCTTCACCCTGCGCAGCGGCATCACCTTCTCCGACGGCTCCCCGCTGACAGCCAGAGATGTCAAAGCCACGCTGGACCGGGCCAAGAGCTCCCAGCGCTATGGTGGGCGATTGTCCGCCGTCACCAGGATCTCCGCCAAAAACGAGACCGTCACCATCACCCTCTCCGCCCCCAACAGGGGCTTCCCCGCCCTTTTGGACATTCCCATCGTCAAGTCCGGCACGGAGCGGGGCATCCCTGTGGGCACCGGGCCCTACCTCTTTTCCACAGAGAACTCCGGCGACTGCCTGATCGCAAACCAGTCCTGGTGGCAGGGCGGCGCGCAGCCGGTGGACCGCATTGCCCTGGTGGAGGCCAGCGACCAGAACACCATGCTCTATCGCTTTACCTCCCACGACGTCCAGCTGGTCACCGCAGATCTCACCGGCTCCGACCCCATCACCACCACCGGCAGCTTCGTCTTCCTGGATGTCAACACCACCATTTTGCAGTACATCGGCTGCAATGTCACCCGGGAACCCTTGGACAGCGCGGTGCTCCGCAGGGCCCTCTGGTCCGGAATCGACCGGGAGCAGCTGGTCAGCAGCCTGCTCTCCGGCCACGGCGCCGCCGCCCAGTTTCCCGTCTCCCCGGCCTCTCCCCTTTACCCGGACGACCTGGAGGAGGCCTACTCCTCCATTTCCGCCGAATCCCTGGCCACAGGCGGCGTTACCGTGGAGCAGCCCCTGATTCTGCTGGTCAATGAGGAGAACCGTTTCAAGGTCTCCATGGCCCGGCAGATCGCCGCCAACTTCACCGCCGGCGGCATTCCGGTTGACATCAATGTCCTCCCCTGGGAGGACTACACCGCCGCCCTGGCCGCGGGAAACTTCGATCTCTACTACGGCGAGGTAAAGCTCACCGCCGACTGGGATCTCTCCTCGCTGCTGGGCACCGGCGGCAGTCTGAACTACGGCGGCTGGAAGGACCCGCAGACGGACCAGCTGCTGGCGGATTTTGCCGCGGACTACAGTGCCGCAGAGCCGCTGTACGACCATCTGCGGCGGCAGGCCCCCATTCTGCCGGTGTGCTTCAAGTCCACCTCCACGCTGGTGCAGTCCGGCGTCCTGGACGGACTGATCTCCACCGCCGCGGAGCCCTTTTACAGCCTGACAGCCTGTACCGTCCATCTGCAGCCTGCATCCTCATAAAACACGACCCCGCCCTTCAACCTCAGGGCGGGGGCTGTTTCCTCTCTCAGAGGCGATATCACATCACGGTAAACAGCGCCGGCAGATTTACGCACGACTGTCGGCGGGCTCCCCCGCCTCCGGCTCCAGCAGCGCCAGCTTCCGGGACCGGGGCAGCCGCTTAATGGCCAGCTCCCGCCGCAGGGCGGCGGATTTGTCCGCCGCGGTCTCCTGATACACCAGCTCCACCGGCAGGTGGCTGCGGGTATACTTCGCCCCGCGGCCGCTCTGGTGCGCCGCCAGCCGCCGGGCCATATCGTCAGTGCAGCCGGTGTAAAGCGAGCCGTCTCCGCAGCGGAGCATATAAACCGTCCAGGCCATGACAACCCCTCCTTGCTCTCTCGTTTTTTCAGTATATCACATTCCCCCGCCCGGCGCAAAGCATAGGGACTTCCCTGCCGCGCATAGGTAACAGAGAAACTATATTGCCCGGGAAATCGGGCACAGGAGGTCTGTTATGTTCTCTGCCGCCGTGCTTTTATTTGCCAATACGCTGTTGTTCTCCCTGCGCCTCTCCGGCGGCGGGTCCTTTCCCAAACCCCTCTCCGCCGCGGAGGAGCGAATGTGGCTGGAGCGATACGCCCAGGGGGACCCGGAGGCGCGGAACGTGCTGATTGAGCGGAATCTGCGGCTGGTGGCGCATATCATCAAGAACGGATAAAGCAAACGGAAAAATTTGGTGCGGCGGGGGACAAGCCGTGTTTCAACGGCAGGGTAAAATGATTAACATCCATTGGAATATTAACATATAAAGCCGTTGTATCTCCGGGGAAACTGTAGTATAATGCTAAATATAGCAAAATGTGAATGCTGTTTGCATTCCTGTTCTGCATAGACGGAGGCGAAATATATGTTGGAATTAAATTTTGATCCTTTCAGGCAATCTAAAAAAGAGTTTATTGAATCCGTTATTGAAACTTGTAAACCAATTTTTAATGACGCATATGGCCTTGATTTCTCCAGAGATAATTGCCTTAAGGTTGCCTTTTCAACTTTTGAAAATCATGCTGCCGTTTATGAGGACTTTTGTACGCAGTTTTTCCCCCTCTATTTGGCAGAGGGTTATGAAAGAGATCGTTTCTATACAGCGCAAGCTTTTACAAATGTAGATAAAGCTATCTATGGTATACTTATATGTTTGGATATGGAGCAAGAACCTTCCGACTGGTATCAAATCATCCTCCATGAAATGAGCCATCTCTTCTGCATTACTCGTGAGATTTCTGGAGACAATTTTACTGCCAAATATATAAAAACCCCTATTGGAAAAAATCCAAAAGATGGCTGGATGTATGCTGGGTATGCAACATGGCGCGAGTTCATTGCAAATTACATAGCATTTCAACTAAACCCTATCATGGCTCCTCTTTCTTTAGCTAAACTACGAGGCGCAGTTCGTAAATTTGATGAAGAGGTTTGCGCGGGTAATCCTGAGCAAACAATAAACGCATCTCAAGTCCTTGTATATATCTTCGTGACCGCAAAAATTCAAAAAGCGACTACAATAGAAACGGTGTTTCAAACTTTGAAAAAGAACCGGATTTTTGAATCAAAAGAACGCTGTGAGCATTATCGTGAAATTATTAATCTCATTTTCCATCAACTTGAAAAAGACTTTTTCTGGGAAATCACACCACAATTCATTGAGAATGTGGGTCGAGCATATTTTCTCATACGACAGTTTTAAATATATCAAGTATTTGGATATACCTAAAACAAAAATCCGTCCTTAATTTTGCACAAATCCAAGGATATTTGCAATAAATTCAAGAAGGACTATATGGAGCAGATAAAATTATGAAAGCGATCGTCCTTTTAAGCGGCGGTATTGATTCCACAGCATGCCTAAAATTTTATCTTGATTTATCATATGAAGTCGAGTGTATCTTTTGTGATTATGGTCAGCCGGCGTCAGCTTCGGAGTTGCAGGCAGCTAAGATAATTTCTGGAATTTACGGTGTACCTCTCCATATTATCACAACAACTTCTCTAAGTATCCCTTCTTCTGGTGAGATCTGTGGACGAAATGCGTTACTGGTTCTTCAGGCATTATGCTTTATGGGTTTTGGAACATACAAAATAATACTAGGTATCCACGCCGGTTCAAATTATGCCGACTGCTCTTCAAATTTTGTAGTAAGCATGAATCGAATTTTAGATTATTACGCAAATGGAACTGTCTGCTTAGAAGCACCTTTTTTCGATTGGAATAAACATGACATTATCGCGTATTGCAAAGAAAAAGGCATACCATATGATATAACTTATAGTTGTGAAAAAGGAACAATTCCTCCTTGTGGAAAATGCTTATCATGCCTAGATAGAAAGGGCGATTTTGATGAACCTGTTTAATCCCCTCGTTCCACTATTGATCCCCTCTTTTTCTAGTAAAGGAAATTTATTTATTCTTAATGAAGAGGGACAATATATTTCAGATAACTATGATTTGGCTCAAGCGTTGGATATTCGGATATCAAAATCTTATTTGCTTAGCGCTTATGACATCTACTATGGATTTATGCCTCGGGAACCATCAGATTGGCCCTATACAGAGCACCTGTTTATTGATAGCGGAGGCTATGAAACAAATGACTCTTTTGATCTGAGCGAGCGAAATAAATACAATTATAAGGTTCTTCCGTGGGACTACAAGAAAATGGAAACTGTGTATGAAAGAATTGTAGCCTGTCCTAAGTTTGAAAATTCAAACATAATTTTATCAGCATTTGATGGCAAAGGAGCCTTTAAACAGCAGTTACATGCGGCATTGGATTTGAAAAAAGATTTTCCAACCGCATTTACAAATTTTATAATCAAAATAGATTTTGGAATTGATGATTTACTTAAAGAATTGAAACAACACAGAGAACAATTGACTCAGTTTTCAATATTAGGATTTACAGAAAAAGAATTAGGACTCTCTTTAAGAGAACGTTTATTGAATATAATAGACATTCGGCAGCAACTGGACGGATGCGGATGGAATGGATATGTTCATATTTTTGGTGGACTGGAACCCAACTTCGTAAAATTATTTTACTATGCTGGTGCAGACATTTTTGATGGTCTGTCTTGGCAACGAACAAGATATTGGAATAACTCGACATTGTTTACGCCAGAAAAATATATAGTGTCATCTAGTGAATTTGAAAATAAGTACTTGATGATGCTCGATAACCTTGCATATATGCAAGAGATAAGTAACACATTGTCGACTATTGCTGGTAAAAGGACGGAATACGCAATAACTTTAAAAAAATTACTTAGAAAAAAAAGCTGTATTTACATACAAGATCTTTTGCGAGAATTGGAGGTATAAGCATGGGTGGTGGCGGTGGATTTCCTGGCTATAGATCAATAAACATTAATGCAGATTTATCATTAAGTTCAGCGGGAGCACAATCCTCACAGCGCGAAATTGAGATCAACGAATTTCTTGAAGAGTTACTAAAGGATTTCAATAATCGCGATGTTGATGCGATACAAACACATCTAAGGGAAATCGAAAAGGTTCTTGGAAAAGAAATTGAGGGATTAGAAAAAATATTATTTGGAGGGGCTATTTCGAAGAAAACTTTTATTGAAGGAACCAGTGATGTAGACGCTCTTGTCATATTGGATAAAGCTAAATATAAAGATATCAGTCCTGATAAACTCCAAAATTATTTTTATGACATGTTAACAAAAAGGTTTCCGCGTACAGAAATTATAAAAGGTACCCTTGCTGTTACTGTAAAATTTTCAGATTATGAAGTTCAACTTCTACCCGCCTTACAGACAAATGGAAAAATGCAAATCGCAAATAGAGATGGCACCGCATGGACAAAACCAATCAATACATCCGCTTTTACTCGTAGACTGACTGAAACAAATCAATGTAATGGAAATAAAGTTGTGCCTGCTATAAAACTAGCAAAGAATTTATTCAGTGGTCTTCCCGAAAGATATCAACTATCTGGATATCACGTAGAAGCTTTAGCTGTAGATGCATTTTCAGTATATAATGGCAGACATACCCTCTACGATATGACAAAACATTTGTTGGATTATTCTGCTAAACGCATTTTAACTCCGATAAATGATGTAACAGGTCAATCTGGAGTAATTGATGATTATTTAGGCATAAAGAACAGTATAGATCGTCAAAGAGCATCCTCATGCATTAAAGATATAGCCAATCGTTTTTCTGGTTCAGAAGCCGTTGCTGTCACAAAAAAATTATTTAATGGGGTATAAAAAATGGGCAATAGTACAGCAATAGAACTGGCAAAAAACAAAAGACGAGTATTCGATCAAACTGCATCTATGCACTTCAAATTAAGTGACGAATATAAACGGAAGTACATAATTGAGGATGCTGTTGAAATTATTGTCTCCATTATATTATGCGGAGTAACTTTTTTAGACTATAATAAATTTTTTCATATATCAGAAGAATCCTCTACCTTGATAATAGGATTTACTTCGATTTTTCTATTATCCTTTACTTTAGTAAAGCAAGGCCTGAGTCACAAACAATTATACGAAAAATATCAACTTGCTGGAAAGATGTATGCACAAGCAAAAATAGAAATTACTTCTAAAATCGCAGCATGGCAAGAGGTAGGGGCAAGTGATGCTGAAATATTAGAATATATAAATAGTCATTTCTCTTCTTTGAATGACCTCCCTCAGATTCCGGAAAAACATTTTAATCGTTTAAAGCATGCCCATCAATATAAAATCGCACTTAGCAAGTATTTAGATACACATCAAAATGATTTATGGACAATAATTTTAATAAAATTCTGGTTAAAGAAGGAGTAAACAATAATTATATACTAGTAACAACAGGTATACATACGTTCGCAGAGTTTAAATTCAAAAAACGCATCCTTTAACTAATACAATAGTCACGCAATGTATGACATTATATTTATTTCCGCTCCAGAACTCCACAAATCCGTGGAGTTCTGCTTTTTTTGCAGAGATTTCCGTCATATTATACAAATTTTATGCATTGATTCAGATGTTTTAACGGACAGCTCGTGTAGTGAACTCCACTCAATACGTCGAATTCCAAACAAGAGTGCTTTTTAAACTCCACAAATATGAAATATTTGACCGTAGCCGCTTTTCAATACCGCTGAAATCATCTATAATGGGGTTAATATGATTTGCGGAGGTAAACCTTCCATGAGCGACGAACAACGGACAAAAAATCAAGTCTCCTATATTTTCTCCAAAGAAGTGATTTTAAAGGACCTCTTGAACCAGGGCGTTATCTCTGACTTGGAATTTGCACGGTATGACGAAATGCTGTATGACCGCTATCAACTGGACGCAGAAACCGGGATTCCTCGACCTGCCAGTCCATCCATATCTGAGCAGCCGGAGCAGCCTTTTGCCGGGAAAGAGACCATCTATATGTCATTAACAGCGGAAGCCAAAAAAGTGTTTGAAAATGCGCCGGGGTATGCGGTGCAGAGTTGGCTGCGCGATGGAAATACAATTGCCCTTCTGCACTACTGGGAGGTAAAAAACAACCCGGACTTTAACACGGCAGGCTATGAAGCGCTCCTGGAGGAACTGAAAAGCCCCTCCCTGACCCTCACCGCGAAAAAATGGATCGAAGCTACAAACGCCATCGGTCTGCAGTCTAAGCAGGGAAAGAATGGAGGCACCTATGCACACCCGGAGATCGCTTGCGCCTTTTGCGCCTGGCTTCACCCGGAGTTTCATTACATATTGATCCAGTCATTTTTAGCAACACATCAACGCTGGGGGACTCAGCATGAGTAATCAAAGAGAGATTATTGAAATTCCCGCAAGAATCGCCGAAGCCCAGGCTCGAACTGAAAAGCTGCGTGTAGCAGCATATTGCCGTGTCTCCACTAATCAAGAAGCCCAGCAGAACAGCTATCAGGCACAGAGGGCATATTATCTTGATAAGATCGAGTCCAATCCAGATTAGGTTCTTGCCGATATTTTTGCGGACGAAGCGATTTCTGGAACCTCCGTGGACAACCGCACAGAGTTTCAGCGGATGATCCGTTGGTGCAAAAAAGGGAAGATTGATCTAATTCTGACCAAGTCCATCTCCCGTTTTGCCAGGAATACCGAGGATTGCCTGCACTATGTCCGGTTGCTGAAGGGCCTGCAAATCCCCGTGATATTTGAGACCGAACGGCTGGATACCTCTCAAATGGACAGTGAGTTTTTCCTGGCTATGCTCGGAGCAAACTCACAGGCTGAAAGTGAAGCCACCAGCAGCCGGGTCAAATGGGGTGTCCGTGCCGCATTTCGAGACGGCAAGGTCCGATACCAATACAAGCGCTGGCTGGGGTACCGAAAGGGTGAAGATGGAAAGCCGGAAATCGTGCCGGAAGAGGCCGCCATCGTCAGGAGGGTTTTTGATGCGTACTTAGCGGGCTACAGCCTCAAAGCAATCAAGCACATGCTTGAAGAAGAAAAGATTTCTACAAAAACGGGGCTGACGGAGTGGTCCGTCCCTTCGATTCAAAACATTCTCAAAAATGAAAAGTATACCGGAGACGCATTGCTCCAGAAAACCTATACTACCGATCCCATTTCAAAACGCCAAAAGATAAATCGAGGAGAACTTCCACAATATCTGGTGAAAAACTGTCATCCCGCCATCATTTCTCGGGAGGTCTTTTCACTTGTCCAGAAAGAGATGGCCCGACGTACTGCGGCAAGGGGCACGGAAGAGACTCCTGAGCCTCTCCTGGAAAAGAAAATCTATTCCAGTAAATACGCATTGTCCGGAGTGCTATTTTGCGGAATATGCGGTGCCCCCTATCGCCGCTGCACATGGAAGCGAAATGGCAAAACTCGTATTGTGTGGCGCTGTCAGAATAGGCTCAAAAATGGGACAAAAGTCTGCGCCGATTCTCCGACTATTAATGAAATTGACCTGCACCGGGCCTTAGTGGCTGGAATCAATGAGATGCTCCATCAACAGGAATACCTTCTTGCCCCTTTCGAGAAACTGGGTATCACTGAACGAAGGCAGGCCCTTGTCTCACAGCAAAAGCAGATGGACGCCAATATCGTTGATTTGATCGTACAATATGCGGACAACCGGAACTGGGATCACAGCGCGGAACCATTCCGCAAACTCCTGGAAAAACGCCGTAAACTTCCGCAATCAGCTAACCAGCTTCCATGTCAATTGGAGCGCTATCATGACGGTATCGCCCGCTGTGTCCTGGAGAAGGTCACGGTAGAGAACACAGGCCGCCTGCATATCACCTTCAAGGGTGGCACTTCGCTAGAACAGTCTTTTTGACAGCAGGAGCAGTCAGCGAACATATTTGGACGGGTGCAGAAGGACTGTCCAAATATGTTCGCTTTATTCTTGTATATTCGTACCGAATATGTTATCATAGGGATAGAGGTGAGGAAATGGAACGGCGTATTGCAAAGGTCAACATCAGCTCCGCTGGGGGGACGGCCTCCAGCGGCTCGAAAACCTGCAAGGTCACCTTGCCCACTTCATGGGTGGAGGAGATAGGAATCAACCGGGAGCATCGGGAGTTGGAGCTGGCCTTTGACGGGGCAACGATCACGCTGTCCTGCCGCCTCAGCGGCCCGGAATTTGCGTCGCGGCAACTGGCGCAGGGGCACGAGGTCCGCGTCCTGCGGCTCTACGATGGAGATGTACTCTGCTCCACAATCTACGCGGACTTCACCGAGCGATCCGTAATGGCGGAAAATCAGGCGGTCCCTCCCATAAAGACCGCATTCGGAAAGAATTCACTTCCCTCTTGGGAGGACTTCCAGCGCTTTCTTGAGGAGCGCTGCATCCCCCGGCAGCGAGCCGGACTGCGGGAGTATTTGGAGGCACTGGGATTGGACACTTACGACCCCTTAGCCATTATTGAGAAGACAGGCGGACATATGGCAGAGGACCAACAGTGGTTGTCCATGGAGGTTCTAAAATGACGATTCGGCTGGTGACGGATGAAAAAATCGCAGAGACCTCCTCGAAAGGGAATCAGGAGAAGTGGTATGACCAAGTGTCAAACTGCTGGTACAAGCTGGACCAGTTTGGCTATGAAGCATTGGCGGAAACCGTTGTTTCCATGTTCCTGGAGCGGAGCAATCTTGAAGCTGACACCCCATTTACGTTTGTACGTTATCGGATGGAACGGCTCCAAGTCCACGGGCGAGAACGCACAGGCTGCTCCAGCAAAAACTTTCTGCAGCCCGACCAGTCCCTCATCACCGTCAACCGTCTGTTGTCCAGCCACTTGGGAAAACCTTTGCGGGAAAAGCTGACGCGCCTTCCCAGCGACAAAAAGCGCATTGCTTATCTGGCGGAGGCGACGGCGGATATCACGAGCCTGGAGCTTTTTCCCCAATATTTAACCCTGCTTTTTGAGATTGATGCCCTGTTCTGCAACGATGACCGGCATTTGAATAACATTGCGGTCATTGAGCACGATGGTCAATACGACTATTGCCCAATCTTCGACAACGGTGCGGGGCTCCTCTCCAACACCCAGCTGTCCCCTATGGTCATCTCGCCGCCAGCTCTAATCTCCGCTTTGCGGGCCAGGCCCTTCAACACCACCTTCACCCGGCAGATGAACGCCGCTCGCAGTCTGTACGGACCACAGCTGGCGATACCGAAGATGACGGCGGATTACGTCCGGGAGGTCCTGCGGCCAGCTCTGGACTACTATCCCCAGCGGGACCGGGGCATCATCACGGACCGGGTTGAAACGTGTATTCTTACAAGACAAAAAAAGTTGTAAAAACGGAGGAACAGACATGAACAAACGGCACAAGATACTTTTCGGGCTTCTGCTCCTGTCGCTGGTCTTGTTATGCGGCTGCGGTGGGGCCGGCGGCGAGCCGCCGACCGGGACCGCGCCGGAAACGGAACCGGCCGGCGAGCCCCAGGAAGCTCCCGCCCCAGAGGATTCATCTTCAGGAGAAGAAACCGAGCCCATTTATATCACCTTCGAGGGAACCGATCTGGAGGGGAATCCGGTTTCTCAAGAAATCTTCTCCCAATCCAAGCTCACCATGGTCAATGTCTGGGCCACCTACTGCAATCCCTGCCTGAACGAGATGCCAGGACTGGGGGAGCTGGCGGCGGAGCACGACGGGTCGGAGTTCCAGCTCATCGGCATTGTCAGCGACGTGCGGGAGGGAGACGACCAGACGCTTGTAGAGAGCCTGGTCCAGGAGACCGGCGCGAATTATACCCACCTGCTGGCCAACGACTCCATCGACCATGCGCTTCTGTCCAGTGTGAGCGCCGTGCCCACTACCTTCTTTTTTGACCAGGAGGGGGCCTATCTGGGCGGCGTGGTCGGCTCCGCGGAAAAATCGGATTGGGAGGAACTGATTCATGAGCTTCTGGAAGAATCATAACGTCCGTGCCTGGGCATGGGGCGTTCTGGCCGGGGCGGTCCTCCTGGCCATTGGAGCCGTTCAAGGCCAGCTGTCCGTGATCTGGCAGAAGGCGGTCATGATCTGCCTGGAGTGCATCGGGATTGGGTGAGCAATGAGGAACAAAATTCGACTGACCGTACAGCTGCTGTTTACCATCGTGACCAACGGATACCTGTATGGCTTTTTAAACGGGAAGATTTACCGGGGCGCGCTGAAATACGCCTGTGTGCCGGGCCTGAACTGCTACTCCTGCCCCGGAGCCGTGGCTTCCTGCCCCATCGGGGCCTTACAGGCGCTGTTGAATCAGCGGGGTTTTCAGGTTCCCTTTGCCGCCCTGGGCTTTTTCTTTGTCTTCGGAAGCGTGTTGGGGCGCTTCGTCTGCGGCTGGCTGTGCCCCTTCGGGCTGGTGCAGGACCTTCTCCATAAGATTCCCCTCTTCAAAAAGAAAAAGCGCCTGCCCGGTCACCGCGTCCTGAAATACGGAAAATATGTGGTGCTGGTTCTGCTGGTGTGCGTTGGTTCCATGTTTTTGTTCGGGGGCTTTGCCAAAATCCCGGCCTTCTGCAAGTATCTTTGCCCCTCCGGCACCCTGCTGGGGGCGCTTCCTCTTCTCGGTACAAACGAGGCTTTGCGGAATCAGGCCGACGGGCTGTTCCTCTGGAAGCTGGGTATCCTGTTTGCAATCGTCCTACTCTCTGTGAAGATGTTCCGCCCCTTCTGCCAGTACCTGTGCCCCCTGGGGGCGATTTACGGCTGGTTCAACCGGTTCAGCCTCGTGCAGATTCACTGGGAGCGGGAGCGGTGCGTCTCCTGTGGGGCCTGTGAGAGGGCCTGCCCGATGGCGCTTTCCGTACAGGAGATTTCCCGCTCCCCGGAGTGCATCCGCTGCGGAAAGTGCGCGGACGCCTGCCCGCAGGGATGCCTGTATTTCACAGGCCGTCCCGGGTATAATTCCGCAGAATCACAGTCATCCTAAACACAAAAAGGATGTGAACCTGTGCCGAACCATTTGCAATATGAAACCAGACCTTACCTCCTCCAGCACGCGGAGAACCCCGTGGACTGGTATCCCTGGGGCGAGGAGGCGTTCCGCCGGGCCCGGGAGGAGAACAAGCCCGTCTTCCTCAGCATCGGCTACAGCGCCTGTCACTGGTGCCACGTCATGGCCCATGAGAGCTTCGAGGACCCAGAGACGGCGGACCTGCTGAACCGCTGGTTTGTCTCCGTCAAGGTGGACCGGGAGGAGCGGCCCGACGTGGACAGCGTCTATATGGCCGTCTGCCAGGCGTTCACCGGCAGCGGCGGCTGGCCCGCCAGCATCTTCCTGACGCCGGAAAAGCGGCCCTTTTTCGCCGGAACCTACTTCCCCAAACGCCGCCGGGGCAATCTGGTGAGCTTCCGGGAGCTGCTGGCGCTGATCCACGAAAAGTGGGAGCGGGACCGTTCCGCGCTGCTGGGTCCGGCTGAGCAAATCGTAGACCTGCTGAACCACCCAAGCACAGCGGACGCCAAGGCGGAGCCGGAGCTGCTGGAGGAGGCCGTCGGGCTCTACAAGCAGCTGTTTGACCTGGAAAACGGCGGCTTCGGCGGTGCGCCCAAATTTCCTTCCCCCCACAATCTTCTGTTCCTCCTGGCGTACCATCGGAGGCGGGGAGACCGGGATTGCCTGGAGATGGCGGAGCGGACGCTGACGCAGATGGTCCGGGGCGGACTGTTCGACCACATCGGCGGGGGCTTCTGCCGCTACTCCACCGACAAGCGGTTTCTCGTCCCCCACTTTGAAAAAATGCTGTACGACAACGCCCTACTGATTCTGGCGTACTGCGAGGCGTATGGCATCACCCGAAAGAAGTTGTATCTGCTGGCGGCGGAACGGACCGCGGAGTTTGTCCTGCGGGAGATGACCGCAACCGAGGGCGGCTTTTACAGCGCCCAGGACGCCGACAGCGACGGCGAGGAAGGGAAATATTATCTCTTTACGCCGGAGGAGTTGGTACGCCTTCTCGGCCCGGAGCATGGTGAGGCGTTCAACCGGTACTTTGATATCACGGACTCTGGGAATTTTGAGGGAAAAAACATCCCCAATCTCCTGCACAGCGATCCGGCGGACCGGGCTTTTGACGGCCTACTGGAAACCGTATATGAGTACCGCAAAAGCCGCTGTGCCCTCCGCCTGGACGACAAGATTTTAACTGCCTGGAACGGTCTGATGATTGCGGCGCTGTGCCGCCTGTATCAGGCCGGCGGAGAACGGAAATATCTGGACGCCGCGAAACGGGCGGACCGGTTCCTCCGGGAACATCTCTGTAATGGAGGTACGCTCCATGTCAGCTTCCGGGCCGGGCGGCGGGGAGAAAAGGGGTTCCTGGATGACTACGCTGCCTGTGTCTTCGCCCAGCTGGCGCTGTACGGGGCCACGCTGGAGCAAACGTATCTGACACGGGCGGAGGAGCTCTGCCGGGATGCCTGTGAGCAATTCCAGGACCGGGAACATGGTGGCTTTTATCTCTACAGCGAGGATCACGAGTCCCTGATCCTTCGGCCCAAAGAGACCTATGACGGGGCAATGCCCAGCGGGAACTCCCTGATGGCCTGGAACCTGGTGCGGCTCAGCCAGCTCGTCTCCGAGGAGCGCTATGGCCTCCTGGCGGAGCGGCAGCTGGACTTCCTGGCGGCGGACGCGAAGCAGTATCCCGCCGGTTACGCCATGTTCCTGCTGGCGCTCCTGGATGACCGCGACCCGCCGCCCAAGGTGACCGTAGTGCTGTCGGGGAAACCGGAGGCGGAGCACCTCCCCCTGGGACTCCCGGCGGAGGCGGCTGTGGTTCTGCGGGAGCCGGGAGGAGATTACCTTTTGAAAAACGGAAAGGCGACATTCTATGTCTGCCGGGGGCACAGCTGCCTGCCGCCGGTCAACGAACTTCCTGTTCTATAATATTTCAGCAAATGCCGGACGGAGAAAATCCGTCCGGCATTTTTTTGTCCTCCAAACATATCCATGAACTGAGGTGATGCAATTTGGAAAGCGCACAGCGAGAACTGGTCAGCGTCCTGCTGGATCATATCCGTACCCTTGGCCTGATATCCGATTTCACCTATTCCAAGGCCGTGGATTTGGTACATTCTGTGATAGACTTCCCGGAGCTTTTCCAGTATCCTGTGTGCTTGACAAAGGAGGCGAGCGGACATGAATGTGCTCAGGATACGCAATGAAATGCGGAACGGTAAGACCATCTTTAACCTGCCCCTCCGGGTAACCTTCTACGCCCGGGTTTCCACCGACAAGGATGAACAGCTCAACAGTCTGGAAAATCAGGTACAATATTACACACAATTTATCCAGGAAAAGCGGAATTGGACCTACGTCCAAGGCTATGTGGACGAGGGCATTTCCGGCACCAGTACGAAAAAGCGGGACAGCTTCTTACGGATGATCGCGGACGCCAAAGCGGGGCGGTTTGACTTCATCATCACGAAGGAGATCTCCCGCTTTTCCCGTTCCACCCTGGACAGCATTCAATACACTCAGGAGCTGCTGGAGCACGATGTGGGGGTGCTGTTCCAAAACGACAACATCAACACCCTGGACAGCGACAGCGAATTCCGGCTGGTGGTCATGGCGGGTGTCGCCCAGGACGAAGTGCGGAAGCTGTCGGAACGGCTGAAATTCGGCTTCCGGCAAGCCATTAAAAACGGTCACGTGCTGGGAAACGACAAATTGTGGGGGTATGACAAAAAGGACTGTATCCTCACCATCAATGAGGCGGAGGCACAGGTAATACGGCGGATTTTCGACCTCTATGCCAATCAGCAGATGGGCATCCGCCGTATTTCGCAGGTGCTGTATGATGAGGGTTTCACCAGCCGGAAGGGCAATACCTTCAATGTGCTGACGATTCGACACATCCTTTGCAACCCCAAATACAAGGGATGGTACTGCGCCAACAAGAGTCAAACCGTGGACTACCGCAGCAAACGGAAAATCTTCCTGGATGAAGACGAGTGGGTCCTGTACCCGGACCCGTCCATCCCGGCAATTGTATCCGAGGAATTGTGGGACCGGGCCAATGCCCTATACAAGCGCCGCAGTCAGCAGATGAGGCAACATCAGAGCGGGGCAGAGTTCCACAACCGCTACCCCTACAGCGGGAAAATCGTCTGCGAGGAGCACGGGACCAGCTTCCACCGGCAGGTTCTGAAAAGTTCCAAAGGGAACCAGGAGGTCTGGCAGTGCCGGGTCTACCGGGACAAGGGCCGGGCGGCCTGCTCCGCGCCCCAACTGCGGACGGCGGAGCTGGACCGGATCATGGCGAACATCTTCAACGAGCTGGCACAGAACAAACAGGCTATCATCGATGCGGTAGTGGCCGTCCTCCAGTCCGTCCCCGACGAGCATGACTACGCTCAGGACATTCGACGAACCGAGGAAGACCTGTCCGCCATCCAGGCAAAAAAAGACCGCCTCTTGGAAATGAGCATCGAGGGTGTCATCACCATGGCAGAATTTAAACAGCGCAACGACGGATTCAACCAACAGGCCCTGGCCCTGGAGGAACGCCTGGAAGCCCTCCGGGCGGAAGCGAAAAAAGGACAACGAACAGTGGAACAGCTGGAGGAAATCCGCACCGCCCTGGAGCGGGAGCTGACTTTCCAAAACGGTATTAACTCCGCCCTGGTCACCACGATCCTGGACAAAATCGTGGTTAAAAAGAACAGCACCAAAGAGAAGGTCCACCTGGACATCCATCTGAAATTCGGCGGCCCGTGGGAGGCCGCTTTTGACCGGGCGAATTCCTCCCTTTGCTTCACCCGTCCAAGAAATACTACACCCAAAACGCCGACCAGGACGACCTGATCTCCATCGGCACCATCGGTCTCATCAAGGGCATCTCCAGCTTTGACCCCAACAAGGGCGCCCGGCTGGCCACCTATGCGGCGCGGTGTATTGAAAATGAAATCCTCATGTACTTTCGGGGCCAGAAGAAGCTCCAGGGGGAGGTCTCCCTCTCCGAGTCCATTGACACGGACAAAGAGGGCAACGCCCTGCAGCTGATGGATGTGGTGGGCGTGGATGATACCATGCTGGAGGATCTCCACGACCGGGACAACGCCCTGCGCCTGCGGGGGCTGGTGCAGAGCTGCCTGAGCACCCGGGAGTCGGAGATCATCCGCCTGCGGTACGGTCTGGGAGGGACTGTGCCCCTGACCCAGCGGGAAGTGGCCTCCTCCTTCGGCATCTCCCGGAGCTATGTGTCCCGTATCGAGAAACGGGCTCTGGAAAAGCTCCGGGCGGAGCTGGAGCGTCCAGCGCCCCACGGGAAGCAGCCGTTGTAATCCCGGCAGTTATAAAAAAAGGGGGAACCATCCCTAATGTCATAAAGTTCAGCTCTGAGGAAGACCCTCTCCGTCACAGCTTTGCCGTGCCACCTCTCCCAAAGGGAGAGGCGAGAAGGATTGCTCCCCTTTGCGCTCCCTTTTAGGGAACATCTTGCCGCAGGCCGGCCTGAGAGGGCCTTTTCTGGCTGAACTGAATGACATGGAAACCATCCCCTCTCCGACCCCGCTTCACTAAAAATCTGCGGATTTCGCAGGTGTTGCCAAGCGTCCTCCAATCTGATAAAATGAAGAAAACCGTACACCTCGCCGCAGAAGAAACGGCAGAACAAGGAGGACGTCTATGCTAGGCGACAAGATCCGAGAAATTCGGAAGAAATCGGAATTCACCCTGAACCAGCTGGCCTCCGCCAGCGGGCTGACCGCCAGCTATATCTCCCAGGTGGAGCGGAATCTGACGGAGCCCTCGATCTCCTCCCTGCGCAAAATTGCAGCTGCGCTTCAGACGCCGCTCTACATGTTCCTGGATGACGAGGTTCCGCAGACACAAGTTATCCGCGCAGACCAGCGCAGACACCTGACCCTGCCGGACAGCAGCGTGGTCTATGAGTATCTCTCCCCCACCGGCCTCACAGAGATGCCCAAGATGGAGCTCATCCTGCTGCGGCTGAACGCGAAAAGCTGGAGCAGCGAGGATCACGTCCGCCACACGGCGGAGGAGTGCATCACGGTCCTCTCCGGAGTCCTGCTGGTGGACTGTGTGGACGAGCGCTACCAGCTCTACGAGGGCGACAGCATCTATTTCCGCCGGAATATCCCCCACAACGTGTACAATCCCGGCAACACCACCGCGGAGGCGTTGATGTGCTTCACCCCGCCAATTCACTGAGTGTCCCCCTTCCGACCGCCCGGCCCTTTTGAGGCTGCGGCGGTCTTTTTCCTGCCCGCCGAAAAATCTTCTCCAAAAAGTTTTTCCCAATATATTGACAAAAAATGAAATATGGTTTAAATTAAATTTAGTATATAAACAAAAATTGAAGTAATACAGAATGCAGGAGGTGTAACAATGCAGCAATATCAAATTGCAGTTCTGGAGGGTGACGGTGTTGGGCCGGAGATCATCCGGGAGGGGGCCAAGGTGCTCCAGGCTGCGGCAGAGGTGGGCGGTATCTCCCTGAAGCTGAATCCCTACCCCTACGGCGCAGAGCACTATCTGAAGACGGGGGAGGTGCTGCCGGATTCCGCCCTTGCGGAGTTCCGGGACAGCGACGCCATTTACTTCGGCGCGGCAGGCGATCCCCGGGTGGCCCCGGGCGTTCTGGAGGTGGGGCTGATTCTGAAAATCCGCTTTGCCTTGGATCAGTACATCAACCTCCGGCCCATCAAGCTCTATCCCAACGTGGAAACCCCGCTGCGGGGGGAGCGGAACATCGACTTCTACGTCATTCGGGAGAATACGGAGGACTTCTACAACGGAATGGGGGCCCTCTTCCGCACCAACGGGGACCCGGCCCAGCGCCAGTCCTGCGTCCTCACCATGGAACGCAGCCGCTATCAGGCCAACGTCTGCATTGACAGCCGCCTGGGCGCGGCGGAGGACTACGCCATCACCATGGGCCTCATTACCCGCAAGGGCGCGGAGCGGGTCATCCGCTACTCCTTTGAGCTGGCCCGGGCCAAGGGGAAAAGGAAGGTGACCTCCGTAGACAAGGTCAACGTCCTGCCCCACATCTACGGGCTCTGGCGGGAGGTCTTCGCGGAGGTCTCTCAGGACTATCCGGAGATCGAGGCCGCCTACAATTTCGTGGATGCCGCCACCATGTGGTTTGTCAAAAATCCGGAGGATTACGGCGTCGTGGTGGCCCCCAACCTCTTCGGGGACATCATTACGGATCTGGGAGCGGAGATCACAGGAGGCCTGGGCTTTGCCGCAGGCGGCAACATCAACCCACAGGGCGTCTCCATGTTTGAGCCGATCCATGGCTCCGCGCCGAAATACAGGGGTCTGAACGTCATCAACCCCATCGCCACCATTCTCTCCGGCGGCCTGCTGCTGGAGAACATCGGCCAGGGCGCGCTGGGCGGCCTGGTGGAACAGGCGGTCACAGAGGTCCTGCGGGAGGGGCAGGTGCGCACCAGGGACATGGGCGGCGCCGCAGGCACCTCCGAGATGGGCGACGCCATCGCCGCCAAGGTCCGGGAGCTGGGGCGGCACTAAGCCCTTTTCGCAGCAGACAGCGGCAGTTTCAGAGCATGAGAAGAAGCGGCAATCCAGAAAATTTAAGAGAGGTGAATCAAATGAATCATTCTGATCCCAAGACCCTGCGTCCTGAGAAGAAAAAAGAAATCGTCCACGTGTATGTCCTTTTGTTCGCCATGTGCATTGTGGTGGCGCTTTTGACCTACATCATTCCCGCCGGCTCCTATGAACGGGAGACCATTGACGGCAGAACCGTGGTCGTGGCGGACTCCTATCAGGTGCAGGAGAGCACCCCTGTCGGGATTTTCGGGCTGTTTAACAGTGTCTCCAAGGGCTGGAGTCAGGCGGCTGCCACCATCTTCCTAGTATTCATGGTGGGCGCTGCCATCAAGGTCATCGAGGATACCGGCGTCATTGACCAGGTACTGACCAACTCCATGGGGAAGCTCCAGGGCAAGGAAGAGGCCATTGTCATTCTGGTCTCCCTGATTCTCTCTGTGATGGGCTGTACAGGCACCTTCTCCACGGCAAATATCGCCATTGTCCCCATTGCGCTGGCCTTTTCCAAACGGCTGGGCTATGACCGTTTCCTGGCCTTCGCCCTCTCCTATCTGGCTGTCAATTCCGGCTTCTCCGCCGGCGAGGTCAGCATCTTTACCACCAGTATCGCCCAGGAAATCGCAGAGCTGCCCCAGTTCTCCGGGATGGCACTGCGCATCACGGAGCATGTCGTATTTTTCCTGATCTACTGCGTATTCATCATCCGCTACATGCGCTCCATCAAAAACGACCCCACCCGTTCCATCGCCCCCTTTGATGCAGAGGACGACAGAATTGACGAGTCCGTACTGCACAGCAACAAGCTGACCACCCATCAAATTCTGGCGGGCATTGTCTTGATTGCCGGTTTCGCATGGCTGATCTACGGCGCCACCGTAAAGAAGATGTCCACCACCGAGCTGACCACCATCTTCTTTTTCATGGCGGTTTTCGGCGGACTTCTGGGCGGCCTCGGCATCAACGGAACGGCCAAGTCCTTTGCCAAAGGGCTCTCCGGCATTGCCAGCGGCGCCTTCATTGTGGGCATGGCCCGGGCGCTCTCCGTTGTGATGACCGACGGCGGCATCATCGACTCTGTGGTGTACTATCTGACCATGCCCATTGCGGCGGTGGGCAGTGTCATCGGCGCCGGCGTCATGTTCCTGTTCAATCTGTGCTTCAACCTCCTGATCTCCTCCGGCTCCGGCCAGGCAGTGGCGGTAATGCCCATCATGGTGCCCATCGCCGATCTGACCGGCATTACCCGGCAGGTGGCCGTCGAGGCCTACAAGCTGGGAGACGGCATCTCCAACATCATCGTCCCCACCGCCGGTGCCATGATGGCGTGCCTGGGCATCGCCAAGGTTCCCTATGGAAAATATATCAAGCGGATCATGCCCTATTTCCTGGTAACAACGGCGGTCTCTCTCCTCTTTGTCGTCGGCGCACAGATGGCCGGATGGTAAGGGAGGGACCATGATGACACGTTCCAGACAGCTCCTCCAATATATGGAGCAGCATCAAAAAGAGTTTCTGAACACCCTGGAGGGCGCGGTCCGGCTGGAGAGCCCCACCCAGGGAGAGTCCAAGGATCTTGCGGCCTGCCGGGACTATTTTGCGGAGCTCTTCCGCAGCATCGGCTTCCATGTCACCCCGGTCAGGAGCCTGGACCCCCGCTTCGGCGGCCACCTCCTGATGGAGTACGGGTACGAGGCGGGCCGGGCGGCGGAGGCCCTCTCCGCCTGGCTGGAGACAGCGAAGCCCGACAGCCCCGGTCCCCGCTGGGACGCCGCCGTGGGCGGGCGCTCCGGGCAGCTGCTCTTCGGCGGCCACTATGACACGGTCCACAACAAGGGGACTTTCGGGCCGGACCCGTGGAAGATCGACGGCGGCCACGCCGTGGGGCCCGGCATCCTGGACATGAAGGGCGGAGACGTGATGGTCTATTGGATCGTCAAGGCCCTCCAGGACCTCTCCCTGATGCCGGAGGGCAAGCGGATCGTCTTCTTTCTCAGCTCCGACGAGGAGGCCGGCAGCTACGGCTCCAGCCCCCTGTACAAGTTCCTGGCGGCCCAAAGCCAGGCAGCCTTCATCATGGAGAGCAGTGTGGGCGTGGAGAGCGACCCCATCCGGGGCCTGAAGTGCGGCCGTTTCGGCCGGGGGAACTACACCTTCTCCGCTCACGGCGTCCCCTACCACTCGGGCCTGGACCCCACCAAGGCGGAGAGCGGTCTGATCGAGCTTGCCAGGCAGGCCGTCTATCTGGAGAACCTCACCCGCTTCGACCGCCCGAACCCCGCCACCGCGGAGCCGGAAACCGTCACCGTGGGCTGCACCTGTCTCTGCTCCGGAAACGCCGGATGGCCCACGGTACCAGGAGACGGGGAGCTCACCATCGACGCCCGCTATTCCACCGGAGCGCTGGCAGAGGAGTACGACGCCCTCTTCCGCTGTCTGAAGCCCTTCAATCCCAAAGTCTCCATCGAGACGCGGGGCGGAATCGAAAAACCGCCCTTTGACAGGAATCTGCCTGGCAACCGGGCCCTACAGCACCTGGCCATGGCCGTGGGGGAGGAGCTGGGCGTGCAGATGTTTCCCGGCGTCGTCCGGGGCGGAAGCGACGGAAATTTCACAGCCTCCACCGGCTGTCCCACTCTGGACGGTATGGGGGTCACCGGCGGTCACGTCCACCAAAAGGGGGAGTTCATCTATCTGGATCATCTCCCCTTCCGAACCGCCTTCGCCGCGGAGATGGCGCTGCGGGTTCTGACCCGGATGCCCGTCCCGGAACCCTGAACCTCCGCACAGAGAACGAGACCGCGATGCGGCAGTGCCGCACCGCGGTCTCTGCCTCCCTCCCGGCAGGCAGCGCCCTCCCCCTCCCGCCGGTTTTTCAGCCTTTCCGCGAAATTTCACAAATTAACCAAAAACATGATTTTATTTTCCAGCAAATGTGCGTTTGACGGCCGGCCCCGGCAGTGGTATATTACCATTGTTAGAAGAGACAAACTCCGGAGGTGTACTGTTTATGACACTGGATATGCTCCCCCTGGGCCAGGAGGCTGTCATCACCGCCGTGGGCGGAGACGGCGCCCTGCGCTGCCGTCTTCTGGACATGGGTCTGATCCCCAAAACTGTCGTGCGGGTGGAAAAGCAGGCGCCCCTGGGCGACCCCATCGAGCTGCGGGTCCGGGGCTACTCCCTGTCCCTGCGGAAGGCGGACGCCCGCAACATCACCGTGGAGGTGAGGGTATGATCTTTGCGCTGGCCGGCAATCAGAACTGCGGCAAGACCACCCTCTTCAACCAGCTCACCGGCTCCAACCAGCACGTGGGCAACTTCCCTGGGGTCACGGTGGACCAGAAGTCCGGTCTCATCCGGGGACAGAAGGACTGCACCGTGGCGGACCTGCCGGGGATCTACTCCATCCGGCCCTACACGCCGGAGGAGATTGTCACCCGGGACTTCATCCTGAACCAGCGTCCCGACGGCATCATCAACATTGTGGACGCCACCAACATCGAGCGCAACCTGTATCTGACGCTCCAGCTGATGGAGCTGCAGATCCCCATGGTGCTGGCCCTGAACATGATGGACGAGGTGTCCGCCGGAGGCGGCACCATTGATGTCAAGGGCATGTCCCAGGCCCTGGGCATTCCGGTGGTGCCCATCTCCGCCGTAAAAAACCAGGGCGTGGAGGAGCTGATCCGGGTGGCCGTGTCCACGGCCCGGAACCGCCGGACGCCTACGGTCTACGACTTCTGCTCTCCCGGTCCCGTCCACCGCTGCATCCACGCGGTGGTCCACCAGATCGAGGACCACGCCGAGGCCGCCGGGCTTCCGGTCCGCTTCGCCGCCACCAAGCTCATCGAGGACGACGAGGACATCCGCCGCCGCCTGGCCCTGGACCAGAACGAGCTGGAGCTCATCGAGCACAGCGTGAAGGAGATGGAGGCGGAGCACGGCATGGACCGCAACGCCGCCCTGGCGGACATGCGCTATGACTTCATCGAGCGGGTCTGCCGGGACACGGTGGTCAAGTGCCGGGAGTCCCGGGAACGGAGCCGCAGCGAGGCCATCGACCGGGTGGTGACCAACAAATACCTGGCCCTGCCCCTCTTTTTCGGTATCATGCTGGGGATCTTCTACCTGACCTTCAACGTCATCGGCGCCTTCCTCTCCGACCTGCTGGCGGCGGGGATCGAAGCCCTCACCGCCGCCGTGGACAGCGCCCTGACCGCATACGGGCTGAATCCGGTGGTGCAGAGCCTGGTGATCGACGGCGTGTTCGCCGGGGTGGGCAGCGTTTTGAGCTTCCTGCCCATCATCGTAGTGCTGTTCTTCTTCCTCTCCATTCTGGAGGACACCGGCTACATGGCAAGGGTTGCCTTCTTCATGGACCAGCTGCTGCGAAAGATCGGTCTCTCCGGCCGCAGCATCGTGCCCATGCTGATCGGCTTCGGCTGCTCCGTCCCCGCCATCATGTCCACCCGGACCCTGGCCTCGGAGCGGGACCGGCGGATGACCATCCTGCTGACGCCCTTCATGAGCTGTTCCGCCAAGATCCCCATCTATGGCGTGTTCTCCGCCGCCTTCTTCCCCCGTTATGCCGCCCTGGTGATGATCGCCTTGTATCTGGGCGGCATCCTGGCGGGCATCCTGGCCGCCAAGGTCCTCGGGGCCACGGCCTTCCGGGGCAACCCCGTCCCCTTCGTCATGGAGCTGCCCAATTACCGCTTCCCCTCCGCCCGGAGCGTGGGGCAGCTGTGCTGGGACAAGGCCAAGGACTTCCTCACCCGGGCCTTCACCATCATCTTTCTCGCCACCATCATCGTCTGGTTCCTCCAGACCTTTGATACCCGGCTGAACCTGGTGGACGACAGCGCCAAGAGCCTGCTGGCCACGGTGGGTGCGTGGATCGCCCCCATCCTTGCCCCTCTGGGCTTCGGGGACTGGCGGATCTCCACCGCCCTCATCACCGGCTTCATCGCCAAGGAGTCCGTCATCTCCACTCTGGGGGTCCTCACCGGCTCCGGCTCCGGTGTCACCGCCGCGGCCCTGGGCGGCCTCTTCACCCCGGTCTCCGCCGTCAGCTTCCTGGTGTTCACCCTGCTCTACACCCCCTGCGTGGCCGCCATCTCCGCCGTGAAGCGGGAGCTGCGCTCCGGCTGGCAGGCGGCGGGGGTGGCTTTGAGTCAGTGTGTCATCGCCTGGGTCGCCGCACTGCTGGTCTACCGCATCGCCCTTTTGTTGGCATAAAGGAGGCGCCTCCATGCTGGAATGTCTCATCCTGGCCGGCCTCGGCCTGTGGCTGATTCTGGCCCTGCGGTCCTGCCGCCGCCACCGGGGAGGCTGCTGCGGGGACTGCGCCCGCTGTCAAAGCCGCTGCCGCGATTGACGGCGGAGCCGTCCCGCCAGCCCTTTCGGGGGCCGCGGGGTGTGGAAACCGGGCCGCCCGGCAGCCCTCTCCCCGGTCTCCGCTGCCCTTTTCAAAGGGCGGCGGGACGCACGGGTCAAAGCCCGTTTTTGTAAGTTTTGTGCGTTTTACAGGGATCTCCGCGGAGAATTCCATGAAATATGACACGTATCTGCACCTTGACTTTCCCTCTTTAGGCCGTTAAAATAAAAGGCAATCAAGCAGCGGGTTTCCGCAGAAAGGAGCCGGACCATGACCTGTGCCGCCATGTATGACAATCGGATGATGTCCCGCCATGCGTCCGCCTCCTGTGCGAACGCCGCTTTCTCCTGCGCCATTATGGTCATTCTGGACGCCATGATTCTGGCGTCCATTATTATTTTCGCGGGCCTGTCCGTGCTGGCTGTATGCCTGGTACTGGCAGTCGTACTGCTTGGCGGAAAAGTGAATGACGCACCCTGGGCGCGGGGATTCCGGTAACGGTTTGATACAGCAAAGCGGCTGCGCTCATGGGGCGGGGCCGCTTTTTTGTATGATATCTCAAGTAAAAAAGGAGAAGAACACGATGAAAAAGAAACTCTTTGCAGCTCTGATGGCCATGGTCATGGTCCTCAGCCTGGCCGCCTGCGGCGGCGGCAATGCCGGCGGAAACAGCAGTGACAATGCCGGCGGAAACAGCGGCGACGGTGACGGCGCGGCCGCCTTTAAAATCGGCACCATCGGCCCTCTCACCGGCGACTACGCCATCTACGGCAAGGCCGTGGCCAACGGCGCCAAGATCGCCGTGGACGAGATCAACGCCGCCGGCGGCGACATCCGCTTCGAGGTCCAGTCCCAGGACGATATGGGCGACGGCGAGGCCTCTGTCAACGCCTACAACAACCTGATGGACTGGGGTATGCAGCTTCTGGTGGGCCCCACCACCACCGGCGCCTCCATCGCCGTGGCCGCCAAGGCCTTTGAGGAGCGCACCTTCATGCTGACTCCCTCCGGCTCCTCTGTGGACATCATTGTCGATTCCAACACCGGCGCCAACCGTGACAACGTGTTCCAGGTCTGCTTCACCGACCCCAACCAGGGCACTGCCTCCGCCGACTATATTGCCGAGAACTATCCCGACGCCAAGGTGGCGGTGATCTATCAGAACGACAACGCCTATTCCCAGGGCATCCGGGACACCTTTGCGGCTGAGGCGGCTGTGAAGGGCGTGAACATCGTCGATGAGGAGACCTTCACCACCGACACCCAGACCAACTTCTCCGTGCAGCTGACCGCGGTGCAGTCCGCCGGCGCGGATCTGGTGTTCCTGCCCATCTACTATCAGCCCGCCTCCGTCATCCTGACCCAGGCCAACCAGATGGGCTATGCCCCCACCTTCTTCGGCGTGGACGGCATGGACGGCATTTTGACCATGGAGGGCTTCGACGCCTCCCTGGCCGAGGGCGTCATGCTGCTGACCCCCTTCTCCGCCGACGCCGAGGATGAGCGGACCCAGAACTTCGTCAAGACCTACCAGGATGCCTACGGTGAGCTGCCCAACCAGTTTGCCGCCGACGCCTATGACGGCGTGTATATCGTCAAGGCCGCCCTGGAGGCCGCCGGCTGCACCGCCGACATGAGCTCCACCGACATCTGCGAGGCGGTCACCGCCGCCATGACCTCCCTCTCCGTGGACGGCCTCACCGGCCAGGGCATGACCTGGGCCGAGGACGGCCAGGTGGCCAAGGCTCCCATGGCCGTGGTCATCAAGGACGGCGTGTACGTCACGCCCTGACCGCTGCCCCTTTGCGGCACTGAGACAACCTATCCGGACCGCCGGGAGCGGAAGCTCCCGGCGGGGCCGGTCCCCTCTATGGCGGAAATCGCGGCAGAGCCGCGCTCTGCCGCGATTTCTGTCATGGAACAACAAAGAAAGAGGTGTTCTCTATGGAATTTCTCTCCTACCTCATCAGCGGCATCAGCCTGGGGAGCGTCTACGCCATCATTGCCCTGGGCTATACCATGGTCTACGGCATCGCCAAGATGCTGAACTTCGCCCACGGCGACGTCATTATGGTAGGCGGCTATATCTCCTTTTGCGGCATGAGCTATCTGGGGCTGCCCACTGCGGTCTCCATTCTCCTGGCCATGCTGGTGTGCACGGTGCTGGGCGTGGTCATCGAGGGCCTTGCCTACAAGCCCCTGCGCTCCGCCCCCTCCCTGGCGGTGCTGATTACCGCCATCGGCGTGAGCTACCTGCTGCAAAACGCGGCCCTTCTGATCTGGGGCGCCTCCGGCAAGGTGTACTCCCCCATCATCCCCGTCACCAACGCCGCCGGAGAGGCCAACGCCCTGAAGCTCTTTGACGGCCGTCTCTCCATCTCCTACATCTCCCTTTTGACCATGGCCGCCTGCATCGTCATCATGACGGGGCTGACCCTCTTCACCAGCCGCACCAAGCTGGGCAAGGCCATGCGGGCCTGCTCCGAGGACAAGGGCGCGGCGCAGCTCATGGGCATCAACGTCAACGCCACCATCTCCACCACCTTCGCCATCGGCTCCGCCCTGGCGGCCATTGCCGGGGTGCTGCTGTGCTCCTTCAACCCCACCCTCACCCCCACCACCGGCTCCATGCCCGGCATCAAGGCCTTTACCGCCGCGGTGTTCGGCGGCATCGGGTCCATCCCCGGGGCGTTCCTGGGCGGCGTGCTGCTGGGCGTCATCGAGTCCATGGCCCAGGCCTATATCTCCACGAACCTGGCCAACTCCATCGTCTTCGCCGTGCTGATCGTCACGCTGCTGGTGAAGCCGGCCGGACTTCTGGGCCGGTATGTGCCGGAGAAAGTTTGAGGTGAACGCCATGAAACAGATGAAAAAGCACACCCGCACCAATCTCATCACCTATCTGGGCGTCATCGCCGCCTTTTTGCTCATCACCGTTCTGCGCAACAGCGGCGCACTCAGCCGCTCCCTCACGGGCCAGCTGGTCCCCATCTGCTGCTATATGTCCATGGCGGTCTCCCTGAACCTGACGGTGGGCATCCTGGGAGAGCTGAGCCTGGGCCACGCGGGCTTCATGAGCGTGGGGGCCTTCTCCGGCATCGTCGCCGCCATGAGCCTCCAGACGGCAGTGCCCTTTGTGCCGCTGCGGCTGGCCATCGCCATGGCCGTGGGCGCGGCGGCGGCGGCCCTGGCCGGCGCCGTGGTGGGTATGCCCGTCCTGCGGCTGCGGGGCGACTATCTGGCCATCGTCACCCTGGCCTTCGGCGAGATCATCAAGGAGCTCATCAACTGCCTGCTGGTGGGCTATGACGCCAAGGGCCTGCATGTGATCTTCAACCTCACCGGCGGCAAAACCGTGGAGGATCTCCGCCTGGGCGAGGGCGGCGTGGCCCTCATCAAGGGCGCCCAGGGCGCCACCGCCACCAGCACCATCGCCACCTTCACCGCCGGCTTTGTGCTGGTGATGATTACTCTGGCAATCGTTCTGAACCTGAAGTACAGCCGGGCGGGCCGGGCCATCATGGCCCTGCGGGACAATGCCATTGCCGCCGAGAGCATCGGCCTCAACGTCACCAAGTACAAGATGATGGCCTTTGTCACCTCCGCCGCCCTGGCCGGCGCCGCCGGCGCCCTGTACGGGCTGAACTTCTCCTCGCTCCAGGCCACCAAGTTCAATTTCAACACCTCCATTCTGATCCTGGTCTTCGTAGTGCTGGGAGGTCTTGGCAACATCTGGGGCTCCCTCATCGCCGCGGCGGCGCTGACGGTGCTGCCGGAGCTGCTGCGGGCCTTCTCCGACTACCGGATGCTGGTGTATGCCATTGTGCTGATTCTGGTGATGCTGGCCACCAACAACGCCGGCTTCAAGGCATTCCTCCGCCGCCTTTTCCGCTGGAACGGCGGAGCCGTCGGAAAGGAGGCGGCATAACATGCTCTCCAAACTCGTTCCCATGCACTCCCCCAACATGCTGCCGGACCGGGACAGTGACAAAAGTCCCATTCTGGAGTGTGTGAATCTGGGGATCAACTTCGGCGGCCTGGCGGCCGTGGAGGACTTCAACATCGCCGTGGGCCGCACGGAGATCTCCGCCCTCATCGGCCCCAACGGCGCGGGCAAGACCACCGTCTTCAACCTCCTGACCAAGGTCTACCACCCCACCAAGGGCACCATCCTCTTAGACGGCGTGGACACCCACGGTATGACCACCGCCCAGGTGAACCGGGCGGGCATCGCCCGGACCTTCCAGAACATCCGCCTTTTCAACGACCTGACGGTGGAGGAGAACATCACCGTGGCCATGGACAACCAGCTGCACTACAACATGTGGAGCGGCATCCTCCGCCTCCCCCGCTTCTGGCGGGAGGAGAAGGTGGCCCATGAGCGGGCCCTGGAGCTGTTGTCCCTTTTCAACATGGAGAGCCTTGCAAACGTCAAGGCCGGCTCTCTGCCCTACGGCGCCCAGCGCCGCCTGGAAATCATCCGGGCCCTGGCCACGAACCCCTCCCTGCTGCTGCTGGATGAGCCCGCCGCCGGCATGAACCCCTCGGAGACGGCGGAGCTCATGGAGAACATCCGCAAGATCCGGGACACCTTCCAGATCGCAATCCTGCTGATCGAGCACGACATGAGCCTGGTGATGAACATCTGCGAGGTGGTGGGCGTGCTGAACTTCGGCCGTATCATCGCCAAGGGGACCCCGGAGGAAATCCAGTCCAACCCCATGGTCATCGAGGCGTATCTGGGCAAGAAGAAGGAGGCGTGAGTATGGCAGCACCGATTCTGAAAGTGGACGACATCAACGTCTATTACGGCAGTATTCACGCCATCAAGGGGATCTCCTTCGAGGTGAACGAGGGGGAGATCGTCACGCTGATCGGCGCCAACGGCGCGGGCAAATCCACCACGCTGAACACCATCTCCGGCCTGCTCCGCAGCCGCACGGGCTCCATCACCTTCCTGGAGCAGGACCTGGGAAAGGTGCCCGCCCACAAGATCGTCTCCCGGGGCCTGGCCCTGGTGCCGGAGGGCCGCCGCGTCTTTTTGCAGATGACGGTGCAGGAGAACCTGGAGATGGGTGCCTACACCCAGGGCGGCAAGATCGAGGGGGATCTGGACCAGGTCTATGTGCAGTTCCCCCGCCTGAAGGAGCGCTGCAAGCAGATTGCGGGCACCCTCTCCGGCGGCGAGCAGCAGATGCTGGCCATGGGCCGGGCCCTCATGAGCCATCCCCGGCTCTTGATGCTGGATGAGCCCTCCATGGGTCTTGCGCCGATTCTGGTGGAGCAGATCTTCCAGATCATTCAGGACCTCCACAAGGCCGGGTCCACCATTTTGCTGGTGGAGCAGAACGCCCAGGCGGCCCTGTCCGTAGCGGACCGGGGCTACGTCCTGGAGACGGGCCGGATCGTCACCTCCGGCACCGGAAAGGACCTGCTGGAGAGCCCTGCCATCAAAAAGGCCTATCTGGGCGGCTGAGCCGTCCGGGAAAGCGCCGGGAGACGGAGACCAATCTCCGCCTCCCGGCGCTTGCACTTCCCGCTCGGGACCTCCTCCAGCGGGGGCAGGTCCGCCTTTACCCGCCTTGCATTTTCCGCCTCCCTATGCTATCCTGAAAACACCAGCCCGCCCGGCTCTGCCAGGGTCCGGCGGGCCATCACACCATCACAGGAGGGAATCATGGGTTTTCTGGACAAATTCCGCAAGAAGCCGGTGACCTCGCCCGGCGGCTCCCCCATCTACCGCTACGAGACACCCAGGGATCAGGGGCTGCGGGTTCCCCAGGCCTTCGGGACCTATGCCGAGGAGATCACCGCCCACTTTGAGGCGCTCTTTCCGGGTCGGGAGAGCTTCGTGTTCCATGAGCTCCTCTCCGATCTGGTCCACATTGACGTGAACATCCTGCGCCCCACGGAAAAGGACAACTACTATGTCCTCTACACCACCGGCATGAGCGACCTGCCCATGACGCTGCCGGACGAGATCCCGGATCAGGAGGCGTGGAAGTACGCGGAGCTGTACCTGTTTTTGCCCGGCGACTGGGACTTCGGCAAAACCGGAGACCTGGACAAGGATCTGCCGGAGTCCAGCTACTGGCCCATCCGGATGCTGAAATTCCTGGCCCGCTTCCCCCACGAGTACGAGACCTGGCTGGGCTGGGGCCACACCATGCCCAACGGACCGGACTACACGCCCCTGACCGAGGGCGCGGGCTTTGGCGGCGTGGTCCTGGCACAGCCCTCCGTCGTTGCCCCCCTGGAGACCCGGGACAAAAAACGACTCAGCTTCTACCTGGTGATCCCCGCCTACCAGCAGGAGATTGAGTACAAGCTGAAATACGGCATGGAGGAGCTGGACAAGCTCTTCATAAAAAATCAGATGCCCCTGGTGCTGGATCTCCATCGGCCCAACTACTGCACGGACTTCACAGAGGTCCTGGACGGGCCGGAGACCCAGTGATCGGAGAGGGGAGGAGGAAGTTCCATGGAATACCGGAGATTTGAAAACGTGTGCATCGTCCGCCTGGACCCCGGCGAGGACATCCTGGAGCAGATCCGGGTTCTGGCCCTGCGGGAGGACATCCGTCTGGCCTCCGTCCAGGGCCTGGGGGCGGTGAACGATTTCACCGTGGGCGTCTTTGACACTGTGACCAAGGCCTATCACGCCAACCGCTTCCAGGGCAGCTACGAGATCGTCTCCCTCACCGGCACCATCAGCACCATGAACGGGGAGTTCTACTGCCACCTGCACATGAGCGCCGGAGACGACCGGGGCCGCGTCATGGGAGGACACCTGAACAGGGCCGTTATCAGCGCCACGGCGGAGCTGGTGGTCACGATCCTCCCCGGCAGCGTGGACCGGGCCTTCAGCGAGGAGATCGGACTGAACCTGTTTCGGTTCTGAGGCATGGCCGAGCGGACGAGAAGCGGGACGCCGCCAAAGGGCGGCGTCCCGCTCTGTTTTTTACTCAGGAGAGCTCCGGAGCCTGCCGGCTCAGTAGGTGCTGATGTCCAGGCTCTCGTCGTCCTGTCCCTTCTCCACGGCGCGGATCTCCATGTCATAGCTCTGGCCCGGCCCTGTGGTCACCTGGACCCGCTCCCCCACCCGATGGCCCAGCAGCGCCCGGCCCACGGGGGACTCCTTACTGATGAGGCCCTTCAGGGCGTCCTGGCGCAGGGTGGTGACGATGCGGAGCGTCATCTCCCGCTTCATCAGCTCATGGTAGACCGTCACCCGATCAAAGAGGCCCACCGTGTCCGCGGTGTCCTCCACCTTGATGACCTTCGCGGTGCGGATCATGCGCTCCAGGTAGCGGATGCGGCTGTCATTGCGGTTTTTCGCCTGCTTGGCGCATTTGTACTCGTAGTTCTCGCTGAGGTCCCCAAAGGCCCGGGCAGTCTGGACCTCCTCAATCAGCTGGGGACGAAGGACGCGGGTGCGGTGGTCGATTTCCTCCTGCATTTTCCGGATGTCTACTTCCGTCAATTCGTCATACATGACACGTCACCTCTCAGGGGAGTCTCTCACAAATCATTCCCGTGCAATCGCCGGAGCTGCACTCCGGACTCCGGCAGGGGGCAGCCCCCTGCGCCCCGGCGGCAGACCTCAATCCGCAAACAGCGGCGTGGACAGATACCGGTCCCCGGTATCCGGCAGCAGCGCCACGATGGTCTTCCCCTCGTTCTCCGGCCGCCGGGCCAGCTCCATGGCCGCCCAGACCGCCGCGCCGGAGGAGATGCCCACCAGCACGCCCTCCGACCGCCCCACCAGCCTGCCGGCGGCAAAGGCGTCCTCGTCCCGCACGGGAAGGACCTCATCGTAGATCCCCGTGTCCAGCACCTCCGGGACAAAGCCCGCGCCGATGCCCTGAATCTTGTGGCTTCCGGCGGTCCCTTTACTCAGCACCGGGGACCCGGCGGGCTCCACCGCCACCACCTTCACATGAGGATTTTTTTCCTTGAGATACGCTCCCACGCCGGTGATGGTGCCGCCGGTGCCCACGCCGGCCACGAAGATGTCCACCTTCCCCTCCGTGTCCTCCCAGATCTCCGGACCCGTGGAGGCCCTGTGGGCGGCGGCATTGGCCGGGTTGACAAACTGGCCGGGGATGAAGCTGCCCGGAATCTCCGCCGCCAGCTCCTCTGCCCTGGCAATGGCCCCTTTCATGCCCTTGGCCCCCTCGGAGAGCACCAGCTCCGCGCCGTAGGCCTTCATCAGCTGCCGGCGCTCTACGCTCATGGTCTCCGGCATCACAATGATGATCCGATAGCCCCGGGCCGCGGCCACGGAGGCAAGGCCGATGCCGGTATTGCCGGAGGTTGGCTCAATAATGACCGAGCCCTCCTTCAAAAGGCCCCGGGCCTCCGCGTCGTCGATCATGGCCCTGGCCACCCGGTCCTTCACGCTGCCGGCGGGGTTGAAATACTCCAGCTTGCCCAGAATCCGGGCCCTGAGGCCCTGCTGCTTCTCTATCTGTGTCAGCTCCAGCAGCGGCGTCCCGCCGATCAGCTGGTCCGCAGAGGTATAAATTCTGCTCATCACGCGTCTCCTCCTGATGCTCTCATGAAATTTGACGTCCCTCCACCCGTCCGGCAGCTCTGTCGGGCTGGTGGAATCGCCGTCTTGAATTCCTACTATTTTTATAGGTTAATGGGATTCTACGCCGCAAAGGCCGAAATGTCAAGGAAAATTCTCCAGAACCCGGACAGCCTTCCATCCCTGCGAAGGCCCGGCTTTTTTATCAGCATATCACACCGGCGCTTTTTTGTCCAGATTCCGGAATTTTTCCGCCGCCAAGCAACAAATCCGCCGGTTTTTTCCGTATCAGAAAAGTTTTTTGCTACAAGAGCGAAGAATTTTCTATCGTCTTTCCCGCCGGCGCAGGCTAAAATACATCTTGAGTTCCGGATGCGCCGCAGCCGCGGCAGACTTCCGAACCCAATTCGTCTCACGAACACAATTTTTAAGGAGGAACTCAGATGAAGAAGATTCTTGCAATGATCCTTGCTCTTGTCATGTGCCTGTCTCTGGCCGCCTGCGGCGGCGGCAGCAACACTCCCCCTGCCGACGCCAACAACGGCGGCGGCGAGGGCGACGCTCCCGCCAGCGAGCTGAACGTGGGCGTGTTCTATTACACCTTTGCCGACGCCTATATCACCACCGTCCGCACCGCCATGGGCGACAAGCTCAACGCCGCCGGCATCACCTTCCAGGACTATGACGGCGCCAACAACCAGGCCACCCAGCTGGACCAGATCAACACCGCCATCACCAACGGCGCCAATCTGCTGATCGTCAACATCGTGGAAACCTCTTCTCCCGACGCCGCCCAGCAGGCCTGCGACGCCGCCAAGAACGCCGGCATCCCCATCGTGTTCTTCAACCGCGAGGTGGCCAACGAAGTGGTCAACAGCTATGAGAACTGCGCCTTCGTGGGCACCGACGCCCCCGAGGCCGGCCACATGCAGGGCGAGATGATCGGCGACTTCCTGCTGGCCAACTATGACGCCGTGGATCTCAACGGCGACGGCACCATCTCCTACGTCATGTTCAAGGGCCAGGAGGGCAACGCCGAGGCCGAGTACCGCACCCAGTACGCCGTGGAGGATGCCAACGCCAAGCTGACCGCCGCCGGCAAGCCCGAGCTGTCCTTCTACAACGCCGGCAACGCCGACAAGTACCTGGTGGACCAGGCTGGCGCGTGGTCCTCTCAGGCCGCCACCGACTACATGACCACCATCCTGGCCGAGTACTCCGAGGCCAACGGCAACATGGTGGAGCTGGTCATCGCCAATAACGACGGCATGGCTGAGGGCGCCGTGGCCGCTCTGCAGGCTGCCGGCTATAACCTGGGCAATGACGAGGATGGCAAGCCCACCTCCACCGTGATCCCCGTCTACGGCGTGGACGCCATGGACTCCGCCGTGCAGAAGATCGAAAACGGCCAGATGACCGGTACCGTCAAGCAGGACGGCGACGGCATGGCCGAGACCATCGTCACCCTGGTGAAGAACATCAGCGACGGCGCTGCTCTCATGGACAACACCTCCAGCATGAACGTGGACTCCGGCGTGGCGAAGATCCGTGTGCCTTACGCCAAGGTCACTGCCTGATCCCGGACAACGTTCGCCCCAAACTGACAACGCAGCGGAGCGGGGCTGTCGCATCGACAGCCCCGCTTCTCCCTTCCAAAAAGCGGCAGCGCATTTCTGAGGCGCCGGTGCGCATTCTATCAAACAAAGCTTCTTTGGAGCTTCTGCCTGGACCGCCTTGTCCGGAAAGGCGGCTGAGGCAGGAGCGTCAAATTGAGCAAAGGAGGAGAAGATTATGGATCAGCCGGCATTGCTGGAAATGCGAGGCATTACCAAGGAGTTTCCCGGCGTCAAGGCGCTGGACGGCGTCAACCTCACCGTCCGGCCCGGCACCGTCCACGCGCTGATGGGCGAGAACGGCGCAGGAAAATCCACCCTGATGAAGTGCCTCTTCGGCATCTATGCCAAAGACAGCGGCACCATCACCCTGGAGGGGAAGGAGATCAACTTCAAAAGCTCCAAGGAGGCCCTGGAAAACGGTGTGGCCATGGTGCACCAGGAGCTCAACCAGGCCCTGACCCGCAGCGTCACGGACAATCTGTGGCTGGGCCGCTACCCGAAGGTGGGCGGCATCATGGTCAGCGAGGGCATCATGCGCAAACGCACCCGGGAGATCTTCGAGGAGCTGGAGGTCCATGTGGACCCCAGAGCCATCATGTCCACGCTGCCGGTCAGCCAGCGGCAGATGGTGGAGATCGCCAAGGCCGTCAGCTACGACGCCAAGGTCATCGTCTTTGACGAGCCCACCTCCTCTTTGACCGAGGTGGAGGTGGAGCACCTGTTCCGCATCATCAACATGCTGCGCAGCAAGGGCTGCGGCATCATTTACATCAGTCACAAGATGGAGGAGATCCTCCGGATCAGCGATGATGTCACCATCATGCGGGACGGCCAGTGGGTGGCGACCCGCCCCGCCAAGGAGCTGACCATGGACGAGATCATCCGCCTCATGGTGGGCCGGGAGCTGACCAACCGCTTCCCCCCCAAGGACAACACCCCCGGCGAGGTCATCCTGGAGGTGGAGCATCTCTCCGGCAAGTACACCCGCCTGAAGGACGCCTCCTTCCAGCTGCAAAAGGGGGAGATCCTGGGTATCGCCGGTCTGGACGGCTCCGGCCGCACGGAGGTGCTGGAAAATCTCTTCGGCGCCATGACCAAGGGCGGCGGCACCATCCGGCTCCACGGCCGGGAGATCCAGAACAAAACCCCCCGGGAGGCCATCAAAAACGGCTTCGCCCTGTTGACAGAGGAGCGCCGGGCCACCGGCATCTTCGGCATCCGGGACATCCTGGACAACACCGTCATCTCCAACCTCAAGAGCTACCTCATGGGCGGCATCTGCCTCAGTGACAAGAAGATGCAGGAGGACACCGCCTGGTCCATCCAGGCCATGCGCATCAAGACCCCCAGCCAGAAAACCCAGATCCGCTCCCTCTCCGGCGGCAACCAGCAAAAGGTCATCATCGGCCGCTGGCTTCTGACCAAGCCGGAGGTGCTGTTGCTGGATGAGCCCACCCGGGGCATCGACGTGGGCGCGAAATACGAGATCTACCAGCTCATCATCAACCTGGCCAAGGAGAACAAGGGCGTCATCATGGTCTCCTCGGAGATGCCGGAGCTTCTGGGCGTGTGCGACCGGATTCTGGTCATGTCCGGCGGCCAGCTCGCCGGCGAGGTCGACGCAAAGAACACCAGCCAGGAGGAGATCCTCACCCTGGCGGCCAAATATGTGTAATCAAGAAGGAGAGGAGCGAACGATATGAGTAACGAATCCAAAGCACAGGAGAAAGAGGCCCGGGCCAGACAGCCCTGGACCAGTCAGCGGGTTCTGGACCTGATTTTGAACAACGCGCTGATTATCATCATGGTCATCGCGGTGATCTACATCGCCTTTAAGAACCCCAACTTCATCAAGCCCGCGTCCCTCATCAACATCCTGGCCCAGACCTGCGCCTACCTGCCGGTGGCTCTGGGCGTGGGCGGGTGCATCGTGCTGACGGGCACGGACCTGTCCGCCGGCCGCATCGTGGGCCTGACGGCCTGCATCTCCGCGTCTCTCCTTCAGGCGGTGGACGCCGCCTCCAAGATGTGGGTCAACATCACGCCGCCCCCCATTTTGCTGGTGCTGCTGCTGGCCATGGTGCTGGGCGCGCTGATCGGGGCCTTCAACGGCTTCTTTGTGGCCAAGTTCAAGCTGCACCCCTTCATCGTCACCCTGGCCACGCAGCTGATCGTCTACACGGCGCTGCTGCTGTACGTCAAGGCCGGCAACAACAACGGCATGGCCATCTCTGGCCTTGACAAGTCCTACAGCGGCTTCATCACCGGCTCGCTGCCCTTTGCCAAGATCGCCGGCACCCCCATTCCCAACTACGTCTGGATCGCGGTGGTGTGCACCATCATCATGTGGTTCATCTGGAACAAGACCACCTTCGGCAAGAACATGTTCGCTCTGGGCGCCAACGAGGAGGCGGCCCGGGTCTCCGGCGTCAACGTGTTTGCCACCACCATCATGGTCTTCGCCCTGGCCGGCGCCATGTACGCCGTCACCGGCTTCATTGAGGGCGCCCGGGTGGCCTCCAACACCGCCAACACAGGCCTCAACTACGAGGCCGACGCCATCGCGGCCTGCGTCATCGGCGGCGTCAGCTTCGTCGGCGGCATCGGCAAGATCCGCGGCATCGTCATCGGCGTGGTGATGCTCCGGCTGATCTTCGTGGGACTGAACATGGTCAACGTGCCCCAGGACCTCATCTACCTGGTCAAGGGCGCCATTATCCTGTTCGCCTGCGCGCTGGATATGCGCAAGTATCTGGTGAAGAAGTAAAACATTCCCCTCTCCCCTGTGGGGACTGGGGCGGGAGGGTGCGTACGGCTTGTGCGCGCCCTCTTGATTTTTGGGAAATTTGTGGCATACTGAAAGAGATGAGGAGGCGCGAAGATGGAGCTGTACCGGGTCTTGCTGGCAGACGACGAGGAGGATATCCGGGTGGGCATCAGCCGGAAAATGGACTGGGAGGGCCTGGGCTTCACTTTGGTGGGCGAGGCCGCCAACGGCCAGGACGCCCTGGAGCTGGCGGAGACTCTGCGGCCGGATGTGGTTCTCACCGACATCAAAATGCCCTTCCTGGACGGACTGACCCTGTGCCGCCTTCTGACGGAGCAGCTGCCCGCCTCCAAATTCGTGGTCTTCTCCGGCTTTGACGACTTTGAGTACGCCAAGCAGGCCATTCAGATGAATGTGTCGGAGTATATTCTCAAACCCATCAACGCCTCGGAGCTCACCGCCGTGCTGCAAAAGCTCCGGGCGGAGCTGGACCAGGAGCGGACGGAGCGGCAGAATATGGAGTCCCTCCGCCGCCAGTACGCGGAGAGCCTGCCGGTTCTGCGGGAGCTCTTCTACAGCCGCCTGCTGGACGGCCGGGTGCCGCCGGGGCAGGAGGCCGCCCAGGCCCTGCGCCTTGGCATCGACCTCTCCGGGGAAAGCTGGGCGGCGGCCCTGACCCATATCGGCGGCGAGGTCCGGGACACCATGGCCTCCCTGTCCGTGCTGCGGCTGCTGGAGGAGCAGCTGAGCGGCTGCCGTACCTTCTTCTACAACGACGCCGCGGCCCTGATCGCCCCACTGACTCAGGAGTTCACCATCTACGCCCTGATCCAGGCGTTGGACCGGGTCTGCTCCCTGGCGGAGTCCTACCTGGGCCTGACGCTGACCATCGGCGTGGGCGCCCCCTGCGGCCAGATCTCCGGGCTGGTCCACTCCGCCGCCGGAGCCCGGTCCGCCCTGGACTACCGGACCTTCGTGGGCCGGGGCCGGGCCATCTATATCGGCGACCTGGAGCCGGACTGCGGCGGCCGCCTGGCCTTTGACGAAGCCGACGAGCGTGCCCTCTCCTCTGCGGTGAAGCTGGGCGGGGAGGACGAGGTTCGGGCGGCTGTGGAGGCCCTGACGGAGAAGGTCCGCACCTCCAACCCCGCCCCCGGTCAATACAACCTCTTCTTTTTGGAGCTGCTGACCTGCCTTTTGAAGCTGACCCGCCGGGCGGATCTCCGGCTGGAGGACGTCTTTGGAGAGCACTTCACCGGCGCCCTCCAGGCCACGGACTTCCCCTCGGTGGAGGCCATGGGCCAGTGGTGCCTGGAGCGGTGCCTGCGGATTCAGACCCTGATCCACCGCCAGCGGACGGACTCCGCCGACCGCACCGTGGAGCTGGCCAAGGACTTCATCCACCAGAACTACGGCGACAGCGGCCTGTCCGTGGAGCGGCTGTGCGCCTATCTCCACCTCAGTCCCGCCTACTTCTCCACCCTCTTCAAGCGGGAGACCGGCATGAGCTTCACCGCCTACGTCACCGTGGAGCGGATGGAGGCCGCCGCCGAGGCCCTGCGGGGTACGGAGGACAAGACCTACCTCATCGCCCGCCGCTGCGGGTATGAGGACCCCAACTACTTCAGCTACGTGTTCAAACGCCATTTCGGCGTGACCCCCACGAAATTCCGCGCCGGATAGCGCCAATCCTCCAACTTCCCGACGGCCACGATTTGCAGGGTGCGGGGAGGTGAGTTGGCCCGGCGGGCCAGGAGACGCCGGTCAGGGCCGCGGAGGCGGCGCGCTATGATGCACGGTGCGTTTGCGGCGTGCCCAGTGGTCACGCCCTACAAGCCGGCGGCAACACGATGGGATGAACATGGAGCGCGGCAGGGGGCCGTTTCCGCGGGTCTGTCCCGGGGCGGATTTTCCGGGAACACCGCGCCACATCGGGCCTTATAAGGGGGGAAGACCTTGAAGCACTCGCTTCCGCAGCGGTGGCGGGATCTGTACCACCGCTCCAGCATCCAGCTGATTTTGTCGCTGTCCTTCACCGCTGTGGCCATTGTGGGCATGGTGTTCATGGGTCTGGCCCTGTTTCTGCGCTTTTCCTCCACCTCCAACGACCAGGCCGCGGAGAACAGCCGCCGGGTGCTGGCCCAGGTCAACCTGAACCTGGACAGCTACCTCCGGGCCATGATGCGGGTGTCCGACACCGCCTACTACCAGGTCATCAAGGACCTGGATCTGGCGGAGGAGGATCTGACCGGCGCCCTGGACCTGCTGTACGAGGGCAACGACGACTCCCTGGTATCCATCGCGGTCTTCTCCCAGGAGGGCAGGCTCATCGCCGCCTCGCCTCTGGCATACCTGAAGCCCAGCGTCTACCCGCCCCGGGAGGACTGGTTCACCACCGCCATGGAGCGGATCGAAAACCTCCACTTCTCCACCCCCCACGTTCAGAATCTCTTTCAGGACCCGGACTACCGCTTCCGCTGGGTGGTCTCCCTCAGCCGTCAGGTGGAGCTGACCCGGGGCGGGGCCATCGAGAGCGGGGTGCTGCTGGTGGACATGAACTTCAGCGGCATCGAGCAGCTGTGCAAGGACGTGACCCTCTCCTCCCGGGACCGGGGCTACCTCTACCTGATCGACAGCGACGGGGAGCTGATCTACCACCCCCGCCAGCAGCTGATCTACGCGGGCCTCCAGGAGGAGAACAACCTGGCCGCCGCCGCTTACGCCGACGGCAGCCACACGGAGCGCTTCCAGGGCCAGCGGCGGCAGATCACGGTGAAGACGGTGGGCTACACCGGCTGGAAGCTGGTGGGCGTGGTGCCCGCGGAGAGTCTCTGGGACAACTACAGCCAGCTTCTGCTGTTCTTCCTCTTCATCGTGTGCTTTTCCATCTTTTTGCTGGTGTTTGTAAACCTGCGGCTCTCCGCCTGGATCACCGCCCCCATGAAGAAGCTGGACCGGGCGGTGAAGGAGCTGGAGGCCGGGCAGGAGACGGTGGATTTCGGCGTGGGCGGCCCCCACGAGGTGGAGCACCTGAGCCGGTCCATCCAGTCCATGGTCTCCACCATGCGCCACCTGATGGACGACATCATCCAGCAGGAGGCCCAGAAGCGCCGCAGCGAGCTGGAGGTTCTCCAGTCCCAGATCAACCCCCACTTCCTCTACAACACCCTGGACAGCGTGGTCTGGATGACGGAGAACGGCCGGACGGAGGACGCGGTGGTGATGCTCACCGCCCTGGCCCGGTTCTTCCGGATCTCCCTGAGCCGGGGCAGCAGTATCATTCCCCTCTCCGACGAGCTGGAGCACGCCAGGCATTACCTCACCATTCAGAAAATGCGCTTTAAGAACAAATTCTCCGCTGAGATCTCAGCGGAGGAGGGGGTAGAGTCTCTCTACACCCTCAAGCTCATCATCCAGCCCATTCTGGAAAACGCCATCTACCACGGCATGGCCTACGCCGACGGCGACGGCGAGATCCACATCCGGGCCCTCCGGGAGCGTGAGGACATCCTCATAGAGGTCTCCGACAACGGCCCCGGGATGCCGGAGGAGCTGGTGGAGCGGCTGCTGTCCCCCACGGGACCCGCCGCCGTCTCCGGCAGCAAGGGCTCCGGCATCGGCTTTCGCAACGTACACCAGCGGATTCAGCTGGCCTTTGGCCGGGAGTACGGCCTGACCATCCTCAGCGAACCGGACCGCGGCACCACGGTGCAGCTCCGCCTCCCCATTCTGGAGCAGCCGGACCTGCACCCCGGACAGGAGGGAGCGCCGTGAAGAAAACCGTTCTTTTGCAGCTGGCTCTTCCCCTTTTGGCCCTGTTGCTGCTGGTATCCCTGCTGGCCTTCGCCCCCAACCGCTCCCGGCGGCAGCCGGCTCTTCTGGAGATGTCGGTGATCCTGCGGGAGTCCGACACCTCCGCCACCGCCCGGCAGGGCATGGAGCAGGCGGCGGCGGATCTGAACGTGGAACTGCGGTTCCTCTCCCCCACCGCCGACAACAGCGCCGAGGAGCAGGCCCAGCTGCTGAGCCACGAGGTGGAAGCCAACGCCTCCGCCATTTTGCTGCTTCCCGCGGACCGGCAGGTACTGGCAGAGGCCGTCCGCGCCGCTGCCGCCCAGGCGGTGCTGGTGACTCTGGAGACCGACATGGCGGGCACCCGGGCCCATGTGGGCACGGACAACGCCGCCCTGGGCCAGGCTCTGGGTCAGGCCGCCGTCAACGGCGTTCCGGCCGGCGGCACAGTGCTGCTGCTGCGCAGCGCCTCCGGAGACAACGCCATCCAGGATCGCCTGAACGCCGCCGCCGGGTATCTGGCCAGGGCGGGCCGTCAGGTGCTCCTCCTGGACACGGAAAACCCGGATTTTCAGAGCTTTCTGGCCCGCTACCCGGTGGATGCCATCCTGGCCCTGGAGGCCTCGGCCCTGGAAAACGCCTCGGAGGCGGCCCGGCAGATGTCGGAATTTCCCCTGCTGTACGGCGCCGGCTCCACGGCGGCCATCGCCGCCGGGCTGGAGCAGAACCGCGTCACTGCCATCGCCGCCCAGAACGACTTTGCCGCCGGCTATCTGGCGGTGGAAACCGCCGCTGGTCTTGCCCGGCGGCAGGCCGTCCAGACGGCGGAGCCCCTGCCCTTTTTCATCCTTCGGCAGGAGACCATGTACGCGCCGGAACATCAAAAGCTGCTGTTCCCGGTGACCTGATTTCGGGGAAGCGCCGGAGACCGCCCGAAACGGCCGCCCCCCTTCCCGAAAGGAGAGCGCTATGAAGCGACTTTGCTCCCTGCTCTGTGCGCTGGCCCTGCTGGCCGGGCTCACCGGCTGCGGCGAGCGCCCGCCGCCCACCATCCGGGTGGGCGTGGCTCTTTACCAACAGGACGACACCTTCATCTCCACCGTGGTCCAGGACCTCCAGCGGCTGGCCCTGGAGGAGGAGCAGGCCACCAATGTGAAAATCAACCTGAACATCGCCGACGGCCGCAGCAGCCAGTCCCTGCAAAACGAGCAGGTAGACCGCTTTTTGGACCGGGGCTATGATGTGATCTGCGTAAACATCGTGGACCGGACCGCCGCCGCCGTCATCATTGACAAGGCCCAATCCAGCGGCGTGCCGGTGATCTTCTTCAACCGCGAGCCGGTGGTGGAGGACCTGCGGCGCTGGGACCGGGCCTACTATGTGGGCTCCCCCGCCGGCAGCGCCGGGGTGCTCCAGGGGGGCATTGTTCTGGACGCCTGGAGGGCCGGCGGTCTGGACCGGAACGGGGACGGCGTTTTGCAGTATGTCATGCTGGAGGGTGAGGCCGGCCACCAGGACACGCTTTTGCGGACGGAGTACTGTATCCGGACTCTGACGGAGGCCGGCGTCCCCACGGAGAAGCTGGCCAACAACACCGCCAACTGGCAGCGGGGCCAGGCCTCCATCCGGATGCACCAGTGGCTGGCGGAGTTCGGCGGGGACATTGAGGTGGTCTTCGCCAACAACGACGACATGGCCCTGGGGGCCATCGACGCCTGCCGGGAGGCCCACGTGGAGAACCTGCCCTTCATTGTGGGGGTGGACGCCACGCCGCCGGCCCTGGCCGCCATGGTGGAGGGTGATCTGAGGGGTACGGTGCAAAACGACGCCGCCGGTCAGGCCGCCAGTATTCTCTCCCTCATCACCGCCCTGACCTCCGGTCAGGACCCCGCCCAGGCTGTGGATCTGACAGACGGTACCTACGTCTGGCTGAAATATACCGCCGTCACTCCGGAGAACCTGCGGGCGTTCCTCCCGGAGGACGAGGAATCTTAGAGGAGGAACTGCTCATGGAATCTCTGGAAAACCGCATCAAGCAGGGCGCCCTGGATGAGACCTTCAAGCGCCTGTACGGCGCACCGGAGGCCGCGCAAACGCGCTGCGCCGCCGTTCTGGAGGGTTTTTCCAAAACCTTCGGCGCCGCCCCCGCCGCCCTCTTCAGCGCCCCCGGCCGCACAGAGCTGGGAGGCAACCACACGGACCACCAGCACGGCCGGGTCCTGGCCGCCGCGGTGAATCTGGACCTGCTGGCCGCCGCCGCCCCCAACGGCAGTCAGGTCATCCGCCTGCAGTCGGAGGGCTATCCCCTGATCACGGTGGATTTGAACGTGCTGACGCCCCAAAAGGCGGAGGAGAACACCTCCGCCGCGCTGATCCGGGGCGTGGCCGCCCGGATGAAGGAGCTTGGCTGCGGCGTGGAGGGGCTGGACGCCTACGTGGTCTCCGATGTCCCCGGCGGCAGCGGCCTCAGCTCCTCCGCCGCCTTCGAGGTGCTCATGGGCACCATGCTCAACAGCCTCTTCTGGGACGGCCGCGCCACGGCGGTGGAGATCGCCCAGATCGGACAGTACGCCGAGAACGTCTTTTTCAACAAGCCCTGCGGCCTCATGGATCAGACCGCCTCCTCCGTGGGAGGCGTGGTGACCATCGACTTCGCCGACACCGCCCACCCGGTGGTGGAGCAGATGGATCTGGACCTGGCCGCCCACGGCTACGCCATGTGCATTCTGGACTCCGGCGCGGACCACGCGGACCTGACGCCGGACTACGCCGCCATCCCCGCCGAGCTGAAAACCGTCTGCCGCTACTTCGGAAAAGAATTTTTGCGGGAGGTGCCGGAGATGGACTTCCTTTCCGCCCTGCCGGAGGTCCGGAGGGTGGCCGGGGACCGGGCGGTGCTGCGGGCCCTTCACGTCTATGACGACAACCGCCGGGTGGGGGCCCAGGTGGCCGCCCTGCGCCGGGGGGACTTCGACGCGTTCCTCATGCACGTCAACGACTCCGGTCTCTCCAGCTGGCGCTACCTCCAAAACGTGATCCCCGCCGGGCACACGGAGCACCAGGAGGTGGCTCTGGCCCTGGCTCTGGCGGAGCGGGCTCTGGACACCTGCGGGGCCTGCCGGGTCCACGGCGGAGGCTTTGCCGGCACCATCCAGGCCTTCGTGCCCCTGGACCGGCTGGAGCGCTTCCAGGCGGAGATGGAGCAGGTCCTGGGCCGGGGCGCCTGCCACGTGCTGACCATCCGCCCGGCGGGCGGCATCCGGCTGGCATAGGCCCTTTGCATATGATCGAATATTACATCGTGGACGCCTTCGCGGACCGGGTCTTCCAGGGCAATCCCGCCGGGGTGTGCCTGCTGGAGCAGGCGCTGCCGCCGGAGACCATGCAGTCTATCGCCGGGGAGAACAACCTCTCCGAGACGGCGTTCCTCCTCCGGGAGGGGGAGGGCTACCGCCTGCGGTGGTTCACTCCCACCTTTGAGATCGACCTCTGCGGCCACGCCACCCTGGCCTCGGCCCATGTGGTCTGCACCCTCGTGGAGCCCGGCCGGGAGCAGGTGGACTTCGCCACCGCCAGCGGCACGCTCCAGGTCCGGCGGCGGGGAGAACACTATGAGATGGACCTCCCCAACTGGGGCCCCCGCCCCAGGAAGGTTTCACCGGAGCTGACCTCCGCCCTGGGCACGGAGCCCCTGGAGCTCTATGCCGGCCGGGACCTCTTCGCGGTACTGCCGGACGAACAGGCGGTGCGGGACTACGTGCCCGATTACAGCCGCCTCGCGGCCCTCACGGACTTTCTGGGCATCTGCATCACCGCGCCGGGGCAGAACGCGGACTTTGTCTCCCGCTTCTTCTGTCCCGAGCTCTCTCTGGAGGACCCGGTGACGGGCTCTGCCCACAGTGCCCTGGCGCCGCTCTGGGCGAAAAAGCTGGGCCGGACCTCTCTGACGGCCCGGCAGCTGTCCCGGCGGGGCGGAAGTCTTCTCTGTGAGGTCTCGGAGGAGACGGTGACCGTCTGCGGCGGTGCGGCGCTGTACCTGCGGGGCCGGCTGTGCCTTTGAAGACACTCCGTCTCCACTCTACATCCTGCCTGAAAAGGAGAATCGAATCATGATTGAAGCCAACACCTACTCGGTTTACATCGCGCGATTGACGGACTACGCCGTCTCCAGGGGCCTCATTGGGGAGGAGGACCGGGTCTGGGCCGTCAACAACCTCCTTGCCGCCATGGGCATGACGGACTACGAGGCGCCGGAGACGGTGCCGGAGCTCTCCCTGGAGGACACCCTGGGCCTGCTGACGGACCTGGCGGTGAAGCGGGGCTTCATCCAGGGGGACATCACCAGCCGGGACCTCTTTGACACCAGGCTCATGGGCATCCTGACCCCCCGGCCCAGCCAGGTGAATCAGCAGTTCCGGGCGCTGTACGCCAAGAGCCCCCGGGAGGCCACCGACTGGTACTATCAGTTCAGCCAGGACACGGACTACATCCGCCGCTACCGCATCGCAAAGGACGTGAAGTGGGTGACGCCCACGGAGTACGGCGATCTGGACATCACCATCAACCTCTCCAAGCCCGAGAAGGACCCCAAGGCCATCGCCGCCGCCAAGGCCGCCCCCCAGAGCGGCTATCCCAAGTGCCAGCTCTGCCGGGAGAACGAGGGCTACGCCGGCCGGATGAACCACCCCGCCCGGGGAAATCACCGGATCATCGGGGTGGAGATCAACCGGGAGCCCTGGTACTTCCAGTACTCCCCCTATGTCTACTACAACGAGCACTGCATCGTCTTCAACAGCCGGCACATCCCCATGAAGATCGACCGCGCCGCCTTCCGCAAGCTCCTGGACTTCGTCAAGCAGTTCCCCCACTACTTTGTGGGTTCCAACGCGGACCTGCCCATCGTGGGGGGGTCCATCCTGAGCCACGACCACTTCCAGGGGGGGCACTACACCTTCGCCATGGAGCGGGCGGACGTGGAGCGCAGCTTCTCCTTCCCCGGCTTTGCCGATGTGGAGGCGGGGATTGTGAAGTGGCCCATGTCCGTCATCCGCCTGCGCTGCGCCGACGATGAACGTCTGGTGGAGCTGGCGGACAGAATCCTGACCTCCTGGCGGGGCTACACCGATGAGGCCGCGCGCATCCTCGCCGAGACGGACGGCGAGCCCCACAACACCATCACCCCCATTGCCCGGATGCGGGGGGAGCAGTACGAGCTGGACCTGGTGCTGCGGAACAACCTCACCACACCGGAGCACCCCCTGGGGCTCTATCACCCCCACGCGGAGCTCCACCACATCAAAAAGGAGAACATCGGCCTCATTGAGGTCATGGGTCTGGCGGTGCTGCCCGCCCGGCTGAAGGGTGAGCTGGCCGCTCTGGCGGAAGCCCTGGTCTCCGGGGGAGACCTCCGGGCCGACGAAGCTCTTGCCAAGCACGCCCCCTGGGCGGAGGAGCTGCAGACCCGGTACACCTTCACCCGGGACAACGCCATGGAGATCCTCCAGGCGGAGGTGGGCCAGGTCTTTGCCAAGGTTCTGGAACACGCCGGTGTCTACAAGCGCACGCCGGAGGGACAGGCGGCCTTCCGGCGGTTCCTGGAAACCGTACACTGAAAGGGGGAAATCATATGACATCCATTCCGATTCTCCGTCTTACCGACGGCAACTGCTCCGCGGAGCTTCTCCCCTTTGGCGCGGCGCTGCGGGCGCTGTGGGTGCCGGACCGGGACGGCCGGCCCACGGACGTCTGCCTGGGCTATGAAAGCCCCGAGGCCTATCAAACCCTGGACGGGTGCCTGGGGGCGTCCATTGGCCGGTGCGCCAACCGCATCGGCGGCGCCCGGTTCACTCTGAACGGCCAGGAGTTCCGCCTCACCGCCAACGAGGGGGAAAACCAGCTCCACGGCGGCCTGGTGGGCTTTCACAAGAAGCTCTGGCAGGTCTCCCGGACCGGAGAGAATACCGTCACCTTCACTCTGGACTCTCCCGACGGGGAGGAGGGCTTCCCCGGCAACCTTCACGCGGAGATTACCTACACCCTGGCAGAGGGGGCCCTGTCCATAGACTACCAGGCCGTCAGCGATCAGGACACCGTGGTAAACCTCACCAATCACTCCTATTTCAACCTGGCGGGGCAGTCCGGCGGCCCGGTGACGGACCATGTGCTCACCGTCCGCGCAGACCGCTACACCCCGGCAGGGCCGGGGAACGTCCCCACCGGGGAGCTGGCCGCCGTGGACGGCACCCCTCTGGACCTGCGCCGGGGGGCGGTGCTGGGGGAGCGGCTGGGAGATCCCTTCCTGGCCCCCACCCGCGGATTTGACCACAATCTGGTCCTCTCCGGCGGCCCGGGTCCCTTGGCCACACTGTACTGCCCCCGCACCGGGATCTTCCTGGAGATGGAGACCACCCTGGAGGGCGTGCAGGTGTACACCGCCAACTTCCTGGGGCAGCGGCCCGGCAAAGCCGGGGCCGTCTACGGGCCCCATCACGCCGTGTGCCTGGAGACCCAGCACTTCCCCGACGCCATCAACCACCCCAACTTCCCCTCCCCCATCCTGCGGTCCGGGGAGACCGCCCGGTCCCGGACGGTATACCGTTTCTCTGTAAAATAAGGCTGAGCGCGCACCGCCTGGGCGGTGCGCGCTCGCTCTTGTATTCTTTCAGCTTTCAATCTATCTCCACTCTCCGGCCCATCGCATCAGCGGCTGTTGGCCTTGCCGCGGCATCTGCCGCGAAGCCGCCGGGCCCGGAGGAGGTTACCACCGGTTCCCAAAGAAATAGTTGAAAATGTCGTAGGGGTCATAGCCGTTGCCGTACTGGCCGCCGCTCTGGGGCAGCTGCTGCTCCGGCTGGGTGGTCTGCTGTTGCTGCTGCTCCGGAGGCACGGCGCCCCAGACCAGGTCCACGGTGATGGTCTCGCCGGCGCGGTAGACCGTGAGCTTGCAGGCGTCTCCGGCGGAGTACTTCTTCTTGACGGCATTCAGGTCGTTCACCGTCTTGATCTCGGTGTCGTCCACCTTGGTGATGACGTCTCCCATCTTCAGCCCCGCCTTCTCCGCGGCGCTGCCGTCCTCCGTGGAGCAGACGAACACGCCGGAGGTCACCTCGTAGCGGTACTGGGCTGCCATCTGCTCCGTCATGGACTGGGGGAAGATACCCAGGTAGGGCTTGTTGGCCACGTATCCGTTGGTCATGATATCCTGGACCATGGCAATCACGTCGTTGATGGGGATGGCGAAGCCCAGGCCCTCGGCGTTGGTGCCGCTGGAGGATTGGGTGTACTTGGCGGAGACGATACCCACCACCTCGCCGCTCTGGTTGAAGAGGGGGCCGCCGGAGTTGCCGGGGTTGATGGAGGCGTCGGTCTGGATCATGTTGAAGGGCGTGCCGTCCACATTGATGGTCCGGTTCACACTGGAGACCATGCCGCCGGTCAGGGAGAAGGTCAGCTCTCCCAGGGGGTTGCCGATGGCCAGCACCCGGTCGCCCACCTGCAGCTTCGTGCTGTCGCCCAGGGTAACCGCCTGCAGGCCGGAGCCGTCCACCTTGATGACGGCGATGTCGTAGTCCTCGTCGCCGCCCACCACCTCGGCGTCGTAGGTGTCGCCGTTGTAGAGGGTTACCTTCACCGTGCTGGCTCCGTTGACCACATGGTAGTTGGTGACAATGTAGCCGTCCTGGGTCAGAATGAAGCCGGAGCCCGCGGAGGCCGTCTGGCCGAACATGCCGCTGCTGCCGGTGACGTTGATGGACACCACGCTGTCCACGTTGGCGGCGTATACCTGGGCGTCCGTCAGCACCGCCGCGCTCTCCGCAGCCTTCACCGCCTTGGGCGTCACGTCCTGTTCGGCGTCGTCCCGTTCCGCCCCGGTCTGGAAGCTGGGGGCATTGTCCGGGACCTTTCCGGCATCCAGGTGCCTGCCCACAGCCCAGACCGCTCCGCCGCCTGCGGCGCCGCCCAGGAGGGCGCAGCTCAGCGCCAGCGCCGTGATCTTCAGTCCCATGCGGTTCTTTTTCGCCGGCTTCATCTCCTGAATCACCGTCTCCTGCCCCGCCGTGCGGGTGTCATAGCGCTGTCCCGTCTCCGTACCGTCTCTGCGGTAGGTGTAATGATAGAGATTCTGTTCGTCGCGATACATCACTGGTTCCTCCTGATATCCATACTGCCGTATCCCTTCCATTATGCCTTCTTTTCAGCGCTCCAGACGGCCGGAATCTCCCGATGACAGGATGATTCTACCAAATCTTTATGGCAAAACTGTGAAGGGATCTTGTACGGTTCTTGAACTTTTGCCTCTTGACCGGGTTTCTGTTTGCAGTATAGCGCCGCCATCTTAAAAGATCCTGAAAGAACTTTGAAGGATTCGTGAACGATTCGTATTCCCCCGGAGGCGAATCTGTGGTACAATCGGAGCAGCGACAAACGCCCTGTCCTCCTCCGTCCCGCGGGACCCTTTCCAAAGCACCGCGGTTCCGGCAGGGCTTGATTTTTTTAAATGCAGAGGGTGAACACCGTGCTGAAACTGGAACACATCAAACTACCCCCCGGCCACCGTCCGGAGGCCCTGGAGGCCGAGGCCGCCCGGCTGCTGCGGATTCCCCCCGGGGACCTTCTGTCCCTGGAGATCCTGCGGCGCAGCGTGGATGCCCGGGAGGGCGCGGCGCTGGTGTACGCCGCCGCCGTCTCCGTCCGGGACGAGGCCGCCGTCCTCCGCCGGAGCCGCCGGGGGATTGTCCGGTGGGAGCCCCCGGCGCCGTACCGTCTCCCCGCCCCTCTGCCGCCGCCGGAGGTTCCGCCTATCGTGGTGGGTGCGGGCCCTACGGGGCTCTTCGCCGCCCTGGTGCTGGCCCAGGCCGGCCAGCGGCCCATCCTGCTGGAGCGGGGCCGCCGGGTGGAGCAGCGGAGGGCCGATGTGGAGCGGTTCTGGTCCACGGGAGCGCTGGATCTCACCAGCAACGTCCAGTTCGGCGAGGGCGGCGCCGGGGCCTTCTCCGACGGGAAGCTGAACACCGGCACCAAGGACCCCCGGCACCGTTTCATCCTGGAGCAGCTGGTCTCCTGCGGCGCGCCGCCGGATATTCTCATAGACGCCAAGCCCCACGTGGGCACGGACTATCTCCACATTGTCCTGCAAAATCTCCGCCGCCAGCTGACCGCCCTGGGCGCGGACATCCGCTACGAGACCTGCCTGACGGATCTGGTAATCCGTCACGGCGCGCTGGCGGAGATCGCCGCAGAGGGGCCGGAGGGGTCCCTCCGCCTCCCCTGCCGCGGTCTGATCCTCTGTCCCGGCCACTCTGCCCGGGACACCTTCCAGATGCTCCACGCCCGCGGCGTGCCCATGGAGGCCAAGCCCTTTGCCGTGGGCGTGCGGATTGAGCACCGGCAATCGGACTGCGACGCCGCCCAGTACCGCCAGTACGCCGGACATCCAGGGCTGCCCGCCTCCACCTACAAGCTCTCCTGCCACCTGCCCAGCGGCCGGGGGGTGTTCTCCTTTTGTGTCTGCCCCGGCGGGGAGGTGGTGGCCGCCGCCTCCGAGGCGGAGCGGGTCGTCACCAACGGCATGAGCGAATTTGCCCGGGACCGGGAGAACATCAACGGCGCCCTGCTGGTGAATGTCACGCCGGAGGATTTCGGCGGCGACTCCCCCCTTTCCGGCGTGGCCTTCCAGCGGCATCTGGAGGAGGCCGCCTACGCTCTGGGGGGCGGCGGCTACCGCGCCCCCGCCCAGCGGGTGGAGGACTTCCTGACCCGCCGGCCCTCCACGGGGCCCGGCCGCGTCCTGCCCAGCTACCGCCCCGGCGTCGCCTGGGCCAATCTCTGGCAGTGCCTGCCGCCCTTTGTGGCGGAGGCCCTTGCCGAGGCCCTGCCTATTCTGGGCCGGAAGCTCCGGGGCTACGACGCCCCCGACGCCGTGCTGACGGCGGTGGAGAGCCGCTCTTCCTCCCCCGTGCGGATTCTCCGGGACGAGACCTGCCAGTCCGCCCTCCGCGGCCTGTACCCCTGCGGCGAGGGGGCCGGATACGCCGGAGGCATCCTCTCCGCCGCCGCCGACGGGATGCGCTGCGCCGAGTTCCTTTTCTTAAAAGAAAAGGAACCAAAAGAATTTTAGCTCGCTACCGGGTCTGGTGGTGAACCGGGCCGGAGCGACGGCAACGCGGCGTGTGCGGACTTGGGGGCATCTCTTCGCTGTGGCACGTAGGGCGTGACCACCAGGCGGGCCGGAGCGACGGCAACGCGGCGCGTGCGGACTTGGCGGCATCTCTTCGCTGCGGCATGTAGGGCGTGACCACTGGGCACGCCGCGGACCCACTGCCGCGAATGACACGGCGCATGATGGCGCGTCGGGGCGCCGCACTCTGCGAAATGACAGCCGTCACCAATTTTGATCCCAGCGGCAGATGCGGCGCCGTCTGCCTCATCTGCGGCTTCAAACAAATTCTCAGGAGGTCAAATCACCATGAAAAATATCTGCGTTTACCTGGAATTCCTCACCGAGGCCCACCGGGAACAGATCCGGAAAGCCGCCGCCGAAACGGGCTTCACCCCCCACTTCTTCCAGGACCCGGAGCAGTTTGAGGAGGCCCGGGCCTGCCTCCAGAGCTGTGAGGTGCTGTACGCCCACTCCCCGGAGCTGCTGCGGACCGCCCCGGCCTCCCTCCGGTGGTACTGCTGCTCCTTTGCCGGGGTGGACCTCTACTGCTCTGATCCCACCCTCTTTGCCAACCCCAACTGCCTGCTGACCAACTCCAACGGCTACGGCGTCACCATCGCGGAGCACGTCGTCATGGTGACGTTGATGCTGATGCGGCGGATGCCGGCCTATCAGGAGGGCATCCGGGCCCGGCAGTGGGTGTCCCCCATGCCCATCCGTTCCATCCGGGACAGCGCCTTCACGGTCCTCGGCACCGGCAACATCGGTGTCAATGTGGCCCAGCGCCTGCGGGGCATGGGCGCGGCCAGAATCACCGGCCTCAGCCGTTCCGGCCGGTCTCAGGACGGGTTCGACCAGGTCCTGCCCATCTCCTGCCTGGAGGAGGTGCTGCCGGAGACGGAGTTTCTCATCATGGCCCTGCCCAGCACACCGGACACGGTTCACATCCTGAACCGCTCCCGCATCGCCCTGCTCCCGCCCACCGCCTATGTGGTCAACGTGGGCCGGGGCACCGCCATCGAACAGACCGCCCTCATAGAGGCCCTGAACGCCGGCCGTCTGGCCGGGGCGGCACTGGATGTCATGGACCCGGAGCCCCTGCCGCCGGACCACCCCCTGTGGCAGGCCAAAAACATTCTCCTGACCCCCCACGTCTCCGGCAACATGACCCTGGGCTACACCTGTGACGTCAACGTGGACATGTTCTGCCGAGACCTCCGGAACTACGCCGCCGGGCGGCCCCTGGAGAACCTGGTGGACCGGGCGCGGGGATACTGAGACGCAATGAGGAATTAGGAATGAGGAATTGAACCGCAAAAGAGTCATTCCTAACTTCTCACTTCTAAATTCCTAACTCCTAATTCCTAATTCAAAGAAAGAGGTTTGCTTATGAACCATTTCACCTTCTACGCCCCCACCCTGTTCGCCTTCGGCGACGGGGAGGAGCGCGGCACCGGAAACCTCATCCGCCGGTTCGGCGGCACAAAGGTTCTGCTGGTATACGGCGGCGGGTCGGTCAAAAGGAACGGCGCCTATGACGCCGTGACCGCCTCCTTGCAGGAGGCCGGCCTCCCCTGGTGCGAGCTCTCCGGCGTTCAGGCCAATCCCCGCAGCGGCAAGGTGTACGAGGGCATCGATCTGGCCCGGCGGGAGGGCGCGGACTTCCTGCTGGCCCTGGGCGGCGGCAGCGTCATCGACACCGCCAAGGCCATCGGCTTCGGTGCGGGCTACGACGGGGACTTCTGGGACTTCTTCACCGGGAAGGCCGCCATCCGCTCCACCCTGCCGGTGGGTGCGGTGCTGACCATCTCCGCCGCCGGCAGCGAGGGCAGCGACAGCTGCGTCATCACCCAGGAGCGGGGCAGTCTCAAATGGGGCTGTCCCAGAACGGATGTGATCCGGCCCAAATTCGCCGTGCTGAACCCTCGCTTCACCTGCTCCCTGCCCGCCTATCAGACCGCCAGCGGCGCGGTGGACATTTTCGCCCACGTCTGTGAGCGGTACTTCACCAACACCCCCGACGTGGCCCTGACGGACCGGCTCTGCGAGGCGCTGATGCAAACCGTGCTGGACGCCGCGCCCCGGGCCCTGGAGAATCCGGAGGAGTACGCCCCCCGGGCGGACCTCATGTGGGCGGGGATGCTGGCCCACAACAACTCCTGCGGCGTAGGCCGGGAGCAGGACTGGGCCAGCCACCAGATCGAGCACGAGCTCTCGGCCTGCTACGACTGCGCCCACGGAGCGGGTCTGGCCCCGGTGCTGCCCGCCTGGATGGAGTTTGTCCTGCCCCACGACCCCATGCGCTTTGCCCGCTTCGCCGGGAACGTCCTGGGCTGCGAGATGGACTACGCTCACCCCGAGCGCACCGGGCGGGAGGGCATCCGGCGTCTCCGGTCCTTCTTCCGCCAGCTGGGGATGCCCGTCACCCTGGCGGAGCTGGGCGCCCGGCCGGAGGACATCCCCGCCATGGTTGCCCACCGGGCGGAGAAGCCCAAGGGCTTCCCCTTTGGTGCCTTCGTCAAGATTGGTCCGGAGGAGATGGAGGCCATTTTGCGCCTTGCGCAGTGACCCTCCTCCCCGGCAAAACGCCGCACAAGGCGTTCCATAGGCATCCGGCGCCTCTTGGCCGGTCTCTGCCGGGGAAGACGCAGATCAACAGGCCCACCGGGAATTTCCCGGTGGGCCTGCTCCTATCATAGCCTCTTCCGCTTCCCCAGGCGGGTGTGACCACCGGGTACGCCGCAGGAAACCGTGCGGCTGCCGCGGGAAACGGCGCGCCGGGTCGTCGCGCCCTGCACAGAGCGGGCGTTCTGCGGCTCCTTGCGGTGACCGGCAGAGGGGCGGGTTCTCCTCCGGCAGAAACAGGTTTGCATCTTTTGGAAAAATGATTATAATGAAAGGAGAATTTTTCGGAAAGGAGGCCGCCCCATGCCGGACCTCTCCACCCCCGTACAGTTCATCAAGGGCATCGGCCAGCAGCGGGCCAAGTCCCTGGAAAAGCTGGGGATCACCACGCTGCAGGACCTGATTGCCTGGTTCCCCCGACGCTACGAGGACCGGCGGCTCAGCCGCCGCATCGCCGACCTGGTCCCCGGGGAGACCGCCTGCGTGGAGGCCATGGTCGCCTCCGTTCCCACCGTAACCCGCATCCGCAAGGGGATGGAGCTGGTGAAGGTCCGGGCGGTGGACGCCACCGGCGTGCTGGAGATCACCTTCTTCAATCAGTCCTGGCTGAAAACCAATCTCCGCCCCGGGGAGACCTATGTCTTCTGCGGCCGGGCCGAGGGGACGGGCACCCGCCGGAAAATGACCGCCCCGGTGGTGGAACCGGAGGGCCGGCGGGAGGCCACGGGGCGGATCGTGCCCATCTATCCCCTCACCGCCGGCGTCAGCCAGCTGGTGCTTCGGCGGTCCATCCGGCAGGGGCTGGACGCCTGCGCCGCCATTTTGCCGGACGCCCTGCCGGACCCGGTGCGGCGGCAGCATCAGCTCTGCCGCATCGGCTACGCCTACGAGAACATCCACTTCCCCGAGGACGAGCGGGCCCTGGAGCTCAGCCGGCGGCGGCTGGCCTTTGAGGAGCTGTTCTTCTTCGCCATCGGCCTGCGGACCCTCCGCCGGCGGCGGGAGGTGGTCCGGGTGCCCCCCTGCGGCGCCGTGGACATGACGCCCTTCTATGACGCCCTGCCCTTCTCCCTGACCGGGGCCCAGCGGCGCTGCGTGGAGGAGGCCCTGGCGGACATGGGCTCCGGCGTCCCCATGAACCGGCTGTGCCAGGGGGACGTGGGCTCCGGCAAGACCATGGTGGCCGCCGCCTGCGTGTACTACCTGGTGAAAAACGGCCGGCAGGCGGCGCTGATGGCCCCCACGGAGATCCTGGCCCAGCAGCATTTCGCCGGCCTGGCTCCGCTGCTGGAGTCCCTGGGCATCCGCTGCGCCCTGCTGACCGGCTCTCTGCCGGCGGCGGAGAAGCGAGCTGTGTCCGCCCGTCTGGCGGCGGGGGAGGCGGACTTCGCCGTGGGCACCCACGCCCTCCTCACCGGCGGCGTGGCGTTCCGGGACCTGGGACTGGTGGTGACGGATGAGCAGCACCGCTTCGGCGTGGCCCAGCGGGCGACTCTGGCGGAAAAGGGCTCCCACCCCCACATCCTGGTCATGTCCGCCACGCCCATTCCCCGGACCCTGGCGCTGATTCTCTACGGCGATCTGGATCTGTCCGTCATCGACCAGCTGCCCCCCGGACGGCAGAGGATTGACACCTCGGCGGTCTCCGGCGGCTACCGCCGGCGGATCTATGACTTTTTGCGCCGCCAGGTCCAGGAGGGCCGGCAGGCCTACATCGTCTGTTCCGCGGTGGAGGAAAGCGAGGAGGCCCCGGACGAGCGCAAGGCCGTCACCTCCTACGCCAAAAAGCTCCAGCAGGAGATCTTCCCGGACCTGCGGGTGGCCTTTGTCCACGGAAAGATGAAGCCCCGGGAGAAAGAGGCGGTCATGGGGGCCTTTTCCCGGGGAGAGACGGATATTCTGGTGTCCACCACCGTCATCGAGGTGGGGGTGGACGTGCCCAACGCCACGGTGATGGTGGTGGAGAACGCCGAACGGTTCGGCCTGAGCCAGCTTCACCAGCTGCGGGGCCGGGTGGGCCGGGGCGTCCACAAGTCCTACTGCATTTTGATCTCCGACCATCCCAGTGAGGAGACCCGCGCCCGGCTGCGGATCATGGTCAGGACCTCCGACGGCTTCCAGATCGCCGAGGAGGACCTGCGGCTCCGGGGCCCCGGCGACTTCTTCGGCCTGCGGCAGCACGGACTGCCGGGCCTGCGGGTGGCGGACATCGGCTGTGACGCCGCCCTCTTAAAAGAGGCCCAGGCGGCGGCGGAGCAGCTGCTGGCGGAGGACCCGGAGCTCTCCTCCTGTCCCGCGGCGGCGGAGCGGGCGGCGGCCCTCTTCGCCCAGGCGGCGGACACACTGAACTGACAGGCCGGAGGGGTCCCTTTTCTCCCCTGCCGCAGTCCAAACGCATCGCTCCATCCCGTTTTATAGTCAAAACACGGCACATTTTATGTGCCGGCAGGCGATGCCTGCCCTGAACATCGGAATACCGCTTTTCAAGTGCTTTGACGATATCCGCGGGGCTATGAACTGCCTCCCCGCCGCTGAAGAACGCCCCGGCCGCAGAGCGTGCCGGGGTGTCTTCTCATCTCCCGCTGCGTCTGAGCAGCAGCTCGTACATTCCGATCATGACAAGCCAGATCACCATCAGGTAGAAGGGGAAGAGCGATACGGTGATATGGTTGGCAATCAGGCCGAACAGGGGCGGCATCAGGCAGGTGCCCACATAGGCGCTGGCCATCTGAACGCCGATGATCGCCTGGGAATTCTCCGGGCCGAAGTGGTCGGGTGTGGAGTGGATCACGCAGGGGTAAATGGGGGCACAGCCAAGGCCGATGAGGATCAGCCCTGCCAGGGCGGCGGATTCCCCCAGCGGCAGCAGCAGCGCAGCAAGCCCCGCCGCGATGATCCCCTCTCCCAGCCGAACCATCTGGCTGTCGCTCAGCTTCAGGGTCAAAAATCCGCTCACCGCCCGGCCCGCGGTGATGCCGATGAAGAACAGGCTGGCAAAGCCGGCCGCAGTCTCCGCCGGAATTCCCTTTTCCAGCACCAGGTAGCTGCTGGCCCAGAGACCCGTGGTCTGTTCCACGGCGCAGTAGCAGAAAAAGGTCACCATGACCGCTTTCGCCCCGGGGATGCGGAGGATCTGGCCCAGGGTCATGGCCGGGGCGGGCTCTGTCTCCGCGCCGCCGCCTGCCGGAGTCCTCCAAAGGGGAAGGCTCAGGACCAAAACCGCCGTCAGCACCGCCTGCAGCACGGCAATACAGCGGTAGCCCGTGTTCCAGCCGCCTCCGCCGGTGAGGGCATAGCCCATGATGTACGGCCCCAGAGAGGCCCCCACGCCCCACATGCAGTGGAGCCAGCTCATGTGCCGGCTGGCGAAGTGGAGGGCCACATAGTTGTTCAGCGCCGCGTCCACGCTGCCCGCCCCCAGGCCGTAGGGAACCGCCCACAGGCACAGCATCCAGAAGGAGTGGCTGAGAGAGAAGCCCAGAATGGCCGCCGCCGTGAGCCCTACGCTGACGGCCGTCACCTTTCCCGCCCCCAGCTTTCGGGTGAGCCGGTCGCTTTGCAGGCTGGAGACAATCGTCCCCACGGCGATAATCATGGAGACGACCCCCGCATAGGAGACCGGAACGCCAAATTCCCGGTACATGGAGGGCCATGCCGCGCCCAGCAGGGCGTCCGGCAGTCCCAGGCTGATAAAAGAGACATAGATCACTGCCAGGAGTAAGTGAATCATCTTGTATCCCCCTCTGGTTTCTGGTATGATATCATCAACACGCCGGAAGCCCGGCAGACAGGTTTCCAGGCGGGCGAAGCCCCGCCGGCGCGTCTCCTGTGAGGTCTGCCCCGCTCTGCGGCTGGCTGCGGGGACTATCATACCACGGAACAGGCAAAAGTGTTAGAAGGAAATCCGCAGATTGATGCGACAAAATCACCAGGAGGTGTCTACGATGGCTTTGAGCGTATGTCTGCCGCTTGCCACCGACCGGCAGGGCCGGGAGCTGCTGGAACACGGTACGCCGCTGTTCCCTGCGGCCTGCTATCTCGACCATATCAGCGAGGCCGCCGTGCCGTGGCATTGGCATGAGGAGCTGGAGATCCTGGTGGTGGAAACCGGGAGCGCCCGCGTCTGCGCCAACGGAGCCAATCACATCGTAAAGCCCGGCGAGGGCTTTTTCATCAACACCGGCGTTTTGCATGGAGTGTGGCCAGACGGGGAATCTCCCTGCCGCCTGCGCTCCGTGGTATTCCACCCCCGGCTGGTGGGCGGGAGCGTGGACAGCATCCTCTATCAGAAATACCTGGAGCCCCTGCTCCTGGATTCCTGCCGCCCCTGCGTTCATTTTGCCAATGTGCAGCCGTGGGAAAAGGCCGCCTCCAGGGCCATTCAAACGGCCTGGGAGCTCGGCGTGTCCGAGGCGGAGGGCTTTGAGTTTGCGGTGCGGGAGCAGCTGTCCAAACTCGTCTTCCTTCTGACAAAGAACCGCCCCGCGGCAGAAAAAAAGCCCTCGGAGAGGACGCTGCGCAATGGGGAGCGCATCAAGCGCATGCTCCAGTACATTCAAGAGCATTTCGACGAGCCGCTGACCCTTGCCCGGATCGCAAAGAGCGCCAGCCTCAGCGAAAACGAGTGTCTGCGGTGCTTTCGAAGCATGCTGGGCAGTACGCCGATCCGGTATGTCAAGCAGCTGCGCATCCAGAAGGCCGCGGAGCTGCTGGCATCCACCGACCGGAAGATCTCGGAGATTGCGGCAGAGTGCGGCTTCCAGGAGATGAGCTATTTCGCCAAAACATTCCGGGAGCTCAGGGGCTCTACCCCCAGCGAGTTCAGAAAACACAGCGCGCACCGCGCCGTAAGACCGCGGGGTCCCGCCCCGCAGGGCAGTGACGGGATCACAGGAACACCGCACGAGGGGGCCGAACCCTCTTCTGATCCCGCCGCGGCGGAGAACCGGCGCCCTTGAAATCTCGGAAGGACCGGCGCAGATGCGCCGGTCCTTCTCTGCTGCCTTCAAACGCTGCCCTCAGGCGGTTCCGCCCCTCCTGCCAAACAGCTCAGCGCCTGTTCCGGGAGGAGCGCCTGCACCATGAGGCGCCGGCCGCCGCGGCGATGCTGGGGCGTGATCCTGTCAAATTCTCCTGTTTCTCCCGTATCCGCATCAGGCGCCGCCGCGCTTTTGACGCTGGACCGCAAAAATGTTCTGCGTGATCCTCTCCTGGTCCTCCTCCGTCAATTCCAGGAACCGGCAGCCGTACTCAAACCGCGCGTCCTCCTTTTCAAGGACCCGCACAATCTGCGCAAACATCGCCGACTCCGGCCGGTCCTCCAGCAGCCGGACCTTCAGCAGGAACTTATCGTTCTCGTGGTATTTGCACTCCGAGCTGATACAGGCCCCGCCTATGCTGATATTCAGCAGCCTGCACGGCTTTTCCCCTATCGCCAGACCGCTGAACATGGTGGCGGTGGCGTCAAGGTTTGTAGTCAGGCGGAAAAAGGCCCGGTCATTTCCGACTCTGCAAACCTTCAGCTCCGCAACCGACCACTTGCTCTTGGGAAGGGGCGTAATCAGGCCCTCCATATAGACCGCTTTCTTCTCCCAATCACTGTACCCGCGGATTCTGACAGGAAGGGGCTCCTCCGGCGGGGGGATCGCGGCCTCCGAATACTGGTGCAGCTCCGCCTGATTCCCGTGCAGACCCAGGAGCTTTGCCACGAAGAGCATCCGGCCGTCCGGGGCCGTCACCTCCACCCGCATCCCGGAATAGATTTCCAGCTCCGTCTCCTCTGCGCGCCCGCTCTCCGGAGGCGGCGCGGTCTCTTTTTTTCCAAACAAATGGAATAAGTTCATGGATTTCCTCCCATCCCCGGCAGATCTCCGCTCCCCCGTCAACGCACCCGGACCCATGGAAAGAGGTTTCCGGGCGGGCCGGACCCGCCGCGGTGACGGCCGTCACGGACTTCTCATTTTTCCAGCATCTGCCGCTGCTGCTCATCCGCCCAGACAACCTGGTTTCGCCCATACCGCTTCGCGTCGTACAGCATGGTATCCGCAAGCTGCAGGAAAACCGCGTAGTCGCCCTCCGCCGGCGGGACCACGGTCATGCCGCCCACGCTGGCTGTAACCCACTCGGAGACCTCCGGGTTGTGGGGAATGTGCAGATCCTCGATGGCCTGCCGGATCTTCTTCAAATGTGCAAACATCTTCTCGGAGTGATCGTCCATGGAGAGCGCCACAAATTCCTCGCCCCCGTAGCGGGCAAAAAAGTCCGTGCTGCGCTTGAGGTAGGACGATACCGTCTTTGCAATGGCGGCAATCACCTGATCTCCGGCGGGATGGCCAAAGGTGTCGTTATACACCTTGAAATTGTCAATGTCAAAGATGCAGATGGAAAAGGGGATCTGCAGCCGGACCGCCTCCCGCCACTTGATGATGCTGTACCGGTCGTACTTGCGCCGGTTCGCGATTCCCGTCAGCTGGTCGGTCATGGACTGCTGCTCCGCCTGCCGGCGGTAATGATACAGCTTGATGTGCGTGTTCACCCGCGCCTTTACGATCACCGGGTGGAAGGGCTTTGTAATATAGTCCACCGCCCCCAGAATCAGGCCGTGCTGCTCGTTGACCGCGTCGGAGAGGCTGGTGATCAAAATGACCGGAACGCTCTGGGTCAGAATCTCCTCCTGCAGTTTTTTCAGCAGCGTAAACCCGTCCATTTCCGGCATCACAACATCCAGCAGAACGAGGGAAAACTCCTCACTGCTCGCTTTCGCCAGCCCCTCTTCCGCCGTCTGCGCAATGGCAACGTCGTACTCCTCGTCCAAGATGGCCTTTAACTGCGTTGCGTGAAGGAGACTGTCGTCAACAACCAGAATCTTTTCCATAGCCGCACTCCTTAATGATGCTTACTGACCCCGCCCAAACAACCACTTCATTTTTGTTATGTTGTGAGACGGCGGATGGCCTGCGTTTTGTTTGCCTGCATCCCACGGTATCGTCAGCGCACCGAACCCCCTTCCCGGGGATTCGGGCGGGCAAAGCCCGTCGGCACCGTGTATGCGCCGGTTGTTTCCTGTGAAGTCTGCCGCAGGATTGAAAAGAAATCATGGCCGTTTTTCAGCTGCGGCGGCTCTCCTTCCTGCGGGAAACGCAAAAAGGCAGACAGGATCGCAAACCATAGGTGCCCCGCCGGATCTTTTGCGCTCAAATTTTAAAAGGGCTTGTAAAAAAGCCGGGTTTCCTGTATAGTTTCAATATGTACGTCAACTGGCTGCGGCCCAAACAACAACATAACAAAAATTATGTTGTCAATGTCAGGTTCATCCGGTTGAGCTGCCGGGCGTGGACCGTGCCGCTCTCCATTGTATAGATTCGGGTCGTATCCACGCTGGAGTGGCCCAGAATATCCGCCAGCCGCGCCAGGTCCTTCTCCAGGGCGTAATACGTCCGGGCAAACAGGTGGCGCAGATTGTGGGGAAACACCTTCCCCGGCTCCACCCCCGCGCTCACGCAGAGCGCCTTCATATCCCGCCAGATATTGGAGCGGTCCAGGGGCGCTCCCGTCCTGGTCACAAACACCGGTCCGGCGGTGATTTTTTGTTTTTTCAGATATTTTTTCAGCAGTCCGCACAGTTTTTCCGGGAGAAAAACCGTCCGCTGCTTTCCCTTGTTGCAGACCTCCGCCCGGCCTGTGGCCGCGGCCTCCGCGGTGATGAACCGCAGCTCCGACACCCGGATGCCGGTGGCACAGATCGTCTGCAAAAGCAGGGCCAGCCGCTCGTCTCCCCGCCGCCGGGCGGCGTTCACCAGCCGGACATACTCCCCGCGGCTCAGCTCCCGGCTCTCATCGCAGAACAGGGGCCGCTGCACCCGCAGGGGCTTCAGGGAGAGCTCTTTCCGCCCCGCAAAGCGCAAAAAGCTGTTGACCGCCGCCAGCATGGAGTTTGCGGTCGCAGGGGCGTAGCGCCGGACCAGGAGCTCCTTCCACTCCATCAGGCCCGCCTTTGTGACCGGCCTGCCGTCCAAAAACGCCGCCAGGTGGTGCAGGTCCCGGAGGTATTTCCGCACGGTGTTCCCGGCCCGCTCCTGTTCCTGCAAATACGCCGCGCAGCGGGCAATCCGGTCCCGGTCAAGCATAAGGTCTTTTGAACATTCATGGCACTCGTCCCCTTTCGATTCGATGCGGATCGTCTCCCGAACAAAAAGAGGGCTATTCCTGTGCGAATGAACATTCACTATTTCCGTATCCGAAAATCAGGACCCCGAAAGGACCCTTCCTGGCAGGACACAGGCGGAAAACCAGGTCCCCGGCCATACGGTGAAAAGCGGCCCGCGCTGCGGCGTCAAATTTCCGGCGTGCCGGGCTTCAGGTAGCCGCTCAGCCCGGTGGTCAGCAGCTGAAACACGGTGTCCTCGGTCTCGCGGTTGTTGGGAAGCGTCCCCTCCACCACATATTTGGCGTACATCACCGTCGATGTGAGGACGTGGAGCCACAGCAGATCCTGATTGATCCTGATCAGGCCCGGAAAGGCCTTCTGAAAGGCGTGGACCATCCCGATAAAGGTCTTGAAATAGGTCACATCCCGGCTCTTATCGTATTTGGGGAAGAAGGCGCTGTCCCGGAAGCGGTGGTAGAAAACCGTCTCATCCGGATGGGAGGTCCAGAAGCGGAAATAGGGCAGCCACAGCCCCTTGATTGCCTCCATCGGGTCTGCGAGCATGGCCTGGGGGCTGAACCTCAACCGCTCAAAAATTGCCGCCGCCTGTTTGTCCACATCGGTGAAACACTCCGCCAGAAGCTGGTCCTTGCTCTCAAAGTGGCGGTAAATCGCTCCTGCCGAAAGCTCTGCCAGCTCACTGACATGCTGAATTCGCATCCCCTCCAGGCCATACTGCCGCACAGCCCTGATCGCCGCAAACATAATCCGCGTTCTGGTGTCATCCAGGGTCACCACTTCCCCCCTGCAATCATGGCTCCGCCGGTTCGCCGGCGCAGGAAAATTATATACCACGTTCCCTCTTTTGACAATCCCCTTTTCCTCTCCAGAGGGAAATCCCGGGGCGCAATTTTCAAGAGCCGGACCCACGGGCCCTGCAAATGCCGGGGCCGGACACTCCGGTCCTCCCCTAGGCCTGATTCTCCTCCACAAATTCCTCCAGCGCCTTCCGGTAGGCCGGCAGATCCGCATACCAGCTGATGCCGTGCTCCGCGCCGGGCACCGTCACCAGTGTCACCGGGGAGGCACAGGCGTCCCGGAGGGCATAGGCCATGGCGCAGGGCACCGTATGGTCCGCCTCTCCGTGGATCAGGAGAACGGGCACTCTGGCATGGCGGACCGCCTCCAGGGCGGAGCACTCCGTCACGGAGAAGCCGCCGAAGAGCCGCGCTCCCAGGGCCGTCAGCCGGTACAGGGGCGTCACGGGCCAGCGGTGGCGGCGAATGGTCTCCTTCAAAATTCCCGCCGGGGTGTCGTAGCCGCAGTCGGCCGCAATGCCCCGGACCGCGGGCGGCAGCTCCAGCTCCGAGGCCATGAGCACCGTGGCGGCACCCATGGAGATCCCCCAGAGGAAGATGGGCGTCTCCGTCCCCAGGCGGCGGGTCATCTCCTCCGCCCAGGCCAGGCAGTCCCACCGCTCCCGGATGCCGAAGGTGATGGTTCTCCCGCCGCTCTCTCCGTGGGCCCGCTGATCCACCAGGAGGATGTGCCAGCCCTTCTCCCGGCACAGCTGAAACCCGCCGCTGCCGTCCCGCTCCGCGGTGCTGCGGTAGCCGTGGAAAAAGATCATCAGCGGCGCACCGGGGTCGCCGGCGTAGTACTTCCCCACCAGCTCCACCCCGTCGCCGGAGCGGATGCGCAGCCACTGGTAAGGCGCCGCCAGAACCCGGTCGATATTCTCCAGCATCGCCTCCCGATAGGGGTCGAAGGCCGCCCCCGGCGGAACCGACCGGCTGGGCGACTGCCGCCGCCGGCTGCGGGCAAAGGCCGCGCAATAACCCCAGGCGGCACCGGCCACAGCCGCGCCGGCCGCCGTACCGGCCGTCACAGCCGCCGCCTTTAAGATGCGATCTCCTGTCATCATTCGATCCTCCATGGTCCTGCGCCATGTCTCCGGAAGTTCCGGATCAGGCATCGTTTTCCGCTCCGCGCAGCGGGCCCGTCCGGTCCCCTGCCGCGGCGCACCGCCGGAGCGGAGCGCTGTTTACAGCTTCCGGCGGTCCGTCATTTCAGCTCGTCCAGCGTCAGGGAGAAGCTGGGCAGGAAGGTATCCAAAAAATACCGGACCTCCGGCAGGTCAAAGGCCTCCAGCGCCCGCCGGGTCTGGGCGGCGGCGTCCCGGAACTCGGCGTTGCCGGCCTTGAGCTCCTCCAGGCACTTGATATGGGCGGAGAGCTTGTCCGCCGCCTTCACCAGCCGCTCCACCTCGCCGTCCACCTCCGTCAGAAGCGGAACATAGGCCCTTTGCAGCTCCGGCGGCAGCATCTCCAGCAGCTTCCTCTCCGCCACCCGCTCCACGTCCTTGTAGGCGCTGCGGATGGCCGGGTTGTCGTACTTGATGGGGGTGGGCATATCCCCGGTCAGAATCTCGCTGGCGTCGTGGTACAGCGCCGCCGCCGCCACGGCGCCGGGGTCGATCCGCCCGCCGAATTTCTCGTTGCGGATCACCGCCAGGGCGTGGGCCAGCACCGCCGCCTGATGGCTGTGCTCCTGGACGTTTTCCGGAGCGGTGTTGCGCATGAGCGCCCAGCGCTGGATGAACCGCATCCGGGAGATATAGGCAAAAAAGTGGCTTCTCATCTCAGTCCTCCAAGATCTCTCCCGTGAGAAGATCTCCGTCCGTCCCGGTGATCCTCACACTGCGGATTTGATTGTGCAGCGCCGCCGTCTCCGTTCCCGCCAGCACCTCCATGTAGTTGGGGGCGTGGCCGGAGAAGCGCCCGTCCCGGGGCTGTTCAAACAGGACGGGGTAGACCTCCCCCACACAGCCGTCGAGATACGCCCGGTGCAGCGCCGCCGCCGTCTCTGCCGCCCGGCGGGCCCGGTCCTCCCTGACGGCCTGGGGCACCTGCTCCATGGACGCCGCCGGAGTGCCCGGACGGACAGAGTAGGGGAAGACGTGTATCCGGGCAAAGCCGCAGCGGCGGAGGAAGGCCAGCGTCTCCCGGAACTCCTCCTCCGTCTCCTCCGGAAAGCCCACAATCAGATCCGTCGTGACGGCAGGGCGGCGGAAATAGCGGCGCAGCAGCTCCACCGCCTGGAGGTAGCGGGCCGTGTCGTATTTCCGGTTCATCCGCCGCAACGTGGCGTCGCACCCGCTCTGGAGGGACAGGTGGAACTGAGGGCACAGATCCGGCAGGGCGGCGCAGCGCCGGCAGAAGTCCTCCGTGACGGTCCGGGGCTCCAGACTGCCCAGACGCACCCGGACGCCGGGGACCGCCCGGGCCACGGTCTCTATCAGATCCACGAGGCCCTGCCCGCTTTTCAGGTCCCGGCCCCAGGAGGAGATCTCGATGCCGGTGAGCACAATCTCCCGATAGCCCGCCGCCGCCAAACTGGCGGCCTGCTCCGCCGCCCGGTCCGCGGGCAGGGAGCGCACCGGCCCTCTGGCATAGGGGATGATGCAGTAGCTGCAGAAGTTGGCGCACCCGTCCTCCACCTTCAGCATGGCGCGGGTCCGCTCTCCCAGACCCCCGGCGGGCAGGACCTCGAAGTCCCGCCGGTCAAAGGGCCGGTCCAGGGACTCCATGGCCTGCCGCTCCTGCCAGAGGCGCTCCAGCAGCTCCACAAAGCCCCTCCGGTCCCCGGAGCCTGCCAGCAGGTCCGCCCCCAGGGTCCGGGCCTCCTCCGGATGGGTCTGGGCATAGCAGCCGCACAGGGCCACCAGGGCCCGGGGATGGGTCCGGCGCAGGCGGCGGACCATCTGGCGGGACTTCTGATCGCTGACGGCGGTGACGGCGCAGCTGTTCACCACATAGACGTCCGCCTCCTGATCCCAGGGGACCACCTGGTGCCCCCGGTCCTGGAGCAGCCGTTCCATGGCCTGGGTCTCATATTGGTTCACCTTGCAGCCCAAGGTGTAAATGGCAGCTCTCATGATTTCTCCTCTTGCGCTTTTTCGCAATCTTCTGTATAATAGCTGGGCTTCTATTATACGTTGCTTTTCCCATTTGGGCAAGCCCCAGGAGGAGAGATTATGATTTACCTGGATCACGCCGCCACCACCCCGGTGCCCCGCCCGGTGGCGGACGCCATGTACGCCGTACTGACCGGGCAGTTCGGCAACCCCAGCGCCCAGTATCCCCTGGGTCTGGAGATGAAAAAGCAGGTGGAGGCGTGGAGAAGAACCGTCGCCGCCCTGCTGGACTGCCCGGCGGAGGGGCTGTATTTCACCTCCTGCGGCACGGAGGGGGACAACTGGGCCCTCCGGGCCGCCGTCTGGCAGAACCGGCGGGTGGGGCGCCACATCGTCACCACCAGGGTGGAGCACAGCGCTGTGCTGGAGAGTTGCAAACAGCTGGAGCGGGAGGGGTATGAGGTGACATACCTCCCGCCCAACCGGGACGGCGAGATCTCTGCGGAGCAGGTGCTGGAGGCCGTCCGGCCCGACACGGCGGCGGTCTCCATCATGTCCGTCAACAACGAGCTGGGGACCCGCTTCCCCATTCGCTCCATCGCCCAAGGCCTTGCGGCGCGAAACCCCCAAACGCTCCTGCACACCGATGCCGTCCAGGCCCTGGGGACCCTCTCCGCCAGGGAAGCGGGGGCGGATTTTGTCACGGTCTCCGCCCACAAGATCGGCGGGCCCAAGGGGATCGGGGCGCTGTACATCGGCCCCCGGGTGAAGAATCCCCGGCCGCTGCTCTGCGGCGGCGGACAGGAGCGGGGCCTGCGCTCCGGCACGGAGGCCACGGCCCAGATCGCGGGCTTTGCCAAGGCGGCGGAACTGCGTCTTAATCGCCGTGCCGAGATCCAGGCGCATCTGACGGAACTGAAGGCCCACGCCCTGGAGCGGTTCCAAGGCTTCCCGGACCTGACCGTCCTGGGCAGCGTCTCCGGCTCGGCGCCCCACATCCTCTCCGTCTCCCTGGCGGGGTGGCCCAGCCAGAACATTGTCAACGACCTGGGGGCCCAGGGAATCTGCATCTCCGCGGGCTCCGCCTGCCACCAGGGCAGGCCCAGCCACGTGGTGGCGGCGCTGGGTCTTCCGAAGCGGGTGGCCGCCGGGGTCATCCGATTGAGCTTCGGGCCCGAGACCACCCTGGCGGAGGTGGACGCCTGCGTGGACGCCCTGCGGCGCCACCACGATGAGCGCATGGCCATGCTGTAACGGACCGCCCTGCACAGAGGACATCCGTTCCCGTCACCCCCCCTCATTTTGAATTTTGGAGCAAACTATGGGAAACTATCTCCGCCGGCCCGCCGGCTTTTACAGGCGGCTCTTCCTTTTGGCCCTGCCGCTGATTCTGCAAAACCTCATCACCACCTCCCTGGGCTTCGTGGACACCTTCATGGTGGGCCTTCTGGGACAGGCGGAGCTGTCCGCCGTCACGGCGGCCAACTCCCCGATCTTCCTGGTGCAGGTCATCATCTTCGGCTTCATCAGCGGCCTCACCATCCTGGTCAGCCAGTACTGGGGCAAGGGGGACACGGAGACCATCAACCGCTGCATGGGGGTGGCCCTCTACGCCGGCGTGGCGATTGCGTCCACGGTGGCCCTGGTGCTCTTCTGCTTCCCGCATTTTGTCATGGGCCTTGTGACCAACAACGCCCAGCTGATCCCCCTGGGAGCGCCCTACGTCCGGATCGTGGGCATCAGCTACATCTTCAACACCATGAGCTCCGTATACATCGGTATGCAGCGCAGCACGGAAAACCCCGCCATGGGCATGGTGGTCTTTGCCAGCTCCATGCTGCTGAACACCCTCTTGAACTACATCCTGATCTTCGGCAAGTTCGGCGCCCCGGCCCTGGGGATCATTGGCGCGGCCCTGGCCACGCTGACCTCCCGGATCGTGGAGTTCCTCATCACCCTGACCTATGCCCTGACGAACCGCCGGGTGCCTCTGCGGCCCGCCGCCCTGCTGCGGCCCGGCCGGGCCATCCTCTCGGACTTCGTCCGCTACTCCTCCCCCGTGCTGGTCAACGAGAGTCTGTGGGGCCTTGGCACCACGGTGATGACGGCCATCATGGGCCACATGCTGATCTCCGAGGACATTCTGGCGGCCCACGCCATCATGGGCAACATCGACAAGTTCTCCACTGTGGCGTGCTTCGGCGTCGCGGGGGCCAGCGCCGTGATCGTCGGCAAACGCATCGGCGAGGGGGCCTCCAGGGATGAGGTATACTCTCTGAGCTGGTGTTTGCTGCTGGTATCCTTTCTGATCGGCCTTGCGGTGTCGCTGTGCCTTGCGGTGCTGCTGCCCACGGTGTTCATTCCCTACCTCTACCCCCTGTTCCACCTGAAAGATCTGGCCATGGAGATTGCCGTCACCATGTGCGTGGTCTATCTCTTCATGCTGCCCATGAAGGCCTTCGACATCTCCAACATCACCGGCATCCTCCGGGCCGGCGGCGACGCCCGCATGGCCTCCGTCATTGACCTGTGCCCCCTGTGGCTGGCGGCGGTGCCCCTCACCGCCCTGACGGGACTGGCGCTGAACGCCCCCATTGCCGTGGTGTGCCTGTGCATCCAGTCGGAGAACTTCTGCAAGATGCCCTGGGGCATCCACCGCCTCCGCAGCCGGAAGTGGATCAACAACATCACCCGGTGAGAGATGGACGCGTCCTCCCTCAAACCGGCACTCTTCGCAGACAAAGGCGAGGCCCCGTAAGGGGCCTCGCCTTTTCATCCTTTTTACACAGGGCGCGGCAGATCAGCGGCCACGCGCCGCACCGTTTCAGCGCTCCTCCCAGGACGGCACCAGCACGCCCTCCAGATCCGCCGTCAGCTCCAGAGAGGGCCCCGGCAGGCGGCGAACCCTTGGCCACAGGGCCAGGAAGTCCTCCACGCCGTTCACATTCGGCAGGCCATAGGGCGGGTGGCGGTAGTGCATGGGCACGATCCACCGGGGGGCGATGGCCTCGCAGACCTGCTTCGCCCCGGCGGCGTCCACGGTGTAGGTGCCGCCCACCGGCACCAGCACGCCGTCCAGCCGGCCCAGCTCCGCCAGCTGCTGCGCCGTCAGCTGATGCCCCAGGTCCCCCAGGTGGGCCAGGGTCACGCCGCCGGCGGAGAGAACGTGGACCGTATTGCTCCCCCGCAGGGCGCCGCCCTCCGGGTCGTGGAAGGTCTCCACGGTGCGGACCGTAAAGGGGCTCTCCCGCGCCGGCAGCAGCGTCACGGCCTCCACGGCGTGATGGTCAAAATGGCCGTGGCTGCACAGCACCTCATGGACCTCCGCCCGCAGGTCCGGGTAGCCGGCCACGCCGGCATAGGGGTCCAGGATCAGCCGGTAGCCGTCCTGCTCCAGCAGGAAGCAGGCATGGCCCAGCCAGGTGAGTTTCATGGCAGATTCCTCCCGTCATCGTCTTCGCGGCGGCCGCGGGCGGCCGCCGCCTTTTGAACGATTGTATCACATCTCCTCCGATTTGTCATCCGCCGTTTTCTCCGCCCGGGCGGCCAGGGTTCTCTGCCGCCTGCGCACAACGCGGACCACCGCGAAGACGGCCGCTGCCGCCAGCAGCACCCACACCCAGCCGTAGGCCAGGGCCACCGCCAGCTCCTCCAGGGTGCTTCCAAAGGTGTGCAGGCCGTCGGAGAAGGCCCTGCCCAGCCGCCCGGCGAAGCTCTCCGCCGGTTCGTCCACGTTGGAAAGGCGGTAGACCTCCTGAAGGGAGATATTCACTGTGGCGTAGTCCACTTGGGCGTCATAGTGCCGCAGGGTGCCGGAGAGGTCCTCGATCATCCACTCCGTCTCGGAGATGGCGGACTCGATGGTGATGATGTCCGCCATGTTGTCCGCCTCCGCCAGCAGGGCCTGGAGCCGCTCCAGCTTGATCTGCTGCGTCTTCAGCCGGCCGGCGGTGTCGTAGTAGACTTCGCTGATATTCTGCCGGTTGGTATTGCGCCAGGTCTCGTGGCACAGCTCCCCCGCCCGGTTCAAGAACGCATGGTACTGCTCCGAGGGCACCCGGACCGTGTAGTCCGCCCAGCGGTAGCCGCCGCCCCGGTCCCCCACGGAGCTGTTTTCAAAGTACCCGCCCAGCTCCTCCGCCAGCTGCTCCAGGGCCGCGGCGGAGCGGTCAAACTCCGTGGTCTCCAGCTCCAGAGAGGCGGTGAGGATCACCTTCTCCTCCCGTCCGGTCTCCACCGGGCCGATGGCAGGGGTCTCCGGCGCCGTCTCCGCGCTGTCCATGGCAATGCCGCCGTTGGAAAGCCCCCCGTCAAAGTCCTCCTGATAGACGCCCTCCTCCTTGGCCATAGGCGCCTCGGAAGTGGAGGACATGTTGTTCACCGCGCCGCTCCCGCCGCAGGCGCTCACGCTCAGCGCCAGCAGAGCTGCCAGTAAAATGGCTGTCCAGGTTCTCCTCATGATCGTCCCTCCTTGTCCGGCCCGGCCGCACTGCCGGGGCCTGTTTTCCTGTTTAGACGGATTTTGCGGAAAAAAGTTCCGCCGGGCGTTGCCTTTTTCCCGCCGGTAGGGTACAATACTGCCGAATACATCCGTATGGAGGGATCGCTCTATGACATATCAGGAAATTCTGGCCCAGGCCCGGACCTGCTCCGGCCCCTACTGCAAGGCCTGTCCCGTGTGCAACGGCCTCAGCTGCAAGAACACGATGCCCGGCCCGGGGGCCAAGGGGCAGGGCACCGGCGCCATCCGCAACTATCAGAAGTGGCAGGAGATCTGCCTCAACATGGACACCATCTGCGCCAACACGCCGGTGGACACCACGGCGGAGCTCTTCGGCCGCAGATTTATCCTGCCGGTCTTCGCCGCCCCGGTGGGCGCCATGACGCTGCACTATGGGGACAAGTACAATGACATGGATTACAACGACATTTTAGTCTCCGCCTGCGCCGACGCCGGCATCGCCGCCTTCACCGGCGACGGCACCAACCCCGCCGTGGTGGAGGGCGCGGCCAGGGCTTTGGAGAAGTGCCACGGCTGCGGTGTCCCCACCATCAAGCCCTGGAATATTGAGACCATCCGGGAGAAGCTGGACCTGGTCAAGGCCGCGGACCCCTTCGCCGTGGCCATGGACATTGACGCGGCGGGTCTGCCCTTCCTCAAGGGCCTGACGCCCCCCGCCGGCCGCAAGACCGTGGAGGAGCTGCGGGAGGTGGCCGCCATGGCCGGCCGGCCCTTCATCCTCAAGGGCATCATGACCGTCAGCGGCGCCAGGAAGGCCCTGGACGCCGGCGCGGCGGGCATCGTAGTGTCCAACCACGGCGGCCGGGTGCTGGACCACTGCCCCGCCACCGCCGAGGTCCTGGCGGATATTGTCGACGCCGTGGGCGGGAAGATGACCATCCTGGTGGACGGCGGCATCCGCACGGGACTTGACGTCTTCAAGGCCCTGGCCCTGGGCGCCGACGGCGTCCTGATCGCCCGGCCCTTCGTCACCATGGTCTACGGCGGCGGCGCCGAGGGCGTACAGGTGCTGGTGGACAAGCTCCAGAGCGAGCTGGCCGACACCATGAGCATGTGTGGCGCCCACAGCCTCCGGGAGATCAGCCGCTCCATGGTGTTCCGTCCCTGAGAAAGTCCCCCCGTGTCCCGGCCGGCTCCCCGGCCGGGACACGTCTTTTGACCGGGACGCCAAAATCCCTTTTTTTCCATTTGCTCTTTGCTTTTTCGTTGGTTTGTGCTATACTGAAAGAGAATTTTTGTTTTCCCAAGCGCCGAACCGGCGCTTCCCCATTTTCCGCCCCGGCAGAAAGGATGGTCTTCGTGGAAACAGCGGTCCAACTGAGAAACATCACCAAGCGCTTCGGCAAGGTCGTGGCCAACGACAGTGTCTCCCTGGACATCAACAGGGGGGAGATCCTCTCGCTGCTGGGCGAGAACGGCAGCGGCAAGACCACGCTGATGAATATGCTGGCCGGCATCTACTTCCCGGATGAGGGGGAAATCCGGGTGGGCGGCGCACCGGTCACCATCGCCTCCCCAAAAGACGCCTACGCCTGCGGCATCGGCATGATTCACCAGCACTTCAAGCTGGTGGACGTGTTCACCGCGGCGGAGAACATCGTCCTGGGCCTGGAGGAGCCCGGCGGCCTGGATCTGAAGGCCGCCTCCGCCAGGATCACGGAGATCTGCGAAAAATACGGCTTCCAGATCGACCCGGGCAAGAAGGTCTACGACATGTCTGTGTCGGAAAAGCAGACGGTGGAGATCGTCAAGGTCCTCTACCGGGGGGCGGAGATCCTGATTCTGGACGAGCCCACCGCCGTCCTCACCCCCCAGGAGACGGACCGGCTCTTCGACGTCATGCGGAACATGAAGGCCGACGGCAAGGCCATGGTCATCATCACCCACAAGCTCCACGAGGTCATGGACGTGTCCGACCGGGTGGCGGTGCTGCGCAAGGGTCACTACATCGGTGACGTCCCCACCTCCGAGACCTCCCCCCAGGCCCTGACGGACATGATGGTGGGCCACGCGGTGACGCTGAACATCAACCGCCCCGCACCCAAGGACCCCCTTCCCCGGCTGGAGGTCCGGGGGGTGACGGTCTATGACGCCCTGGGCGTCAAGCGGCTGGACAACGTCTCCTTCACCGCCAACAGCGGGGAGATTCTGGGCATTGCCGGCATCGCCGGCTCCGGGCAGAAGGAGCTGCTGGAGGCGGTGGCGGGGCTCCAGGTCATGGCCCCCGGCGCCTCCATCCAGTACCACCCCCCCGGCGCTCCCGACGCCCCCGGCGAGGAGCTGGTGGGCAGGACGCCCCTCCAGATCAAGCAGCTGGGCGTGTCCCTGGCCTTTGTGCCGGAGGACCGGCTGGGCATGGGCCTGGTGGGCTCCATGGGCATGACCGGCAACATGCTGCTGCGCAGCTACCGTAAGGGCGCCGGCGTCTTCACCGACCGAAAGGCCCCCAGGGAGCTGGCCGAGCAGGTGCGCCAGGAGCTGGACGTGGTCACCCCCGGCGTGAATTTCCCCGTCCGGCGGCTCTCCGGCGGCAATGTGCAAAAGGTGCTGGTGGGCCGTGAGATTGCCCAGCAGCCCTCCGTGCTCATGACGGCCTATGCCGTCCGGGGCCTGGACATCAACACCTCCTATACCATCTACAACCTGCTGACGGAGCAGAAGCTCCAGGGCGTGGCTGTCATCTACGTGGGCGAGGATCTGGATGTACTGCTGGAGCTGTGCGACCGGATTCTGGTGCTCTGCGGCGGACAGGTCAGCGGCGTCGTGGACGCCAGGACCACCACCAAGGAAGAGGTGGGGCTGCTGATGACCCGCTTTCAAAAGGAGGCTGCCGAATCATGAGTGCTGTAACCACAAAGAAAGAGCCCCTGCTGCGGATCGCCAAGCGGGACGGCATTGCCCGCCCCAGGGCCTACGCCATCCGCATCGCGGCCGTCCTGCTGTCCCTGGCGGTCAGCGGCGTGTTCATCTTCGCCGTCACCAAGCTGAATCCGGTGGCCGTATACCAGGGCATCTTTGACGGCGCCTTCGGCACCCCCCGCCGCAGCTGGGTCACCATCCGGGACGCCATGATGCTGCTGTGCGTGGGCGTGGGCCTGGCTCCCGCCTTCAAGATGAAGTTCTGGAACATCGGCGCCGAGGGCCAGATCCTGGTGGGCGGCGTCATCACCGCCGGATTCATGCGGGCCTTCGGCGGCCGGATTCCCACCCCCGCCCTGCTGGTGCTGATGGCGGTGATGAGCCTTGCGGCCGGGTGCGTCTGGGGCGTGATTCCCGCGGCCTTCAAGGCCCGGTGGGGCACCAACGAGACCCTCTTCACCCTGATGATGAACTACGTGGCCATTCAGATCACCAGCTACTGCGTGGCGCTGTGGGAAAATCCCGTGGGGTCCAACAGCGTGGGCGTCATCAACCAGCAGACCCGGTTCGGCTGGTTTCCGGCGGTGCTGGGCAAGGAGTACGGCTTAAATGTCATCCTGGTGCTGCTGCTGACGGTGGGCATGTACATCTACCTGAAATACTCCAAGCAGGGCTATGAGATCACCGTGGTGGGCGACTCGGAGAACACCGCCCGGTACGCCGGCATCAGCGTGAAGAAGGTCACCATCCGCACCATGGCCATCTCCGGCGCCATCTGCGGCCTCGCGGGCTACATCACCGTGGCCGGCGCCAGCCATACCATCTCCACCGTCACCGCCGGCGGCCGGGGCTTCACCGCCATCATCGTGGCGTGGCTGGCCCAGTTCAACACCTTCGTCATGATCCTCATCTCGCTGCTGCTGGTATTTTTGCAAAAGGGCGCCATTCAGATTGCCTCCCAGTTCAATCTCAACGACTACGCCTCCAACATCATCACCGGCATCATCCTCTTCTTCATCCTGGGCAGTGAGTTCTTCATCAACTACCGTCTTGTCCTGCGGTCCGGAAAGGAGGCGGCGAAATGACCATGGATCTGGTGGTGCGGCTCTTGCAGTCCGCAGTCTGCTTCGGCACCGTCATCATGTACGGCGCCATCGGCGAGATTCTCACGGAGAAGTCCGGCAATCTGAACCTGGGCGTCCCCGGCATCATGTACCTGGGGGGCATCTCCGGCCTTGCCGCCTCCTTCTTCTATGAGTTCAACAACCCCAGCCCCTCCCCGGTGGTGTGTCTGCTGCTGTCCTTCATTGCCGCCTTCCTGGCTGCCGCCCTGGGCGGGCTGCTGTACAGCTTCCTTACCATCACCCTTCGGGCCAATCAGAACGTCACTGGATTGACCCTGACCATCTTCGGCGGAGGCCTTGCCAACTTCTTCGGCGGCAGCCTGAACACCATGGCCGGCGGCGTGGGCCAGATCTCCGTGGCCGCCACCAGCGCCGTCTACCGGGCCAACATCAACAATGTCTCCGATCTTGGCACGGTGGGCTCCCTCTTCCTCAGCTACGGCTTCATGGTATATCTGGCCATTGTGGTGGCGGTGCTCCTGAACTTCTTCCTGAACCGCACCCGGGCGGGACTGAACCTCCGGGCCGTGGGCGAGAATCCCGCCACGGCCGACGCGGCGGGCATCAGCGTCACCCGCTACAAGTACCTGGCCACCTGCGCGGGGGCCGGCATCTCGGGCCTGGGCGGCCTCTACTACACCATGGACTACATCAAGGGCACCTGGGCCAACGACGGCACCATCGAGTCCCTGGGCTGGCTGGCGGTGGCCCTGGTGATCTTCGCCACCTGGAAATCCCTGAACGCCGTGTGGGGCTCCTACCTCTTCGGCCTGCTGTTCTGGGTGTATCTCATCATTCCGGGCCTGGGCCGCAAGGACATTGAGCTGTTCAAGATGCTGCCGTATCTCGTGACCATTGCGGTACTGGTGGCCATCTCCCTGCGGAAAAAGCGGGAGAACCAGCCCCCGGCCCACCTGGGCCTGCCCTACTTCCGGGAGGACCGGTGAGGGCGCTTCCCTCTCCTTCAACGGGCCGGCATGACCGTCATGCCGGCCCGGATTTTTCTGCAATCTGAAGATATGTTACAAGCCTTTTCCCCGGGAACATGATATGCTGAGACTTACAGGAGGGATCGCCATGCATCCGGAGCGAAAAATCATGGTCTGCGACAGGGCGCCGGGGCTGGAGGCCTGCCGCTTCCAGGGGATCACCCGGCCCTTCCCCAACCATGTGCACCCCTACTACGTCATCGGTCTGGTGGAGCGCGGCACCCGCCGCCTCTCCTGCGGAGGGCGAACCTGGTCCCTCGGTCCCGGCAGTCTGGTCCTGTTTGCCCCCGGCGACAGCCACGGCTGTATCCAGACCGCCGGCGCCATGGACTACCGCAGCTTCCATCTGTCCCGGGAGGCGCTGGGAGCGCTGACCGGACGGCAGGACCGCTTTGCCCTTCCCGCCGTCTCCGCTCCGGCCGCCGCCCGCCGCCTGCGCACACTCCATGGGGCCCTGCTGGACGGCGGCCCGGCGGACCCCGCCGCGCTGGGGGAGCTTCTGGAGCTGCTCTTCCGGCAGTATGGGCAGCCGGACGACACGCCGCCCCATACGGAGGAAATCGAGGCCCTCTGCCGCTTTCTGGAGGCCCGGTTTTCCGAGAGGATCTCCCTGGAGGATCTGTGCCGCCGGGCGGGGCTCAGCAAGTCCACTCTGCTGCGGTGCTTCCTCCGGGAAAAGGGGGTCACGCCTTACCGGTATCTGGAGAGCGTCCGCGTGGAGGCGGCCCGGCGGCTGCTGGCCCAGGGGGTCCCCCCGGCGGAGACCGCCCTGCGGACGGGCTTTTCCGATCAGAGCCATCTGACCCACTGCTTCGTCCGCCTCACGGGGCTCTCCCCCGGGGCTTACCGGGACGCCCTCCGGCGGGGCACCCCCTGAACCGCGTCAAAGCGCCCTCCCGGGGCAGTGTGTCTGCCGGAGCCGGGGCGTCGGACAAGCTCTGAATTCATGGAAAAGAGGTCTCTTATGGAAGGAAAATGTGTGATTGTGCTGGACGAAACCCTGCCCTTGGGCCTTCTCTGCAACACGGCGGCCATTCTGGGCGTCACCCTGGGGCGGCAGGTCCCATGGCTCGTGGGCCGGGATGTAACCGACGGGGACGGCACCCGCCACCTGGGGATCACGGAGCTGCCCATCCCCATTCTGCGGGCCCCGGCGGAGGCGCTGCGGACCCTGCGGGCACGGCTCCGCCAGCCGGAGTTTCAGGGCCTGACGGCCGTGGACTTCTCGGAGCTGGCCCAGAGCTGCCGCACCTATGAGGAGTACTGCCGCCGCATGGCCGGGACGCCGGAGGCGGAGCTGCGGTATCTGGGCCTCGGCATCCAGGGCGGAACACGGCTGGTGAACCGGCTCACCGGCAGCCTGCCGCTGCTGCGCTGACACCGCCGGAGGTTCTCCCGCTTTTTGGGAGAATCTGTCCCCGGCTCCGGAGGACAGGACCGACGGAGAGAAGTTCACAGCTTGTTTCCAAATTTCCCACAATTTTTTCAAGATTTTGGGGGATACTATCCCCATATCCTTGAAAAAAGGTGGTTGCCATGCCTCATTCTTCTCTCCCCTGGCGGGAACTGCGGTATGCCCTGTGGCTGCCCTTCTATCTTCTGGGCTTTCTTCTGCTGGAACAGCTCTCAAACCGGGCCTGGTGCCCCACTCAGCTGCCCCTGGACCGCCTGATCCCCTTTTGCGAGTGGTTTGTGATCCCCTACTGCCTGTGGTATCCCCTGCTCATCACCGTGGGCGTCTGGCTGTGGTTGCGGCATCCGGCGGCCTTTCGCCGGTATATGGCGTTTCTGGCCATCTCCTTCCTCCTCAGCGAGGGGATCTGGTATCTGCTTCCCAGCATCCAGAACCTGCGGCCCGTCCAGCTGCCCCGGAACAACCTCCTGACTGCTGTGATCGCCGGGCTGTACCAGATTGACACCCCCACCAACGTCTTCCCCTCCGTCCATGTGGTGGGGGCCGTGGGGGCCGCTCTGGCGGTCCGGGACGGCACCGGCGGGCGCAGTGCCCTGGGATACGCCGCCGGGGTGCTGGCCGTGCTCATCTGCCTGTCCACGGTATTCATCAAGCAGCACGCCCTGGCGGATGTGGCCGGAGGGCTGGTGCTGTCGCTGCTGGTGGGCGTCCCGGTCTACTCCCGGGGCCGTGCGCTCCGGCTTCTCCCCAGAACGGCATCCTCCTGAAAAAACACATCCACGTATCTCAGCATATGTGGCCCGGCAGTGCCGGGCCGCATGGACGATAAAGCGTCCGGGCTCTGCCCGGACGCTTTCGGTTTATTCTCTTTGCATCCCGCTGTCCTCCGGGGCGGGCTCCAGCTTCTCCGCCGCACTCTCCCCGTCCTGCGACGGGGTCTCCTCCGCCTCCGGCTCCTCCGCCAGGGAGGCAGCCGCCTCGGCGTCCGCGGCCTCCGGGGCCAGCTTCTGCCGGGCGATCTGGTTGACCAGCAAGCCGTCGGCGGTGCGCTTTTTGATGCGGATATTGTAGAACAGCATGAAGGCCGCAATGGCCGCCATCACCAGGCTCAGGGCCTGGGACACCCGGATGGGCTCGCCCAGGAACGTCCAGCCGAAGAGGTAGAGGCTGTCGGTCCGCAGTCCCTCCACCCAGGTTCGGCCCAGGCCGTACCAGAGGAAGTAAAACCAGGTGTTCTCCCCGTCGAACCGCCGCCCCTTGGACACCACCAGCAGCAAAAGCAGCAGCCCCACCAGATTCCACAGGCTCTCATAGAGGAAGGTGGGGTGCACCTCAATGGACTGCTCCGCGCTGACCCACAGCCGCATCCGCCAGGGCAGGTCCGTGAGGCCCCCGAAGGCCTCCCGATTGATGAAGTTGGCCCAGCGGCCGATGATCTGGCCCAGCAGCAATCCCAGCACCGCCAGATCCGTCATGGCGGCAAAGCGCAGCTTCTTCACCCGGGTATAGACCAGAACCGTCAGCGCCCCGGCGATCACCGTGCCGTAGATGGCAAGCCCGCCGTCCCAGATGGCGACGATCCGGCCCCAGTCCAGTCCGCCGTCTGCCGTGCGGTAGAGATCCAGGTAGAAAATCACATAGTAGATCCGGGAGCCCAGGATGCAGCAGGGCACCGCCCACAGGACGAAGTCCAGCACATTGTCCTCCGTGAGGCCGTAGTGCCTGGCCTGCTTCATGGCCAGCAGCAAGCCCGCCAGCATGGCCGCCGCCAGGATGATCCCATACCAGTAGATTCCGTGGCCCACGTGGACGGCAATGGGATCGGGGTTGAAGGACCAGTCTCCGAAGAGGCCGGGAAAGCTGATGGGCATGTTTTTCAGTGCGCTCAAACCGCTCTCCCTCCCTTATCGCGGGGTAATCTCACTGAGGACCCGCCGGTCCTCCCGCAGATTCTCTCCCAGGAACACCGCCACGTCCTCTCTGGTAATCGTCTCAAACACCTGGGGGAAGCGGAAGGGGTCGTAGCCGTTGAAATAGCCCTCCGTCAGCGACACGGCGATGTTCTCAAAGGAGTTCAGGCCCCGCAGGTGTCCGCCGAAGGCCGCCCGCCGCACCTGCTGGTAGAAGGCCTCGTCCACGCCCTCTTTGGAGAGGCGCTCCGCCTCCCGCTGAATCTCCGCCGCCACGGCCCTGGCGTCCTTGCTGTCGCCGCCGGCATAGAGATACGCCGCGCCGGGCAGCATCTCAAACTCCCCGCCGAAGCTTGCGTTGATGAGTCCCCGGTCATAGAGCCGGTGATACAGGGGGCTGGACTCCCCCAGCAAAATGTCGCAGGCCATGTCCCCCAGCAACGCCGTGCGCAGGTAGTCCCCCTGTGCGGGGCGGCACTTGTAGCCCGTCAGGAACTGGGGGCAGGACACCTCCATGGCAAGGCTCGTCTCCCGGCACGCCACCTCCTCCGGCTCCTCCCCGTAATCCCGGGGGATCTCCGGTCCGCCCTCTCTGGGCAGGACCTGCCGGGCGATGTCCGCCACGTGGACGGCGTCCACGTCCCCCACCACGGTCAAAATCATGTTGGAGGGGGTGTAGAAGGCCCGGTGGCAGTCATACAGCGTCTTTGCGGTGATGTGGGAGATGCTCTCCACGGTGCCGGCAATGGAGGTCCGGACGGGGCTGGCCTGATAGAGGGCCTGCATCATCCTGGTATAGATCTGCCAGTCGGGGTTGTCCTCAATCATGCGGATCTCCTGGCCGATGATCCCCTGCTCCTTGGCCACGCTCTCGGCCGTAAAGTAGGGCACAGAGACGAAGGAGAGCAGGATCTTCAGATTCTCCTCAAAGTGATCCGTGGAGTCGAAATAGTAGCCCGTCATGGCGTTGGAGGTGAAGGCATTGGGCTCCGCGCCGTTTTGGGCCAGCTGCTGCAGGGCGTTGCCCTCCTTCGTGTCAAACATCTTGTGCTCCAGGTAGTGGGCGATGCCCGCCGGGGTGTCCAGCCACTGCCCGCCCAGCTGGAAGCGGGTGTCCATGCCGCCGTAGCGGACGGCAAAGAAGGCATACTTCTTGGTGTAGCCTGGCTTGGGCACCACTGAGATCTGAAGGCCGTTGGGCAGCGTCTCCCGGCAGACGGACTCGCCCAGGCGCTCGTAAAAGGTCTGTTTCATTCCGCCGCCTCCTCTCCCCGCAGGAAATACACCGTGTCCAGCCGGACCGTCTCCATGGCCCGGCAGATCCGCTCCTTCGTCACCTGCCGCACCTGCTCCGCCAGCTCCTCCGGCGTCTCCTGCTGGCCGGTGGCCGCCTGGCCCAGATAGAAATTCTCCAGCTTGCCCTGGGAGTCCCCCATGGAGGCGTAGGCGTTCAGCAGGGTGCTCCGGGCGCCCTCCAGCTCCCAGTCCTCCAAGTCCCCCCGCTGCACCGCCGCCAGCTGGGCCAAAATCTCGTCATAGGCCTTTTGATAGTTCTCAAACTCAATGCCGGAGGAGACGGTGATGAGCCCCTTCTGCCGGTGGTAGAGGGAGGAGGCGTAGTAGCACAGCGACAGCTTCTCCCGCACGTTCATAAAGAGCTTGGAGTTGCTGCTGCCGCCAAACAGGGTATTGCCCATCAGCAGCGCGGCGTAGTCCTCGCTTCCGCAGGCAAAGCCCATGCCCAGCTTCCCCTGGGTCACGTCCAGCGTCTCCTCCACCTCCAGCACCTCCGTCCGGGCGGGATGGGGCTGATGCCGGGCAATCCCCTGCACATTCTCCCGGGGCAGGGACGCCAGGGCCGCCTGCACCGCCCGCTCCACCCGGTCCCTGGGGGCGCTGCCGCTGTAGAGGAGCTCCAGCCGGGCCGAGGCAATCAGCGCCTGGTACTGGGCGTACAGCTTCTGGGGCTGGATGCTCTCCGCGTCCGCCTCATCGCCCAGGCGGGACACGCCGTAGGGCTCCCCGGCGCACATCTCCCGCAGAAGGCGGCTGTCGGCATAGTCCCGCTTGTCGTTGAGGATGCTGCGGATGGCGTCAATCAAATTCTGCTTCTCGCTTTCAAAATAGCTGCCGACGAACCGGCCCCGCTCCGTCACCGGATTGCAGATCAGCTCCCCCAGCAGCTCCGCCGCGGGCTCCAACAGCTTCTCCCCGCCGGGGGCCAGTCGGTCGTCAATGAGGCTGGCCACAAAGCCGACGCACTGGTTCTCCCCCTTTTTGCGGACAGTGCAGTCAATCCGGGCGCCGTACAGCATGTCCAGCCGCGCGGAGAGGCTCTCCATGTCCGGGCAGGACACGGTGCCCCGCCGCAGCAGAGCCGGCAGCAGGGCGCAGGCCGAGGCCGTCTCCCGCCGCAACGGCGTGACAAACTGGGCGGAGAGCAGGCTGGTTTTAAATTTTCGGGCCGGCAGGCAGGTGAGGTACACGCCCTCCGCCAGCTTCGTTCTGGTCGCTTCCAAAAGCTCACTCCTTTTCCGTGAATCACAATGTTTTTCTATTATAGTATATCTCTTCCCATAATTCAAATTCTTTTTCTTTGCGGCAAAAAAACGGTCTGCTCCGGAGGCACGGAGCGGCGGGAAAAATGGGGCCCGGCAGGGAGGAAACGGCCCAAGCCCCGACGGCCCTCACGTCCTCTCCCCGGCGGCAGGCGGCTCTGCCCCGGCATCTCCCGCTTCCGCCGCCAGCACCCGCAGGAGATTCTCCCGCGCCACCAGCGCCCGCTCCCGCGCCGTCATGCCCAGGCGCTCCAGGCAGCGGAAAAAATTCCCCGCCTGGCCGGCGTCCTCAATCCCCCGGGCGCTGTCGTTGTCAGGGGGGCCCATGTAGCCGCAGAAGTCAAACCCGCAGGCCACATGCTCAATTCCCATGACGTCCGCCATGTGGGCGGCGTGGCGGGCCAGGGTCTCGACGCTCTGGAGCCGGGGATCGGCGTGGACAAAGCCGTGGTAGCTGTTGACCCCCGCCACGCCGCCGGTGTCCCGGATGGCCCGCAGCTGCTCGTCCGTCAGGTTCCGCCGGACATCGCACAGCTTCCGGCAGTTGGAGTGGGAGGCCACAACCGGCCCCCGGGCCAGCTTCATAACATCCCGGAAGCCGCCGTCGTTCAAATGGGACACGTCCACCACCATGCCCAGCTCCTGCATCCGGCGCACGGCCTGCTTCCCCAGGTCCGTCAGGCCGGAGTAGGGATCGCCGCCGCTGCCGGTGGCCAGCAGATTCTCCTCGTTCCAGGTCAGCGTCCCCAGCCGTGCGCCATTGCGCCGGTACCACTCCAGCCCCCGGAGGTCCCCTCCGATGGCCGCCATGCCCTCCACCGCCAGGAAAACGTAGAGCTTCCCCTCCGCCCTGACCGTCTCCGCCTCCGCCGCCGTGCGGACCAGCCGCAGGGCCGGCGTCTCCAGGAGCTCGTCGGAGAGGGCCGTCATCATCTGCCACGTCCGCTCCAGGGCCGCCGCCGGGTCCTTCCAGGGCGTGGACTCCCAGAAGGTCTCTCCGTGGGCCGTGCTGGTCCACAATGCCAGCACCAGGCCCTCCACGCCGCCCCGGCGCAGCTGGGGCAGGTGGACGCGCTCCAGCACCCGGGTCTCGCCTGCAAGACGGCGCCGGGTCACGTCGTAGAGAAGATCAGAATGTCCGTCCAAGATCATACATACTGCTCCTTTCGCCTTGGCCGCTTCGTTACCCCCAGTATAGCCCTCTTCCGCCGTCAGGGCAAGCAGCCATTGCCTGATCTCACTCCATATGGTATGATAACGTACAGGAAAGGATGTGACGGGGTCATGCCGCAAACGCTTCACGACGACGACCGGATCACCATGACGCTTCTGGGACGAAAGACGGAACTGACCGTCCTCCTGACCGGGGAGAGCCGCTTTGACGAGGACGGCGGCGACCAGGAGGGAGGCCCCCTGAACGAGGCGGAGACCGCCCTTGTGGGCTGGCTCACGGAGGAGGCGGACCTCTCCGGCCTCCCATCCGCCCTCACCGCCTACTGCAATCAACTCTATCAGGGCACCGGCCGGCCCCAGATCACCGAGGCGGATCTGGAATCCGAGGTATCCCTCACCCATATCGCCCTGAACCTGGGCGGGGTCTGCCAGTCTCTGGACGGGGGCCTTGTCTACCCGGACATCGCCCTTCTGGGTGAGTGCGCCTGTGACCCGGAGCACGGTCTGTGCGCCGGCTTCCGGGGTCGGAACTTCCTGGGCATCGGCCTGCAGGACTGGATTCTTTAAAAGAGGGGGTGTCGTTCCATGGACATTGACGTCACCTTGAACATCCACTACTCCGCGCCCAGGGCGGTCTGGGACCGGCTGGGGGAGCTGTACCGGCAGATGCCCGGCTGGGCGGCGGCCCACGGGGAACACGGCTGCGCCTGGACGGGGCAGTGGTTCGGCACGGCGGAGGACCCCCAGCACCTCACCGCCAGCGTGGAGCCCGGCGGCCTCCAGCTCTACGGGGAGCTGCCGGAGGCGGTGTGGACGAAGTGGATCACCCTCTTCAAGGACCGGGCCGGAGCGCTCCTGGGCTATGAGATCGGAGAGCCGGAAGAGGGCTATGACTTTCGGTATTACGACGAGGAGTGATTACAGAATGTATCAGTGCAGATACGGCATCAAGCTGAAAAGCACCGCGGCGGACGCAGCTGTGCTGAAGCTGCTGCGAAAGCATTTTCCCGACGCCTCGCTGGCAGAGCTGCGGACGGCCGTCCAAACCCACGCTTACCTCTACCTGTCCGACCGGGAGAAATACCGCGCGGACGGCCTGCATCGCCTCGCCGGGCTCCTGCGGGCCTTCGATCAGGCAGGGCTGGAGACGGAGCTCTTTGAGGAACAGCGGGATACCCCGGCCCCCTGGCGGGCGGAGCCCCTGAGCCGGGAGCTCTTCCAGAATCTCCTCCGGCGCTCCCGGGAGATCCGGAGGGAAGTGCTGACGGATATGGAGCGGGAAGCGACGGGGACCGTCTCGCCGGAGGCTCTGGCGGACATCGAGCAGGTGCTGGCGGAGGAGACGTAGGGGAGAGGTTCCCCTTCCCGGCACCGGAGCTCCATTATTTTTTCTTTTCGCGCAATTTACCCTTGACTTTTCCGCCGGAATCCTGTAAACTAGTTCAAGTTGTAAAGGCCGCTTGCTTTACAGAAAGGAGTTCCCATGAAGAATCAGACCTACCGCATGACCATGCTCTTTGATTTTTACGGGGAGCTTCTCACGGACCGGCAGCGGGAATTCTTCGACCTCTACTACAATGAGGACCTGTCCCTGGCGGAGATTGCCGAAAACGCGGGCATCTCCCGGCAGGGCGTCCGGGATGTGATTGTCCGGGCGGAGGCCGCCATGCAGGAGGTGGAGGACAAGACCGGCATCATCAAGCGGTTCGAGGCTCAGCGGCCCCATCTCAGCGCCATCTCGGAGGCCGCCGCGGAGATCCGGACCCTCAATCAGCTCCAGCACGCGGACAAGCGCCTCCAGGAGCTGGCGGAGCGGATCGGCCGGGAAGCCGACGCGTTAAAGGATTGAGACTATGGCATTTGAAGGACTCTCTGAAAAGTTAAACGCCACATTCAAGCGCCTGCGGGGCAAGGGCCGCCTGACGGAAAACGACGTCCGGGAGGCCATGCGGGAGGTCCGTCTGGCCCTGCTGGAGGCCGACGTCAGCTACAAGGTGGTCAAGGACTTTGTGGCCAAGGTCACGGAGCGGGCCATCGGGTCCGACGTGCTGGACAGCCTGACTCCCGCCCAGCAGGTCATCAAGATCGTCAACGAGGAACTGACGGGACTCATGGGCGGCGCCGGGGCCAAGCTGGCCATGGCCAACAACGGGCCCACCATTGTCATGATGGTGGGACTCCAGGGCGCCGGCAAGACCACCACCACGGCAAAGCTTGCGGGTCTGTTCCGCCGCCAGCAGTCCAGGCGGCCGCTGCTGGCCGCCTGCGACGTCTACCGCCCTGCCGCCATTGAGCAGCTGAAGGTGGTGGGCGGCCAGTTGGACCTCCCGGTCTTTGAGGAGGGCCAGGGAGACCCGGTGAGGATTGCGGAAGACGCCATCCGCCACGCCAGGGACCATGGCAGCGACATGGTGTTTTTGGACACCGCCGGCCGGCTCCATGTGGACGAGACGCTGATGGACGAGCTGAAGCGGATGAAGGCCGCCGTCCACCCTCATGAAATCCTGTTAGTGGTGGACGCCATGACGGGCCAGGACGCGGTGAACGCCGCCGCGGCCTTTGACGAGGCCCTGGGCATTGACGGGGTCATCCTCACCAAGCTGGACGGCGACGCCCGAGGGGGCGCGGCGCTTTCGATCCGGGCGGTCACCGGCAAGCCCATCAAGTTCGTGGGCACCGGCGAGAAGCTGGATATGATTGAGCCCTTCCACCCGGACCGGATGGCCTCCCGAATCCTGGGCATGGGAGACATGCTCTCCTTCATCGAAAAAGCCGAGGCAGCCTACGACCAGAAGCAGGCCGCCAAGCTGGAGGAGAAGCTCCGGAAGAACCGCTTCACCCTCCAGGACTACTACGACCAGCTCCAGCAGCTGCGGGGCATGGGGGATCTGAGCCAGCTGGTGGGCATGATGCCGGGAAACCTGGGAAAACAGCTCCAGGGAGCCAGCATTGACGAAAAGCAGATGGCTCACACGGAGGCCATCATTCTCTCCATGACCCCCCTGGAGCGGGAGAACCCCCAGATCCTGAACGCCAGCCGCAAGCGCCGCATTGCCGCCGGCTGCGGCCTGGAGGTGGTGGATGTGAACCGCCTTTTAAAGCAGTTCGACGCCATGCAGCAGATGGTCAAACAGTTCTCCAAGGGCCGTATCCCCGGAATGCCCGGCGGCCGGATGCACGGCTTCGGGCGGAAGAAGCGGTTCAAATAAAAAGCTTCGTCCACCTTTTCAAAGGTGGCGGGGGGTGCAGGGGGAAGAACCCCCTGCAAGGAAGATTTCAACCTTTCAGGTGAAATATAAATTGAATTTTATGATTTTTGGAGGTACACAATCATGGTAAAAATCAGACTGCGCCGCATGGGCGCCAAGAAGGCTCCCTTCTATCGGGTAGTTGTCGCCGATTCCCGCTTCCCCCGGGACGGCCGGTTCATCGAGGAGATCGGCACCTACAACCCCTGCGTCTCCCCCGCGGAGATCAAGATCGACACCGAGCGCGCCGCCGCCTGGATCAAGTCCGGCGCCCAGCCCACAGATACGGTCAGAGCTCTGCTGAAAAAAGTGGAAGTCCTCTGATCCCGGAGGACCGCAAATGAAGGACTTGCTGCTCTACATCGCCAGGAACCTGGTGGACAATCCTGACGCCGTCTCCGTCACGGAGGTCCCCGGCGAGCAGGAGCTGACGCTGGAGCTGCGTGTCGCCCCCGACGACATGGGCAAGGTCATCGGCCGTCAGGGCCGGATTGCCAAGGAGATCCGGACCGTGATCCGCTCTTATGCTCAGCGCACCGGCACCAAGGTTTCCGTCGATATCGTAGACTGAACGAAGCTCCCGCGGCCCTGCCGGCCGCGGGAGTCAGCTTGTCGAAAACGTGTTTTCGACAAGCTGAGCGGGGTTGAAATGTATGGAGGTTTTATGACGTTTACCATCTGCAAGCACATCACCGCCCTGTCTCGGCCCAACAACGGCTGGGTCAAGGAGCTGAACCTGGTCAGCTGGAACGACCGGGAGCCGGTCTACGACATCCGGACCTGGACGGAGGACCACAGCCGCTGCGGGAAGGGCGTGACCCTGACGGCTGGGGAGATGGCGGCGCTGAAGCAGGCGCTGGCAGAGCGGACGGTATTTTGAGAGCGGGGCAGAGGGAGTGTCCGATTCGGAGATATTTTGTAGGGGCGGATATCATCCGCCCGTCCCGCGGGAGAACCGGTATGGGGGATCAATGCCCGTCCAAGGGGAGGTCCGGTGTTCGTGGGGAGACGGGCGGCTGATAGCCGCCCCTACAGCAGCGTTTCATGAATATGCGGACGTGATAAACTGCACGTTTGGACACTCCCGCAGCAGGCAGGCGCTTGCCGGCGGGGCGGCGGTGTGGTATGATGGAGGTGGATATCTGCCGCTTTCTCCTTCCTGCTGCCCTGCGGGCGATTCCCCCGCACTGTTTCCTGAAAGGAACGATGCCCCCAGGAACTTTTTCCAAAGGAGCTTTCTCCATGAAATTAGAGACCATCAACGTAGGCCGGATTGTCAACGCCCACGGCATCCGGGGCGAGGTCCGGGTCCAGCCCCGGGACGGCGATCCCGCCTTTCTGACCCGTTTCCAAACCTTCTATCTGGACGGACAGGCCGTCACGCCCACGGCCAATCACGTCCACAAGAGCTTCGCCCTCATGAAGTTCCCCGGCGTGGAGGACATGGACGCCGCCCTGGCCCTGAAGAACAAGGACCTCTACATCCGCCGGGAGGACGCCCGCCTGCCGGCGGGGGAGTTCTTCGACGACGAGCTCCTGGGGCTTCGGGTGGTGGACGACGCCACCGGCGCGGAGCTGGGGGAGCTGGTGCGGGTGGACCCCTACCCCGCCCACAAGGTCTACACGGTCCGGGGGGACCGGGAGTATCTGATCCCCGCTGTGCCGGGGGCGTTCATTCAGTCTGTGGATCTGGCTGAAAACATCATGCGGGTCACGGTATGGGAGGGGATGGCTTCCGATGAGAATTGATATCTGCACGCTGTTCCCGGAGTCCGTGGACGCCATGCTGAACGTCAGCATCCTGGGCCGGGCCCAGGAGCGGGGACACATCGCCATTAAGACCCACCAGATCCGGGAATACACCACCAACAAGCAGATGCAGGTGGACGACTACCCCTACGGCGGGGGCCGGGGGGCCGTCATGCAGGCGGACCCGCTGTACCGCTGCCACGCCCACATTGTGGAGACCTGCGGGCCGGGGCACACCATCTTTCTCTCCCCCTGCGGCCGAACCTTTAACCAGGAGGTGGCCAGGGAGCTCCACGCCCGATACGATCACCTGATCCTGGTCTGCGGCCACTACGAGGGGGTGGACCAGCGGTTCATTGACGAGTGCGTGGATGAGGAGATCTCTCTGGGGGATTTCGTGCTCACCGGCGGGGAGATTGCCGCCATGGCAGTGGCGGACGCGGTTTGCCGCATGGTACCCGGCGTTCTGCCGGACGAAGAGTGCTTCCAGGAGGAGAGCCACTGGAACGGGCTTTTGGAGTACCCCCAGTACTCCCGGCCCGCGGTGTGGCACGGCCGGGCGGTGCCGGAGGTTCTGCTCTCCGGGGACCACGGCAAGGTGGCGGATTGGCGGAGGAAGGAGAGTTACAAGCGCACCATGCGGCGGCGGCCGGACCTGTTCGCCAAATTTGATGAGACGACGCTCACCACCAAGGCGGAAAAAAAGGTCCTCCAGCAGGCGAAGGAGGAGGTTGCCCTTGAGGGCGGGGAGCCATGATGAATGGCAGCATTGCACCCCCCATTTTCTCTTTTTCTGGGCGCAGAAAAAGAGAAAACGGGCCGTGCACGGTCCAAAAGAGAAAAAGACGCTGGTGGCGAGAACTTGCCCTGCGGTCAAGTTTCGCCAATACGAGGGTTGTCCCCGCCCGGCTTGGGAAGAGCCTTGCAAGCCCCTGCTGGCGCGCGCCGTCCCGCTCAGTTGAAGGAGCCTTGACCCGCGTGAAGAGACTTCCGGCGGAGGCTGTTGGGTGGTTGACGGACGGTCCCTGCTTCTCTTTCCGCGCTTTCCGCTTCGCTAAGCGCTGGCCCGGAGCTCCGTGGGGCCTGCCCCTGGTCAGGCCATCCTCTTGCCTCTCCCTCTGGGAGAGGTGGCGCCGCCGCAGGCGGTGACGGAGAGGGTTTCCCCGTCTCACCCCCCGGCCTCTTCGTAGGGCGCGACGACCTCGGCGCGCCGCTTCCTCCCATCTCCCCTCACGATCTGCGCCGACGCCTCGACTGATCTTAATCCTCCTCGTCTGTCCCCTCGTACTTCTCAAGGAACTCCTCCAGGAAGCTGCTGCGGGTCTCTTCATCCATCAGGGTCTCCAAAATCGCGGAAAGCCGGCGGCGGCTTTCCGTTTTTTCGTAGTCCGTCAAGGCCATGTCGCTGTGCGACTTCTTCGGGTTGTCCGGCCCGTACACCACGTCGCTGACAACGTCACTGCAAAGATACTCCAACATCTCCTCCGGCGTCTCCAGAACAATCGCCCCTTCATCGGGGGCATCTATCAGAAGCCGCAGGTAGCCCATCCGCTCCGAATACAGAATCTCAAAGGTGTCCTGTTCCTGGATATAGCTCTTGAAGGCCTCGTAAATCGCATCCAGTTCTTTTTTGTTGTTGTTCATAAAATCAACCTCCAAATCAATAATAATGTATTATACAAAATTTCTCTAGTTATATCAATACATAGATTTGAATGTTTGATACATTTATTTTCGGTAAGGGGGCGATTTTATGAAAACTATCATAGACCGCCTTCGGGATTTGCGGGAGGATCACGATAAATCCCAGAAAGAGATTGCAGCGGTTTTGGGAATTGCCCAACAATACTATTCTGTATATGAACGCGGCGAACGGGAACTTCCCCTGCGTCACTTCATAAAACTGGCGGAGTACTACGGCGTCTCCGCGGATTACCTGATGGGCCGGTGCTCCTATGAGGAAAAGAACCCCCTGGACACGGTGTACCTGACCCGGGACTGCTCCTGCGGAAAGCTGATTCAGGATACGCTCTCCCTCAGCGAACACGGCCGGGCGGCGGTTGTGGAGTACGTGGAGCTGCAAAAGCTGCGGGAGGAGAAGCTGCAAAAATCCGGTCAAACGCCCAAATAAGCCTCCCAATTCCGCATTTCCATGGCGGATCGGGCCGCTCCCCCGCCGTCCTCCGTAGGGCGCGACGACCCGGCGCGCCGCTTTGCGGGTCTGAGCCACAGCCCGGTGCGCCGGGAAATGCTTTCGCTCCGGTAAAACGGTACCGGGAAAAACCTCCGGACCAGCGAAACGGCGCGCCGAGTCGTGGCCCAGGCCAGCTTCTCTTGGCCCGTTGGGCCAATTCACCTCCTCGCGCCCTGCGCACATCGGAACACAGAAGCGAATAGGGCAAAGAAACAGCCCGCCTGTCAGAAGCTCTGACAGGCGGGCTTGCTGTAGATTCAGATGTACCACTCCAGGGACTCGTTCTGCCATGAGGCCGCCGCCTGCTCCGCCAGGGGGCACTCCAGCAGCACGATGGTATACTCGCAGTCGCAGTAAACGCAGTCCTCCCACACGGCCAGCCGGAGGCCCCGGGGCTCCAGCACCCGGTTGAGGTCCGTCACGGCCTCCTTGAAGTTGTCAAAGTCGCCGCAGTCCGTGGAGATGACCTCCCGGTTGATGATCTCCAGGAGCTCCGGGGAGGCCAGGTCCTTCCCCTCGAAGAAGTCCGTCAGCGGCTCCGTCAGGTCCTCCTCATAGCCGCCCACCTGGAGGCCGTACCCCCTCGCGCACAGGAACGCCGCGCAGAAGCACTCCCGGTCCAGCCGGTCCTGGCTGGAGAAGTCCAGAAACTCCGCCTCGTCCCTCAAGAACAAGATCCCGTGCACAATCACCTGATTCCGCTCATAGAACGCAGACGCCTCTCCCCGCTCCAGCAGGTCCAGAGACTCCTCCAGCTCCGTCCGCTCCGCCGGGGACAGCAGCTGGTTTGCCAAGTCCATCATCTTCATGGTGTTGCCTCCTGTTCTGTATTGATATTTGGGTCTCACCCATTCCTGGAACACTTCTCCGCGTCAATGGCCAGCACCAGCATCAGCGCCCGCAGGGCGTCCGCGGGCCTCGCCACGTCGATGACATAGGTGTCTGTCCAGTGAAACGGCTCTTTTGTGATGGATGCCACCTGATACCCGCAGCCATCCCACACGGTATAGTCCCACTCCAGAAAGCTCCCCTCCACCTGCCAGCCGCTGCAGTCCACCTCAAAGCGCGGGGTGAAGAGGGTAAAGGCCTTGCGGATGCAGCCCACGTAGGCGTCCCCCTCGTACAGCTCAAACTGGGGCAGGAAGGTCAGCACCCGCTCCTTCACGGTGCCGATGTGGTTTCCGGCGGCGTCCAGAATGTGGAGGCAGTGGCCCCAGGAGAGCTTGCCCTCCACGGTGTAGACCGTCTCCCCCGCCTCGCCGTAGATGTCGTAGCTGTCAAACCAGGAGAACATCCGCTGCTTGAAATAAAGCCTCACAGCTCCACCCCCGCCGGACCGAATTGGAGACGCCGGGAGAAATAGGCCTCCATGGCCTGGATCAGATACTCCATATCCTTGGCTCCGGCCACCTCATAGGCCGCGTGCATGGCCAGCTGAGGCAGGCCGATGTCCACGCTGTGGACGGAGAGATGGGCGGTGCTGATGTTGCCAAGCGTAGAGCCGCCGGGGAGGTCCGCCCGGTTGCTGTAGCGCTGCACCGGCACGCCGACGCCGGCACAGATCTCCCGGAACACCGCGTCGGACAGTGCGTCGGTGGTATAGCGCTGGGCGGCGCTGTACTTGACCACGAGGCCCTTGTTGAGCACCGGGGCCTCCTGGCCGTCGGCGTATTCCGGGTGGGCCGGGTGAATGGCGTGGGCGTTGTCCGCCGACACCAGGAAGCTGTTCGCAACCATTTTCCGGTACAACTCTCCATAGTACCCCAGTTTGTCGCTGAGCCGCTCCAGGGTGTCCGTCAAAAAGGTGGAGTCCGCCCCCTGGCGGGTGCCGCTGCCCACCTCCTCGTTGTGGAACACCGCCAGCACCGGCATACTGCCGCTCTCCTTCGCCGCCAGGAAGCCCTGGAGGCAGCCATACACGCACAGGAGGTCGTCCAGCCGGGGGCCGGCCAGGAACTCCTGATCCAGCCCCGTCAAAACCGCCGGGGTCCGGGGGTAGAGGTAGAGGTCCCAGGCCAGCAGGTCCGCCTCCGCCGCGCCGGCGGTCTTAGCAATCAGGCTGCGGAAGCCCCCTGGCTCCTTCCCCTCCGCAAAGAGGGGGAGCAGGTCCACGTTGGGCTTCAGGGCGGCGCCCTTGTTCACCTCCCGGTCCATGTGAATGGCAAGACTGGGCATCACCAGCAGGTCCCGGTCCACGTTCACCCGGCGGGAGACGATCCGCCCGTCCCTCCGGACCATGACCCGGCCCGCTACGGACAGGGGGCGGTCCAGCCAGGAGCGCTGGATCATGCCGCCGTAGGGCTCCACGCTGAGCCGCAGGCAGTTCCCGGCAGAGGGGACCTCCGCCGTCTCCCGGATCTTGAAGGAGGGGGAGTCGCTGTGGGCGGCGGCGATCCGAAAGCTGAAGAAGGTCTCCCGGGGCACCCGGAAGGCAATCAGGCTGGCGTCCCCCCGCAGGACATAGTACCCTCCGCCCGGAGCCACGTCCCAGGCCTGGGACTCCCAGAGGCGGGTAAAGCCCGCCTTCTCCAGGGCCGCCGCGGTGTTGGCCGCCGCGTGGTAGCAGCTGGGGCTGGTGTTGAGAAAATTCAGCAAATCCGCTGTCTGATTCATAGATGACCTCCCTGTGTCTCATAAAACCCGGAGGCGCCCTTCCGGAATCCCGGCGCCTTCCACACTTTTGGATAAATTCCATTATAACACATTGCTCTCCAGGTGCAATCATGATAAAATGATTTTATTCCGAAGATTGAAAGAAAGAGATTATGACCCATGATTATCATCGACCTGGAATGGAACCGCAGCTATGACAAGATTCCCCTGGAGGAGATTTTGCAGATCGGCGCCGTGCGGATCGACCATCTGGGCGGAAAAATTCTGGACACCTTCTCCGTGTTCATCCGCCCCCGCGTCCACAAAAAGCTCAACCGCACCGCCAAAACCCTGCCGGAGCTCCAGCGCTCCCTGCGCTCCACGGTGGACTTCGCCTCCGCCCTGGGGGCCTTCCTGGACTGGAGCCGCGGCGAGACGGTCTTTGCCGACTGGGGCGGCGACGACTTCGAGGTGCTGCGGCAGAACTGTGCCTACTGGGGCCTCCCGGCCCCCCGGCCTGTGCAGCTGATCGACCTGCAGGCGGCCTTCTCCCTGCGCCTGGGCACCGGACAGGGCATCGCCCTGTACCGGGCGGTGGAGTACTGCGGCATCCCTGCCCCCTTTACTTACCACAACGCCCTCAACGACGCCATGTACACCGCCCTGGTCTCCGCCTGGATCGCCCCGGAGACATTGTCGCTGCTGGCCTATCCCAAAGAGGTCCGCCGCGTGGCGGACGGCCCGGACTTCCCGCCCCAGCCCCGGCGGCAGGTGGGCCCCTTCCCCACGCCCCAGGCCGCCCTCAACGGCCGGGCCGCCCGGCGGCAGGTGTGCCCCCTCTGCGGCGAGCCGGTGTGGATTCGCCGCTGGTACTCCTCCAGCCCGGACCGCTATTACGCGGACTTTCGCTGCCACACCCACGGCAGCTTCCTCTGCCGCCTGACCCTCTCCCCCACGGAGAGCGGCCAGTGGCAGGGCCGGCTGGCCGTGCCCAGCGTCACCCCCACGCTGCTGCGGGAGTTCGACGGGGCCTTCCAGGCCCGGGCCGTGGACTGCAAGGGCGGCGGCAAGCGCCATAAAAAGCGCCGCCGGCACCCCCGCGCCCCCTCCCCGGAGTCCCGTGTGTGAGGGAAATTCTCTCTTTGCGGAGAGACCATTTCCCAGGCTGTAAAGGAAGCTCCCCTTGCAGAATCTGTTTTTTCTCCACTGGCCGGCCCCGAAGGGCCGGTCACTTTTTTTGCAAATTCTCCGGCGAATTTCTCAAAACTCCGTCATAACTCGCACATTTCATTGGAATACAAGTCTTTGGAAGATTTTTCTGGGCTAAAATTCGGAGACAATGTTGACAATCCGGAAAAAAGATGTTACAATTTGGTTACAATTTTTCGAAGGAGTGTTTTCATGGCAGCAAGCAAGACCGCAAAGCAAGAAGGACTGATGTACAAGGGCCATCCTCTGCGGCGGGTAGACAACCTGATCTACTACGGCACCATGGCCGATAAATATATCATCATGATGCAGGTGCTCGATTCCAGGAAGGAGCAGGATCTGACCCTGGCCACCAAGGTCTCCATTCAGTTGCAGCTGACGGACCCGGATCTGAAGTCCCGGGACCGGGTGGTCAAGAAGAGTGAGAAAGACAGCCTTTACGCCGCCATGGACATCGCCGCCATCTGGCTGGAGCGTGCCCTGGCCGGAAAAGAGAAATAAGGACACAGAGGACAAAAGCCTTTTTTGAAAATTGACGGATCTGTCCTGCTCGGGCGCTCCGTCCACTTTCAAATAAGGCCTGCTTGGAGCGGGGCGTCCCAAGGCACTCCGCTCAGAAAGGATGTACTGATGAACGTTTTCAAGAAGCTGGCCCGAATTCTTCTGCTCACCACCGTCTCCGCCGCGCTGCTGGCCGTGTGCGCCGGCGCCGCCGAGTCCCGGCAGGCCATTGCCATCGGCGCCACCACCGGCTCCTCCCTGCGTATGCGGTCCGAGCCCTCTACCGACAGCGGCGTGGTCACCATGCTGAACAAGAGCGTGGCCGTGGCCGTGCTGGACGACAGCATCGACGGCTGGTATGAGGTCTCCTACAACGGCAGCACCGGCTATGTCTCCGCCGATTTCCTGATCATCGACCAGGACAACGTCTTTGAGTCCTACGGCCGGGTCAACGGCGACGGCGTCAACGTCCGCTCTGCCGCCTCCACCGACAGCGAATCCGTGGCCACCGTCAACCGGGGCGCCTCCGTCACCGTCAGCGCCTTTGAGGACGGCTGGTACGCCGTCACCTGCCAGTACGGCACGGAGGGGTACATCCGCAGCGACTTCCTGGATCTCACCAGCTCCGCCTCCGAGGGCAACAGCAGCATCGTCAGCACCGCCAGCCAGTACCTGGGCACCCGGTATGTCTACGGCGGCGCCTCTCCCAGCGGCTTTGACTGTTCCGGCTTCACCATGTATATCTATGGCCAGCACGGCTATTCCATCCCCCACAGCGCCACCAGCCAGTGGCAGAGCGGCATGGGCACCCGGGTCTACAGCATCAGCGAGCTCCAGCCCGGTGATCTGGTGTTCTTCTGCGATCCCAGCCGCGCCCGGGGCAAGGCCTGCTCTCACGCCGGCATTTACGCCGGCAACGGGCAGATCATTCACTCCTCCTCTTCCCGCAGCAACGGCGTGATCTACAGCGACCTCACCAGCGGCTACTACAATACATACTTTGTCGGCGGCATCCATATGTAAACTGAACACGAAATTCCCCGCTTGCTCTGCAAGCGGGGAATTTTTTATGGCCGTTCTTCCGCCTTGGCCTCCTCCGGGTGAAAGTGGCGCCGTACCGTCTCTGCCACCCCGCGGGGCACCACCGCCGCCAGGGCCTCCACATCCGCCTCCCGGATGGCCTTGACGGTGCCGAAGTGCCGGCGCAGATCCTCCCGCCGCTTGGGGCCCACGCCGGGAATTCCGTCCAGAAGCGAGCGGGTGGCGCTTTTGCTGTGGCTCTCGTGGTGGTAGGTGATGGCGAAGCGGTGGGTCTCCTCCTGGATCTGGCCGATGAGGGAGAACACCGCCTGGTTAGTCACGATGCCGATCTCCCGGCCCTCCGGCGTCACCAGAGCCCTCGTCCGGTGGCGGTCGTCCTTCACCATGCCGAAGATGGGCACCGTGACGCCGAATTCGTCCGCCACGGACTGGGCCGCCTGGGCGTGGGTCTCGCCGCCGTCGATCAAAAAGACATCCGGCAGGGGCAGGAACTTCTCATCGCCCTCCGCCGCCCGTTGCAGCCTCCGCCGCAGCACCTCCCGCATGGAGGCGTAGTCGTCCGGGTGTCCCTCCAGGTCTTTGATCCGGAAACGGCGGTAGGCGCTTTTTAAGGGCCGGGTGCCGCTGTAGACCACCATGGAGGCCACGATGTCGCTTTTGCCGGTATTGGAGATGTCGAAGGACTCCATCCGGCCAGGAGGGTCCGGCAGGTCCAGCATCTTCTGGAGGAGCTCCAGGGTGTGGGCCACCCGCTCCTGGGCGGTGGTGGCCCGCTGGGCCTCCTCGGCGGCGTTTCGCTGGGCCAGGCGGCGCAGCTCCTCCTTCTCCCCCCGCTGGGGGACATGGACCCAGACCTTGTGCCCCGCCCGCTTGGTCAGGACCTCCGAGAGGTTCTCGCACTCCCCGGTATCCGTGGGCAGCAGGATCTCATGGGGCAAAATTGCCCGGGGCAGGTAATACTGGGCCGTCAGCGCGGAGAGGATCTCTGTCTCGCTCTGCTCCATGGGGGCGTTGAAGAGCTCCGTCTCCCGGCCGGTGAGGCTGCCGTTTTCCATGTGCAGCACGGCGTAGCAGCACTTGCCGGTGCCCCGGAAGAGGCCCCAGATGTCCGTGTCCGCGCAGAGGCCCGCGATGACCGTCTGCTTCTTGCTGAGGGCGCTGATGGCGTTGATCCGGTCCCGCAAAGCCGCCGCCTGCTCGAAGTGCAGCGCTTCCGCCTCTGCCTCCATCTCGGCGGTCATCTCCCGCAGAAGCTGGCGGCCCTTTCCCTCCAGCATCTGGCAGGCCTGGCGGATGCGGCGCTGATACTCCTCAGCGCTCATCGCCGGCCGGCAAAAGCCGTCGCACCGGCCCATGTGGAAGTTCAGGCAGGGCCGCTCCGCCCCGATGTCCCTGGGAAACTGACGGTTGCAGGTGGGCAGGCGCAGCGCCGAGAGTACCGCGTCCAGGGCCTGGCGGGTCTCAAAGCGGCCGCCGAAGGGGCCGAAGTACTTCGCGCCGTCATTGGCCCACTTGTGGACCATGGTGAACCGGGGATAGGGCTCTTTCGAAAGGCGCACAAAGGGGTAGCCCTTGTCGTCCTTCAAAAGGATGTTGTAGCGGGGCATATGGCGCTTGATGAGGGAGTTCTCCAGCACCAGGGCCTCAAACTCGCTGGAGACGAAGATGGTGTCGAAATGGTCCACCTGGCTGACCATCTGCCGCGTCTTTGCCGTGTGGGAGGCGCTGTCCTGGAAATACTGGCTCACCCGGTTTTTCAGCTTCTTGGCCTTGCCCACATAGATGACCTTTCCGGTCCTGTCCATCATCAGATAGACGCCGGGGGCCAGGGGCAGGGCATTGGCCTTGTCCTTCAATTCCTCGTGTGTCACGCTTCCGCCTCCTCTCAAAGTCCCCACAGATTCCGCAGCACCCCCCAACCCAGCAGCGCCGCCGCCAAAACCCAGGTGAGTACCTTGACAGCCCTCGGGTACCGGCCGGTCTTCTCCGCCCAGATCAGGAAAAGCCCCCAGGGCGCCGCCAGCACCAGCCCCCAGTTGTAGGAGGGGGTGAAGCGGCCGTGGAGCAGATCCAGGCACAGCCCGGTGACGCCGCAGCCGGGGCACTTCCACCTGGTGATCCGATGAAACATGCAGGGGATGCAAATGCCCCGGGGAATCAGCACATAGCCATAGAAAAGGCCGGCGCAGAGCAGGCCCGCGCCGGCCAGCAGCTTCTCACGCCGCATACTCATTCAGCTCGCTTTGCAGCAGTGCAAAGGAGATAATGCTGAATCCAAAGATCGCCAGCAGCAGGTAGAGGAGGCCCAGGTGCCCCGGCAGGCCGCCCCGGTCCACCCGCAGCCGGTCCAGATCCTCACCGGTGCGGTAGAGCCAGTAAAACTCGTAGATTCCGCAGGTAACGATGCTCAGCAGCAGCACCATCCCTCCGGAGGAGGGGTTGGGCCGGCTGATCAGCCGGTTTGCATCCTCCGCCATACAGTACAGCCAGTACAGGCTGTAAATTCCGCAGGTGACAATCGACAGGACAATGCAAAGGCCAACGTTTCTTCTTGGAATGGACATAAACCCTCTCTCCTTCTCGTCTGTCTTTGATCCAGTCTCTCCAGAGCGGTTCCCCGTTCCAACCGGCGCAGCGGAAACGCGTCCGGCGATGCGCTTTCGCAAAACGCCGGCCTGCGGCGCTCCCGGCCCCGCAGCAGCCTCCCGGCGCCTGGTTTCACAGGAGCCTCCGACGGATCAGATCCTATGGTATTATATCACATCAAATTCCTCCGCGCAACAAAAAGGCGGCCTCCGCAGAAGCCGCCCCGCCGGATTTCCATCCGCTGCTTATTCGCCGAAATTGTCGTTGACCAGATCCACCAGTGCGGCCACAGCTTCCTTCTCATCAGCGCCGTCTGCAATCAGGGTGATGGCCGTGCCCTTCACAATTCCCAGAGACAGCACGCCCAGCAGACTCTTTGCGTTCACGCGGCGGTCCTCCTTCTCCACCCAGATGCCGCTTTTGAACTCGTTGGCTTTCTGGATAAAGAACGTGGCGGGTCTGGCGTGAAGCCCGACTTCGTTGTTGACGGTGATTTCCTGCGTATACATAAGACAGCTCTCCTTCATACCAAATCAGATTCAACAGGAGCCAAGTTCTGATATTGACATCATACCTGCTTTTTCTCTCCGCGTCAACGGCGTTTTTCACAAACATTTGAGGGAAATTTTATTCGATGAATACGCTTTTGGAAATTTCAGGAGTACATTGACCGGTCAGAACCGGTGTTCCCGCCGGAGAACGCCGGATGGACGGCGATTTCCCCCATCAGGCCAGGAGAGGCGGCAATCCCGGCGGACGCACAGGGAGAGGACGCGGTATGGCGGGAACTCCGCTCATACTGTTTCCTGATAAAAAGATTTCACCGTTTTATCAGGAATTCGTATCAGACATCGCTCCGCGGCCGTGAAGACCGCATTTTCAAAAAACTCCCACGGCTCAGCGGGCATCTTTCGGAGACAATAGGTCTCGTGGGTATCGCGTATTCAGATCCGCGCAAAAAGGAGGAGACACGCGTGAAAAGAAGTCTGACGCTTTTGCTGGCCTCTCTGATGCTGGCGGTCGGTCTGACCGCCTGCGGCGGAGACACCAAGCAGAATTCCAATCAGGATGCCGTCCAGAACGGCGGCGACACCCTGATGGACGACGCCGAGCGGGGCGTGAACCGTGCCGTCCAGGGTGCGGAAGACGCCATGGACGATCTCACGGGGAATCAGCAGCTGCGCACCGGCCCCGCCTGGAACGGCAACCTGAACGGCCCTTCCCCCGCCGGTATGCGCTGAGACGGCGCCCTGCCCTGAAAGAACCGCAAATGCCCTTTCCGGGACTCCGGCAGATGCCGGGGTCCCGGTACAGTATATGCCTGTACTTCCAAAACATACGATCCCCGGGCAAAAAATACGGCGGGCCAGACGTTTTCGTTTAAAGATCCTGGTCCTGCTGAGCCAGAATGTACATCATCATGTGGTCCAGAATCATGTGGACGTCCTCCACAATCTGCATATTGTCAATCCCCACATGGACGACGTGCTCGGCCTCCTGCAAGAGCTTTCCGCCGTCATAGCCCACCAGCGCCGCGGTAACCGCGCCGTGCTCCCGGGCATAGCGAATGGCCCGGACCACGTTCTCGGAATTGCCGCTGCCGGAGATGCCGATCACCAGATCCCCCTCCCGGAGCTTGGCCTGGAGCGGATAGACGAACACGTCGTCATAGCTGAGGTCGTTGGCGATGGCCAGCAGCAGCGGCATGTTGTCGTTGAGGCACTCCATGTCGTACTTCACGCTCTGGCCCAGGCTCACGCCCTTGCAGAAATCGCACACATAGTGGGAGGCGGTGGCGCCGCTGCCGCCGTTGCCGCAGATAAAGATCCGCTTATGGCCCTTCCGGGCGTCCTCCATGAGATTCATCAGCCGGTTCACCGCGCCCAGGTCCAGCTGGTCCAGAATGCGCTTTTCCTGCTCCAGGTAGTCCCGGAGCTTATTTTCATAGTTCATGGCTTGCTTCCTCCTGCTCATGCAAAATGTTTCCGTATGCCAGCAGCCGCTCTCTCACCTGGGCCGCGTTGGCGCTTCCGGTGACGCCCAGCTGCTGGATGGTGATGGAGGAGACGCAGCAGCCCAGCGCCGCCGCCTCCTCCGGGGAAAGGCCCAGGGTCAGTCCCAGCACAATGCCGGCGGTGGAGGCGTCCCCCGCGCCCACGATATCAATGGGCCCCGTCACCGGGAAGGCGGGCACCAGAACCGCCCCCGCCTCCCGCAGCACCAGCATCCCCCGCTCTCCCCGGGTGACGAAAAAGGTGTTGCCCGTTTGCTTTCGCAGCCGCTCCGCCGTCTGCCGCAGGACCTCCGGGTCCTCGCTGCCGCTTGCCGGCGAGCCGGCCGTCAGCTCCAGGTGGTTGCACTTGACCACCATATTCCGAAACTCTCCGGAAAAGGCCCGGGAGTCCACATAGAAGAGCTTCTCCGGGTGCCGCCGGGCCAGACGGTTGACCCCCGCCCGGACCGTATCCGTGATGACACCCAGATTCCGCTGGCAGAACTGGTCGATCAAAATCACAGCGTCCGCCTCCGGGAGCCTGGCCTCCAGATTGGCCAGCAGCTGCTCCTGCAGAGCCTGGGACGGCGGGGTGAAGTTCCGGAAATCCAGGCGGTTCATCTCCGCCCAGCTCCCGTCCGCCTGAAGCCGCATGGGCTTGGTGTAGGTGCAGGTGCAGAGGTCCGGCGTGCGCACCATGGAGGCGGTGTCCGCCCCCACGGCGTCTAGGCAGCGCTGGAGCTCATAGCCCTCGCCGTCCTCCCCCATGAGCCCGATGGAGATCACCTGGGCCCCCAGGGCCCGGAGGTTGTTGGTGATGGTGCCGCCGGAGCCGGCGTACATCCGCTTCTCATGGACCTGATACGCCGTCAGCCCCGTCTCCACCGAGGGCTCGTCCCGGCCGGGGTCGATATAGAGATACTTGTCCAGGGTGTAGTCCCCGAAGACGAGGATCTTCGCCTCCGCCGTGCGGCCGAGGACCTGCAGAATTGGCTGGATGTTCATTCCTTCCCCCGCTTCCAGTCGGCGTAGAACGCCGCCTCGGCCAGATTGGGCAGCGTACACCGGTGCTCACCCCGCACATAGTGGCTGACGCCCCCGTCCGCCACGGTCCGGGCCAGGATTGTCTTCCAGGGCCGGAAGTAGTAACGGGGATCGGTCTTGGGTGGAGCCGCCTGATAGTCCTCATCGTCCTCAATGGGCTGGAGGTCGAAGACCGCCGTGTGGAAATGGCGGATCTCCCGGCCCTCCTGGGCCGCCACGTTCCGGGCCATGGCCAGGGCCTTCAGGTAGACCTCCGGGCCCGCCACGGCGGAGCCGAAGTCCAGGAAGACGCCGTGCTCCAGGTTCAGGATGCTCTGGGCGTAGATCAGGAAATCCGTATAGGAGCAGGCCCCCATGGCCGCGCCGTCGCAGTTGGGGTGCTCGTGGATGATGTCGTTGCCAATACCCACATGGACGGTCACCGGCACCCCCAGGTGATAGCCCATGGCCAGCACGCTGGAGTCCCGGTAGGGCAGCTTCTCCTCCCAGATATAGCGGCCCAGGGCCTCGCCCCAGCCGATGCCCTCCTTCGCCCCCTGGACGATGATGTCGTTGATGAGGCCGGTCTCCTTCCACAGGCCAAACTGGCCCTCCCGGATATACTTGGCCACGCTCTCACAGGTGTGGCCCATGAGGGCGAACTCGAAGTCGTGAATGGAACCGGCGCCGTTGGTGGCAAAATGGGTCACCAGACCCCGCTCCATCAGCTCGATCATATATGCGGCGTTGCCCGTGCGGATCACGTGGGCGCCGTACATCAGCAGGACAGTTGCGTCGTAGGTCCGGCGGGCCTCCGCCATGGCCTCGCCCAGCACCGGCAGGGCCGGGTGGGAGAATTCCGGCGGCGGCAGAACGGGGTCCAGCAGCACCTCGTTCAAATCCACGTCGTGGACCCGCTGGTCCAGGGGCAGCAGGTTCAGCTTGGAGCGGTCAAACTGCGGATACGGCATGACAATCCCTCCTGATGGCCTCCAGAATTTCCTCACCCGTCCGGAAGTCCGGGATGATGGCGCTGGCCCCGGCGGCAATCAGCCGCCGGCGCTTCCAATCGTTGATGCCCTGGCGGGTGTCCTCGTTGGTGGCCGCGCCCACGGCCAGGCCGCCCAGCTGCGCCACCAGCTCCACCTCCACATAGCCGTCCCCGAAGGAGACCAGCTGCCGGGGCAGGATGTGCTCCCGCTCCAGCATGTCCCGGATCACCAGCTCCTTGGAGCAGTCCGTCATGCCGTCGTGGGCGCCGTGGATGCCCCCTGCGAAGAGGCCCTCCAGCCCCAGCAGGCGGGCCTCCCGCAGCACATCCTCCTCATCGGTGCCGCTGGCGAGATAGCAGCGGATGCCGTTTTCCCGCAGCAGGGCCAAAAAGGCCCCCGCCCCCGGCACCAGGTAGTCCTCCGGCTCTGCCCGGCCCTGGGCCAGGTCCTCCTTCCGGCTGTGGATGCGCTCCTCCAGCCGCCGCAGGTACTCCTGTTTATAGACCAGGGGCTCCCGGGCGGGGCCGCCCCGCTTTTGCACCTCCTCATCCAGCCGGATGCACTGGAAGATGGTCTGCTTGCCGGTCAGGGTGTCCACAAAGTCCCGCACGCAGGTTCTCACGGCCTCCGGGTCCTCCCCCGGGGCCGCCGCCTGGAGCACCTCCGTAAAATAGGGGATCATGATCTCCTGCCAGCCCTCCCGGATCAGGCTGAGGGTTCCGTCAAAGTCAAAGAGGGCGCAGCGGATGTCAAAGCCCTGCCAGGGGCGGATCACCTCCACCGCAGAGGGTACTTGTTCCATGGTCACTCCCCCTCAGTCGGTCTTCAGCGCCGAGTCAAAGGCCACCTGGGAGGGCTCGTAGTCCGTGCGCCGGGTGAACTCCCAGGCCTCCCGGGCTCCGTACATGCGCTCCATGCCGGAGTCCTCCCACTCCACAGAGAGGGGACCCTGGTAGTTCATGGCGTTCAGCTCCCGGATGATGCCGTCAAAGTCCACGTTGCCGTGGCCCAGGGACACGAAATTCCAGCCCCGGCGCAGGTCGCCGAACTCGATGTGGCTGCCCAGGATGCCGGAGCGGCCGTCCAGACGGATCTTCACGTCCTTCATATGGACATGGTAGATCCGGTCCGCGAAGTCCCGCAGGAACAGGCACGGGTCCACTCCCTGCCAGGCCAGGTGGGAGGGATCAAAGTTGATGCCCAGGGTGGGCCGGCGGTCAAAGGTGTCCAGGAGCTTCTGGGTGCTGTAGTAGTCAAAGGCGATCTCCGTGGGGTGGACCTCCAGGGCGAACTTCACGCCGCACTCGTCAAAGACGTCAAAGATGGGGCTCCAGAGCTCCCTGATCCGGGCGAAGCCGTCGTCAATCATCTGCTGGGTGGTCTGGGGGAAGGAGTACCAGTAGGGCCAGATGGGGGAGCCGGTGAAGCCGGTGACCACCTGGGCCCCGATCTTTTGAGCGGCCCGGGCCACGGCCTTCATCTCCTCCACACCCCAGGCCCGGATCTCCTCCGGCTTGCCGGAGAGGCGGGCGGGGGCGAAGTTGTCCAGCCGGGGGTCCCAGTTGTCTCCCACGCACTGGCCCGCCAGGTGGGCCCCCAGGGCCCAGACCTTCAGGTTGTTCTGCTCCAGGGCGGAGCGGATGCTCTTCTCATAGGCCGCGTCCTCCAGGAAGCGGTGGGCGTCCAAGTGCGTGTGGCAGGCGATCTCCAGCCCGTCGTAGCCGATGCCGCTCATGACGCGGCAGACCTCCTCAAAGGGCAGGTCGCCGTACTGTCCCGTGGTGATGGTAATGGGTCTCATAGTGTTTTCTCCTCACTTTACAAACTCGGCCCGGCCGCTCTCGCAGGAGATCTGATTGGCAAAGATCACCTTCATGGCGTGCAGGGCGCTCTCGCCGCTGATGGCCGGCGGACAGCCGGTGACCACCGCCTCCGCAAAGGCGTCGATCACCCCCGTGGAGGTCCGTCCGCCGGAGGTCTGGTCCTTGTTGCTGGTGAGCTGGTCCAGCTGGTAGGGCACCACGGTGCCGTCCTTCCGTTCCAGGATCAAGGAGTACCGGGGATCGTCATACATGCGAAGGACGCCCCCCTGGCAGTAGATCTTGGTGGAGTTGTCCTCGGCGCCGTAATTGGTCCAGCTGACGTGCATGGTGCCCACCGCCCCGTTTTCCAGGGTATAGAGGGCGATGGCATTGTCGTCCACATCCACCAGCTGCCCGTCCGGGTAGCGCTTATCCATGGTGGAGAGCATGGCCATGGTCTTGACGATCTTCTTCCCGGTGAGATAGTACAAGAGGTCTGTCTTGTGAACCCCCAGGTCCGCCATGACGCCGAACTGGGCCGTCTTCTTGTCGAAGAACCAGGAGTTGGCCTTGCCGGTCCAGCCCTCGGGCCCCGGATGGGAGAAGTGGGTCTCAAAGGTCAAAATCTCCCCCAGCTCCCCGCTGGCCAGGATCTCCCTGGCCTTTACATGGGCCCTGGCCAGGCGCTGATTCAGGGCGATCATCAGCATCTTTCCCGTCTTCCGGGAGGTCTCCACCATGGCCTCGCACTCCTCCAGCGAGATGGCCATGGGCTTTTCGCACAGGACGTGCTTGCCCGCCCGCATGGCCTGGATGGCAATGGAGGCGTGGGAGTTGTTGGAGGTGCAGACGCTGACGGCGTCGATGTCACTGTCCAGCAGTGCCTCCACGGAGTCGTAAACCGTTCCGCCGTACTGCCGGGCCAGGGCCTCCGCCTTCTCCCGGGTGTGGTTATAGTAGCCCGCCAGAAGGCAGTGGGGGTTCTCGTGGTACTCCGGCGCGTGCCGGACCTCTGCAATCTTGCCGCAGCCGATGATGCCAACTTTCATGGGCAGTCTCCCTTTCCCGCCGGATGATCCGGCGCAGTGTATGATTCCCGAATGAAAATTCGGGAATCATCGATTGATGTGAACCGTTCCGCCCGCCGCCGCAGACGGCGGCGGCCGCAAAGCATGGCCCCGATTCCTTCCGGCCCTTTCGTCTGGAAGGAATCTCTCAGCGGCGCTTGTTCTGGAAGTTCTGCATCAGAACCGCCAACACGATGATGGCCGCGCTGATGGCGCCGTTCAGGTAAGAGGACACATTGGCGGCGGTGAGGATGTTGCTGATGATCTTGAACATCAAAACGCCCAGGAAGGTGCCCATGATCTTGCCCCGGCCGCCGGTCATGGAGGTGCCGCCGATGGCCACGCCGGCAATGGCGTCCATCTCCCAGCCCATGGCCGCGGAGGCCGCCGCCACCGCCGTCATGCGGGAGGCGTAGATCAGGGCGGCAATGCCGCACAGGGCACCGGTAATCATGTAGGCCGTGATCTTCACGCCGTCCACGTTGATGCCGGAGAGGCGGGCGGACTTCTCGTTGCTGCCCACGGCGAAGATGTGCTTGCCCAGCTTGGTCTTCTTCATGATGATGTCAAAGATGATGACCGCCACAATGAAGATGATCATCAGGTAGGGGATCTTGAAGCTGCCCAGCTCCAGGCCGCCCACCGCCAGCTGGCGGAAGCGGTCGTAGATGGCCTTGTCCACCGTGAAGGGGCCGCCGGCGCCGTAGTAGTTGACAATGGCCCGGCAGGCGCTCATGCTGGCCAGGGTCGCCACCATGGCGGGCATACCGCCCTTGGTAATCAGCAGGCCGTTGACGCAGCCGATGGCCATGCCGAAGGCGATGCAGAACAGCAGCATGACGAAGATGCTGCCGCTGGCGTTGAGCACCAGGATGCCGAAGCCGCCGATGATGGCCACCTGGGAGCCCACGGAGATGTCGATGAGGCCCAGGCCGATGACCATGGTCATGCCCATGGCGATCAGGCCGATCATGCTGCCCTGCACAAAGAGGTTGGAGATGTTGCTCCAGGTGAAGAAGTTCTTGTTGACGCAGGCGCCGATGATCACCAGCAGGATGAAGGACAGCACGAAGCTGTACTCTCTGGTCAGTGCCCGGCCCAGTTTTTTCGCGGTGTCCGCACTCAGTCGTTTTTCCATTTTACAGCCCCTCCAAATTCGCGCCCGTGGAATAGTACATGATGTTCTTCTCTGTCAGAGTCTCCCGGTCCAGCCGGGCGTTGCAGGCGCCCTTGTACAGCACGATGCAGGAGTCCGCCACGTTGCGGATCTCCGGGAACTCCGCGCTGAAGACGATGATCGCCTTACCGGCCTGCGCCAGCTGGAGAATCAGCCGGTAGATCTCGAACTTGGTGCCCACGTCGATGCCCTGGGTGGGATTGTCCAGCAGCAGGATATCCGCGTCGGTCTCCAGCCACTTGCCCAGAATCACCTTCTGCTGGTTGCCGCCGGAGAGGGAGGTGATGGGGTTCCTGGGACTGCCCACCTTGATGGACATGGCCTGCTGCTGGCGGGCAAAGCGCTCCTTCTCCGCCTTGGCGTTGATGAAGGGTGACCGGGACCGGGCGTTGAGGTAGCCCATGGACAGGTTATCCTGCACCGAAAGATCGTTGTGGATGCCCCGCTCCGCCCGCATCCGGGGCACCATGCCCACTTTGCGGCGCATGAAGCTGCGCACGGTGTGGTCGGCGGCTTTGGTGGGCATCGTCGTGCCCTCCACCACCACCTCGCCGGTGTAGGACTCCACGCCGAAGAGCACATCCGCCAGGATATCCCGGCCGGAGCCCTGGAGGCCGGTGACCGCCAGGATCTCCCCCCTGTGGAGGTCAAAGGACAGGTCCTTCAGCACGCCGCTGGAAACGTTCCGCACCGACAGGCAGACCTCCTCCGTGGCGCGGCTGACATGGTTTTCAAACTCGCTGGTCCGGAGGCTGCGGCCGATCATCATCTCCGTGACCTGCTCTTCGTTGATGTCCTTGAAGTTCCCGTGGGATACCAGCTGGCCGTCCCGGAGGATATAGTACACATCGCAGATCTCAAAGAGCTCCGGCATCTTGTGGGAGATGTAGATGAAGCTGACGCCCTCGCTCTTGAGCTGCCGCATGATCTCAAACAAATTCTCAATCTCCGCCGTGGCCAGAGCCGTGGAGGGCTCATCCATGATGATGAGCTCCGATCGGAACAGCAGCGCCCGCCCGATCTCCACCATCTGCTTTTCCGCCGCGGAGAGGGTATCCACAATGGCCTCGGGGTTGATGTCCACCTTCATGCGCCGGAAGACCTCCGCGCACTTGGCCGTCATGGCCGCCTTGTCCAGGAAGATCCTGCTCTTGGGAATCTCGCCCCCAAGGAACATATTCTCATAGACTCTGAGGTCGTTGCACAGGTTCAGCTCCTGATGGATGAAGCGGATGCCGCAGGTATCGGCGGTCCGGACATCCTTCATCACGGTCTCAGTCCCATTGACCAGAATCTTGCCGGAAACCGGAGCATAGACGCCGGCAAGCACATTCATCAGCGTGGACTTTCCGGCGCCGTTCTCGCCCAGGAGCCCCACGATCTGTCCGGGCTCCACCGTGAGGTCCACGTTGTCCACCGCGCGGACCGGGCCGAACTCCATCACAATATTTTTCATTTCTAATCGCATGGCAATGGTTCCTTTCCTCATGTGCCGCCGGCGCCAGGTCCCGGCGCGGGAAGAGGCGCGAAAAACGGTGCGCGGACTCCCCCGGGCGGCCGAATGCCCAATGCAGACGGGGCCGGCTGACTTTCAGCCGGCCCCCGTCCAGTGCATGATTCAAATAATCGCTGCGGGATCAGAAGTTGCCGATGGAGTAACGGACCTCGTACTCAGAGCTGGCCCGGTACTGATCGAAGTCATAGTGGGCATTGCCGGCGTTGCTGATGGAGAAGGAGGGAATCAGATAGATCCCGTTCTCTTCCACGGCAGTGCCGCTGAAGGGCAGACCCATGGCGGACTCCACGGTGAAGTCCACGCACTCGCGGATGAAGGAGGGCGCGAAGAACCAGGTGACGAACTTCACGTCCAGGGATGTGTTCTCGAACTTCTGCATGGTGTCCTCACGGCCGCCCACGGAGGTGATGAGCTTCACGTTCAGCTTGGCGCTGCCGCTGTAGGCCTCCAGAGCGTTCATCAGGCCGTCCACAATCTCGTCGTCATGGGTGACGATGAGGTCCAGGGACTCGATCTCCTCGTTGGTGTGGGCGTTGAGCCAGTTCTCCATCTGCTCCTGGGCCTTCTCGGTGGACCAGTCGGTGACGAAGGTCTCGTTGATCTGGTTGAACTTGCCGGCGTCGATGACCTCGTCCATACCGCCGGAGCGCTGGGAGGTGACGGTGGAGCTGTCGCCCACGAAGCGCAGGTAGTTCACGGTATCGCTGTCGGCGAAGTATGTATTCAGATACTCGCCCATCTCGCCGCCGATGCTGAAGTTGTCGCCCATCATCTGGCCGGTGAGGCCGTCAAAGTTCTCGATGAGGCGGTCATAGACCACCAGCTTGATGCCGGCGTCCACCACCGTCTGGGCGGCGGAGCGCAGGGCCTCGCCCTCGGTGGGCCAGAGCATGATGGCGTCGATGTCGCCGGCGGCAATGAGGTTCTCAATCTCGGTGATCTGGTCAGCAGCCTCGCCGCAGGACTTGACGACGACCTCCAGGTTGTCGTACTTCTCCATGACGGCATCAGCCTGCATCTCCGCGTGGCGGACGGACTCGCCGGTGAAGCCGTGGTCGCCGGAGAGGATCACAAGGCCCACCTTGTAGGAATCGCCGCCGGCATTGGCGTCATCGCCGCCGCCCTGATCGCCGCTGTTGTTGGCGTCGCTGCTGCCGCCGCCACCGCCGCCGCAGCCGGCCAGCAGGGTCAGAACCATGGCAAGAGACATTGCCAGTGCAAGGAACTTCTTCTTCATAATCGTCCTCCTCAAAAATAGATGTGGATGGTTCTATTTTTCGGCTGCATGGCAGCCGGAAAATACAGAAGGTTCCCCCGGCGTGGACAGGGGGCAGGTGGACTCCCGCACCGCGAAGCCGTGGGGCAGGATCACGTTTCGGTTCTCCGGCGCACCGGAGGTCATGATCCCGTGGAGCATCTCAATGGCCGTGCGGCCAAGGTCGGCGCAGGGCTGCACCATGGTGGTCAGGTAGGGGTGAATCATCTTGGTGTAGATCACATCGTCAAAACCCACCACGGACACATCCTCCGGCACGGAGAGCCCCAGCTCCCCCGCCGCCACCACCGCCGCCATGGCGATGGAGTCGCCGATGCAGAAAAGGGCGTTGGGCGGGTCCTCCTGGGAGAGAATTTTCCGGGCCGCGTCCAGGCTGCTCAGATAGGTATAGCTCTCGTCGGAGCGGACCACATACCGCTCCTCCAGGGGAATTCCCGCGTCCGCCAGGGCGTCCTGGTAGCCCCGCATCCGCTGCAGGGTGGACATGACCCGGTTGTCGGCGCTGATGGTGCCCACCTTCCGCCGCCCCAGGCCCACCAGAAAGCTGGTGGCCTCGTAGCCCGCCCGGTAGTTGTCCACCGAGACGTGGGCCGTGTCGCAGGGGGCGGCGTACTCACAGCACTGCACAATGGGGAAGCAGTCGCTGTACTTTTGCAGCCACCGGGCGTCCCGGTCAATCTGCAGCAGGATGGCCCCGTCGGCCCGCTTGCTGTCAATGGCCTCGCTGAGCAGTGCCTCCCGGTCCTGTCCCTCCGTCTTGCAGAGGAAGAGGTTGTACTCCAGGGCCCGGGCGCCCTCGTTGATGCCGTCAAAGACGCTGGCATAATACGGGTTTGTGATATTGGGCGTCAGCACCAGCACGGTCCGGCTCTCGTTGCGCCTGAGATTGCGCGCCTGCTGATTGGGCACATAGGCCAGCCGCTCAATGGTCTCCCGCACGGCCCGGGCCGTGGCCTCCGCCACCAGGGGGGAGTGATTCATGACCCGGGAGACCGTGGCGGCAGAGACCCCCGCCGCCTTCGCCACATCCGCAATCGTGACCATATGATCCGTTCCTTTACCTACTTTTTACCATAATAGCAGATGATTGTAATCCTTTTCAATATGCAAATCGCACATAAATCCTCTATATTTTCGGCCAAATCCACAAATTGTCTCCGCCATCTCTTCCGTAAACGATTGCAAAGTGACATTGGCCTTCCGATGTGGTATGATGTAGAAAACAGCAGCGAAACCGTGCGGCGCACGCCCTTTTCAACGGCGGTGACGATCACGCGCCTGGTTTCCCATGGCCCGCAGGCCGCGGCAAACCCGCCGCAGAGCTGACGCCAAAAGAACACATCCCGCGCCTTTTCCGGAAGCGCGGATCTAAGGAGGCAGAACCTATGAATCACACATCCACCCCCTGCTATCTGGCCATTGAGATCGGCGGGACCAAGCAGCAGGCCGCTGTGGGAACCGCGGACGGCACCATTCTGGAGCGCCGGCAGGTGAAGCTGGCCCAGGACACCAACGCCGCCGGCATCCTCCGCTGGATTCAGTCCGCCGGCGAAGAGCTCCGAACGTCCTGGGACATCCAGGGCGTCGGCGCGGGCTTCGGCGGGCCCATCGACCCGGCCACAGGGGTGATCGTCCAGTCCATGCAGGTGGAGGGCTGGGAGCACTTCCCCCTCCGCGCCTGGTTTCAGGACACCTTCCGCCTGCCCGCCGCGGTTCGCAACGACACGGTGACCGGCGGCATCGGGGAGCTGTACTGCGGCGCGGGCCGGGGCAGCCGCCGGTTCTTCTATACCAACATCGGCACCGGCATCGGCGGCGGGCTCTACTGGCCCGGCGGCTTCGGGGCCAGCTCTCTGGGCTATGCCTGGGTACCGGACTGGACCGCCTCCGCCCCCGGCGCCGCCACCCGGCTGGAGTTCCTCTGCGCCGGGCCCTTCATCGAGCGGCGGCTGAACACCCCCGGCTATGTGCCCCGGGAGTCCCAGCTGGCCTCCCTGCCGGGGCCCCTCACCTGTCAGGACCTGGGCCGGGGCGCCGGGGAGGGAGACGCCTTCTGCTGCGCCGAGCTGGACCGGGTGGCCCGGACCTTCTCCCTGGGCCTTGCCGACGTGCTGGCCCTGGCCTTCCCGGAGCGGATCGTCATCGGCGGAGGCGTGGCCAAAATGGGGGACGTGCTGTTCTCCCGCCTGCGGAAGTTCACGGAGGAGTCCGCCTTTGTGGCGGACGCGGGGCGCTTCCAGATCCTCCCCAGCCAGCTGATGGACGACGCGGTGCTGGTGGGGGCGCTGCTGCTGGCCGGCCGGCCGGAGCTGCTGCAGGATCTCTGAGCGCGCGCCCTGTTCCAGACACCCCGCCCAAATCACCCAGGAAAGAGAGGCTTTCATCCCATGGGAATTTCTGAACTCCTCGGGGCCGCCGCCCTGATTCTGCTCCTGATCAACACCGCACTGCTGCTCAAGCTCTTAAAAACCGCGGGGCCGGAGTCCCAGGCCGCCCTCCGGCGGGAGCTCTCCGGCGCCATGGCGGAGCAGCGCGCCGCCGTCTCCGCAGAGCTCCGGGAGGCCATGGCGGCCGAGTCCCGCTCCACCCGGACGGAGCTGACATCCCAGGTCCAGCTGACCATGCGGACCTTCGCCGACTCCCTCTCCGCCGCCCAGGCCCAGGCCGCGGAGCGGCAGGACATCCGCCTCCGGGAGCTGACGGAGCTGATGGGCCAGAATCAGCAGCAGCTCAGCGGCGCGGTGTCGGAGAAGATGACCGCCCTGCAGGAGACCCTGAAGGAGACCGCCGCCCTGCTCTCCGCTGCCCAGACCAGGCAGTTTGAGATGCAGGACAAGCGCATGGAGGACATTACCGGCCTGCTGGCGAAGGCCCAGGGGGAGCTCCGGACCACCGTCACCGCTCAGCTCCAGACCGTGGCGGAGCAGTTCCAGGTCTTCACCGCCCAGAACCGCACCTCCCTGGACGGCATCCGCTCCACGGTGCAGGAGCGCCTGGAGCACCTGCAAAGCGACAACCGCCAGCAGCTGGAGAAGATGCGCGCCACGGTGGACGAAAAGCTCCAGAAGACGCTGGACGACCGGATCACCCAGTCCTTCCAGATGGTCAACGAGCGCCTCCAGGAGGTCTACACAGGCCTGGGGGAGATGAAAACCCTGGCCAGCGGCGTGGGGGACCTCAAGAAGGTCCTCTCCAATGTGAAAACCCGGGGCATCGTGGGGGAGTACCAGCTGGGGGCCATCATCGACGAGATTCTGACCCGGGAACAGTACGCAGAGAACGTGGTCACCAAGAAGGGGGCCACGACCCGGGTGGAGTACGCCATCCGCCTGCCGGGGGAGAACGGGCAGGAGGTGCTGCTGCCCGTGGACGCCAAGTTCCCCGGAGACACCTACGCCCAGCTGGTGGACGCCTACGAAACCGGCGACCCCGCCGCCATCACCGCGGCGCAGTCCCTGCTGGAGAGTCGGATCAAGGGCTGCGCCAGGGATATCCGGGACAAGTACATCGACCCGCCCAACACCACGGATTTCGCCATCATGTTCTTGCCCTTTGAGGGTCTCTACGCCGAGGTGGTCCGCAGCGGCATGGTGGAGGTTCTCCAGCGGCAGTACAAGGTGAACATCGCCGGCCCCACCACCTTTGCGGCCCTTCTGAACAGCCTGCAGATGGGCTTTCGGACCCTGGCGATCCAGAAGCGGTCCGGGGAGGTGTGGAACGTGCTCAGCGCCGTGAAGACGGAGTTCGGGAAATTCGAGGAGGTCCTCTCCGCCGCCCAGAAGCGGATCGAGCAGACCGGCGCGGAGCTGGACAAGCTGGTGGGCACCCGCACCCGGAAGATCAACAGCAAGCTGCGGGAGGTGTCCCTGCTGCCGTCGGAGGAGTCCCGGCGGCTGCTGGATACCGCGCCGGACACGGCCGAGGGGGACGAGGGCTGAGGGCATCGGCCCCTCCTCCCGAAAGCCTGTGATCCAAAGTGAAAACGCGGCCCGGAGCCTGAGGCTCCGGGCCGCGGGATGTTCTATGTGGCGGTCTGCGGCTCTTTCCGCCGGACCGGCGCGGTGTTCAGCAGCACTGCCGCAAAGCACAGCGCCCCGCCCAGCACCAGCCGCGCCGTCACCGGCTCGCGGTAGTACAGCACGGAGAAGAGGAAGCCGAACACCGACTCCAGGCTGAGGATCAGCGCCGCCACGGAGTCGTCGGCATACCGCTGGGCCCAGTGCTGCATCAAAAAGCAGAGGCAGGTGTTGATAACCGCCAGATACACCATGCCCGCCAGGGCCTCTCCCCCGGTGATCCGCAGGCTCTCCCCCCTCACAAGGCACGCCGCCAGGGACAAAAGCGCCGCGGAGAGGAACTGGAAGAAGGTCAGCTGGGTGCTGTCCATGTCCTTTCCCACGTACTTTCCCACCAGCACCAGCTGGAGGGTGAAGAGCGCGGCAAAGCCCAGGCTCAGCAGATCTCCCCGGTTGACGCCGAAGCTGCCCTCCAGGCAGATGAGGCCCACGCCGGCAATGGCGGCGATTCCCCCGGCCACCGCCCGCAGGCCCGGGCGGTTCCGGCTGATGAGCCAGCTGAGCCAGGGGGTGATGACCACATAGGTGGCGCAGAGGAAGGACTGCTTTGCCGGGGTGGTGTACCGCAGTCCCGACAGCTGCACCCCCAGGGCCAGGGCGTGGAGCACGCCGATCAGCGCCCCGCAGACAGCCGTCTTTCTGGGCGTTTGGGAGAGCTTCCTCCAAAAGAGCACGCCGCACAGCAGCGCGCTGGCGGAAAACCGCCACACCAGAATGGGAAGGGGCGTGGTCCCCGTGAGGGTGATCTTCCCCGCCACAAAGCCGCCGCCCCAGATGGCCGCCACCGCCAGCAGCACCCCATAGGCCCTGTACTGCCGGACCCGCTCCTGCCTGTTGTCCATGCTCTGTCTCTCTTTCCCGGTGGGTATACCCGCCGTGTTCCTCTCCGCAAAATCGCCGGTGAACCGTATCAGGGATACGATTCAAGTCTGTTGACTATACCACATCTCCACCGGCGCCGCAAGGGGCACCGGGAGTTTTTCCGCCCCGCCGGGCACTTGCAGGCAGCCGCACAAAAGGCCTCCCGGAGACGGGAGGTCTTTTGCTCTGCCCCACAGGTCCGCGGCCGCCTTACGCCTGCCGCAAAGACAAGCAGTACTGGTAGGGCTCCAGCTCCCAGCGGCTCCCGGGCTGTTCCGCTCCGGAGATCAGATCCCGGAACCGGCCCTCCATGGCGTCCAGGGACGCCCGCTGCCTCTCGCCGGAGAAATTGAACAGACACACCAGGGTCTCCCCCTCCGTCCGCCGGATGAGGGCCAGCACATGGTCGTTGTGGGTGTCCCAGGTGGAGACAGCGGCGCCGGGGCCGAAGCAGGCCTCCCGGGCCCGCAGCTGCTCCAGCTGCCGCAGGCCGTCCCAGATCCGCTGCTGCACCGTGCCGGGGGTCTTGCGCAGGGCGGCGTTGTCCCAGCAAAAGGGCGTGCGGTGGAGGTTGCGGCTGTCCTCTCTGCGGTCCGGGTCCTGGTGGTATTCATAGCCGTTGACCTGGCCGATCTCGTCGCCGCTGGAGAGCATGGGGAAGCCTCCCATGCACATCATGGCCGCGTGCATCATGAGATCCCGCCGGATGCCCAGAGCCACCTGGGACGGGTCCTGCTCAAAGCCGCCCTTTTCGATGCCGCAGAGGCTGGCGGTGGTGCCGCAGGTCCGGGCGTCCTGGGTGGCGGGGTTGTAGTTGTACCGCTCCCCCCGGGCAAAGCTGCCGGGGAAGCTGCCCTCAAAGAACTCGTAGAGGAACTTCTTATGGCGCACCGGGTCCTGGCCGATGGTCCTGCCGAACTCCTCGTTGAGGCCCCAGCCGATGTCGTCGTGGCAGCGCAGGTAGTTCACAAAGCAGCAGTGGGCGGGCAGGGCGTGGAGATCGTCCAGCTGGCGCTTGAGCTGGCGGACGTCGGCAGAGGCCAGGGCGCTCCACTGGGTGGCCATGGTGGAGGCGTTGTAGAGCAGGTGGCACTCCGGCTTTTCGGCGGTGCCGAAATAGGGGGCCAGCTCCCGGGGCGCCATGACCACCTCCCCCTTCAAAATCACGCCGGGGCAGACGGTCTCGGTCATCAACCGAATCATCCGCATGATGGTGTGGACCTGGGGGAGGTTGCGGCAGGTGGTGCCCAGCTCCTTCCAGAGGTAGGGCACCGCGTCGATCCGCAGCACCTCCACCCCCAGGTTGGCCAGGTGCAGCATGCTGACGGCCATGTCGTTGAAGACCGCCGGGTTGCGGTAGTTCAGGTCCCACTGGTAGGGGTGGAAGGAGGAGCAGACGTACTTCCCCATCTCCGGCACATACAAAAAGCTGCCCGGAGCCGTCTCCGGAAACACGTCCGGAATCGTCTTCTCCATCTCCCGCGGGATCTCGGGGGTGTCATAACAGAGGTAGCGGTCCTGGTACGCCCGCTCCCCCGCCTTAGCCCGCAGGGCCCATTCATGGGTGTCCGCCGTATGGTTGATGACAAAGTCCAGGCAGAGGCTCATGCCCCGCCGGCGCATGGCGGCGGTCAGCCGCTCCAGGTCCTCGTTGCTGCCAAGGCGCGGGTCCACCTGGTTGAAGTCCTCCACGGCGTAGCCGCCGTCGTTGTCCGGATGGGGCATCTTCAAAAGAGGCATCAGGTGGAGATAGGTGATCTCCTGCTCCCGGAGATAGTCCAGTTTCTCCAGCACGCCGGAGAGATTCCCGGCGAAGAGATCCGTGTACATGGTGACGCCCAGCATCTTCCCGCTCCGGAACCACTCCGGGTCCCTCTCCCGCCGTCCGTCCAGACGCCGCAAAGAGACGCTCCGCCGGCTCCAGGCCTCCGCCATGGCATCCTCCAGCTCCTCCAGGCGGGCGCGGTCCCCGTACAGCTCCATGTAGAGCCACTCCAGCTCCTCCCGCCGCTGGGCAAGGCGGCGCGCAAAGGCATTCACGGCGTCAGCCCTCCCCCGCGCTCTCTGCCATCAGCCGCCGGACCTCGTCCGGGTGGGGCATGCTGCGCAGGGCGCCCTTTTTCGCGGTGACCAGACTGGCGGCGGCGTTGGCAAAGGAGAGCATCTCCCCCAGCCGCTCCTCGTCCAGGCGTTCCAGACCGTGATCCAGCAGGAAGTGGAGGCAGCAGCCGCAGAAGGTGTCCCCCGCGCCGGTGGTGTCCACGGTTTGGACCTGGAGACAGGTGGGTCTGGAGACCTCCAGATTCCGCCAGAGGGCGGTGCTGCCCCTCTTCCCTCTGGTAATCAGCAGCAGCTGAAGCTGCGGGCAGCGGCGGCGCAGGGCCTCCGCGCCCGCGCCGGAGTCTTCGCAGCCGGTGAGGAAGGTCAGCTCCTCCTCCGCGATCTTCAGCACATCGCACACGGAGCACCCCCACAGCATCTGCTCCTTCGCCTCCTCCAGGTCTCTCCAGAGGGACCTGCGCAGGTTGGGGTCAAAGCTGACGAGGGCGCCGCCGCGCCGGGCCAGCTCCACCGCGGTCCGGGTAGCCGTCCGGGCGGGCTCCCGGGTCAGCGACAGCGAGCCGAAGTGGAAGATCCGGGTCCTTTGCAGCAGGGCCTCCGGCAGTTCCTCCGCCCGCAGCAGCTCGTCGGCGCCGGGGTCCCGGTAGAAGCTGAACTCCCGGTCCCCGTCGGGGGCGTTTTGCACAAAGGCCAGCGTCGTGTGGGCGGCGGGGTCCAATACCAGGCCCTCCCCGGAGATCCCCACCTCCTCAATGGTCCCTTTCAGCATCCGGCCAAAGAGGTCGTCGCCCAGTTTTCCAACAAAGGCGGTGCGCCGGCCCAGCCGGGCCAGCATGGCCAGCACGTTGCAGGGCGCCCCGCCGGGGTTGGCCTCAAAGAGCGGGTTTCCCTGTCCGCTGGCGCCGCAGCCGGTAAAGTCGATCAGCAGCTCGCCCAGGGCGGTTACATCATTCATGGCTATCTCCTCTTTTCCCGGTTGGTTTTCCAACCGAACTGTGCTATCATGGAAGCAGGTCCTGCGCGCCCATTCCCGCGGGCGGATTCTGCCCGCGCCTTTCAGGAAAGGATGTGCCTCCCTATGGATAACTTCTCCTTCTCCCTGTTTCCCAATGAAAACTTCCTGGACCTGCGGCTCTATCAGTACGGCTGGGAGCAGTGCGCTCCCCTGCACTCCTTCGGTCCCTTCGTGCGCAACCACTACCTCTTCCACTATGTTCTCTCCGGCCGGGGCTTTCTGGACGCCGACGGCCGGGACGGCGTCACCCGCAAGTACCATCTGGAGGCCGACCAGGGGTTTTTGATCTGCCCGGGCCAGGTCACCACCTACTGCGCTGACCGGGATGAGCCCTGGAAATACGTCTGGCTGGAGTTTGACGGCCTGCGGGCGGCGGAGTATCTCGGCAGCGCGGGCCTGGGGCCTGCCCAGCCCATCTACCGCCCCCTGAGCCCCGCCCTGGCCCAGCCGGTGCGGGACACCATGCTCTACATCACAGAGCACTCCGAGGCCTCCACCCTTCGCCTGATCGGCCATCTGTGCCTGTTCCTGGACGCTCTGATCCAGTCCTCCTCCACCCGGCAGGCTCTGCGGGGCGGCCGGCTCCAGGACTTCTACATTCAGGAGGCCATCACCTACATGCAGCACAACTACCAGCGGGAGCTCACCGTGGAGGAGATCGCCGGCGTGTGCAAGCTCAACCGCAGCTACTTCAGCAAGCTCTTCAAGGAGAACACCGGCTGCTCGCCCCAGGAGTTTTTGATCCGCCTGCGGCTTTCCAAGGCCGCCGACTGGCTCAAGGGGACCAGCCGCTCCATCGGCGAAATCGCCGCCCTGTGCGGCTATCCCAACCAGCTCCATTTCTCCCGGGCCTTCAAAAAACGCTACGGCATCTCCCCCCGGGAGTGGCGGAACCAGAACCGCCGCGGCGGATAGTCCGTGTATTCGCGCCCCCGCCGGGAGGCCTGGTCCTTATTCCGCCCGCAGGTAGAGCTGCAGGGACTGATAGTCCCCTCTCAGCACGGGCAGCGGATACCCCGCGGCCATGAGGACGTCTCCGCTCCAGAGCTCCTCCCCGCCGTTGATCCGATATCTGGCGGCAGGGTCCAGCCCCTTCAGGCGCAGAACCGCAAAGGACGGCGCGGCACGGGTGGCCCCGGTCACCAGGGAGACCAGCGCCTCCTGCCGGTCCGGCGAGACCTGCTCCCAGGCGGTGTAGGGTCCCTGCTCAAAGGGACTGGTCAGGCGGTAGTAGTCCCCCTCCCGGAGCAGGGCGTCATGCTCTTTGAAAAAGGCGGTCTGACGGCGGATGATCTCCCTGTCCTCCTCCGTACACCTGCCAAGATCCATCTCATAGCCAAACGTACCGGCCATGGCCACCACGCCCCGGGTCTCCATGGGCGTGACCCGGCCGTTCTCCTCGTTGGGCACCACGGAGACATGAGCCCCCATGGTGCTGACCGGATAGCAGAAGGAGGTGCCGTACTGAATCCGCAGGCGGTCTATGGCGTCGGTGTTGTCGCTGCACCAGATCTGAGGCGTGTAGTAGAGCATCCCGCCGTCGAAGCGGCCGCCGCCGCCGGCGCAGCCCTCGATGAGGATGTGGGGATAGTCCCGGCGCATCCGGCCCAGCATCTCGTAGACGCCCAGCACATACCGGTGATACACCTCCCCCTGGCGCTCCGGGGGCAGGGCGGCGGAGTACACGTCCGTGAGGCTACGGTTCATATCCCATTTCACATAGCGGACGTCGGCGCTGGAGAGCACCGCGCTGATCTGCCCGTAGACGTACTCCCGCACGTCGGAGCGGGAGTAATCCAGCACCAGCTGGCCGCGGCACCGGGCGGGGTCCCGCCCCGGAATCGTCAACGCCCAGTCCGGATGTGCCCGGAAGAGGTCGCTGTCCTCGTTGACCATCTCCGGCTCAATCCAGATGCCGAAGGTCATTCCCAGCTCCCCCAGCCGAGGCACCAGTGCCTCCAGGCCGCCGGGGAGCTTCTTTGTGTTCACCTGCCAGTCCCCCAGCCCCCGGTTGTCGTCGCTGCGCCGGCCAAACCAGCCGTCGTCCATGACAAAGAGCTCGATGCCCAGGGGGGCCGCGGCCTCTGCGATCTCCACCAGCTTGTCGGCGGTGAAATCGAAATAGGTGGCCTCCCAGTTGTTGATGAGCACCGGCCGGCGCTGTCCCCTGCAGGGGCCGTCAAGCAGGTGCCGCCGGATGCCCCGGTGGAACTGGCGGCTCATCTGCCCCAGGCCATCGGGGGAGCAGACCAGGGCCGCCTCCGGGGCGGTGAAGCTCTCGCCGGGGGCCAGGGTCCAGTGGAAGTGATAGGGGTTGATCCCCATCACCAGACGGGCATTGTCGTACTGACTGCGCTCCGCCAGGGCCTGGAAGCTGCCGCTGTAGAGCAGCATGGCCCCATAGCACAGCCCGTAGTCCTCGTTGGTCTGATGCTCGCACAGCACCACGAAGGGGTTGTGCTGGTGGCTGGAGGTGCCCCGGACGCTGCCCACCCCCTGCACGCCGGAGCGCAGAGGCGCCCGGTCCGGGCAGCGCTCCATCAGGTGGCAGCCGTCGAAGGTGATGAGATCCAGGTCCGAGCGGAGGAAATCCAGGCACAGCGAGGCGCACTGGGTGAGTCCCACCGGCGCCGTGCCTTGGTTGACCACCCGCACGGCCCGGGTGATGAGGTCGCACTCCTCATAGACGCCGTAATAGAGCTCCACCCGGACCCCTGCGGCATCGTCCTCCAGGAAGAGCACCAGCGTCTCCGCGTCCTCCTCCGTGCCCCGGAAGGCAGGCAGGCCCTCCAGGGCATACTTGCCGGGACGGCGCTCAAAGCCCGCGTAGCGCAAGCTGGCGCTGCGGCTGCCGTTGGGCAGGGCCAGCTCCAGGGAGGGCAGGCGGAAATCCCCCACGCCGCAGGAGGAGTACTCCTGGGGAATCGTGTCCAGGGAGTAGGTCCGGTCGTCCAGGGACTCCGGCGGGTTCGGGGCACAGCCCCGGTCCATATATCGAACCAGGCAGGACAAATCCCCCCCGGAGATCCGGGGGCCGTAGTAGGTGTGCAGCAGCACACGGTGCCGGTCCGCTTTCATCTGATAGGTGGTATGTCTGGTGTGCAGGGTGAACACACCCCGGGGTTCGTTACAGAGAATCATACCGATTTCCTCGCATTCCAATTCTTCATGTGTACGGGGTCATTCTACGGGATTTTCCCCCGCCGCGCAAGAGCGTGAAATTCCACAAAGATCCGCCTGTCCTCCCCGGGGAAACTGTCAAAATAACAGGAATCCCCGGCTTCACCGCCGCGGCGGCAGTCCCCCGGCAGGGCCGGCGGAGGGAAGCGCAGGCCTGCGCCTCCCCGGCGGACCGTATAAGGGCTCCGGCGGTGGTAGGAACCGCCGCCGGAGCCTCGTGCGCATCACAGCGAAGGGACTTGCTTACTTGCCGCCGGTGGAGGCGATGCCCTCGATGAACTGGCGCTGGAAGATCAGGTACAGAATCACCATGGGCAGCATGGCCAGCAGCGCGCCGGCCATCATCACCGGGTAATTGGTCTGGAACTGTCCCTGGAGGGAAGCCAGGCCAGCGGAGAGGGTCATCATGTTCACGTCGGAGTTCACCACCTGGGGCCACATCAGATCGCCGTAGGCAAACACGGCGGTAAAGATGGTCAGCGCCGCCACGGAGGTGCCCGTCAGGGGGAACATGACCTTGTAGAACGTCTGCCACTGGGTACACCCGTCCAGGTAGGCGGCCTCTCCGATCTCCTTGGGAATCCCCAGGTAGGTCTGCCGCAGGAAGAACACGCCGAAGGCGCTGACAAGGCCCGGAAAGACCAGGGCGAAGATCGTGTTGGCCAGGCCCATCTTGGCCACCATCTGATACTGGGGGATGATGAAGATCTGGCTGGGCAGGGACATCTGCACCAGCACGATGGCGAACAGGATGTTCTTGCCCCGGAAGTTCAGCTTGGCGAAGGCGTAGCCCGCCATGGAGCTGAACAGCACGGCGCAGATCACGCGGAAGAGGATCATCAGTCCGGTGTTGAGGTACAGATTCAAAAAGGGCAGGTTGGTGAGGACATCCTCAAAGTTATCCGTCATCCAGTGGGCGGGGAAGATGGTGGGCGGAATCTGGTTGCTCTCCGGCACCGTCTTGGAGCTGGTGAGGATCATCCACACAAAGGGGAAGATCATGATGACGGCGCCGATAATCAACGCGGCGTAGGTCAGGCCGCTGGAGATCCTCCGGGACCGCTCCAGGGAATTCTTATGATTCATGTCCGCACCTCCTTATACGTCGTAGTTGACCCATTTCTTCTGCCCATAGAACTGGACCAGGGTCACAAGGCCGATGAGCAGAACCGTCCAGATGACAATGGCGGAACCGGTGCCCCGGCTGCCGGCCACGAAGGACTCCCGGTAGAAGAGGTACATCAGGCTCTGCACACTGGTCACCGCCGGGTTCGTCTCCTCCACCATCATGAAGATCAGATCGTACACCTTCACGGCGGCCATGAGGCGCATAATCATCACCACGAACAGCGTGGGGGACACCATGGGCAGCGTGATGGTGAAGAACTGCTTGATCTTTCCGGCGCCGTCGATGCTGTTGGCCTCGTACAGGGTCTTGGGGATATTCTGCAGGCCCGAGAGCAGCAGCACGGCGTCATAGCCGATGTTGCTCCAGATAGCCACCACTGCGCAGGCGATCATGACCACATTGGAATCTGTGACCCAGTTGATGTGGGTGTGCAGGATCTGGTTGAGGATGCCGTATTCCCCGTTGAAGATCCAGCGCCACACCATGGCCACCGCCGCGGGGGCGCAGACCATGGGCAGGAAGAAGATGGTGCGGAAGCCGCCCTTGAACTTGATCTTTGCGTTGAGCAGGATGGCCACCAGCAGAGACAAAAACAGGCCGATAGGCACCGTCAGAATGCAGAAGTAGATGGTATTCCACGTGGCGCGCCAGAACTCCGGCCGCTGGAATACGTCGATGTAGTTCTGGACGCCGATGAACTTGTAGTGACCGAAGCCCAGATGCTCGCAGAAGCTGGTGTAAATCGTCTGAATGAAGGGCCAGATGTTCAAAACCACCAGGCCGATGATGGTGGGTGCCACCATGATCCAGCCCCAGCGCTCCTCCTCCCGGGCAAAACGCGACTTTTTATTCACAGTCATTCCCCTCCTCTCTCACTGGTAATACTCGGCATTGGCCAGGTTGGCGGCGGTGGTCTCATCCACGATCCGCTGCATGTTGGCCAGCACGGTGTCCAGGTCCTCCTGGCCGTTGTAGGCCTTGTTCAGCTCCGCCAGCACCAGGGACTTCCACTTGGGCCGGGCGGCGTTGTTGACCAGCTGGACGCTGTAGGCAAACTGGTCTTCTATGACCTGAAGATTCAGGTCATAGCCCGCCTTCTCGAAGGCGGCGAAATAGGGCTCCTCGGTGCCGATGTAGGCGGAGATGGCCGCGCCGTAGCTGCTGGCGATCCTCTGGGCCTCCTCGGTGCCGAAAAACTTCAGCACGTCCAGCACGGTCTCCAGGTTCCTGCCCCGGGCGGCGGTGGAGTAGCAAAGGCCGTTGGACATGGTGGCCCGCCCGTCGCCTCTGGCGGGGTCGGGGCACTTGGGCAGGGGCGCGATGTCCCACTTGCCTGCCATGTTGTCATAGCGGCTGGCCTTGTTCATCAGCTCCCAGTTGCCCTCCAGGTACATGGCGCAGCCCTCGGAGAAGAAGGAGACGCCCGGCTGGGTCTCGGCGAAGTAGGTCTGGTCGGGGCACCACTCCTCCTTCTGCATGTCCACGTAGAACTTGATGGCCCGGGCCGTGGCGGGGTCCGTGTAGCCGGCCTTCGTCTTGTCCTCGTTGAGGATGTAGCCGCCGGCCTGGTAGACGAAGTCCCAGTAGCCCAGGTGGTCCTCGTTGTAGGCCATGAAGCCATACTTGCCGGTGGCGTCGTAGATCTTCTGGGAGGCGTCGGTCAGATCGTCCCAGGTCCAGTCCTCGTCGGGGTAGTCCACGCCGGCGGCGTCAAACATCTCCTTGTTGTAGACCAGGATGATATTGTCCTTGTCCTTGGGCACGCCGTACATCCTCCCGTTGGAGCCGCTGGCGTTTCCCACGGAGATCTCGGAGAAGTGATTCTGGTAGTAGTTGGGGTCCTCGTCGGCATAGAGGTCCGTGACGTCCGCCAGCATGCCGAAATCGGAGTAGTACAGGATCTGGTTGGTGTGCATCCAGAAAATGTCCGGCATGGTATTGGACTCGGCGGAGGCCTCCAGCTTGGTCCAGTACTCGTTCCAGCTGGTCACCTGCACGTCAATGACCACATCGGGGTGCTGTTCGGTGTAGGCCGCGCAGATGGCCTCCATGCTGTCGCGCTGGGCCACGTCCCAGATCTGAAAGGTCAGATGGGTCTTGCCGTCCGACGAACCGCAGCCGGTCAGTGCCAGCAGCGCTGCCGCAGCCAGAGCCGCGGCGATCACGCGGGGAATTTTTTTCATAACTCCACTCCTCTGCCACATTTCTCGTGTACCGCCCGGGGACTGCCGGCGGCACCTTTCAAAGAACCGCTGAAGCCATCCCCGCACGGATCTTCACATCAGAAATTCCCCCTGAACTGTATCAGAAACCCTTGAAACCCGTCAGGATTCCCGCGTTTTTCTTCCCTGTCAGGAGAAATTTCTGACGTAAATCTGCGCACGCTGATTTCATCAGTGCTTCTTCAAAAAATATAATCTCAAAGCGGACTCTGTGTAAATGGGCGGAACAACGCAAAATATACCCGTATGTTGCTTACCGTGCTTTTAATGCAAGTCAAGTGACATCTTGGTATATTTCTGGTAAATTCGTGGATCTTTGCCAGAATTGCACCATATACTTTGTATAAATTGCCCCACCTTTGTTTCCTATTTCCGCGCTGGATAAATTGGAAAATTCAAGAAAACCGAAAATATGTCCTCATGTGCGTTTTCCGGCCGCTCTTTGCGGAAGGACCGCCTCCGGAGGGGGCGGCCCGGAGATTCTGTGGGCGACGGACACGTTTTGCCTCCGTTCCCTATTGAATTGCCGCCGGGGCCGTGATATAGTGAACGCACTCCATTTCCCGTCGTGGCGGACATTCCCCGGGAACCGGGCCGGAGCTCCGCCTCCAGCCGTTTTCACCGTCCCCGCGGACCGGAAGATCCACCCGGGCGGACATTCCCCGGAGCTTATCCGGGATCAAAGGAGGTCTTTGCATGTTCTCCCCCATGGACGAATTCGACCCCTCCCCGGATGAAGACGAGAAGACCGGCCCGGCCCGCTTCTTCCAGCTCCTCCAGGCGGAGTGTGCCTCGCTGCTCAAACTCAACCTGCTCTTCTTAGTGAGCTGTCTCCCTGTGGTAACCATCCCCCTTGCCATCTTTGCCCTGAGCGAGGCGGTGTGGGGCATGGTACTGGAGCGCCCGGACCGCCGGCCAGGCGGCTACTGGTCCGCCTTCCGCCAGGGGGGAAAACGGGCCTACGGCGCCTTTTTCCTGACGGCCCTGCCCCTGGGCCTCGCCGGCTGGGGCGCATTCTTCTACCTGCGGGAGGCGGCAAAGGCCCCGCTTCTGCTGCTTCCCTTCGCCTTTTGCACCACCGTCCTTTTCACCGTCCTGCTGTCCTCCACCTACCTCTACGGCCTCCTCTATCTGGGCAAATCCCTGAAAGAGGCGGTGCGGCCCGCCCTGATCCTGGGTCTGGGACGGCCCCTGCGGGCACTGCTGGGGGCACTGTGCTGCTGCGGTCTGCCCCTGGCCGCCATCTTGCTGCTGCCGCTTAGCGGGGCCTACCTGGTCCTGATCGGCTTCTCCGTGCCATGCCTCCTGGGCTGTTTCCTCCTTCGGACCGTTCTGGGGGCGGTCCACGGCCAGTCCCCCTCTTAGAACCTGTATTCACAACCGTTGAACGCCGTCTGGACGGTCTTTTTCCCGCCATACTGCGTCGATTTCCCTTGGCGGGCGTCAGCCCGTCTGCGGAAAATCTCCTTGTCTGACGGAAAAAATCCTTGTCCATCCGGCATTCCCCGCTTATGAATACAGGTTCTTAAAAAAGCGAATATGCGCGAGACCTCCGGAATATGCCGGCGGCCGGAATTTCCGGGGGCATCTCCCTGTGCATTTTTTAGAAGGAACGGCGCGGCGGACCTGTGTGTCCGTCCCTGCTTCCGACAAACCAAGGCCGAGGGCGGACACGCCGGTCTGTCCCCGCGCCGCAGCGGACACCCCTATATTTTTTATGAATCGGAGCGCCGGAGAGATCCCCAGGGTCTTCCGGCGCTTTTTTCAAAAAAATTTCGCGGGGCCTGTCACATTCCAGCAGGTCCTGTCGTTACTAGAGAGCAGAGGGGGGATCGACATGCTGGCTTACCTGCAGGCCATGGACAGCCCGGAGGACCGGACGCGGTTTGAGGCGCTGTACCTGGCCTACCGGGGGCTGATGTTCCACGTGGCCAACCGGATTCTGGGCAATCCCCAGGACGCGGAGGACGCGGTGCACCAGGCCTTTCTGGCTCTGACGGACTGCCGTCTGCCGGAGCCGGGGCCCCAGGCCAGGGTTCTGACGGCCACGGTGGCCCAGCGAAAGGCGATTGACCTCTACCGGTCCAAGCAGCGCCGCCCCACGGCGGAGCTGGAGGAGGACCTGCCCGGCTGCGGGCCGCCGCCCTCCGACGGGACGCTGGCCGGGGCCATGGCGGCCCTGCCTCCCAGGTACCGGGAGGTGCTGCTGCTGAAATACTACAGCGGCTACTCCGCCGCCGAGATCGCGTCTTTTCTCGGCACCACGCCGGAGAATGTGCGCCAGCGGATCTCCCGGGCCAAGGGGAAGCTGGCGGCGGAGCTGGCAGAGAGGGGGGAAATCGTGTGAACATTACAGACGCGCTGCTGGAACAGGCGGCTCCGGCGGCGGCGGAGCGGTGGCTGTCCACCCTGCCGGACCGGGAGCACTGCGGCCATCCCTTCTCCCCGGCCTTCGAGGAGAAGATGCGGCCCCTGCTGCGGCGGCGGAAGCGGCGGCTCTGGAAGCGCATCGTGCTGCTGGCGGCGGTGGTGGCCCTGCTGGGCACCGCCGTCCACGCCAACCAGGCGCAGGACTACCCCGTCCGCGCCACGGCCCGGGACGGGATGCTGGTCTGCACCGCCCGGCCCCAGGAGGAACTCGTTCCCCAGCCCTTCCACCGCATCACCCCGGGGTGGCTGCCGGAGGGCCTCACGCTGTGGAGTGAGCACGCTCCCACGGGGGAGAACGCCTACTCCAGCCTCACCTACTGGGGGGAGGACGGTCAGTCCCTCCACCTGCGCCAGTGGATGGGCCGGGAGTACAGTGAAACCCTGATGGGGGAGTATCGGTGGGAGGATGTCACCATCCACGGCAGCCGGGGGATTCTGATTGCCTCGGTAGAGGACAGCCCCTCTTACGCCCTGCTGTGGACGGAGGGCCCCTACGTCCTCCATCTCTCAATCGGGGGCGGCCTGGACCGGGAGACCGTCCTCAAAATCGCAGAAAATCTGGAGTGGTAACCATCAGAGAGGAGCACACGAATGAAAAAGGCAAAGAAAAACTACATTCCCTTCCTGGCCGGCATGGCCACGATGCTGCTGCTGGCCTGTCTGGGCGTGATGTCCCTGGCCAAGGAGGAGACACCCCCGGCCGGGCAGCCCCAGGCGCAGTCCCAGGCCGACCCTCATCTTGCCTGGGCGGAGGCGGGCATCGCCCTGTTCGGCGTGGAGCGGGTGGCCCCCGGCGAGACGCTGAAGGCCGAAAACGGCGCGGAGCTGCCCGCCGTACTGACCTACACCGATGAAAAGGGGGAAGTCCACTACTATGTGGAGGCCCAGACAGTGGGGGACATTCTGGATGTCTGCCACAAGGTCACCTACCGCGAGTCTCTAAACTGCGTGGATTTCGGCTCGGAGCCCCTGCTGGATGAGAAGGGAGCCATACAGACCAAGCCCAACGGAGAGCCCATCTGGCTGACCGGCGACGTGAAGTGCGACATCGACTACAGCTACAGCGTAGACAGCAAAACCGGGAAAAAGACCGGATTCGCCAGGGGGACGGAGTTCACATCCTCCGGCGGCATTACGGCCTCCTACGGCGGGAAAAGCCAGCTGCCGCCCCCCACGAAGGAGGAGGCGGCAGAGGCGGCCCGGCAGGCGGAGGAGTGGAAGCAGCAGACGCCGCTGAAACCGAAGTACGGCCAGACCCTGGGAATGTACACCGAGGCGGACCCGGCGGAGGTGGACATGGCCAGCTGGTCCGGCACCGCCATGAAGGGGCAGACACTCCGGAGCGAAGCGGGGGAGTTGGTGAAACAGAGCTTTGCCTTTACGCCGTACCTGGGGGAGTACGCGGTGATTACCCTGGAGAACACCGGGAGCGACGACGTCTCTATCATCCTCCGCCGTCCCAACACCGTGGGCAACCGCAAGGGCGGGGCCTTTGACACGGTCCGCATTCCGGCAGGGCAGACGCTGGTGCGGGCCTTCCGGATTGACGAAAAGCTGCCCCTGGAAAACCAGCTGGATCTGACGGCCCGGTCCTTCACCGACCAGCCCGTCCAGTTGACCCTGACCGCCGAGCAGTACCGGTTCGGCGTGAAAAAGTAACGCGGCACAGCCGCGGCAAACGCAAACCAGGCGGTCGGAGAACCTCTCCGGCCGCCTGGTCTTGAGAACCTGTATTCACAACCGATGAATACAGGTTCTGACTCGTATGAACTGCTTCTCCCCTTACCGGAAGAACCGCTGCCGGAGCTTGTGCCGCCACAGCAGCGTCAGACGCTCCAGAATCCGGTCCGTCAGCAGAAAGGTCACATTGGCCATGACCAGGAGCACCAGCAGATAGCCCCGCCCGGCTCCCTCCAGATCCGCCGTCAGCCCCAGGACCTTCATCACAAGGCCGTACAGCACCGCCACCGCTCCGTTGCACACCGCCAGCTTCATCGCCAGGCGCACCGTCCGGGAGGGAATCCGGCTGATCCGGGGCCGCAGTGCGGGATACCAGCCGAAAAACAGGTACACCAGCGCCAGCTCCCGGTCCGCGGCCAGCAGCAGTCCCAGGAGGGACACCGCCGCCCAGGCGGTCCCCGCGGCCCTGGGGCCGCACTCCTCCAGCACCGGCAGCAGCGCCGTCATGGCCAGGATGGGACCGCAGAAGGTGGCGGCGGGGATCACGCTGCCCAGCAGCAAAAAGCACACCGCCAGGGACGACAGCACCCCGCACAGGGCCATCTGCCGGCTGGTCATGAGAACACCTCATACTTCAGCTTGTAGTAGCTCCACTGCCGCCATTGGGCAATCTCCCCGCTCAGCGCGGCCGGGATCTCCTGGGTGACGGTTCCGTCCGCCAGCAGGCAGGTCTCCCGCTGAATGACGGGGGCCTCCCGCCGCAGCGCATTCAAAAAGCCAAACCAGGGGTTCTGCGCGCCCCTTCCGGTGAGCTCCAGCACCGCCGCCCCCAGAAATGCGGCGGAGAGCTCCTCCGGCAGATCCAAGTCCTCCACGGCCCGGTCCCAGTCCAGGGCCTTCGCCCCGGCGTCGTTGGTCCACAGGACATAGGGGGTCTCAAAGCCCGGCAGGCCGTCCACGTCCATGCCCAGCTCCCGATAGGTCATCTGGTTGTCCCCCAGATAGGGCAGGTGATCCCCCCAGAACACCAGCAGCACCGGCTCCGACGAGGCGGAGAAGGTCTCCACCAGGCGGCCCAGCATGGCGTCGGCGTCCCGGGCACCCTCGGCGTAGACCTCCAGCATGGTGCGGGCCTGCTCCGAGAGCTCCGCCGTGGTCTCCAGGGGCGGGAAACGGTAGTCCTCGCCGTACTTCCCTTCGGTATAGGCCATGTGGTTTTGAATCGTGGTGGTGTAGTGGAAGAGGTACTGCCCGCCGGCGGCCGCCTCTGCCAGGGCCGTTTCAATCAGGCCGGCCATGTAGTCGTCGGTGACCCAGCGGCCCTTGTACTCCAGGTTCTCCATCTCATCGGCAAAGACGGTCTCCTCCGCCCCCAGCCAGCGGTAGACGTTCTCCCGGTTGTAGAACCAGTCGTCGCCGGGGTGGAAGAAGGAGGTGCGGTAGCCGTCCGCGCCGAACACCCGGAAGAGGCTGTCCAGGTTCCGGTTCACCACCCGCAGAGCGGAGGTGGTGGTGGCGGAGAGGGCGTTGGTCTGGATGCCCGTCAGCACGTCAAATTCCGTGTTGGCCGTGCCGCCGGCAAAGCCGGGGACCACCACATAGCCGGTGCGGGCGTGACTGTCCCGCCGCAGGGCGTGGAGATTGGGCAGGGGGTCCGTCTCCTCCGTCCAGGTGAAGGCGGGGTGGTCGGTGAGGTCGGAGAAGGCCTCGTTCATCACCATGACCACATGGACCGGCGCGCCGCTGCCGCCGTCTCCGGCCTCGCTCTGCCAGCGCTCCGCCTGGGCGCGGCTGAAGCCCTCGGGCTTATCCACCAGATACGTGGTGAACTGGTGGCAGAAGCTGTAGGGAAAGCCCGTCTCGTTGAACACCACCGAAAGGCGGTAGGGGTTGGAGGCCCCGATGGACTCATAGAGGCTGCTGGAGCCCAGGACCGTGACGATCACCAGCACCAGCGCGCCGCAGCTGGCGGCGGCCCCCAGGAGGCTCCCCTGCCAGGGCCGGAGCTTCCCTGCCGGAAAGGGCCGGCTGCGCACCAGAACGCCCACCGCCAGCAGCACCAGGGAGAAGAGCACCACCACCGCAATCACCTTCACCGGGTAGCGGATCTCATAGGTCCCCACGATGCTGCCCACCTCCTTCAAAAGGGCCAGATCCCGGGGGAACACCGGCTCATCCCGGACCTCAATCTTGACCCGGTTGGCAATGGAGAGGCCGCAGACGATGAGATTTGTCAGCGCCGCGCCGAAGAAGACATTGCGCAGCAGGCAGGACAGCGTCAGGAGAAACAGCCCCACCGGCAGGGCGTTCAAAACGATCAGAACCGGCTTTTGCCGGAAGATCCCCAGCACCTGCCGCAGGGCATTGGGCTGGCACCACAGGGCCAGCAGCGTGACGGCCCCCGCCAGCAGCACCGCCGCCAGGATGGTCCAGGGCAGGGAGAGCGTATATTTCGGAACCGGTCGGTTTTTTTTCAATCTATCAGGTCCTTTCATGGAAATCCATTCTATTTTACCGGGTTTTCCCGGAAAAGGCAAGCGCCGCACGGGGAAGTTTTCCCGCAAGACGGTTGCATTTTTCAAAAAAAGTGCTATAGTTATTTGTTAATCTGCCATTCTATTGTAAAGGACTTGATACCATGACGAAAATCGACATTATCTCCGGGTTTTTGGGGGCCGGCAAGACCACCCTCATCAAAAAGCTCCTGGCGGAGGCCTTTCCCGGGGAAAAACTGGTGCTGATTGAAAACGAATTCGGCGAGATCAGCATCGACGGCGGCTTTTTGAAGGAATCCGGTGTGCAGATCTCCGAGATGTCCGCCGGGTGCATCTGCTGCTCCCTGGTGGGGGATTTCAACCAGGCGCTGAAGGATGTGCAGACCCGGTTCCAGCCGGACCGGATTCTCATCGAGCCCTCCGGCGTGGGCAAGCTCTCCGACGTGATCGTGGCGGTGGAGAACACCGCCGCGGAGGTCTCCGGCATGGCCCTCAACAGCTTTGTGGCCGTGGCGGACGCCTCCAAGGTGAAGGTCTATATGAAGAACTTCGGCGAGTTCTACAACAACCAGATCGAGTCCGCCGGCACCATTGTCCTCTCCCGGACCCAGAAGCTGAGCCAGGAGAAGCTGGAGGCCGCGGTCAGCCTGCTGCGGGAGAAGAACCCCGACGCCGCCATCCTCACCACCCCCTGGGATCAGCTGGACGGCAAGACCATCCTCTCCGCCATGGAGAAGGTGTCCCTGGCGGACGAGCTGCTGGCCAAAATGCGGGCGGAGCACGAGGCCGAGGAGGCGGAGCACGCGCACCATCACCATGACCACGATCATGAGGAGCACGAGCACCACCACGACCATGACCATGAGGAGCACGAGCATCACCACGATCACGACCACGAGGAGCACGAGCACCATCACGATCACGACCACGAGGAGCACGAGCACCATCACGACCATGACCATGAGGAGCACGAGCACCATCACGATCATGACCATGAGGAGCACGAGCACCATCACGACCATGACCACGAGTGCGACGATCCCAACTGCTCCTGCCATGACCACCATCATCACCATCATCACGCCGACGAGGTGTTCACCTCCTGGGGCAAGGAGACGCCGAAGGCCTTCACCCAGGCGGACATCACCCGGATTCTCGCCGCGCTGGACTCCGGCGAATACGGAAAGATCCTGCGGGCCAAGGGCATTGTCAACGGCGAGGGCGGCGCGTGGATTGAGTTTGACTATGTGCCGGAGGAGCACGAGGTCCGCGCGGGGCACCCGGACTACACGGGCCGTCTGTGCGTCATCGGCGCCGAGCTGGATGAGGCAAAGCTGTCCGCGCTCTTCGGCCTGTAATTTCAGAGAGGACGACCATGGACATTCCTGTATATCTGGTCTCCGGCTTCTTGGACGCCGGCAAGACCAACTTCATCAGCGGCATCCTGGAAGACGGCTTTGCCCGGGAGGACCGGACCCTTCTGATCTGCTGCGAGGAGGGCGAGGAGGAGTACAACCCCAACGCGCTGGACAACGTGACGGTGGTCACGGTGGAGGACGAGGAGGAGTTGAAGTGCTCCTTGCTCAAGCAGTGGGAGAAGGAGTACAAGCCCAAACAGGTGCTCATTGAGTACAACGGCATGTGGCAGATGGAGCGGCTGTACCGGGAGGTACTGCCGGCCAACTGGGTGCTGTATCAGATTATGACCTTTGTGAAGGCGGACACCTTTGAGCTCTACGCCAAGAACATGGGGCAGCTGATGATGGAGAAGATCACCAACGCGGACCTGCTGGTCTTCAACCGCTGCACGCCGGAGCTGCGGGACTCCCTGCGCAAGCGCAATCTCCGGATGGTAAACCGCCGGGCGGAGATCTATCTGGAGAACGAGGACGGCACCAGCGAGGACTATCTCACCGGGGACGAGTGCCCCTTCGATCTCACCCAGGATGTCATTGACATCCCCGACGACGACTTCGGCGTATGGTATGTGGACGTGATGGACCACCCGGACCGGTACGCCGGGAAGCTGGTGCACATGAAGCTTCTCATGTGCCACTCCAAGAAGTATCCCGGCATCCACTGTCCGGGGCGGTTCGCCATGGTATGCTGTGAGAACGACATTCAGTTTCTGGGACTCATTGCCAAGGGTGTGGGATTGGCGGACTATGAGAACCGGGACTGGATTGAGGTGACGGCGCGGATGGCGGTAGAAAAGCACGCGGCATACAAGGGCAAGGGTCCGGTGATGCACGTGCTGTCCATCGGCCCCTGCGAGAAGCCGGCCCAGGATGTAGTGACATTCTGAGGCAAAGCAGATTAAAAGTTTCGGTCAAGCCTTTTCAAAGGCTTGCGGGGGTGCAGGGGGCAGAGCCCCCTGCAAAGATTCCGCCGCTTTGCGGCGGAATCCCTTTTTATGAGCGAAACAGTGGATGCGTCAGCGTCCGCGCCTTTCGCGGGAGATCTGCTCCTGCCTCAAGTCGAAGCAGCCCTTTCGCAGGAGAACTGCTCCTGCCTCAAATCGACGCAAACCTCCCGCAAAAAGCAAGCCCGCCGTCCCAGGACGGCGGGCTCTGTTTTGCTGCCTCTTTCTTACCGCCGCTGCGCGGCGGCTCTATGGGGACGCTCCCAGGGGCGCTGCCCCTGGACCCTGCCAGAGGGCGCTGCCCTCTGGACTCCCGGCAGGGGGCGCGTCGCCCCCTGCACCCCGACAGCATTACTTCTCTTTCGGCTCCTCGCTGTCGAAGACCGCCTTGGCGCCGGCGGCCAAGCCTGCCAGACCCTGAAGCTCACTGGGAATGATGATCTTCGTCGCCTTCCCATCCGCAATCTTCTGCATGGCCTCCAGCGCCTTGAGCTTGAGCACCTGGTCGTTGGGAGACGCCGCGTTCAAAAGCTTCAGGGAGTCCGCCAGCGCCTGCTGTACCCGCTCAATGGCCTGGGCCTCCGCCTCCGCGGCCATAATCCGGGCCTCCTTCTCGCCCTGGGCCTTCAAAATGGCCGCCTGCTTGGCGGCGTCCGCCTTCAAAATGGCGGACTGCTTCTCACCCTCGGCTACCAGAATCTGGGACTGCTTGGTGCCCTCCGCCTGGAGGATGGACTCCCGGCGCTCCCGCTCCGCCTTCATCTGCTTTTCCATGGCGTTCTGGATCTCCTTGG
>JAHZBA010000020.1 GCA_019423635.1 Clostridiales bacterium
GTAGACTTATTTGCAGAGTCCCCGCCCTTTTTTACTCCCCCCTCTCGTACAGTCCCGCCCGGTAGCGGAAGGTGGACAGGGACATGCCGCACTCCCGCGCCGCGGCCGCGCCGGTGATCGCCCCCGTCCGCCACCGCAGATAGGCGCTGTGGTAATTCTCCGGCAGGGGCCGTGGGGGCCGGCCGAACCGGACCCCCCGGAGCTTGGCCGCCGCGATGCCCTGGGCCTGCCGCTGCCGGATGTTCTCCCGCTCGTTCTGGGCCACAAAGGACAGAATCTGCAGCACCAGATCCGCGATGAAGGTGCCCATCAGGTCCCGGCCGCTGCGGGTGTCCAGCAGGGGCATGTCGATCACGCAGATGTCCACGCCGATCTCCTTGGTCAGAATGCGCCACTGGTTCTGGATCTCCTCATAGCTGCGCCCCAGCCGGTCGATGCTCAAAATGTACAGGAGATCCCCCTCCCGCAGGCGCCGGACCAGCTTTTTGTACTGGGGCCTGTTGAAGTCCTTGCCGGACTGCTTGTCCATGTAGACGTTCCGCTCCGGCACCGCCCTCTCCCGCAGGGCCACGCGCTGCCGGTCCTCGTTCTGGTCCACACTGGAGACCCGGATGTAGCCGTAGGTGTTTTCCTCCATGGAAGTTCCTCCGTTTTCTCTCTAGGTTGGTTGGATTGAATTCCTATTGTACAGGAAGGAATACCGCTTGTCCTGTCCTTCCCATGCTATATGTTTAAGGGCATGGGGCGGGCATCCGCGCGCCCGGAACACCCGGCGTCCGGGAGTTTCGCTCCGAAAAGCAGTCAAGACCACCCCCGAAAGGGGTGGTCTTGACGATTCTTTTTTCCGCCTGGGCCAGAGTCTGTTTGAAAACCGGCGGAATGCCGGATTGAGGCGGATTTTTCTGTCGGGCAAGGCGATTTGACGCAGGAATCCTGACGGATTTCAAGTCAAATCCACGCGGCCCGGCGGGAAAAGACGCCCAAAGACGGCGTTTTGCCTTTTTCCAAACAAGGCCTAGGGCTTCGCCGCATCCGCCTGCGCGGCGCCGCAGGCAAAGCCGGAGGAGATCGCCCCGGCGGGACAGGCGGATTTGCAGGCCCCGCAGCGGATGCACTCGCCGCTGCGGAGGGTTTTTGTCACCTCCACCTCCATGGGGCAGACCCGCTCGCACTGTTTGCAGCCGACACACCGGTGCTCATCCAGGTGCATCTGGTAAAAGCTGAAGCGGTTGAACAGGGCGTAAAACGCCCCCAGGGGGCAGAGATAACGGCAGAAGGGGCGGGGCAGAAACATGGACGCTCCCACAACCGCAGCCAGCACCAGCACCTTCCAGCTGAACAGGCCCCCGGCCAGCTCCCGCAGCGCCGGGTCCATGACCAGCAGGGGGATGCCGCCGCCCAGCGTCCCGGCGGGGCAGAGGTATTTGCAAAAATAGGGCGGCGTCACGCCGGTTTCGGTCAGGGCAAAGGCGGGCAGGCCGATCACCAGCACCAGCAGGACCGCGTATTTGAGATACCGGGCGGGCCGGTCGAGCTTTTTCGGAACCCGGCACTTGGGCACCGGGATTTTATGGAGCAGATCCTGCACCAGTCCGAAGGGGCACAGCAGTCCGCAGACCGCCCGGCCCAGGACGACGCCGAAGAGCATCATCAACCCCAGTACATAGAAGGGGAAGCGGTGTTTAATGCCGCCCACCGCTGCCTGGAGGGAGCCGATGGGGCAGGCTCCCAGCGCGCCGGGGCAGGAGTAGCAGTTGAGGACGGGGACGCAGACGGCCTTGGTACCGCCGGTGAAGATCTTTCCCTTTTGAAAGCCGGCGGCGTAGCCGTTCACAAGCGCCGCGGAGAGGAGCTGCACGATCCGCTGAGGGGAGATGCGCCCGCTCCCGCGTCTCACCCGATTCCGATGCACTCGAGGCATATCTTCACCGCCTTTTGCAGCACCTCCAGGTGCTCCCGCCTCCCCAGGCCCACGGCAATCAGCGCCGCGGACGCCGCCAGAAGGCCGTATCTCACCGCCAGGAGGGATTTATTCTTCAAGGCTGATCTCCGCCTTTCCGCCGGCCGCCAGCGCGGCGTTGACCGCCTCCAGGAGGGTCCCGGACAGGTCCTCCTGGCCGCCGATGATGGCGTCGCCCACCAGATTGCCCTCCCCGTCCGCCAGAACGGTGGTGGGCGTGTACATCAGATTTCCGCAGAGGGCGGCCAGGTCCCCGTCGCCGGAGATCAGGGTGATCCCCTCAAAGCCCGCCTCGCTGAGGACGTCCCTGGCCGTCTCCTCATTGCCGCTGCCGTCCAGGCAGACCGTCACCACCTGCACGTTGTCCGGCAGGGCCGCGGCAAAGGCCGCCAGATCCGGCATCTCCGCAATGCAGGGCCCGCAGGTCAGCGCCCAGAAGTTCAGCAGCGTGATATCCTTGGCCTGGATGTCCTCCTGGGTAAAGGTTCCGCCGTCCAGCGTCCCGGCGGAAAAGGACTGCAGGCTGCCCAGCTCCGCGGCCGTGCCGGCGGCGGTGTCGCCGCTGTCCTGGCTCTGGGCGGGCGCATCCTGGGAGGCCGGGGCGCCGCCGGAGCAGCCCGCGCCCAGCAGACACACCGCAAGGACCGCGCACAAGAGCCATGTCATGGACTTTTTGTTTTTCATCATCTGCCTCCGTTCTCTTCCCGGCGTATCTCGGCCCCCGGTCCCGGCCGGGGCCCGGGGCCTGTTGGAAGGCCGGCAAACGCCGGGGGCGGCGTCCTGAGCAGACACCGCTTTTTTCTCCATTATACCCGGGAACGCTCCCTGCGCAAGATGCAAACGCCACACCGGCGGAAACTTCCGCGGCGCGGCGCCGGCCTGTTCCGCCGTGAAAACTCCCGGGGAATCCTGTGAGAATTCAGGATTTCCCGGGAGAAGTCTCCTGGAGTTTCCGCCGGCCGGTGCTCAGCGGGTGAGGAAGAAGACCGCGCCGCCCATCACCAGCGCCGCGCAGCACCCCACCGGCAGCAGCTTTTGCATGACGTCTCCCTCCCGGCCAAGCAGCCCCACGGTGGAGGTTCCCAGAATGATCTTGCTGGGGCTGAAGGCCGCGCCCACGGCGCCGCCCGCCGTCTGGGCCGCCAGGACGCCGGCGGCGGGGATGCCCAACAGGTCCGCCACCTCCAGCTGGAAGTTTCCGAAGAGAATATTGGAGCTCATGTTGCTGCCGGTGATGAAGGTGCCCAGCATCCCGATGAAGGGGGAGAGCACCGTGTACCCGATTCCCAGCACATGGGAGATGCCGCCGGCCAGCACCACCGTCTGCCCGGTTCCGCCCATGATGCGGGACATCACCAGCAGGCAGATGATGGCGGCGGAGGAGGGGAGCGCCATGGAGACGGAGTCCGAGAGGATCTCCCGCCCCTCCCCTGGGGCAATCCACCCCCTCCGCCGGTAATAGACCAGGGCCGCCGCCGCGGAGACCAGCAAAAACATGCTGGCATGGGTGAAAATGGACAGGGGGGAATAGCACGCCGCCGCCTCGTTGACATAGCCAAGGCCGGTCCGCGTCTCCGGGAAGGAAAAGCCGACGGAGACCTGTCCCAGCAGCTGGTGGACCGGCGGGACTGTCAGCACCGCCAGGGTGAGCGCCGACAGCAGCACATAGGGGGCCAGGGCACTTCCCATACTCATGCCCGCAGGGACCGGTCCCTCCTCCGCCTGCGTATCCAGGCGGCACATCATGGGAGAGTCCTCCATACGCCAGGGGGATCTCTGCCATCTTCCGATCAAAAGCAGCGCCGCCAGGGACAGCAGCGACGGGACAAAGCAGCAAAGGGTCGGATTGACCTGGGACAGCAGCAGCTCCCCTCCGCCCTGGACCGTTGAGAGAATCAGCACCGCGCCCAGCCCCTTGCGCACCGCCTGTCCCCGCCCGTAGAACCAGCAGACGGCAAGCCCTGTCACCACGTCGAAAAACCAGAGGAAGGCCGACGTCCACAGCGCCGCCTCCAGATACAGCTCGCTCCCGGCGGTGAGGCCGCAGGCCATGGCCAGGGCGTCCCAGGCCGCGGCCAGCGTGCCGAAGGTATTGCCCCAGGCCTGTCCCAGCAGCGGAATGACCACCGCCCAGAGCGGCGCGACGCCAATGCCCACCAGCAGCGGCGCCCCAATGGCCACCGGCACGCCAAAGCCAGTGATGCCCTGCAAAAAGCTGACAAACACCCAGCCGATGGCCAGGATCTGCAGCAGCTCATTGGGCAAAATCGCCTGCATCCCGTTTCGGATCACCAGAAATGCCCGGGCCTTCTTTCCCACCTGGTACAAAAGAATGGCCGTCCATACCACCAGAATGATGGTCACGGCGTTCCAGACGCCCTTGGCGGCCTCCACCGCCAGCAGCGTCAGGTCCGCCCGATACCACACGACCCCTGTCACCGCCGTCATCGCAAGACTGACTGCCGCCGCCTTTGCCGTCCCCCAGTGGAGCCCCACCATCAGGATCACCAGGACCACAATCGGCGCCAGCGCAACCAGCCACATTCCCAAAGTCACCGGCAGATCCATCTGCTCTCGCCCTCCTTTGCCGGTTTTCAGATTCTTTGCTGCAGGGTCTCCGGCGCAGTGCCGCTCCGGATACCCCACCTCACGCGGTAATCACCGTCCCGGTTCTCCCCGCAATGCCCTCCGCCGCCTTTTCCAGAAGGGTAATCAGCGCCCTTCTGCCGGGGCCGGACTCGGCGAAGCGGATCGCCGCCTCCACTTTCGGCAGCATGGACCCCCTGGCAAACTGTCCCTCCGCCGCATAGCGCCTGGCCTGGGCGGCCGTCAGCTCCGAGAGCCACGTCTGGTTCTCCTCCCCGAAATGGAGGGCCACCTTCTCCACCGCCGTCAAAATCACGAAATCCTCCGCGCCGATTTTCCGGGCCAGGAGGCTGCTGGTGTGGTCCTTGTCGATCACCGCGCTGACACCCACCAGCTCTTCGCCCCTTCTGACCACGGGAATGCCGCCTCCGCCGCAGGTAATCACAATATGGCCCGCGTCCACCAGGGTCCGGATCGTCTCCAGCTCGCAGATCCGCCGGGGCATCGGGGACGCCACCGCCACGCGCCAGCCTCTGCCCGCGTCCTCCATGCAGGCGACGCCGCGGGCCTCCAGGGCGGCAGCGGCCTCCCTGGAGAGGAAGCTCCCGATGGGCTTTGTGGGCGTTTGAAAGGCCGGGTCCTCCGGGTCCACCTCCACCTGGGAGAGAATCGTGGACACCTTTTTCTCAATGCCCCGCCGCGCCAGCTCGCCCTTGACGGCGTTCTGGAGGTCAATGCCGATGTAGCCCTGGCTCATGGCCACGTTCAGCGCAAGGGGGATGTCCCGGTACTCCGGCTCCGCCGCCGTCAGCGCGTCCATGGCCTTTTTGATCATGCCCACCTGGGGGCCGTTTCCGTGGGTGATAATCAGCTCCCGCCCCTGCTCCACAATATCCACCAGCACCGCCGCCGTCCTGGCCACGGCGCTTCTCTGCTCTTCCACATTGCCGCCCAGGGCATTCCCGCCCAGGGCAATGACCACCTTGCCTGTTCCCATATGCACTCCTCATCCGCAGACGCGCCCCGCCGGCCAGTCCTTTCTCCCGGCCGGGCGGCCGCTCATTTCGCGCTGAGACGGCCGGGCGGCAATCCAGCCGCCCGGCCGTCCCCGCGCTCTCATTTCTCTGATCCGCCGTACCCCAATTTCCTCGCATACGCCGCAACCGCCTTTTCAAAGCACGCCAGCGGCGGACGCACGGTTCCCGCGCCGATCTGGCCGAAGCCGGCCTGCCGGTGGGCAATTCCCGTATTGATGACCGGGGTGATCCCCTTTTCCACCACCAGCCGCGCGTCGATGCCCAGGCAGGTCCCCTGGAAATCCCAGTTGGGGATGATGTAGTTGGGGTTTCTGGAGATCGTGATCTCCGTCATCTCGTTGCTGGTTCTGCGGGCGTCCTCCGTCCCGCCGGCGCCTACGAAGCGCGTCACCGCAGGCGCCGCGATCATTGCCATGCCGCCGACGCCGACGGTCTCCGTGATGGCGCTGTCCCCAATATCCGGGCAGGCGTCCCCGCCGTCATAGCCGGTGAAGTAGAGCCCCTGGGGAATGTTCACCGGGCCGGTAAACCACTCGTCTCCCATGCCGGCAATGCGGATGCCAAACTCCACGCCGTTCCGGCACATGGCCGTGACCACCGTGCCCTCCCGGACCTTGCGGGCGCCGTCCATGATTGCCTTGCCGGCCGCCATCATCACATTCAGGAAGAACTGATCTGTCTCGGCCAGGAAGCGAACCACCGCCGTGCGCTCCGCCTCGTCCATGTCCAGCCGGGTGATGGTGGGCACCAGCTCCTTCAAAAGGACCAGCGAGGCGGCGATGTTGCGCTGGTGGAACTCGTCTCCCATGGCAATGGCCTTTGCGATCAGCGGGTTCAGGGGCAGACCGCCGTCCAGGGCCCGGAGCGCCCGGCCCAGGGTGGGGCCCAGCACGTCCCGCATCCAGCAGAGGCGCTCAATCACCTCCCGGGAGTAGGCCCCGAAGCGGAGCACCTTGCCGATGCCCTCGTTCATGGTGCAGTAGGCGCGGTTGCCCTCCGTCACGTTCTCCACCACCCACACCGGCATATGGGCCGTGGTGATGCCGCCCATGGGGCCCACCGCGTTCACATGGTGGCAGGGGAGAAACCGCACCTCCCCGGAGGCCAGCAGCGCCCGGGCCTCCGCCTCGGTTTCGGCCCAGCCCTCAAAGAGCACCGCGCCCACGCAGGACCCCTGCACCGTCTCGGGCATATCCCTGTAGGCAATGGGCGGGCCCGCGTGGAGGATCGTTTTGACCTCCCCGCTCAGCTCCGGAATGACGTCCCTGGCCGGGATGTTATCCCGCAGGACCGGCTGCGCCGCCACGATCCCGGCAATCACCCTCTGGTTGGCGGCGTCAATATCACCGCGCCGGTTCAAAAACTCCAGCGTCCGGATCATCTCAAAATCCCCGCCGGCCGGCGGCGTCCAGTCGAACTGGACCACCTGACAGCCGAAAGACTCGCAGACCTCCGCAAAGCCGGGCAGGCCGATGTTGATGACCCGCGGCTTGTCCGCCAGGAGCTCCAGCAGCTGCCGGGAGGGTTCGGTGGAGGGCGCCCCGGCCGCCGCCCTCGGGCGGATCTCCTTCTCCGGCTCCGCAAAGTCCAGACCCGCCAGCCGGATCGCCGCATGGCAGGCCGCCTTGTTGGACTCGCACACGATCACGCCGGCGCGCCGCAGCTGCTCCGACGCCTTATCGTAGCCCTGGGGGTCCTGTCTGGTGCCGCAGACGGAGGCCGCAAAGAAGAGCTTTCTGCCCGCGGCCGCCGCCCTCTCCCGCAGCGCGGAAATGGTGGGGAGCAGGGCCCCGGCCATGTCCTCGTGGGAGCCGTAGCCCAGCATGACGTCAAAGAGAATCACGCCGGTGCTCTCGTCCTCCAGGCACCGCTCCATGCACTCGATCCGCTTGGCGGGGTCAATCATGGGGTGGGGGTGGCCCACGGTGTACACATCGTCCCCCAGGTCCACCACCACATTGCCCCGGAGGTTCAGCATGCAGCCCTCCTCCTTTTCCGGGGGCGTCTGAACCTGCAGGGCGTCCTTGATCAGCATGGCCGCCTCGTTTGCCAGCGTACCGCCGGAGTAGTAGGCCTTGATGCTCTTCCCCTCCTTGGCGGAGAAGGCGTCCGGCAGCTCCGGCAGGGACTCCGTCTCCCGGCGGGGCCTCTCCCCCCGCACCAGGCGGACCGCCGTCCGCGCCGCCTCGTCGCAGGTGTAGCAGTGGTACAGATTCTCCTCGTGGTACGCCGGCTTCTCCCCCAGGAAGAGGGTGACCACCGGCTTGCGGCAGCTCCGCAGCCGCGCCAGGACTCTCTCCCGCACCGCCGGCGCCGGGGGCTTGGAGAGAATCAAGATGACCTGGATCTCCCGGTCCTGCTCCATGGCGTCGATCATATCCAGCATGGTGACGCCGCCGATCTCTTCCGACAGATCCCGGCCGCCGGTGCCGATGGCGTTGTTCACGCCCTCTCCCAGGCGGTCGATGATACACGTCAGCTCCTGAATTCCGGTGCCGGAGGCGCCGATGATGCCGATGGCGCCCTTCCTGACGTGGTTGGTGAAGGCAATGGGCACGCCCTGGATGATCCCGGTGCCGCAGTCCGGCCCCATGAGGCACAGGCCCTTCTCGTGGGCCATCTCCTTCAGCCTGCGCTCGTCCTCGATCGTCACATTGTCCGAGAACATGAACACGCTCATGCCCTCGCGCAGCGCGTGCTCCGCCTCCAGGGCCGCGTAGGCGCCGGGGATGGAGATGACCGCCAGATTCGCCTGGGGCAGGGCCTTTCGGGCCGCGCTCCAGGACTTGACCCGGGTGGTGCCCGCGGTCTTTCCGGAGGCGGCCTGCTCCGCGAAGAAGCGGCTCACCTGCTCCTCAATCCGCTCAGACACCGCCGCATCGTCCACGTCCGCCACAATCACCATGTCGTTGGCACTCGCCTGGGCCAGCTCCGCCGTGTCCAGCCCCGCGCGCTTGAAAATCTCCTTGTTGGCGGGCGTCGCCATCATCACCGAGGCCTTGCGGACCCCCTCCAGGCCGGAGAGCTCATTGGTCAGCAGCATCAGCACCACAGAGTCGTGGTAGCTGCCTTTTTGTACATTGGTTATCAGCATCTGTCCGGTTCCCCCCTTTTCTGTCTGCCGTTCTCAGTCCGCAAAGCGGTTTTTGTGATCGTACCGGTCAAAGTGCACCTGGTCGCTGACGAGATACCGGTAGATGTCGTCCACGATTTCAATGCCGCCGGTCTCATAGGCCTCCGCCTTCCGCTTCTCCGCCCGCTCTCCGGGGTAATAGACTTTCTCCTGCCCCTCCACCGGTCTCATGGCGTTCAGCTCCTCCATGGTGGCCGCGACGTCCCGCTCAAAGGAGGCCCTCCCGGCAAAGCGGTCCGGGTCCACCACAATCAGGAGCTGGCCCAGATTGCGGCCCTGGGAGAGGTCGTGATACATGGAGCTGACATGACTGCCGAAGGGAACGCCCAGCAGCACGCCGGAGAAAATGTCCACCATCATCATCAACCCGTAGCCCTTTGCCCCGGCGATGGGCACCAGCGCGTTCACCTGGTTGGGGTCCGTCACGGGCTGGCCGTGCTCGTCCACCGCCCAGGTGGGGGGGATGCGCTCCCCCCGGGAGCGCTTGTCCAGGATCTTGCCCCAGGCCTGCACGGTGGTTGCCATGTCAAAGACGATGTTTCTGCCGTCCGCCGCAGGCGCCGCAAAGGCGATGGGGTTGGTTCCGTAGTAGGGCTCCGTCCCCCCGTAGGGCACAGCCATGGGGTCGGACTGGCAGAAGGTGAGTGCCGCCAGGTGCTGCTTTGCGCACATCTCCGCATAATAGCCGATGGAGCCGGTGTGGGACACATTGCGGACGCCCGCCACGGCGATGCCGTTTCGTTTCGCCATCTCCATGGCGTGTTCCGTGGCCAGGGTCATGGCCACGTATCCGCAGCCGTTGTCCCCCTCAAAAATGCCGGAGCAGGGCCCGGTCTCCCTCCACTCGAACCTGGGATTCACCGTGATTCCGCCCTTGGCGATCCGCTCGCTGTAATACTCCACCCGGACCGACCCGTGGGAGTGATAGCCCCGCTCATCCGACCAGGTCAAAATCTCCGCCGTCATCTCCGCATGGTCCTCCCGCAGGCCGGCCCGGACCAGCTTGTTCTTCATCAGACGCTTTAACTCTTCTCTTTGCAGCTTCATCGTATCTCCTCCGCCCTATCTCCCGCGGTCCGCCGTCAAAGCACCACGTCGCGGTTGCAGTCCTTGGAGTAAATGTAGATATAATCCTCATCCCCCACGCCGTAGCAGCACTGGGGGCAGTAGGAGTCCATGAACACATAGTCGCCCTTTTCCAGGGGAATCCACTCCCCGTCCAGACGGTAGACGCCTTTGCCCTGGAGAAAATACATGCCGTGCTCCTGGAAGTGGGTCTCCACGTATCCGTGGGAGGCGCCGGGCGCAAATTTCAGGATGTGCATGTTCATGTCAAAGGCGAAGTTCCCCGCCGCCGGCAGCAGGTCCTTGATGTGGCAGTTGCTCATTCCCTCGTACTCGCTCCACTCCAGATCCCGGACGTGACCCGCCACCGTGCCGGGCTTCAGATCCCGATAGGGGAGATACCGCCTGCGGTAGACATAGAGCACCGCGTCGCTTCCGCTCAGGTTCTGAAATGTCATGGTCCGGTCCGCGGGGGAGTAGAAATAGCCCCCCTCCGTCAGGCGCCGGGTGCAGTCCTCATTGGCGGCGGAGACCTCTCCGGATACGACGTACAAGAACGCCTCGATCCCGTCGCCGCCGATGCCGTCGTTTCCGCCGCCGTCATGGACGGTCACCAGGTAGTCCGCAAAGGACGCCCCCAGCTCCGGCGAGGCCAGGATCGTCACATCGCAGCCGCTGTATCCGGGAATGGCGTTTTTCACCAGACCGTCCGGCTCCAGGATCACGTAGTTGTTCTTCCGGACCACCGAGCGGGTGGTCAGCAGGTCCTCTCGATGTCCTACGTTGTGATTAAAATATCCCATTTGAAACTCCTCTCGCTTTCCGCAGGCTTCCTGCTGATTTGGAAATTTTTCCTCTGGTTCCCGATTGCGGTCAACCAATTTTTACAGTATCTATCATGGCATGGTTTGCTCCCGTTTTCAATTGTAAATATTCACAAAATAAGTCTCTATTCTTGTGAATATCGACATTATATTGCAAAGTAGTCAAATTTCTCTTTTCATTCTCTGCGGCTGTGGTATAATGGACACGTCAAATACAGGCAGAATCTGATTTGAAAAAATCCTATATTTTTCAACCTATTTTTATCTTGTCTCAATCCCGCAGGCGCCTGTCCGTACCAGAGCCGTCTGCGGGGAAGACACGCCGTCTTCCAGAGGACTGGAGGTGCTTATGCTCATCGAACAGGAACTGACCCTTGCCTCGGACCCCTACCTCAAAAAGGCGTCCTGCTGGTACGACTCCGCAGTGGCGCCGGTGGCCAGAGTCCTCTATTTCCACGGCGGCGGACTGCTGTTCGGCTCCCGGGGGGATCTCCCTGCCCTGCACAGGGAATTTCTCACCAGGCGGGGGTATGTGCTGATCTCCTTCGACTACCCCCTTGCGCCCAATGCCCAGCTGGATCTGATCCTGCGGGATGTCTGCGCGTCCATCAACTCCCCGCCCTCCATGGCGCAGCTCCCCCAGGCGGACGCCCTGCCCTATTTTCTGTGGGGCCGCTCCGCCGGGGCCTACCTGGTGCTGCTGGCCGCCGCCTCCGGAGCGCTGCTGTGTCCTCCCCGGGGAATCCTCTCCTACTATGGATACGGGTTTTTCCAGGACAGCTGGCACACCGCCCCGGCCCCCTTCTATCAGGCGCTGCCGGCCGTAAGCCCTTCCTGTCTGGAGCGCCTGTCGGCGGGGCTCTTTGCAGACGGGAGTCTGGAACAGCACTACAGTGTCTACGTCTACGCCCGCCAGAGCGGGCGCTGGAGGGACCTGTTCTTCTCCGGAAGGGAGAAGGAGTTCTCCTCCCGCTATACCCTCCAGCCTGTCACGGCGCTGCCGGCGCCGCTGTTTTGCGCCCACAGCCTCCAGGACCCGGACGTTCCCTACCAGGAGTTCGCGGAGCTCTGCCGCCGGTTCCAGGCCGCGCGGTATCTCGCCCCCGGCTCCCGCCACGATTTCGACCAGGACCCCGCCTCCGGCGCCGCGGAGGAGGTCCTGGAGGCGACGGCGGCTTTCCTGGAGCGCTGTATGGAGCATTCCCCGTCCCGGGAGGCCCGGTAGGCGGGCCGCCATCTCCTCATCCTGTCTCCCGCCGGGACCGCCGCGGAAAGGAGGCCCCTCATGAACCTTGTGATCACCGCTACCTCTCAATTCCTCCTGCAGTGCCTGCGGACCCCCGCGGATGCCGCGGTCCACTCGGTCTACCGCAGCACCGTCAATCTCCGCACCTCCGGCGGCCGGCTGCTGGCCATCCAGTCCCGGGGGTCTCCCCTCTCTCCCATCAGCCTGGTCACACCCCTCTCCCGGGAGGCGCTGGGGCGGCTCCCTCTGGAAGCGGGGACGCCCTGCCGGATCGCGCCGGAGGCCGTCACCCTGTACCCGGCCTGCGGGGAGCACCTTCAGCTGCGGTATCGCCCCGGCGTCACGCGGGTCTATGACGCCGCCCTGCGCACTCCGGAGCGCCCTGACGCCGCCTTTCACGCCGCCCTGGCCGATCGCTTCCTCCGCGCCGCACCGCCGGGCTCTCTCGGGCGTCTGCCGGCAGCGGACGGGGATCTCTTCCTCTCCGCCGCCCGGGCCCAGCTGGAAGAGGCGGCCGCCCGGTATACCTGGGGGCAGTGGGAGGCGGCCGCCGAGGCGCTGTGTGCCCTGGTGGGGCTTGGCATCGGTCTCACCCCCTCCGGCGATGATTTCCTCTGCGGCCTGCTGGCGGGCCTGCTGTGGCGGTGGGGGGAGGACTGTCCCCTGCACCGTGCCCTGGCCCGGTGCCTTGCCGGCGGGCGGATGCAGACCAACCTCATCAGCGCCGCATTTCTGGACTGCGCCCTGCGGGGGCAGTTCAGCGAGGCGGTGATCCGCTTCTTCGCCCTCTCTCCCGCCGCCTCCCCCCAGGAGCTGGATGACTGCCGGGAGGCCTTCGGGGCCATTGGCCACTCCTCCGGCTTCGACACCCTCGCCGGCATCTCCTATGGGCTGACGCTGCCCATCGTCCGCCGGGAGCCGGGCCGGGGCGCGTTCGCAGATCCCCGCGATCCCGAGGAAGCTCCGCTCTGAGAGTCCCGCCTCTTTCCGACGGGGACAGACCCGGAAGACCTGGCATCGTCCGGCGCCGGCGCTCTTGAAAAACGGTTCACCCCTTTTCAGCCATGGCGGCGCCACGCTGAAAAGGGGTTTCTCCTTCCAGTGCAGGATTTTGAAAGGGACCGGTCACCGCGCGGTTCTGGCCCCAAGGAACTCCGGGGCCACCACGGGCGGGGAGGCATAGGTTCTGCGGCTGTAGGTCAGCTTCATGCTGACCAGCGACTCTGCCAGCGCCACGGCGCAGTGCGCGGCGTCCACCACGGGAAGACCGATCCTCCCGGAGAGCTCCTCACCCATGCCCGTCAGCGCCAGGCACCCGAAGACGAAGGCATGGGCGCCGTCCCGCCGTACCGCCTCCCAGGCCACCTTCTCCAGCCCCCGCAGCGCCGCTTCCCGGTCATTGCGCAGCTGGTCCACGGACATCCGGATGCCCCGGATAGAGGCCAGACGGGCTTTCAGACCGGAGCGCACGGCCACATCGTAGGACGTGGCCGCCAGATCCTCGTCGCCGGTCAGAATGCAGAAATTCCGGGCCAGATGGTAGGCGAACAGCATTCCGGCCTCCCCGGTGCCGATTACCGGGATCTCCACCAGCTCCCGGGCGGCGTCCACCGCCGGGTCCCCGGCGCACCAGACCATGGCCGCGTCGCAGCCGTCCCGCTCCGCCTGACAGCTCAGCCGCATGACCTCGTCGCCGGCCAGCTGGCGGTCGTACCGGGACTCAATGGCCCCAGGGCCTCTCCGGCTTTTGTAAATCCGAAACTCTGTCGTCGGCAGGGCCTTTTCCCGCAACACGGCGATCCGCGCCTGAATCATCTCATCGGACATCCCCAGCACGGGGATGATGACTGCCAACTCCACGCTCACATTCCTCCTTTGGTATTCCCCGGGGCCGTCCGCCGAAAGAGGCAGACGGCCCCGGCGCGGTGTTATTTCCCCGCCAGAATGAGATCGCAGATGTCGTTGGCCATATCCAGGGCGTCCGTGATCTTGTTGCGCTCCTTCCGGGCGCGGTTCAGCCACAGATAGAACTCATGGGTTCCCTCCCTGCGCTGGGACAGCTCCAGAACAGAGACGCTGTTGGGGATGATGTACTTCAGGCCGGTCAGGCCGTACCGGTCCTGCTCAAACCGGCCGGTCACCGTGGTCAGCATGGGCATGACCACCCGGGAGATCCGCATGAGCAGATAGTTCAGCCGGTCATTCCGCTCCCCGGAGGCCTCCTGGGCCAGGCGGACCTTCTCCACGGCGGCGGCCTTCTCCTCAAAGCTCCTGGACATGGCCAGCGCGCCCTCCAGATCCAGGCCCTCCCGGGCCTCGGGCATCGCCTTGATGTAGTCCATCATCTCGCCGATGCGCTTGGAGATCTGCTCCGCCATGACGGTGAAGTCCTGGGGCAGGGTCTTGCGCATGGCCAGATCGAAGATATAGGCCGCGTCGTTGCGGACGCCGTGGTACATCACGTTCTTGTCCAGGGTGTCCATGGTGTCGTCGGCGCTGTGATAGGGCAGGCCCAGGGTGGCGTTGCCCCACTTCTCCCGCAGCTCGGGGGTGTGGTAGATCCAGTTGTAGCAGGAGGGCACACCGATTCCCAGGAAGGACATGTCGGCGTTCTTGAAGGGGAAGCAGTAGTCGCTCTCCCAGCCGGGCAGGGAGAAGTCGTTCATCTCGTGAATCCAGTTCCAGAATTCAAAGGCCGGCTCGCTGTGGAGCACCGTGGCACCGTCGCCCAGGCCGATGGCGTCGATGTTGACGTACATGACGCAATGCCTGTTCAGATCGTCCCACAGGTTGTCGCAGTACCAGGTGGAGCCCTCCATCTGGCCGCCCTCGTGGCCCTGCCAGAACAAAAAGCGCACGTCGCGGCTCAGCTGGCTGCGGTTTTCCTGCAACACCCGGGCCAGCTCCATGGCGGTGGCGTTGCCGGCGGCGTTGTCGGAGGCGCCTACCGGCCAGGAGTCCATGTGGCCCGCCACCAGGATGAATTCGCCGGACTTGTTGTCCGGGGCCTTCACCGTGCCGCTGGGCAGGTACAGGGGGTCCCAGCCCTGCTTTTGCTGATAGTTCATGAAGACGTCAATCTTTTCGCCCTGCTCCAGCAGCCTGCGCAGGCGCACGCCCTCGGCCTTGGAGATGGAGAAGACGGGGATCGTCTCATACATGAAGTGCTCGTCCTCCGGCGTGGGGTTGCCCCAGACGGACTTGGACGTGCCGTAGGGAACGGAGGTGCTCTCCTCCGGGCCCCAGTTCATGATGACCATGGCGATGGCGCCGTGCACCATGCCAAGGCGCATTTTCTCGGAGCGGGGCGGCGCGTAGGACAGCTCCGTTAAAATCACCTTGCCCCTGGCGTCCACGCCCTCATAGTTGTCCTCGCCGCCGGGGCCCACGTACACCAGCTCGCCGGAAAAGCCCCCCTCCGGCGTATCGCCGCACTGGGCGTTGGCGTTGCAGTCCAGCTTCTCCTCCCTGCCGCCGATGCGCAGGCGGACGTCGGCGGGACCGGGGTTTTTCAGAAGGCCCATCCCCACGTGGATCTTGACGTCGTCCAGTCCGATCTCCCGGTAGTAGTCCGCCACGTATTCCGCGTAGGCCTTCGCGCCGGGGGTTCCGGGAAGGCGGTCCGGCCAGGTGTCGCACACGTGGGACGCCCGGTCCCAGATGGTATCCACGTTGATTTTGTCCAGAAGACCTTTCAAAAGTTCCTTGTCAGACATGATGCTTTGCTCCTTTTCGTTTTCAAATCGGTTTCCAAGGTTTACGCGCGGGCGACGCCCATCAGCTCCGCCAGATTGGCGCCGGGGTCCGGACGCCCCTCAATGACGGGCGCCTTGGCCGTCATCAGGCCGCTGACGCCGGGGCCGTGGCCCATGAGGATGCAGTCGCCGTGAATCACGACGCCCACGGTTACGGCGCCGGTGAGATAGCCCCGGCCGTAGGTGTTGTCACAGTTCTCCAGCAAAACGATGTCCCCGTAGCGCAGGTGATCCAGCCCATACCGGCGGATTTCGTCCCAATCCGCCGTCATGATGTCGTAGTCGCCCTTCACCGCGCTGAACTCGCCGATCCCGCTTCCCATCAGATGGGCGGGGACCCTGGCGGCCACCGGGACCACCAGCTTTCCGTGCTCCACGGTCAGATTCATCCGCTCAAACAGCTCCGGCCCCAGGCTCAGGCAGTGGATGGTGTCCTCAAAGCCCCGGATCTTCATGCCCCGTCCCTGCATCCGAACCTGGATTTTGTCCTCCAGGGTCATCCGCTCCAGGACCTCCCGGGGGAAGTAGACCAGAAGATCCTCCACGCCCCCGTGGGAGCCGGTGACAAAGCCCTTGGCCCCTTTGGCCTCTCCCGTCAGCACCACGGCGGGATTGCCGACGCAGGAGAGCAGGTGCAGGGCGTTGTTCTCCTCCTCGTTGGGGTTGCGGATGGTGACGCCGGGCTCGATGTGGTCCCCCTCCATGCCGTAGACGCTGTCGCCGATCTGCACGTTCAGGGTGATGGAGCCCATCCGCGGGAGAATGACCGCCCTGCCGTTATGGGCCACCTGCCAGGGCATCTGCCGCAAAAAGGGATGCCGCACGGCACCCATGCCGTACTGGATGACCAGACGCTCCGCGTTGCACACTGCCTTTTCCATCATGACACCGCTTCCTTCCCACTTCTAAAATAGGCCTGCACAGTGCTCAGACCAGCAGCAGGCTCAGGCCGGGGACAAAGGCCAGAAGAAGACAGACGATGAACAGGGCGACGATCTGCGGGATGACCGGCTTGACGATCTTTTCCATGGGCAGCCCCGTCATGTTGGACGCAACGAACACGTTCATGCACACGGGCGGGGTCACAAAGCCCACCGCCAGGCAGACGATCATGATGACGCCCAGGTGGATCACATTTTCCAAACAGTTCCATCATATCTGTCCCGTTGTTCCACAAATTTTTTATGATATTCCTCCAATAAAGCAACTCTTCCGGCGATTTGCGTAAACCAAAGGCTCAGCCGTTTTGTATGAACCTACGCATAAAACTTGCTGCAAAAGCCAGAGCAAAACAGATTTGGATTCTTTAAAAAACGCCCTGATCCATCATGGCCGTAGCAACCTTCTCAAAGCCGGCAATATTGGCACCGGCCACCAGATCATATCCCAAACCATAGCGCTCAGCCGCTTCTGCGGAGACTTGGTGAATATTGGTCATCATCCGTTTCAACTGAGCATCCACTTCCTCCGCTGTCCAAATCAGGCGCTCACTATTCTGGGCCATCTCCAGCGCGGAGACACCCACACCTCCGGCGTTGACAGCTTTAGAGGGTGCTACAATGATATGCTTCTGAGCCCGCAGGAAGGTCAATGCCTCATTGGTGGTGGGCATATTTGCTACTTCAATGTAATACTTCACACCAGAGGCGGCAATTTTCTCTGCTGAGTCCATATGTACATCGTTCTGCATGGCAGAAGGCATATTAATGTCCACATCTGTAGCTCCCCAATGTTTGGCGCCGGGCACAAACTCACAACCAAACCGGTCTGCATAGGGTTTACAATGCAACGGATCGTCCGTACGCATTTTCAGGATAAAGTCGATCTTCTCCTGTGTGGCAACACCGTCGGGGTCGTGAATGTAACCATCGGGACCAGAGAAATACGTTACCTTAGCCCCCAGTTCTGTAGCTTTCTTCATGATTCCCCAAGCCACATTGCCATAGCCTGAGATCGCAATCCGCTTGCCTGCGATGGTATCATGCTCATGCTTTAAAACTTCTTGCAAGTAGTAGATAGCCCCATAACCAGTGGCCTCCGGGCGGATCAGAGAGCCGCCATAGGCAAGGCCCTTTCCTGTGAGTACACCGTTTTCCCAGGTCCCTTTGATCCGGCGATACTGGCCATACAAATAGCCAATTTCCCGACCGCCGACACCCATATCTCCAGCAGGCACATCAATATCCGGCCCGATAAAGCGGTAAAGCGCCGTCATAAAGCTCTGGCAAAAACGCATGACCTCCGCATCTGACTTACCTGCAGGATCGAAATCGCTGCCTCCCTTGCCTCCGCCGATAGGCAAACCGGTAAGGCTATTCTTAAAGATCTGCTCAAAACCAAGGAACTTAATGATCCCGGGATAGACATTCTTCTGAAACCGAAGGCCACCTTTATAAGGACCAATGGCCCCGTTAAACTGACAACGCCAGCCAGTATTGGTGTGATACTCGCCGTGATCGTCCTGCCAAACCACACGGAAACTGACCATCCGTTCCGGTTCCACAATGCGGCTGAGAAGATCTGCTTTTTCATACTCAGGATGCTTGTCAATAACCGGAGAGAGCGAAGAGAGTACCTCTTCCACCGTCTGCACAAACTCCGGCTCATTTGCATATTTCTTTTGGACAGTTTCAATCACGCGGGCAATATAAGCGTTCATTTTATTATAGACTTCCTTTGCATTTAAAATAGTAGTGTTTAAAGCCCCTCTCCAAGGGCTGTCAAATCCGCCTCATCATCCTTGACGACAGCAGGACTCCGCGGCATGAAGCCGCAGAGTCTTGCCGCCGCAGAATCGGGCTGCAGGAACTTTTTACACGGCGAGAAGGGAGGGATTCGAAAGGTGAAAAAGGAATTTACACGTTGCGGATTTACTTGGTTTTTGCCTTCTTAGACTCGGCGATTGCCTTTTTGACATCATTCAAAGTAGTATCTAGCTCTGCTCCGCCCGCATTATACTCTTTCCATTTTTTTGCAATGACTTTGTTAATGCCCAGCAAAGCAATCAAATTGACAATAACCATCGGGCCATTCAAACAATCGCAGATAGAGAAAACCACCTCAACATAGGTAATAGAACCGAAAATGCAGGAAAAGAGAAGAATCGCAATATACAGCCAAGTGTGTCTGCCTTTGAAAATCTGCTTCCAATTCTGCTGGCCCACAAAGAACGCACCGATGATCGTAGACATGCAGAAAAAGAAGATCGAAATTGAGACAATAATGGAACCAAAATTACCAAGAAGTCCCTGGAATCCATACTGGACACACTGTACACCTTCAACGCCGATAGTATTGGCGCCGGTGGCCAAGATGATCAAAGCAGACATCGTCAACACAATGAACGTATCAATAACAATCGACATCATTGCAACCAGGCCTTGGTCACAGGGGTGTTTCACCTTGGCAACCGCATGGGCATGGGCCGTAGAGCCCTGGCCGGCTTCATTGGAAAACAGACCACGCGCAACGCCATAGCGCATGGCTTCTTTGATCGTAAAACCAATCGCACCGCCGGCAGCAGCTTTAAACGTAAATGCGCTCTTGAAAATTGTCACAATCACACCGGGAACCGCTGCAATGTTAGCCAGCAGAACAACGAGACCACCCGCCAGGTAGATGATCGCCATAACAGGTACCATCTTTTCAATCAAGGAACCAATTACTTTGATACCGCCGATTCCAACAATCAGAACGATTGCGCAAATAACAATGCCGGTAACCCAAGTCGGTAGGCCAAACGATCCCTCCATTGCGCCGGCTAGTGTATTGCCCTGTGCCAGGGCGCAGGCGACACCATAGCCAATCACTACAAGCCACGCCTCAAAGCTGCCCATGAACTTGCTGAACCGCGGTGCATTGGGAAACGCTTTTTGAATGTACAGTGCTGGGCCGCCGATGACAGAGCCATCCGGCAGGACCTCACGGTAGATTTGTGCCGCAGTGGCTTCTGCAGAAATCGTACCCATTCCAAAAAACGCGGAAACCCACAGCCAAAATACAGCGCCGGGACCACCTGCCAGAATGGCAGTGGCCGGGCCAGCAATGTTGCCAATGCCAATCTGACCGCCGATTGCAATCAGAACCGACTGAATAGGTGACAGCTCCCCCTTGCCCAGATCACTCTTAGTGCGTTTCCAGCCATGGAAAAACATTGTGAATGCATCACCCATATGCCGGAGCTGAGGCCACCCAGCCCGAATGGTAAAAAAGATCCCCATGAAAAACATCACATAGATCATGAAGTTACTCCAGCAGAAGTTTGCAATTGCAGAAGTAATTGACAATATGGTATCATTGATCTGTTGCATACGTTTACCCCCTCTAAAATCTGAATATCCAAAAGTTATGCTTTTCGCAGCTCCCACCCTTCAGAATTCCCTGTAATTTACAACTGTGCAAAGCTTAGGACCAGGTTCGGTCCAAGGAGGACGACAGTTCTAACGCATTTGCATAGGGAAAATGTTTTTTACCTGAGCTCAGTATCCTTTGGCAAAATCGACCAGATCGTTTAGAGGTTCTCCTTTGAGATACTTCACAAAGTTCTTATAAACGGTGTCAAAACAACGTTCATAATACAGATCCGACCACATAACCGTATGCGGCGTGACAAAGATATTCTCTGTGGTCCAAAGAGGACTGTCTTTGGGTAACGGCTCCTCTTCGAATACATCCAGTGAAACACTATAGAATTTTCCCCGCTCATTGGCTCTGAGCAGTGCTTCGGTATCGATGACGCTGCCGCGGGAGATGTTTACGATGGTCACACCGTCCTTCATCTGCGCAATTGTCTTTTCATTGATGATGTGATAGGTACGAGGTGTACTGGGCAGTGTGGACACGATTACATCACAGCGTCCCCAGAACGCATCCATGGAATCAAAACAAAACACCTCATCAAAGAACTCCCGTGAAGAACCAGAGGTATTTACCCCAAGAATCTTCGCATCAAAGGCCCTCAACCGCTTGGCTGCCTCCCTGGCAATATTGCCTGTTCCTAAAATTCCGATAGTCTTGCCGAAAATCTCCCGCACGTTACGTTCCTGAATCCATTCCCGGCTCAACTGATGACGGTTAAACGCCTTTAAATCCTTGAACGCGTTCAAGATATATGTGACAATCCACTCTCCGATGGGAATCGAAGTGGTCTGTGTATTATTGGTAATGAGCTTTCCGCTGTCTCTCAGAACCTCAGGAACGTGGTTGACCCCCTTGCTGACCAGCTGAATCCACTTCAACGAACCCATCTTAGCCAAGTCGATCTTTTGGAAAGGATCATAGCAGACGATCATCTCTGCCCCTTCCATCTCCGGTCTCGGTTGAAAACAATCCTCCGGAGAGTAGACAATTTCCACACCGAGGTCCTCAATTTTCCTCATATTCTCAGGGCCGTATTCATAAGTAAAAATTGCTTTTGGCATACTCTGCTCCTCTTACGATCTCTTTTTCGCCAAGTATTCCTTCATTCTGCGAATTCCCTCCAAAATATTTTCATCGGAGTTTGCAAAGCAGATGCGGAGATAGCCCTCGCCCATAGCACCAAACGCACTGCCTGCAATGGTCATCACACCCGCATTTTTCAGAAGATCCATACTAAAATCATAGGAGCTCATGCCAAACTCCTTGATATTGATGAAAGTACAGAAAGATCCCTGCGTTTTGAAGGGTTTCATCCCGGGAATCTCCTTCAGCCCGTTGTACAGCAAATCCCGCCGGTGTTCATATTGCCGGCGCATATCCTCCACACAGTCCTGCGGGCCCCGGAGCGCTTCCGTACCAGCCTGCATAACGAAAGTGGGCAGACTGGATGCTACGGCCTGCTGCATGGTGGCCATATGTGCGATAATTTCGGTATCCGCGCACACAGTATATCCAATTCGCCAGCCGGTCATCGCATAAGTTTTGGAGAGGCTGTTGACCACCAAAACATTTTTTCTGATCTCCGGAATCTGTGCGATGCTGAAGTGCTCACGTCCATCGAACAGAATTTTTTCGTACACTTCATCTGAAATGACAAGGATGTCGTGTTTTGCTACAATTTCTGCCAGCTTCTCACCGTCTTTTCTGGACAAGACAGCTCCGATGGGATTACTGGGATAACAGAGAATAACCGCCTTTGTTTTCGGTGTGATTGCTTTCTCAAGGTCTTCCGGCTGCAGTTGGAATCCAAACTCTTCCTTCAGGGGAACACGCACAGGAATACCGCCCAGAGTGAGTACTTGTCCTTCGTAGCAGGTGTATGCGGGATCAGGAATGATTACCTCGTCTCCCGGATTCATAGTGGCCGCCAGGGAGAGGAAAATACCCTCTACCCCGCCAATCGTTACCATAACATTTTCCGGTGTATGATGGATTCCAAACTGTTTTGTATACTTGTCTGCTACAGCCTCCCGCATGGACGGCAGGCCTGGCTCTGTGGCGTATTTCGTCATTCCAGCCTGCAGTGCCTTCCACGCGCTCTCTTTGATATGATAAGGCGTCTCGAAATTAGGTTCTCCATTGCACAGATTCACCGTATTTTCGTAATTCGCCGCAATGCGGAACATATCCCGAATCGCAGATCGAGGATAATTAGCAGACAGCTTTGAAATATGATTCATAGAAACCTCCTTTATGAACAATCTTGCGTACTGCATTCGCCTATCAGATGAAAACAAGGTTTTGTTACCGAGCCTCACAAGCAGGTCTTTCCTATGCACGCCAAAAGCAACGTCCGCAATGCCGGTCAGACAGCTTTAACCGCATGTGTTACCTTGGTCTTTCGGCAAAATACTCCTGCCGGATTTTTTGCCTGGGAGAAATCGTCGCTTTCCATGTCATAGACATGATCTTTAATCTGAAATCCCGTATGATTGAATTCATTCTAAGCAAAATTGCAGGATCTCTATCGTGACTGATCTGTCAACACATCAGCCGCAGAAACATCTGCTATAAAATTTCCATTCCGAGCTGTTCAACGAACCGATCCGCAACTGCTCTTTATTTCCAACACCACGTACTTTTAAAAATATATTTGACTTCATCAGACGAACAAGCTGTATTACAGCCGGCCAAACAGAATGCTGGGCACCAAACTGCCAAAAATATGCCTCTCCCAAAATCACTCCGGACTTACTTGATGCTCCCTTTTCAGGCAGCCGCGCAGATCCATACAATTCTCTGCATATTGGTGGTCCCATCACCTCACTCCCAAACGTCCTCGGCATATTTGCCCAATATTTTGCTGTATTAGCCTCGCCTTATATGCACAATAACGCAAGCAGATGGTTTTCGAATCCTCCAAATCGAGTATCTTTTTAGAACTGCTCGTTTTTCCGGCATTTTGCATATTTTCCCGCTTTCAGTATGTGCAAAATATCAATATCATTTTTTCATTTAACAACTAAATCTATAAAAAACATGGCCTGCCCCTCTAACCAGAACAGCATAAACTACGCTGTTACCAATAGATCGAGCAGACCAAGTCCGTAATCCATGTATGATTTCCGCCCCCTTGTCCGCCGGCGAACAAACGCAGCCGGGATTTTCGCCAGGTCTCAGGCTCCCGCGGGATCAGAAGGTTCCCTCTGCCGTCGACCTGTCCCCGCAAGGGCGTCAAAAACCCCTCCGGCAAACGGAGTTCCGTTTGCCGGAGGGGTTTTCGGGTCCATCCAGCCTGCGGGCCGTCTCCGGTTCTCAGGAGAACCGATACCGGCCGGAGGATTTTTTCATGTGCTCCCGCATTGCCAGCCGCGCGCCGTCCGGATCTGCCGAGAGAATCGCCCCATAGATCTTGAGATGCTCATGGTAGATCTCCCGCACCTGCTCCAGGTCCGCCATACCGGTCTGGCTGACTCTCCGCAGGAGATTTCGGATCGTCTGTATCTCGGAATAGATCACGGGATTTTCGGAGCACTCGGCGATGCAGACGTGAAACGCTATGTCCTCGTCCAAAAAGGCCTGGACATCTCCCTGCTCATAGGCCACCTTTAATCGGTAAAAAATATCGCCCAGCTTCGCCAGCTTCTCCTCGCTCTTGCAGGAGGCCGACAGCTCCGCCGCCTTCTCCTCCAGAAGGTCCCGGACCACCAGGATGCTGTCAATCTGCGCACTGTTCAAAAACAGCGACCAGGACAGGGGGATCACAAAGAAATCGGTGTCCTTCTCACTGATAAAGGTGCCCTGTCCCGGGCGGATATCCACAATGCCCATGACAAAGAGGACCTTGAGGGCCTCCCGCAGGGCGGAGCGCCCCACACCGAGCTTTTTCGCCAGGTCCCTGTCCGATTCGATCTGACTGCCCCTTCTCAGGGTACCCTTGAAAATCTCGTCCGCAAAATAGAGGGTCAGCCGGTTGACAAGGTACGAGATATCCGATTTTTTGTTCCCGCCCGCGCACAGCGCCTCCGCCCCGCCGCCCGCATGGGCCGCGGCGTCCAGACACTCGGCAAACAGATCCGGCCGCATGGAAAACGTCGAGGCGTCCATGCCCAGCTTTTCGCTGACCTTCGCCACCACCACATTGAGCTGCGCCCCGCCTCTGGACTCCAGATTGGACAGGGAGGAGACGCTCATCAGCGCCTTCCCGCTCTCATCCAGCAGGAAGCTGTCGATCAGCTCTTTCTGGGTCATATGGAGGTGCCGCCGGAGCTGGCGGATATTGGCGCTCTTATATCTGGGGTGATAGCGCTCCTCCGCGTCATCAGCGACGCCCTGCAAAAACTCCGCGCCGGAACGCCTCTTTTCCTGTTCCCTCATGCCAAACCCCCCGTTTTGCACTCGGCCGGTTCAGCCGGCCCGTTTTTCTCCGTCCGCCGCAGCGGGGCGGCACCCGCTGCGATAGTCAAAACACTTGAAAATCGGTATTCCGATTTTCAAGGCGGGCATCGCCCGCCGGCACATAGGTGTGCCGTGTTTTGACCAGGAAGTCCACCGTTAAGCCGTTTCACGGCTCCTGGGGCGCGTACGCGCCCCAGGGTTGAAAAGAAGGATCTACTTCTTTTCAACTGCGGTGACTATTAAGAATCCATCTGCTCCTTGGCCCGGATCAGCGCGTTGATCCGGTCGCTCACGTTCAGCTTCGTGTAAATATTCTGCATATGCTTGCGCACCGTCAGCTTGGAGATCACCAGATCATCCGCGATCTCCTGATAGTTCAGCCCCTTCTCCAGCAGGCGCAGAATCTCCTTCTCCCGCCTGGAGAGCAGATTCTTCCGGCCGGAGACATAGACCTTCCGCCGCAGGAAGGAGGACAGCATCTGATTCAGCCGGCCGATCTCCGGCTGCGACAGCTCAATGATCTGGTGCTCAATGGCATAGCTCAGAATCGGCAGCAGCGCCTGCCCATTCTCCACAAACGGCGTAATCACACGGTCCGGCAGGGCCGCCAGAAAGGCCTTCTTCAGCTCCTCTGCCGCCGCCTGCATCCCATAGAGCTCCCTGGCAGAGATCGCCCGGTGAATCCGGTAGTGAATCTCCGCCCAGAGGAAATCGTTGCTCTCAATGTGCTTTTTCCACTCGCGGGCCATCAGCTCAAACTCCATGAAAGCCCCTTGCCCGGTCAAAGACCAGGCCCGGATGATATAGCCGTAGGAGGAAAAGCCGGACAGGCGGCGGCTCTGGGAGGCGTTTTCACAGATCCACGCGGGAACCTGATCCCACTTGCCCACCGTCGCGCAGAGATAGCCCTTGCAGATATCCGCCATGCTGGTAAAGCGGCCGGCGTCCCGCGGCTCGTGCTCCCCATTCCAGCCCTCCAGCTGCCGGAGCAGGTTGAGCCCCTCCTCCCGGCGGCCCTCCAGAATCATCACCCGGGCCAGGATGAAGAAGACGCAGATATGCAAAAACGCGTTGTCCTGATCGCCTCCCTGGGAGGCGGCCTCCAGAGCGTAATACTTCGCCGTTTTCAGCTCTCCGATCTCCAGGCAGTACTCCGCCTGGAGAATGGCGGCGCACCTGCCGGAGACGGGGACCCTCCGGTACTCCGCCTCCTCGCAGAGGGACTTGAAGGCCTCCACCTCCGCCAGCAGGCCGCCCTTGATGCGGTGGAAAGAGCACAAAAGGCCCGGCGCAATCCAGGAGCTCAGCCGGGCCGGGTCCTGGGACCAGGCCTGCACCTCCGAGATCAGGGAGATCGCCCGTAGGCGCTGCTCCTCCCCGCTGGCCAGCGCCAGCTCAATCTGTCCGAGAATATACTTCCGGGTGTAGTTGGGGTACTCATGCGCCGCCGCATAGTCCTTCAGCGCAAAGAGCAGCTGCTCCCCCAGCCCCCTGTCCTCCGTTTTCAGCAGCACAAATGCCATTTGAATCACCGCCGCCGGGTACCTGGCCAGCTGCGAAAACGGGAGGTCCCGGCAGAGCCTGCGGATGATCTCCTGCTCCGCCTGATTCAGCTCCTCCAGGGTGCAGCTGTCCAGAATGTCCAGAATCTGCTCCCAGTTCCCCCGGCGGTTCAGAAGGCGGATCGCTCTGGTGAACTCCCCGGCGTCCACATACCATCGGGCCAGGTTCTGCTCCCCCAGAAGCACCTGCTCGCTCTCGCTCCCCGGCACTCTGGACTCCAGGAAATCCAGCACCCCCTCGGGAATCCGGTAGGTCTCGTCCACCTTTGACAAAAAGACCGTCTCCGTCGCCAGCTGCTCCAGCAGCGGGTAGACAGCCTCCTCCGGCAGGTTCCGCGCCGCCGCGGCCTGGGCGCAGGTGAACTCCCGGGAAAAGGACAGGATCTGCAGCAGCTCGCAGGCCTCCCCGGTGAGCTGCAGATGGGCGGCGTCCTCCAGAATCCGGGCCGTCCACCGCGCCACCCAGAAGCGGTTGATGCCCCGGTGTCCGTTCTCCAGCAGGAGGTAATTCACCAGGCTGAACCAGCCGCCGGTATACTCCGTCAGCCACTCCAGCTCCTGGGGGCTGCACTTACGGTCCAGCGCTCCCGCCAGGGCCGTCATCTCCTCAAGGTCCAGCTGCAGAATGCTCTTGTCGATGATCCGGTAATACAGCGAGACGAGGGAGCCCTCCTGCAGCAGTCTCAGCCGCTGCCTGCCGATCCACACCACATGGATGCAGGATGGAAGGGGCTGCAGCAGCCGCTGCAAAAGCCGCTCCTCCGCAGGGTCCGCCGCCCGGTGTCCGCTGTCGAGCACCACCACCAGCTCCTGGTCCATGGCAAGGGCGCTCAGGGCCTCCGCGATCTCCGCGGCTCCCTCCGCCGCCGGAAGCCGGCCCTCTCCAGAGGGAACCTGCTTCCTGACGGCGGCACCCAGTTCCTCCAAAAGCCCGCCCAGCATCCGCACCCAGAGGAACGGCACGGCCTTTCGGTCCAAAAAGTCGCGGACGGCCATGGTCTTCCCATAGCCCATCGGGGCAACCACCACGGTCAGCGCATAGCGGAAAATATCCATGAACTCCTCATCCAGCCGGCTCCGTATGATTTTCCGCCTGACAATCCCGTTCTCCTCCATCGTTCCCTCCTGCTGAACATCGCAGCCGCTTCCCCGGCCCCGCCGGACCTCTCCTTCCCGGCGGGGCCGGAGGACGCACCAGTCCGGTGCGGCGCCCATATGTGTCAATTCCTGTCTCGGGAATCCGCCGGGTCCGCTCCGCCCGGCGGGAATGCACAGCCGCCGGGGGCTGTGGAGACGGCCGTGAGTCCGGCCTTCCGCCTCCCCGCGCGGTCCCGGCGGAAGAAGGGCGGAAATCCGCAGGTCTCCGGGTGAGTCCATGATACCACATCCCGCGCCAAATTCCCACTCCCTATTTTTTAAAATAGAGTTTCTATATACAGAATTAACATGCATTCCAGAGACGTCGCAGATGGCCGCCTTTTTGTGGAAAACCGCCCCGGATTCCCGCCGGCAGATTTCACTTTGAACCTTCCCTGTGCCGGAATCCGGTTCCATAGGATGCTCTGGGCTCTGCCGGGAGCGGGCGTTCCCACCGTCCGCCGGGAGCCCGGCGCATCGGCGGCCCGCCCTCTCTTACCGTCTCAAATGTTCCTTGATTGTGGGCAGTGTATCATATTTCACCCATCTTTACAAGCCTTTTGCACAAACTGTCCAGGTTCTTCCTGTCGTTTCGTTCCGGCCGGGCAGCACACCGGCAGCGGGTTCCCCCTGTAAAGAGGTACACCGCGGCCGCAGTTTCCGGTCAAAATTTTCGTGCAAAAATTTATTGACAATCTCTTGACAAGGTCAGAGCCCGGTGATACAATCGTCGCAAGATCATTCCAAATACAGACATGATATTCTAAATAATAGAATTATGGCAGTTGCGGAGTGGAGCGGAAAACAGAGGAAAGGCGGCAGACATCGTGAATGAAGTGAGAATTGATTTCGAACGGTGCAAGGAATGCGGGTACTGCATCAAATTTTGTCCGAAGGGCGTACTGAGCAAGGGCAGTCAGGTGAATAAGAAGGGCTACTACCCGCCCGTGGCGGGCGAGGGGTGCATCGCCTGCGGAACCTGCGCCAGGGTATGCCCGGACACAGCCATTTCCGTCTACAAGGACGCATAAGGAGGGGAGTACATATGGCAAAGGTATTCATGCAGGGCAATCAGGCCATGGCGGAGTCCGCCATCCGGGCCGGGTGCAAGCTGTTTTTCGGCTACCCCATCACCCCTTCCAGCGAGGTGCCTGAGTATTACGCCAGGGTCATGCGGGAGCGGCCGGAGGAGAACATCACCTTCATCCAGGCGGAGACGGAGGTCTCTGCGTTCAACATGGTAGCGGGCGCCGCGGCCACGGGCCACCGGGCCATGACCGCCACCTCCGGCCCGGGCTTCAGCCTGGGACAGGAGGCCATGAGCTACATGGCGGCGGCGGATCTGCCGGCGGTGATCGTGGAGATCATGCGGGCGGGCCCGGCAGACGGCGAGATTCTGGCGGCCCAGGGCGACTACTTCCAGGCCGTCAAGGGCGGCGGCCACGGGGACTACAACAACCTGGTCCTGGCTCCCTACTCCGTGCAGGAGCTGTGCGACATGATCCAGGAGAGCTTCGCCCTGGCGGAGAAGTACCGCAACCCGGTGATCCTCCTCAGCGACGCGACCCTGGCCAAGATGCGGGAGTCCGTGGAGCTTCCCGGCTATGTCACCGACGAGCCCAACCCCGCCGACAAACCCAACGCCCTGCGGGGCTGCGGGAAGAAGGAGCCCCACAAGGTGGTCACCTGCGGCGACGGCGCCGTACAGTGGGGGGCCTTCAACGACCGTCTCCAGGCCAAGTTCTTACGTATCAGGGAAAACGAGGTCCGCTACGAGACCTACCAGCTGGAGGACGCGGAGCTGATTCTGGTGGCCTACGGGTCCATGGCCCGGGTGTGCGAGAGCGCCATGAAGATGGCCCGGGCGGAGGGCCTGAAGGTGGGCATGATCCGTCCCATCTCCCTGTGGCCCTTCCCGGAGGTCGCCTTCCAGGGCATTGTGGGGAAGAAATTCCTGGTGTGCGAGCTCAGCGCCGGGCAGATGGTGGAGGACGTGAAGCTGTCTGTGGAGAACAAGCGGGACGTCCGCTTCTTCGGCAAGCTGGGCGGCACAACACCCTCTCCCAAGGTCATTTTGGAACAGATTCGGAATATCATGCGAGGTGAGCAGCAGTGAAAACAGTATATGAAAGACCGAAGATCTTCACAGACGCCCCGACCACCTACTGCGGCGGCTGCGGACACGGGATTGTGGGCAAGCTGATTGCCGAGCTCATCGACGAGATGGGCCTGCAGGACAACGGCATCATGGTGTGGCCCATCGGCTGCTCCTGCCTCTCGGACCGGTACTACAACATGGACATGATGATGGCCCTCCACGGACGGGCCCCGGCGGCGGCCACGGGCATCAAGCGGGCGGACCCCGGCAAGTTCGTGCTGGTGTATCAGGGCGACGGCGACCTGGTGTCCGAGGGCATGGCGGAGATCATGCACGCGGGCATCCGGGGGGAGAAGTTCACCGTGATCTTCATCAACAACGCGATCTACGGCATGACCGGCGCCCAGATGGCCCCCACCACCCTGCTGGGCCAGCACGCCTCCACCGCCCCTACGGGCCGTATGACGGACAACTCTGGGTATCCGGTGAAGATGGCGGAGATCATGGCCCAGCTGCCGGGCGTCATCTACAGCGAGCGGGTGACGGTGAACACGCCGGCCCGGATCAACGCCTGCAAGAAGTCCCTGAAGAAGGCCTTTGAATTGCAGCTCAACGGCCAGGGCATGGGCTTTGTGGAGGTCCTTTCCCCCTGCCCCACGGGCTGGAGTATGCCGGCGGTGAAGTCCCTGGAGTGGATTGACGAGAAGATGGTGGAGATCTATCCCCTGGGCGTTGTAAAGGATACCACGAAGGAGGGCACGGAAGCATGAAAAAGGAACTGCTGTTTTCCGGAATCGGCGGACAGGGCGTTATCACCCTGGGTGAGACACTGTGCGACGCAGCTATCAAGGCCGGGTTCAACGTGACCTTCGTGCCCTTCTACGGCCAGGAGAAGCGGGGCGGCCGGACCATGTGCAACATCGTGATCTCCGACGGAGTGGAGAGCCCCATCATCTCGGAGGCCAACATCATGCTGATTATGGACGAGCGGTCCCTGGGAGACTATCAGAACATGATGGACCCGGAGGGGGCCATGATCCTCAACAGCTCCATGATCGACCTGGAGCCCACCTGCCGCTACGGCAGGCTGAACAAGGTGCCTTTCAACGAGATTGCCCAGGAGCTGGGGAACCCCAAGACGGCCAACGTGGTGGCCCTGGGGTACGTCGCAAAGCTCCTGCCGGAGATTCCCTACGACACCATCGCCTCGGAGGTGGAGAAGTCCTTTGCCAAAAAGCCGAAGCTGATTCCCATCAATCTGGAGGCCCTGAAAAAGGGCTATGAGCTGAACGAGGGCTGAGAAAGGGGAAGCCATGAAAATTGTCATTACGGACTGCAGCTGGGGCGCCTATGACGTGGAAAAGCAGCACCTGCCCCAGGGGGCAGAGGTGGTATGCGGCCAGATTCTGACGGAGGAGGAGCTGATAAAAACCTGTCAGGGGGCGGCGGCCACGCTGTCCGAGTACGCGCCCTACACCCGCCGGGTGCTGGAGCAGCTGCCGGATCTGAAAATCATCTCCAACAGCGCCATGGGCGTGGACAACATTGACCTGGAGGCGGCCAAGGAGCTGGGGATCACCGTGGCCAATGTGCCGGACTACTGCTTTGACGAGGTGGCGGAGCACGCCATGGCCCTGATTCTCTCCACCCTGCGGAATATCCCCGGCTATCACAACAAGGTGAGCCAGGAGAAGAAGTGGGACTTTGCGGACGCGCCGAAGCTGTACCGGATCAACGGGATGACCCTGGGCCTCATCGGCTGCGGGCGGATTCCCCGGAAGGTGGCGGTGATGGCCAGGGGCTTCCAGATGAAGCTGGTGGGCTATGATCCGTACCTTCCCAAGGAAGTGGCCGACGAGTTCGGTATTGAGATGATGTCTATTGAGAAGCTGGCGGAGGTCAGCGACGTGATTTTGAGCCATGTGCCCCTGATGCCCAGCACGGAGAAGATGGTGGGGCGGAACCTCTTTGACCATGTGACCAAGCACCCCATCTTTATCAACACGGCCCGGGGCGGCACCGTGGACCACGAGGCGCTGTGCGACGCGCTGGAGTCCGGCGCGGTCCGGGCGGCGGCCCTGGACGTGGTGGACGAGGAACCGGCGAATTTTGAAAGCCGGATCTTCCAGTACGACAATGTGATCTTCACTCCTCACGCGGCCTTCTACTCCGAGACCGCCCTGGAGGAGGTCCGCCGGCGCTCTGCCGAGAATGTGACCCACTTCCTGGCCGGGGAAGGCAAGGTGGAAGTCGTCGTTCAGGGAACGCGGTAATATAAGTCCCTCCTCTCTTTTATACGGCTGTTTTGCCGTAACAGGCGGCGGCCGGCCAAAGAGAAGCGGCCCCATGCCATAATTGGCATGGGGCCGCTCAGCTTGCCGAAAATACTTTTCGGCAAGCTGAGCGGGAGTTTCAGAACTTCAAAAAGTTCTGAAACTTCCTGATTAAAATGACGCAGGGAACCCCTCCTGGGTTCCCCGCGCACACCCTTCCTTCCCGTTGCGCAGTCCTTTCTTCTCTTTTCACAATCTGAAGCGGCCCCATGCCAAAATTGGCATGGGGCCGCTTTGTTGATCTGCTCTCAAAAAGGCGGCAAGCGCCGCTTTGCCGGGGTCCGCTCAGTGCACACCGGCGCCCCGCTCGCAGCGGTTGCCCCAGGAGTCGATCAGCTCCTCTCCGCGGTAGACGCAGATGATCTCACAGTGGTTGGAGCAGCCGCCGCAGCTGGCCTCCCGGGTGCGGAACTCCATATGCTCCACGGAAAAATCGAAGTCCTGCCGCCCGCTGCCCTTCCGGGCCAGGATCGCCGCTCCCAGGGCACCCATCAGATGGCCGTTGGGGTCCACGATCACCTTGCAGCCCAGGGTCCGCTCAAAGGCCGCCACCACCCCCTGGTTCTTGCTGACGCCCCCCTGGAACACCACCGGCGAGAGGATCTTCTTCCCCTTGCCCACGTTGTTCAGGTAGTTGGACACCACCGCGTTGCAGACGCCGGCGATGATGTCCTCCCGGGGGTGGCCCATCTGGATTTTGTGGACCAGGTCCGACTCGGCAAAGACCGTACAGCGGGCGGCAATCTGGGTGGGATGGGTGGAGCGCAGGGCGTACTCCCCGATCTCCTCCACCTCAATGCCCAGGCGCTTGGCCTGGCTGGACAGGAAGGCCCCTGTTCCGGCGGCGCACAGGGTGTTCATGGCGTAGTCCACCGCCACGCCGTTTTCCACCAGGATGATCTTGGAGTCCTGGCCGCCGATCTCCAGAATGGTCCGCACGTCGGGATAGAAGGTGGTGGTGCCCACGGCGTGGGCGGTGATCTCGTTTTTCACCATGGTGGCCCCCAAAATAGTGCCCACCAGCTTGCGCGCGCTGCCGGTGGCCCCGGTGGCCACGATCTGGTAACGCTCTTTATCAAACTGCTCCTCCAGCAGGCGGACCAGCTCCTTCACCGCGGAGATGGGGTCGCCCTGGGTCCAGATATACTGGCTGCTGAGGATCTGGTTGTTCTTGTCAATGATGACGCCCTTGGTGGAGATGGACCCCACGTCCACGCCCAAATACGCATGTTCCAAATTACAGCACCTTCTTTCTCATGGCAATCATATCGTAAAACGCCTCCAGCCGGGTCATCAGGCCCACGTCGCTGGTCTGGGCGTCATAGGTCAGATACAGCACGGGGAGCTTGTAGTCCGCGCTGATGTTCTGGAGCACCGGCATCACGTCGATCTCCGGCGTGCAGCTGGCGGACTTGACATGGATGAGGCCGTCAAAGCCCCGCTCCGCGCACTCCCGGGCCCACCAGATATTGGCGGTGGCCGTGGGGCCCATCTCGTACCGGCAGAGGTCCTGGATCTTCACGTGCATGTTCTTCTGTCCGCTGTAGCGGAGGAACTGGTTGGTCACATTCATCCACCGGTGGACCTCCACCCGCATGTCCGCCAGCCGCTGCTCCAGCTCCAGGTTGGAAAAGGCGTCCATGGCCGTGTAGAACTCCCCGGCGATGCCCACCCGCAGGGGGCGGCCGGGCTTGTCCAGGGGAACCGCCTGCATCGCGCGCCGGGCGGCGCGGTAGCCCGCCTCCACGTCGCCGCGGGTCTGGGCGGTGTACATGGCGGTGAGAAAGTCCTGATAGGCCCGCCGGTACTCCCCGCCGGAGGCGTCGAAGCCGCAGTTCTGGTAGTACTCGGCGGTGATCTCATCCAGGTACTCCACCATCCGCACCCCCTCCCGGAACTGGGTGAGGAACCGGGCGGGGTTGGCCTTGGGGTTGAAGCGGCGGATGATGCGGACATACTCCTTCTTCTTCCCCATGTCGTACTCCGAGAGGTTGATGAACTCAAACTGGTAGCCCAGGTCCCGCAGGATCTGCTCCAGCAGCTCTCCGTAGTACCCCAGGCGGCAGAGGCCGTGGGTCATGAGGAGGGTGTCCGCCCCGGCCTCCAGGGCCTCGATCATGCTGCCCAGAAGCGTTTTGAAGGGGGTGCAGACAAAATCGGGGCTGTACTTGGTGCCAAGCTCCATGGTCCGCCTGGTGAGGACGGGGGGCATGACGTATTTGCACCCCAGAGCCTGCTCCACAATGTAGCGGAATGCGCAGTTATACTCGGCATACCGGGGAAAGGAGACGTTTTTGATCCTCGCTTCCGCCATCACAATGCCCCCTTCTTAAAACGAATAATGTCAATGAAGCTCTCCAGCCGGGTCTCCACGCCGGCTGTGCCGGTCTGGCTGTCCAGCACCAGATTCAGCAGCGGCACCTCCCGGACCCGGCGGGTGATGAGCTCGTTGACCATGGCGTCCGGCCCGCAGGGGAAGGCGCTGAGGAGAATGATCCCGTCCACGTCCCCCCGGTACTGCGCGATGCCGCCCAGAATCTCCCGGCTGATCTCCCATTTGCAGGTGGGAGACAGCTCCCGGCTGCGCTTCAGCGCCCCGTCCCGGTCCACGAGATCCGCCCGGAGGGGAATCACGCCGGCGCTCTTGAGATAGCCGGTGACGGTTTTTCCGACGTAGGGGTCCTCTATCACATAGCTGTGGCCGGCAATCAGGACCTTCAGACCCTCCCGCCGGCACAGCTGCTCCTGCCGCTGCACTCTGGCCTTGAACTGGGCCTGCTCTGCCCGCTTGGCGGTCTTGTAGGCCCGCCTGGCTTCCTTGGCCGGGACGCCCAGCGTCCGGCCCAGATCCAAAAAGGCATCCGCCTCCTCCGCCCCTGCCAGCACGTCCACATTATAGGAGAGAAATGCCTGCCCCGCGTCCCGGAAGACATTCCGGACCAAATCCGGCAGGGCCTCAAAGCGGGTGCACATGTTCCGGTGGCGACCGAAATTGCTGACTCGCGGCACCAGGATCTGATCGCATTTGCCCACCAGGGCGGCCACGTGTCCCAGGTAGATCTTCAGCGACAGACACGCCTCGTCAATGGCCAGGGCCGTCCCCTGCTCCAGAATCTCCCGGTCCGTGGGGCCGCTGACCACCGTCTCCAGCCCCAGCTCCTGAAAAAAGGCGCGCCAGAGTGGTGCATAACGGTAGTACAGCATCCCCCGGGGAAGTCCAATGGTCATACTCTTCATCCTCACATCCCCCTTTCGTTGAAGTAAACGCCTGTCCCGCGGCCCTCCTTTGGGGAGGGCCGCGGATTTGCATACAGAGAACTCCGTTTCAGGCCCCGGCCTCCCTTCCGCAGGGCCGGGGAGCCCCTGATTCGGCTATTTTGAAAAGTATACCACACGGATCTGCAAAAAACCATCTGCGATTCCGCCAACTCCTGTCCGTCCCGCCGCCCTGAAACTGTCGATCCATGCAGGGAAGCTCCCGCCGCCGTCCCCTGTCCTCTTTCAGATTGGATTCAGACTCCCATGGTACAGTGCCCCCATCCGGTTTTTTCTGCCGGAATGATCCATCCCTCATTCCGACGGCAAGGCCAACCCAAAGAAAGGATGTGATACGCATATGGCGCACTACCGCCACGAGTGGAAGCACGAGATCAGCCTGTCCGACCGCATGGCCCTTCGGCAGCGGCTGCAGGCGGTGGCCCGGCCGGACACCCACGCCCGGGACGGCCGCTATGTCATCCGCAGCCTATACTTCGACACCCCCGGGGACCGGGCTCTGCGGGAGAAGCTCGACGGCGTGAACCGGCGGGAGAAATTCCGCCTGCGCTGCTACAACGGGGACCTCTCCCTCATCCGCCTGGAGAAAAAGAGCAAGCAGGGCGGTCTGAGCACCAAGGCCTCCTCTGCCCTCTCCCCCTGGGAGGTCCGGGCCCTTCTGGAGGGGCGTCTGGACTGGATGCGCGTCAGCGGCCGGCCCCTGGTGCAGGAGCTGTACACCAAAATGCGCACGCAGCTTCTGCGGCCCCGAACCCTGGTGGACTACACCCGGGAGCCCTTCGTCTACCCTCCGGGAAATGTCCGGATCACCCTGGACTACGACCTCCGCACGGGGCTGAGCTGCACCCGCTTCCTGGACCTGGACTGCCCCACCATTCCGGCGGGCGATGCTCCGGCCATTCTGGAGGTGAAGTGGGACGAATACCTGCCCGACATCATCCGGGACGCCGTGCAGCTGCCCGCCTGCCGGGCGGCGGCCTTCTCCAAATACGCGGCCTGCCGGATCTATGGCTGAAATTGATTGCAAAAGGAGCAGATTCCATGACTTTTCAAGATATCTTCAAGTCCAGCTTTCTGGACAATGTAACCAGCGTCTCCCTTCTGGACATGGCCCTGGCGCTGGTCCTGGCCCTGGGCATCGGTCTTTTCATCTTCCTGATCTACCAGAAGACCTATACGGGCGTGATGTACTCCTCCAACTTCGCCATCACTCTGGTGGCCCTCACCATGATTACCACCCTGGTGATTCTGGCTGTCACCAGCAACGTGGTGCTGTCCCTTGGCATGGTAGGCGCGCTGTCCATCGTCCGCTTCCGCTCCGCCATCAAGGAGCCTCTGGACCTCTGCTTTTTATTCTGGTCCATTGGCGCCGGCATCGTGCTGGCCGCCGGACTGATCCCCCTGGCGGTGCTGGGCAGCGGAGCCGTCGGTGTCACGCTGCTGGTGCTGGTGAACCGCAAGACCCACTGCAACCCCTATATTCTGGTCCTCCAGTGCAGCAGCCAGGACAGTGAATCCCAGGCCAGGGCCTATCTGGACCAGCAGACCCGGCGCTGCGCCGTGAAGAGCAAAACCGTGCAGCAGGGGCTGATCGAGCTGAATCTGGACGTCCGGCTGAAGGCGGACGATACGGACTTTCTCAACGTCCTGGCCGGGATGGAGGGCGTTCAGAGCGCCGTACTGGTCAGCTACAACGGGGACTACATGGGATAAGGGGCGCGCCATGTCCACACATCGCTATATTGACCGCATCTGTCTGGCCGCCGCCCTGCTCTCCCTGATTTTGATGCTGCTCTTTGTCAACGGAACAGCCCTGGGCCTCCAGTCTGCCGACCAGACCATGGGCTACGAGGCCCGCCTCTTCGACACCGCCCGGGTTCACACCGTCGATATCGTCATGGAGGACTGGGAGAACTTTCTGGACACCTGCGAGGACGAGGCCTATGCCGCCTGCTCGGTGGTGATTGACGGCGAGGGCTTTCAAAATGTGGGACTCCGGGCCAAGGGGAACACCTCCCTGCGCACGGTGTCCTCCATGGGCAGCGACCGCTACAGCTTCAAGATCGAATTCGACCACTATGACAGCGGCAAGACCTATTACGGCCTGGATAAGCTCTGCCTGAACAACCTCATTCAGGACAACACCTGCATGAAGGACTATCTCACCTACCGCCTGATGGCCTCCTTCGGGGCGGCGGCTCCTCTGTGCAGCTATGTGTTCATCACCGTCAACGGCCAGGATTGGGGCCTTTACCTGGCGGTGGAGGGGGTGGAGGAGAGCTTCCTCCAGCGCAATTACGGCTCCCGCTCCGGTCAGCTCTACAAGCCCGACAGCATGAACCTCGGCGGCGGCCGGGGGAACGGCCAGGCTTTCAGCATGGGGGATCTGGACTTCTCCCAGGCCGGCGGCGGCCAGATGCCGGCGCCTCCCGATTTCACGGAGGCGGAGCCGCCGCAAGGGCGGCCGGACCGTGCAGGGGCCGCAGGACCCGGCGGCGGAATGGGCTCCGAAGATGTGAAACTCCAGTACACGGACGACGATCCGGACAGCTACGCCAACCTCTTTGAAAACGCCAAGACAACCCCCTCCGCAGCGGATCAGGCGCGGCTGATCCGAGCTCTGAAGGCCCTCGGCCAGGGGCAGGTGGAGCAGGCCGTGGACGTGGATGCCGTTCTGCGCTATTTTGTGGTCCACAACTTCGTGGTCAACGGCGACAGCTACACCGGCTCCATGGTGCACAACTACTACCTCTATGAGGAGGACGGTCTGCTGTCCATGATTCCCTGGGACTACAATCTGGCCTTCGGCACCTTCCAGGCCCGGGACGCCGCCTCGGCGGTGAACGACCCCATTGACACGCCCCTCTCCGTCACCGGGGACGGGGACCGGCCCATGGCCGACTGGATCGTCTCCAGCGAGGCCAATACCGCCCTGTACCACCAGTATTTTGCAGAATTTCTGGAGACGGCGGACCCCGACGCCCTGATCGACGAGGCCTCTGCCCTGATCTCTTCCTACGTAGAGCGAGACCCCACCAAATTCTGTACTCTGGAGGAATTCGAGACCGGTGTCCAGACTCTGAAAACCTTCTGCGCTCTGCGAACGGAGAGCGTCTCCGGCCAGCTGGCGGGGACCATCCCCTCCACGACAGAAGGACAGGCGGCTGACCCCGACGCCCTGGTAGACGCCTCCGGTCTGGTGCTGTCCGACCTTGGCACCATGGACCAAGGGGGCGGCGGCCCCGGAGACGCCCCCCGCTCCGGCGGGCGCCCGGACGCCTCGTCCCGTGAACCGGACCGCTCCATGGCAGAGCCCTTCGGGGATTCCGGCGGAGACCGCCCCTCCATGCAGATGGGACCGGCTGCCGCTCACGGTGGGCCGGGCGGTGACGCCTCCGTATCTCCGGACACCTGGCTGCTGGGCGTCTCCGTTCTCGCGCTGGCAGCGGGGCTGGCGGCGGCGCACCGGTACCGGCGCCGGGGCTCCTGGGCCATACGGAAGTAGACGCCTGCGGGGCGGCGGATCACCCCAGCCGCCCCGCGATCAGCCGGGATGCCTGGCTGCTGCGCCGTCCAACCGCCCGGTTCTCTCTGGCGCTTCCTTGACATCATTGGGGAGATGGAACCCCTTTCTGGCAGAGAAAGCAGTTGACAAGTCCTGCGGTCTGTGGTATGATAACAAAGCTGTGGCGGATATGCCTGCCGCTCTTGATGGAGAGATGTCCGAGCGGTTGAAGGAACCGGTCTTGAAAACCGGCGAGGCGCAAGTCTCCGTGGGTTCGAATCCCACTCTCTCCGCCAATTTCATAAAACACCATCGACCTGCGGAAGTACCCAAGAGGCCGAAGGGGCTCCCCTGCTAAGGGAGTAGGCTGGATAAAACCGGCGCGAGGGTTCAAATCCCTCCTTCCGCGCCACAAAAAGACACGCTGTCGCGTGTCTTTTTGTGCGTGGGAACCCACTTTCCGGCCAAAACGACGCAGATTGGAGGACGGTTGGCACACCCATTCCCGGCGAAGTGTTTGAGTCAAAGGGTGTAACCCCACAGCCCGCCGTCCGTTCCCCGTCAGGGCGCCGGAGGGCCGCCATGGTCCTGAAGATACCTGGTCCGGTATTCCAGGGGCGTACAGGACATCTCCTTCTTGAAACAGGCAATATAATAGCTGGCGCTCTCAAAACCCACCTGAAAGCTGATCTCGGTGATGCTCAGTCCCGTGCAGTTCAAATATTTCGTACTCTGTAAAATCCGATATCTGCGCAGGTACTGGATTGGTGACATCTGTTCTGTGCGGCGGAAGACACGACAGCACTCGCTTGGACTGATATGCCCCGCACAGGCGATGTCCTGGAGTGTGATCTGCTCCATATATTTCATGTGAATGAACTGCTTGAGGAGCTGGATGCGGTGCCGATCCGCAAAAGAGACCGGCGCGGCCTTTTCCACCTGGCTTTGATGGTGAATCAAAATCAAATGCCAGATCCTATGCAGCTGCATTTTCAGGGCAATTTCATATCCATAGGCCTGTCCGTCGTTGATCCGGTCCATTTCCAGCAGCGCCGCAAGGATCTCCTGCTGCCACGGCTCTTCCCGCAGAGCGAAGGATGGAATATCCGGATTCTCTAATACAGAGCGCACGTAGTCCCGATAGATCAGACTGTTCTCCTGGCTCTCAATCAGACTGGGCCTGAAGTTTGTGCAGATATACGTGCTCTCCGGATCATCTGTGCCTGTGGGCGCATGAAGCACGCCGCTGTTGACAAACAGTCCCTCTCCCTCCTGCAGCGCATATTCCCCTGCCGGTGTCTCAAAGACAGCGCTGCCCCGGATCATCACAAGGATCTGGATCTCGTAGTGCCAATGCCGCACCTGAAAGCATCCTTCGTCCTGCACGCGCAGTGTATTCACAGATATGGGGAATTCCTCGGTTCCCAGCTGTGTCAGCTCCTGCAGGGAGTCATCCACTAAGATCGGCTTAAACTTCATTCGCTCACTCCGTACTGACCGTTTCGCTACAAGCTACAGACAGGGTGTTCCTTGTTAACAGACTTATCATATCGTGCAATCTCACTTTTTGGCAAGAAGAATTCACAAGAAGATATATTTCTGATGTTTTTCGCTAAATTTTTGTTATAGACAGCATCACCTTCCCCGCTCCTCCTCTTGGGAACAACCGAAAAGATCGCGCGCAAAGGCCATACCTGTTCTCATGGCACGGCCTTTGGAAGTCTGATAGGATTTTCATATTATTCGTCAAAATATGGCTACCTATTCTTTTGTATATTCTGCTATTTTATAAAGGAACACAGCGCTCCTATGTGTTCAAATTCCACAACGGGATGGTCGGGCAGAATGTCAGATATCAATGAAATGAAGCGATATGCGAATCAGTGGATCGTCAAGAACAAACATCTTTATTATTCGGCAGCAGATGCAATCTGGGCCAAGCCTGAGCTGGGTCTGGAAGAATTTCATGCCTCTGCGGTATTGACCTCCCTTCTCAAGGAGCATGGCTTCTCGGTAGAGCAAGGGCAGGGCGGTATTCCTACGGCCTTTGTGGCAACTTATGGTACCGGAGCCCCCTGTATCGGCATCAATGCGGAGTATGACTGCCTGCCCGGCATGTCTCAAAGATCAGATGTCCCATATCCCTGCCCCATTCAGGAGGGGGCTCCCGGCCACGGATGCGGCCACAACCTGCTCGGTACCACAGCTGTCCTTGCGGCAACCGCTCTGCGCTATGCGATGGAGCGGTATCACCTGCCGGGCACCGTCCAGGTCCTGGGCTCCCCCTATGAAGAAGCCAGCCTTGGGAAACCCGTCATGGGACGGGCCGGAGTCTATCAGAATCTGGATCTGGTGCTGGACTGGCATCCCTGGGACTGCAATCGCGCAGACTATGACCGATGCAACTCCGTTTTCGTGCTGAATGTCCATTTCCACGGAAGAGCCTGTCACGGCGCCTATCCGTGGGAGGGCCGGAGCGCGCTTGACGCGGGGATGCTTTTTGGCATGGCTCTGGAAATGCTCCGGGAGCACATTCGCCCCAATGGGCCGGATGCGGCCAACACAATCAATTATACCTTTCAAAGCTGTGGTCCTCTCTTCGCCAACGTGGTTCCGGACACCACAACTGTTCAGCTCTATGGGCGCTTCGCGGACATGAAGACCTCTCAAGACGCCTTTTCCCGCGTTCAAGACTGCGCCAAGGGGGCTGCGCTGGCTACGCAGACCACAACGGATTTTGAAGTCATCACCTATACGCACAATAAAATCCCCAACCAGACGCTGGCTGAGGTTGTCCACAAAAATCTTGTGCAGTACGGTCCCCCATCGTTTACAGAGCAGGAACAGGCCTTTGCAGTGCAGATGCAGGAGCACCTTGGATTAAAGCCCACCGGCCTGAACACCCAAATTCATCCCTGCGGCCCCAGTGAAACGGTGATCTGTGACACCTCCGAATTCTCCTGGAACGCCCCATACGCCACCTTCTGGCTCACCCTTGCCCCCCAGGGAACAGGCTGGCACAACTGGATGGTCACGGCCTGCGCCGGCAACAGCATCGGAAAAAAGACCATGGACCGGGCGGCGCAGATCCTGAGCTCCTCCGCCCTTGAGCTCCTCACATCACCAAAACTCGTTGCCGCAGCACAGGCGGAGTGGCGGGAACGCATGGGGGGAAATGTGTACCGCTCCCTTCTCCCGGAAAATTACCGGGTGCCCCTTGGCATCAACCGCGCAGTGATGGAAAAATACTTTGGAGACGCAGATTTCTGAGATCTCTCGCCTGAACAGGGAATGTACGCGGCACAGGACACCGCGTAGATTTAATAAACAATGTAGAGAGGAGAACACATTATGGCAACTATGACTGCAGTAGCATGGGTGGGCGTGATGTTCCTGGCGGCTGTTATCATCCGCGCCAAGGTCAAGCCCATCGGCAACATGCTGGTCCCCGCCTGTCTGATTGGAGGCGTCATTGGCTGTGTGCTGATGAACACCACCGGTCTGATCGGCACCACCGCGGCGGAGTACTCCACCATCTCCAGCCAGATGTACACCTTCATGTTCATCAACCTGGGGCTCACCCTGCCCCTGCCAAAAGATGAGCGGACCACCCTGACGGGCAAAGGCGGCATCAAGGGCCTCCGGGCCCGGATGGGACGCAGCATGCTCTCCGGCGTCGTGGGCATGGGCTCCTACTGGGCGCTGGCCTATGCGTTCCAGGCCTTGGTGGCCTTCTATCTGCTGAAGATCATCGGCGGCATCTGGGGCATGGCCCCCCTGTACGGCCTCATAGCGCCCTTTGCATTTGCACAGGGCCCTGGTCAGGCGATCACCTACGGCACCACAATCGAGGCCTCCGGCTGGCCCAATGCCATCCAGGTGGGCATCACCTATGCGGCCATCGGCTTCCTGGCGGCGTTCATCCTGGGCGTTCCCTTTGCCAAAAAGGGAATGCGCAAGAAAATTGCGTGTTCCAACACTCCGGTAAGCGAGGAACTGAAGCTGGGCTTCTTCCCGCCGGAGAAGCAGGAGAGCTACGGAAAGATCACAACCTACTCCGGCAACCTGGATGTGATGACCTTCCACATTGCTCTGGTGGGACTCTCCTGGATTCTGGGCCAGCAGGTCGTCGCCAGAATCTTCGCACTGGTTCCCGGCTACTTTGGGGAGCTGTTCCCCACGCTGCTGTTCTTCAACGGCATGATCGCGGCTTATGCCATTCGCTATGTTCTGACAAAGCTGGGCCTTACAAAATACCTGGACCGCGGCACACAGGTCCGCATCACAAATACCTGCATCGACTTGATGGTGCTGGCTACCTTCATGGCAATTGATTTCCAGATTGTGGCCGCGTGGGTGGTTCCCATCCTCCTCAGCAGCGCATTGGTCTGCGCCGTGACCTGGGTGACCATTCGCTATTTCGGCGCCCGGTTCGGCGGTGAAAACGACTTTGAGCGTACACTGGCGGAGTGGGGCACGGTCACCGGCACCAATGCCACCGGTCTGGCGCTGGTGCGGATTGTAGACCCGGAGAATGAGACCACCACCGCGGCAGAGCTGGGACCCTCCAATGCGGTAAACGTCCCGGCGTTTTTCGTGGTAAACGGCATTCTGGGCTATGCTGCCGGCGCGTTCGGGGAAAGCGGTCTCTGGATCAACCTGGGCGGCGTCCTGATTGCCTATCTGCTCGTCATGAAGATTCTCGGCTGCTGGGGCAAGAAGACCTTCGACATCAACAAGGGCGAAAAGTATATTGACGGCGTCTGCTGCTGGAGGGATGGCAAACCGGTGGAATGACAGCACTACAGCCTCCCCTGCACAGGATCTTTGATTACCATTTACAAGAGGGAAAGGGAATACGCCGTGATAAATTTTGATTTTTCCTATCTGGATACTGCATTCATAAACGGCAGCGTCGTTACCGTCGATGCAAAAGACACCATTGCAGAAGCTGTCGGCGTCAAGGGAAATAAAATCGTCTTTGTCGGGTCCAGCGCCGAGATTCAAGAGCTGACGGATGAGAAGACGAAGGTCATTGATCTCCAGGGCCGCTCCCTGCTTCCAGGCTTCAACGACACCCACTTCCACCTGACGCTCAGCGGCCTGCGGGGTCCTGAACTGGACGCCGCCCAGGTCCAGCAGGGGCCGGAGCAATGTGCGTCCTGGCCGGAGCTCCTGCAGCTGATTCGCAGCATTGCCGCGCGGAAAAAGCCCGGTCAATGGATCTCCCTGGCGGGATATGAATCCTTCTGGGACACGGGGCGCCCCGATCTTGAGGCACTCGACGAGGCCGCAGGAGATCACCCTCTGCACTGTATGCATGGCGGCGGGCACATCTGCCTCTATAATCACAAGGCATTGGAGTACCTTGGGATCTACGGTCCGGAGGATGCGGCCCGATATCCCAGCTGCGACATCGAGATCCGAAACGGCAAGCTCACCGGCCTGCTCCGCGGAAATACGCATGTGCTCTGTATGACACATATTGACTATCCGGAGTCTCAGCAGCGGGAGGCCGTCCTGAAATCCCAAAAGCTGTGTCTCCAAAAGGGAATCACCTCTGTAGGCGACATGGGCGGGTATGGGCCGAGCTTCTACCATACCTTACAAAAGCTCTCCAGAACCCGTACCCTCAGGCTCCGGGTCAATCTGGCGCTGAACAACCTTCTGGGCAAGGACCTCTGCATTGCGGAACACCAGCATCTCCACAGCCTCGGCCTGATGAGCGGTCTGGGAGACGAGCACTTCCGGCTGGGTCCCTGCAAAATCATGATCGACGGCGGATCAAGCGTCCCCTCCTGTGCCACGCGGGAGCCATATTCCCACAATCCCTCCCTGCCCCGGGAGCGATCATGGGAGCGGGAAGAGGTCTGGGAGCATATCCAAAAAATCCATGAGGCCGACTGTCAGGCCAGCGCCCACGCCATTGGGGATGAAGCCGTGGAATTCATGGTGGAGGCCTATGAGCGATGCTACGCGAAGGACCCGGAAAAGGTCCGGGCCATGCGGCACCGGATCGAGCACTGCACCGTCATGGATCAAGATCTGATTGACCGCATGGCTGTATTGGACCTTTGTCCCTCCGTGAATGCAGCCCTAATCCGAACACATGGTGCAAACTACGCTCGCTTTTTCGGGCCGGAGCGCAATCAATACCTGGCGCCGCTGCGCAGCATGCTGGATGCGGGAATTCACTGCTCTGTTCACTCTGACATGCCCTCCGGCCCCTGCGGCCTGGAGTGCATTGACGGTGCTGTGAACCGCTACGACCGGACACAAAACATCCAATGTGACCGTACGCAGTCTGTCTCAGTACTGGAGGCCATCCGCTGCTATACACTGAATGCCGCCTACAGTTCTTTTGAGGAGCACATCAAGGGCAGCATTGAGGTTGGGAAACTGGCGGATCTCATCGTTCTTTCGGATAATATCCTGGAGATTGATCCCATGGACATTCCAACCCTCCAAGTCGACATGACAATGATTGACGGCAACGTGGAATATGAGCGCTGACACTATTTTCAGCATCCTGTCAAACACAAGAAAAGTCCGCCAGCTCTGCTGGCGGGCTCTTTTCTTTCAAAAAGTAATCCCCCCGGCAGATATACTGTCGGGGGGGTGATGTTGGCACTACCTATCTTCCCGG
>JAHZBA010000021.1 GCA_019423635.1 Clostridiales bacterium
GCGACCACTACGTCCTCAACGGCTCCAAGTGCTTCATCACCAACGGCAACGTGGCGGACACCTTCGTGGTCTTCGCCATGACCGACAAGTCCCAGGGCAACCACGGCATCTCCGCCTTCATTGTGGAAAAGAGCTTCCCCGGCTTCTCCACCGGCAAGCATGAGAAGAAGATGGGCATCCGGGGCTCTTCCACCTGCGATCTGATCTTTGAGGACTGCATCGTGCCCAAGGAGAACCTGCTGGGCAAGGAGGGCAAGGGCTTCAAGATCGCCATGCAGACCCTGGACGGCGGCCGCATCGGCATCGCCTCCCAGGCCCTGGGGCTGGGCGAGGGCGCTGTCAACGAGGCCGTCAAGTACACCCAGGAACGCGTGCAGTTCGGCAAGCGCCTGAGCCAGTTCCAGAACACCCAGTTCCAGCTGGCCGACATGCACACCCGGATGCAGGCCGCCCAGTACTTAGTCTACGCCGCCGCCATGAAGAAGCAGCTTCACGAGCCCTACTCCATGGACGCCTCCATGGCCAAGCTCTTCGCGGCCGAGGCCGCCTCCGACGTGACCCGCCGGGCCGTGCAGCTCTTCGGCGGCTACGGCTACACCCGCGAGTACCCGGTGGAGCGCATGATGCGCGACGCCAAGATCACCGAGATCTACGAGGGCACTTCCGAGGTCCAGCGGATGGTCATCGCCAGCAACCTGGGCGTGAAGTAAGATAGGAGGTAAAGGTAAAAATGAAAATCATCGTCTCTATTAAGCAGGTTCCCGATACCTCCGGCAAGGTGGCTGTCAATCCCGACGGCACGCTGAACCGCGCCTCTATGCAGACCATCACCAACCCCGACGACATGAACGCCCTGGAGGCCGCTCTCAAGCTCAAGGACGAGACCGGCTGCAAGGTGATCGTGGTCACCATGGGTCCGCCCCCGGCCGCCGGGATGCTCCGGGAGGCCCTGGCCATGGGCGCCGACGAGGCCGTGCTGGTCTCCGCCCGGGAGTTCGGCGGCTCCGACACCTACGCCACCTCTCAGATCATCGCCGCCGCCATCAACCGCATCGGCGTGGAGAAGGACGACATCGTCATGTGCGGCCGGCAGGCCATCGACGGCGACACCGCCCAGGTGGGCCCCCAGATCGCCGAGAAGCTGCACCTGCCCCAGATCACCTACGCCGCCGACATTCAGAAGGACGGGGACACCGTCACCGTCAAGCGGATGCTGGAGGACGGCTACATGACTATCCGGACCCACACCCCCTGCCTGCTCACCTGCATCAAGGAGCTCAACGAGCCCCGGTACATGAGCGTGGGCGGCGTGTTCGAGGCCTACTCGAAGCCCCTGACCACCTTTGACTATGAGGCATTGAAGGACGATCCCCTGATTGACAAGAGCACCATCGGCCTCAGCGGCTCTCCCACCAACATCCTCACCTCCTTCACCCCGCCCCAGAAGGGCGCCGGCGTGATGCTGGAGGGCGCGGACAAGGCCACCTGCGAGAAGCTGGCCGGGATTCTGGCCGCCAAGCACATCATTTAAGAAGGGGGAGGAACGACTATGTCTACTTTTAACAGTGCGGATATCGCTGCCTTCAAGGACGTTTGGGTGTTCTGTGAGCAGCGCGAGGGCAAGTTGATGCCCACCGATTTCGAGCTGATCTCCAAGGGCCGCGACCTGGCCAACGAGCTGGGCGTGAACCTGTGCGGACTGCTGCTGGGCGACGGCGTGGAGGGCCTTGCCAAGGAGCTGGGCGGCTACGGCGCGGACAAGGTCTATGTCTGTGAGAGCCCCCTGCTGAAGGTCTACAACACCGATGCCTACGCCAAGGTCATCTGCGACGTGATTGAGGAGCTCAAGCCCGAGGCCTTCCTCATCGGCGCCACCAACATCGGCCGGGACCTGGCGCCCCGGTGCGCCGCCCGTCTGCACACCGGCCTGTGCGCCGACTGCACCCATCTGGACGTGGAGATGACCAACTACAAGGAGTTCCTCCGGGAGGCCTCCACGCTGCCCGAGGACAAGATCGACAAGGTCGGCACCGCCATGGTGCTGGGTGAGAAGCGGGATGTCGCCAAGGATCTGAAGATGACCCGTCCCGCCTTCGGCGGACACCTGATGGCCTCCATCATCTGCCCCCGGTTCCGTCCCTGCATGGCCACGGTCCGCCCCGGCGTCATGAAGAAGAACCCCTTCGACCAGGCCAAGGCCGACGCCTGCGTGATCGAAAAGCCCGCCTTCACCCTGTCCGAGAGCGACCTGGAGACCGAGGTGCTGGAGGTGGTCAAGGCCGCCAAGAAGCTGGTGGATCTCATCGGCGCGGACTTCATCGTCTCCGTGGGCCGCGGCATCAGCAAGGATGTGGAGGGCGGCATCAAGCTGGCCGAGGAGCTGGCCGCCGAGCTTGGCGGCGTGGTGGGCGGCAGCCGTGCCACCATCGACTCCGGCTGGCTCAGCGCCGACCATCAGGTGGGCCAGACCGGCAAGACGGTCCATCCCAAGGTGTACGTGGCTCTGGGCATCTCCGGCGCCATCCAGCACAAGGCCGGCATGCAGGACTCCGAGTGCATCATTGCCGTCAACAAGAACGACACGGCGCCCATCTTTGAGATCGCCGACTACGGCATCTGCGGGGACCTGTTCAAGGTCACGCCCATGCTGACGGAGGCCATCCGGGCCGCCAAGGCCGCGAAGTAAGGCCATGGAGCTGAGAGCGGCCATTCAGGAGCGGCGCTCCATCCGCGGCTTCACAGACCGGCCCGTTGCCAGGAAGACCCTGGAACAGATTCTGGAGCTGGCATCCCGGGCGGTCTCCTCTCAGAACACCCAGCCCTGGAAGCTCTGCGTGGCCTGCGGCGAGCCCTTGAAAGCCATCTGCGCCGAGAATGTGCGGCGGGTACAGGCGGGGATGCCGCTGGACATGGACTATCCTCCCCTGGAGGGCGTCTACCGCCGGAGAAACATCGACGTGGCCAAGCAGCTCTTCGGCTCCATGAGCATCGCCCGGGAGGACCGGGAGCGCCGGGACTGGTGGACGGAGCGGGGCTTCCGCTTCTTCGACGCCCCCGCCGCCATCATTCTCTGCATGGACAGCTCTCTGGAGGAGGCCCCCTACCGTCTTGATCTCGGGTGCCTGATCCAGAACATCTGCCTGGCCGCCATGGAATACGGCCTGGGCACCTGTGTGGAGTATCAGGGTATCGCCTATCCGGACGTGCTGCGCAAGCACCTGGGCCTCTCCGAGGACCTTCGGATCGCCTGCGGCATCGCCATCGGCTACCCCGATCCGGATTTCCCGGCAAACCAAGTGGTCACTGCCCGGGAGCCACTGGAGAACACTGTCTCCTGGCACGGTTTTTAAGAAGGCAGGAGGCCATCCGAATTTCGGATGGCCTCCTCTGCTGAATTCCCTCCCTCTCCAAATCCCAATGCAAATGCCCGCGGTCACACACCTGGAACGCCCCTTCTGACAGTCCGCAACCGCTGGTTGACAAACTTCCACCCGCCGCGTTCTTGTCAAATCCGCCTCAAAGGCGTAGCATGGGAACCATTCCAACAGGAGGAGGACCATCCTTTGCACATCTCAGAAAACATCGCAGACCTGCGCCGCCAGCGGGGCTGGTCCCAGGAGCAGCTGGCGGCGGAGCTGGGAGTCACCCGGCAGTCCGTCAGCAAGTGGGAGAGCGGCACCGCCACACCGGAGCTGGAGAAGCTGATCGCCCTGGCGGATCTTTTCGGTGTCTCGCTGGACTATCTGGCCCGGGAGGCCTGGCCGGAGATGTCCCGGCCCACCGACCTGGAAGAGCAGGTAAAGGAGCTGTCCCGGTACGTCCGGGGCTACTCCTATGACAGCCCCACCCGCCTCTGGGGCCTTCCCCTGGTCTCCATCCGGCTGAGCCGCCACACCCTGGGCCGGGACAGCGTGGCCAGGGGAATCATCGCCATCGGAAATGTCGCCGTGGGCGTGGTGGCCCTGGGCTGCTTCAGCGTAGGGTTTCTCAGCGTGGGGGCCTTTGCCGTGGGAGTGCTGGCTCTGGCCGCCCTGTCCCTGGGCATCGTCTCCCTGGGGGCGCTTTCAGTGGGGCTGCTGGCCTTTGGCACCTGTGCCGTCGGCATCTACAGCTGCGGCGTGGCGGTCATCGGGCGGGAGATCGCCGTGGGTGTCGCGGCGACTGGCCGCACAGCCATTGGGGAGACCGCCGTGGGCACCCATGTCCTGCTGTGGGGCAGCGGTCTGACCCGGGGCGAGGTGGAATCGTTTTTGCTGGAACACCACCCGAACCTCTGGCAGCCTCTGCTGCGGTTTTTCAGCCTCTGCGGCTCTCTGATCCGCTGAGGGTCAGAAGGAACAGGGCCAGGGAGAACACTCCCTGGCCCTGTTCTGTATGCCATGAAACGACGCATTCCTTCGCCCGGCCATAGATGGAAGGCGCCTTTCCACCTCAAACAGCAGTATTGCAGATTCCTGAAAACCATGGTACAATGGTTGAAATGAAACCTCTGCCCTGTCGGCATGACACCTGGTGCCCCACGCAGCGGGAGAAACGCAGCAAAGTGAGGAATGCTCCATGGAATGCCGCAGCGGTCTGCCGCATACGGAGCCTCTGAACCCATCGTCAGGCCGGGAGAGAACCGCGGTCGGAAAAATCCGGGAGCGGGGCTTCCGGTGGTCATCTATCGTCTGTTGGAATACTCTTTTCAAGAGGAGCTGACCGCACGATCCGGTCCGGAGGAACAGATCCGCAGTTTCCGGTGTGCCGGGTATCGGGCAGGAAGCTGTTTTGCAGAACAAGTCCTGGATCTGAACCTGGCATTTTCAGATTTTATCTCCCTGCTGCAGCAAAAGCTGGAGGCGTTCAAGATGGGCGTACTCCAGGAGGACACCGGGAAACTGGTCCTCACCCTCTCAGAGGATGCCGACTGCTCCGCTCTGCCCACGCCGGGAAGGACGGTCCGCAGCTGCGGCGAGGGATTTCCGGCAGGTCTGCTGACCGCTGATACGAAGAAGCCCTGCCGCGCGGTAGAGGTGAATTGCCGGGCTGCCGGAGACCGGGTATGCCGCTTTCGGGCGGAAGCGCAAGAGCAGTGAAGGACGGTGCGTCAATGGAATCGGAAATGAAAAACGGCCTGCCGGAGCAGGTTCCGGCGGAACAGACCTCAATGCCTGCGGCATCGGAGTCACTTACTGTGGAGGGGAGCTGCCATCAGCTGGCGCAATATCTGGAGGACATCCTGCAGGATGCGCCCCAGGCGCATCTGGATGCCGCCGGGCTCTGCGCGTCCTGCCGGGAGCTGGGCGAGGCGCTGCAGTCCTTCCAGCATCTGGCGGAGGAGCTGGTCGCCTACTCCACAGAGCTGTCCAAAGGCAATCTCTCCCTGGGTTTCCCGGAAAGCAGCAGCTGTCTGTACGGCGGGCTGAAAAATCTCCATGCCAGTTTAAAGCATCTCACTTGGCAGGCCAATCAGGTCTCCAAGGGGGATTACACCCAGCGTGTCTCCCATCTGGGGGAGTTCTCCACGGCCTTCAACGCCATGACAAAGCAGCTGAAGGAGCGGGAGGCCCGGCTGCGGGAAGAGATCCAGCGGGCCCGGCACCGGGCGGAGATCATCGAGAGCTATTCCGAGATGCTGGTGGACCTTCTGGACCAGCGGGACGAGTGGCTTCTGGTGGTGGACCAGGAGAGCCGGCAGATCGTACACTGCAACAAGCAGCCCCCGGAGGGTGCCGGGAGCAGCTCTTTCTGCGAGGGCTGCCGGCACCGCCTTTCCATCCAGTCCAAGATTCTGGAGTGGGACGCCTCGGAGCGGTATAAGGTCCGGGAGGTTGACGGGGAGCAGCACACCTGCTACCGCGTGATCTCCTTCCCCATTGAGTGGAAGGAGCGGTCCTCCTGCGTTCACATTGTCGTCGATATCACCGCGGAGAAGATGAATGCCCGCCACCTGACCGACAAGGTCTATCATGACACGGACACCGGGATTCACAACCGCAAATTCCTGGATGAATACATGAGCCGGGTCCTGCTGGAGCGCCAGAACGCGACGCTCTGCTACCTGGACCTGGAGGGCGTGGAGGACATCAACACCTCTTACGGCCACAAGGTGGGCAACGCATATATTCAAAACTTCGTGGAGACAGTCCGCAAAAACTTCCGCAGCGGCGATACCTTCGCCCGTATCAAGGACGACAAGTTCTGTCTGGTGCTGGCCGGCAACGTCAAACACCTGATTGAGCGGAAAATGGCGGAGATCCTGACCATCTTCCAGCGGAACGACGACCGGATCTTCTGCCACAGCTGCAGCTTCAAATACAGCATCGTCGAGGTGGACGGTGAGGAGAACCAGCTGTCCCTGGAGGACCTGCTCAAACAGGCGGAATCTGGAATCCGGCGCCAAAAGCGCAAGAGCAGAACCCTGGACTTTGATACCTGGTAATGCCAATCGGATCAACCGCCTGTCGGAATACCGGCCGGCAGACTCTGGCGCACAGCGCGGAGTCTGCCGGCCTTTTTGCGCGCCGCGGGTCCTGCCGCCGTCTCCATCCGGAACCGGCGCCACGGATGCCCGGAATGAAAAAATGGTATTGGCTTTTTCCGCCAGCCTCCTATATTGTCAAACTATCTTCATTTTTACAGCGCTCCTTCCCAAAAAGATCCCGACAGGAGGTGGAACCCATCGCAGCGTCAATTTACGGATACATCCGGGTCAGCAGCAAAGACCAGAACGAGGACCGGCAGCTCCTCGCCATGCAGGGGCTCTCCATTGCAAAGGCAAATATCTTCATGGACAAGCAGTCCGGAAAGGACTTTCAGCGGCCCCAGTACCAGCGCATGGTCAAAAAGCTCAAGTGCAGCGACCTGCTCTACATCAAGAGCATCGACCGCCTGGGGCGCAACTACGAGGAGATCCTGGAGCAGTGGCGGCTTCTCACCCGGGAGAAGCGGATCGACATTGCCGTGCTGGACATGCCCCTGCTGGACACCCGCCGGGGCAAGGACCTCATGGGCACCTTCCTCAGCGACATTGTATTGCAGGTGCTGTCCTTCGTGGCGGAGAATGAGCGGAGCAACATCCGCCAGCGCCAGGCCGAGGGCATCGCGGCCGCCAAGGCCCGGGGCGTGCAGTTCGGCCGGCCGCCGCTTCCTCTGCCGGAGAATTTCCACCAGGTCCATCAGGACTGGAGAAGCAAAAAAATCACGTTAAGGGAGGCCGCCAGCGCCTGCTCCATGCCGACAGGGACGTTCTACGCCAAGGCCGTGCGGCTGGAGAACGGCTCCTGACGCCGACGGTTCCTTCGCCTGCCCGGGCGCTGCCCTGGAACCTGGCAAGGGGCGCCGCCCCCTGCACCCCCACCGGGGTCCCCGCAAAATCGCAGATTTTGTGGGGAGAGGCGGAGCAAGGGAGCGGGCGCAGTTTTCGCCGCGAGGCGGAAACGAAGCTTTGCGGACTTTGCGACGCCGATGAAAAGGCCGGCGAAACTTTTTTCATTTTTTTTGCACCACTCTGTGTGTTTTCGTCGTACTCTTTTATGAACGCACGAAAGGAGGCGGATCTATGACAGACCAGGAGCTGCTGGCCGCCCTGCGCCGCAAGCCCGACGCGGCCCTGGCGGAGCTCTCCGCCCGGTACTCGCCCCTGGCGGCATCCATTGCCAGGCGCGTCCTGCCGGGGAGGCTGGCAGACATTGAGGAGGTGGCGGCGGACACCCTGATCCGGATCTGGCAGAACGGGGAGAAGCTGGAGGCCGGAACGCTGCGGGGGTTCGTCATCACCACGGCCAGGAATCTGGCCATCGACCGCTGGCGGCAGCTGCGCCGCCGGGAGGAGGTCCCCTTCTTCGACGGGGACGAGGAGGACTCCCAGTTTTTGGAGCAGGAGATCCACGGCAATCTCCTGGCGGAGTGGATCAGGTCCCTTTCCCCGCCGGACGGGGAGATCTTCCTGCGGCACTATCTGCTGCTGGAGACGGCATCGGAGATCGGAAAACGCTATGACCTGACGGAGTCCGCCGTCCGGGCGCGGCTCCACCGGACCCGGAAGATCCTGCAAAAGGAGGTGGCGGTATGAACGAGCTGTATGCCCTGCTGAACGATCTGGAGACCGACGTTCCCCCCATGGATGAAATCACCCTGGCCCGGATCACCCGAAAGGCCCAGGTCTCCCTGTCCAGGCAGACAGAGGGCCGCCGGTACCGGGGAAAGCGCCTGGCCAAAAGAACCGGCCTGGGAATGACCCGGGGCTTTGCCGCGGTGATTGCGGTGCTCCTTCTGATTACGGCGGCGGTTGCCGTGGCGGTTCCGCTGTGGAACGCCTTCTTCGGCGGCTTGAATGAGCGGCAGCAGGAGATCGTAGGCGATATGGAGATCGGCGGAGAGGAGCCGGAAAACGCCGCCCCGGAGGAGACAGCGGCGGACCCCCTTCTCCCGCCCCCGGTGGAGCACGACGGCGTCACCGTCACCCCCCTGCGCATCCTGGGGTCCCAGAACCAGCTCTATCTGGTGCTGGAGATCCGCGCGCCGGAGGGAACGGTGTTCCATCCGGACGATGATCTGGACCTCTTCGGCGGCCTCCGGCCATCTGAGAAATGGCGGGCGGAGCATCCCGGGGAAATGGCCGGGGCCTCTGGACACTTCACCGTGCTGGAAGCCGGAACCCGGGAGCCCAATGTGGCGGTGATCGTCGCGGAGGAGACGGTATCCTTTGACGTCGGCGGCAGCACCTACAAGGTCCGGAAACTCGAGCGGCGGATCGGGGACAGGGAGCGCGAGACCATATTCGACGCGCCCACTGCACCGAATTACGCGACCGGAACCTGGGACATCCCCATCCCGGAGGAGCTGAACACGAAGCAAGTGCGGGAGCTTCCGGTGGAGGGCATGGTCATGACCCAGGGGGAGAAGACCATGACGCTGCTGTCTATGAGCGTCTCGCCCCTGGGCGTCTGGTGGCAGTACAAGCTGGAGGGCGAGGACCCGTGGCCCCAGGTCCGGATCGCCCTGCGGATGAAGGACGGCACCGAGATCGAAGCAGACCCCGGACAGCTGACCATGGGCGACTTCGGCTCCGGCCACACGGGAAGCGTGCGCTTTGAAAAGCCCGTGGACCTGGACGAGGCGGAGGCGGTGCTGTGGGAGGATGTGGTGATCCCCCTGCGGAGTCCATCGTAACATTTCAAGAGCCGCGCCTGCCTCTTGCGTCCGAAATACCCCCAATAGGAGCCGTAGGGGCGGCAATCTGCCGCCCGCCCCCCGGACAAGGGTCGGCCCTCGATAGAAAATCCTTTTTGGCAGCCTGTTTCCCTGTGCGCGGGCGGATAATATCCGCCCCTACGGCGTCTATTGTAACATTTTCCCTATTTCTACCCTTAATTCGCATTGCCAGCAAACCAAACGCGGGCCCCGTTTTCGGGGTCCGCCGGAACAAGAAAGGAAAAACATCATGAGAAAAACCATTCGATCCCTGCTCTGCGGCCTGGGGGCGGCGCTGCTGCTCCTCGGCTGCCTGCCCGCCTCCGCCCTGGCGGCGGAAACGGCGCCCAGCTTTACCTCCCTGTTCCCCGGCTATGCCGACGGGGCCAGGGACCCCAAGGCCGCCGAGGCGGTCCTGGCCGGCATGGGCACCCTCATCGGCCAGAAGCAGACCGTAAACGGCGTCACCCTCACCCTGGACGGAGCCCTTTGGAACGAGGAAAAGCTGCTGCTGTCCTTCTCCATGGACGGCGTAAAGATCCCCGAGGACGTTCCCGACAACATGTATCTTTACCGGGACGTCATGCAGGTCACCCTGGCGGAGAATCAGCGGGAGACCTACGTCCGGAGCGAAAGGGAGGAGAGGGACAGGCTCTTGGCCGAGACCCGCACACCCTCCACCAAAGAGGAGATGGACGCCCGGGTGAAGGAGGCCCTGAGCCATGGTGAGCCCGAGCTCTTCCACCTGCCCACCCTGGTCCGCAGCGGCGGGAAGGACCGGCTGCTGGTGAGCGTCTCCATCCTCCCCTATGTGGAAAAGCCGGAGCTGACAGTTCATATGGAGAGTCTGGTGCTCTTCAGGAATGCCGAGGGCAAGTACTGGTCCCGGCCCTATGAGGGCTACGAGCCCCTGACCCTGGCGGCCGGGCCCTTTGACTTCACCTTCACAGTGGAGAAGTATGCCAAGCCCCTGGTCTACACCGGCGCAGTGGACATCACCGTTGCGGGCATCCCCGTCCAGGTGCAGAAGGTCACCGTCACCGCCTTTGGCGCTGAGGCAGAGTGTGAAACCCTCCAGAAGCTGGATCTCCAGAACGACTACACCAACGAGACCAAAAAGCTGGACCCTGTGCGGCTGAACGGCGTCTGGACTAAGGACGGCCAGCTCCTGAAGGGCATCTGGGACGGACGCAGGGGCGGAGGCATCTTCACGCCGGACCCGCGGCTCAGCAAGGCCTGGGTGACCACCGGCAACACCCACCCCTATGCCATTGACCCCGCCTCCGTGACGGCGGTGGACCTGGGCGGCGTCCGGATTGACCTCAGCAAATTGACGCTCCAGGAGAACCCGCCCCTCCAGAACATTGTGGTCGCGCCCCTCTATTCCGGGACAGAGACAGAGAAGAAGGAAGAGCCGATGACGCCCGCCCAGATCGCCCAGGCCAAGGCGGAGCGGGAGAAGAAGCTGGAGGAGGCGAAGAAAATCGCCTACCAGGACCTGAAAACCGCCTCTAAGGAGATGCAGGCCAAGATCCTGGAGGCCCGAAAGCTCCTCATCAACTCCACCAGCTGGGTGGCCGACGGCTTCGAGGCCTATGTCACGGACAAGGACGGAAAGCGGGTGCCTGTCCCCCACTTCTCCGACCTCTTCCCCGGCTGGGAGCTGCCAAAAGAATAAGACGCTGCATCGACAGCTGCCCGCGTTTCGGAGCGCTCTGCTCCGAAACGCGGGCTTTTGAAATCCGCCTTCCGCTCCCCGGCGGGGGAATTGACAGGCACCCCGGATTCCTCTATAATCTTGATATCCCAGACAAGACGCCGTTCCGCCTGGTCTCTGGAATCGTCATCGGGGCTGCAAAGGGGGATGCCTATGGAATTTATGGACTGTTTTCCCATCTGGAAGGACTTGACCCCTGCTCAGCGTCAGGTCCTCTCCGCGTCAGTGACCAGCCGGAGCCTTCCGGCGGGCGCCGTCATCCACCGGGGGAACCTGGACTGCACGGGGCTGCTGCTGGTCCAGTCCGGACAGCTGCGGGCCTACATCCTCTCGGACGAGGGGCGGGAGATTACCATCTACCGCCTGATTGAGCGAGACGTGTGCCTGTTCTCCGCCTCCTGCATCCTGCACAGCATCCAGTTTGATGTCTCCATCGAGGCGGAAAAGGACACCCTGGTGTGGGTCATCCCGCCGGACGTCTACCAGTCGCTGATGGAGGAGTCCGCCGCTGCGGCCAACTATACCAACGCCCTGATGAGCAGCCGCTTCTCCGAGGTCATGTGGCTGATGGAGCAGATCCTGTGGAAGCGGGTGGACCAGCGCCTGGCGGACTTTCTGCTCCAGGAGAGCGCCCTGGAGGGTACCACCTCCCTGCCCATCACCCATGAGAAAATCGCCAATCACCTGGGCTCTGCCCGGGAGGTGGTCACCCGGATGCTCCGCTACTTCCAGGACGAGGGCCTGGTGCATCTGTCCCGGGGCCGCGTGGAGCTCACCGATCCCAAGGGGCTCGCCGCCCTGTGCGGAAACTAAGAGCCTATCCCGAAAGAAGACGTGCGCAGATTGCTTGCGGATGATTTGGGGATAGGCTCTAAAGACCCGCCCGCCGCACCATGCGGCGGGCGGGTTTTCTCAGCTTCGATCCATTCCGCAGGGGAAGGCCTGCTCCGCGGCGGCGCGGTCCAAGACGGCGCTCTCATACAGCCGGTAGCCCCCGGCCAGATGCGCGCAGGAAAATCCCCTCTGGGTCAGGATGCGGCAGGCGAGGTAGCTGCGCAGGCCGCTCTGGCAGACCACATAGACCCGCTTTTCCGGCTCCAGCTCTCCGATTCTCTCCCGCAGCTCATCCACCGGGATACAGGAAAAGCCCTCCATGTGGCCCCGGCCATACTCCTCCTGCGTCCGCACATCCAGCAATGTCACGCTTCCGTCCCGGGGCAGGGCGTCCGCCTCGTCCCAGTGGAACTGCTCCACCGCGCCCCTGGTCAGATTTTCAATCAGGAAGCCCGCCATGTTCACCGGGTCCTTGGCGGAGGAGTAGGGCGGCGCATAGGCCAGGTCCAGCTCCTTCAGATCCGGCGCCGTCAGGCCCGCCCGAATGGCTGTGGCCAGCACGTCAATCCGCTTGTCCACGCCCTCAAAGCCTACGATCTGCGCCCCCAGCAGACGGAGCGTCCCCCGCTCAAAGACCACCTTCATGGTCATGATTCTGCCGCCGGGATAGTACCCGGCGTGATTGGCCGGGGAGAGATAGACCTTGTCGCAGTCGATACCGGCCTTCCTTGCGTTCTGCTCATTGACACCGGTGGAGGCGGCGGTCATATCGAACACCTTGAGGACCGAGGACCCCTGGGAGCCGGTGAAGCGGCTGTCCCCGCCGCAGATGTTGTCCGCCGCAATCCGCCCCTGCTTGTTGGCGGGGCCGGCCAGAGAGATCAGCGCATCGGTGCCGGTGACGAAGTGTTTCACCTGCACGGCGTCCCCCACGGCATAGATATCGGGGTGGGAGGTCTCCATCCGGTCATTGACCGCGATGCTCCCCCGGATGCCAAGCTCCAGCCCGGCCTCCTGGGCAAGGCGGGTGTCCGGAGTGACGCCGATGGCCAGAACCACCATGTCCGCCGTCAGGGGCTCCTCGTCCTTCAGCAGCACCCGCACGGCACCGCCGGCCTCCTCAAAGCCCTCCACGGAGCGGCCCAGCAGCAGCCGGATGCCCCGCTCCCGGAGCTTTGCGTGAATGAAGGCGGCCATCTCCGGGTCGAAGGGGTTCATCAGCTGTCTGGGCCGCTGGACGATGGTGACGTCCATCCCCAGCTCCCGGAGGTTCTCCGCCGTCTCCAGGCTGATGAAGCCGCCGCCGGCCAGAACCACGGACCGCGGACGGCTGCGCTCCACAAACTCCCGGATGCGCAGGGTGTCCTCCACGGTCCGCAGGGTGAACAGGCGCTCCAGCCCCGTGCCGGGCAGCGCCGGCCGGGTGGGCTTTGCCCCGGGGGAGAGCAGGAGCTTGTCGTAGGACTCCTCGAAGTCCTCCCCCGTGGCCAGATTCCGCACGGAGACCGTCTTTTTCTCCGGGTGGATGGCCGTCACCTCATGCCTCACCCGCATATCAATGCGAAAGCGCTGCCAAAAGCTCTCCGGCGTCTGGAGCGTCAGCTCCGCCGGGTCCTCAATCACACCGCCGATGTAATAGGGCAGGCCGCAGTTGGCATAGGAGACATAGCCGGACCGCTCAAAGACCACCACCTCCGCCTGCTCATCCAGCCGGCGGATTCTCGCCGCGGCCGTGGCGCCTCCCGCCACACCGCCTACCATCACAACCTTCATCTCACCGCTCCACCTTTCCGCGATATCCGGCAATCCCGCCGATATTGGTCACATGCGCGCAGCCCATCCGCCGCAGCAACGCGGCGGCCCGGCTGCTTCTGGCCCCGCTGTGGCAGTACACGAACAGCGGCGTGTTCCGGTCCTGGACGAGCTCCGCCGCCCGGCCGATCTCGTCCAGCGGAAGGTTCCGGCTCCCCGGAAGGCGGCCCTGGGCATACTCCTCCGGGGTGCGCACATCCAGCAGTACCGCGCCGGGCGTCCCGGCAAACTGTTTTAGACCCTCGTTGATGTCCGGCGGCCGCAAAAAATCAAAGAATCCCATCCCGTCTGCCTCCTTTTCAGAGCATCGCAAGGATCTGCTGCTTCGGCCGCACACCCACCGCCTGGTTGACGGCCTTGCCGCCCCTCATTACCACCAGCGTGGGGATGCTCATGATCTGAAACGCCGCCGCCAACTCCCGCTGCTCATCCACATTGATCTTTCCAACCTTGATGTCGGTGCGCTCCCCGGCAATCTCCTCCAGCACCGGGCCCACCATCCGGCAGGGGCCGCACCAGTCGGCCCAGAAGTCCAGCAGAACCGTCTCCCGGCTCCGGAGTACCTCCTGCTCAAAGTTCTCCTTCGTAATCTGCAGTACAGACATTGCAGTTCCTCCTTCATCGTTTTATGGGTACAGGATACCCCGTTTTCGCCGTCTCTTCCGTGACAAAATCACCATCGCGGCATTCGGGCCAGGCCGCCCGCTCCGGATGCCGCGATGGTACAGATTTTTGCGGTCCGCGCTGGGACTCCGCCGCCGTCTTTTCCTCTAAAATCTTCTGAAACAGCTCCGCAAAACAACCATTTTCCAAGAATCCCCCCTTAAAAATTCAAACGTCCTCGCTCCCGCTCCCCTGTCCCGGACTATTGACACTCCAAAGGGGAGAATAGTATAATGAATATATCACACCAGTTGGGCTCCGTCTCATGGAACCGCCCTGGGAGCACACCGGGAGCGCCCTGACAGGGAAAGCCCCGGATCATATGCTTCCAAGCTTCGAAATGGAGATTGCCAATGAAAGAGATTCCGGAAAAACGGAGAGGGCTGCCCCTGCTCCTCTCCATTGTGCTGGTTTTTTGCGTTTTGGGGACGATTGTATATACGGTAGCACAGAAAACCACGCAGGAGATGTCTGCCTCGGCCATCCAGAACCTGAGCGAGAGCCTGGATCTGATTCAGAGCACCATTGAGGCGATTCTGCGGAGCGAGGCGGAGTTTCAGTCGCTGACCGCCCAGGAGCTTGCCCGGGTGGAGGACCCGGAGGCCTACATCCGCGCCTACGAGAAAAACCAGACCATGTCGAAGATGTCTCTGATCCTGTCCGGGGAGACGGAGGGCGTCTCCAATACCGGAGAGCGCTTTACCGGGGAGGAGCTGGACTTTTCCGCCGGCGGAACCGTGATGGGGATGCCGATTTCCCAGTCCTATCTGAACTATATGGGCACCTGGTCCTATACCATCAAGTGCCCCGTGGAGCGCGACGGCACGGAGATCGGAACCCTCTATGCCGAATACATCTACGACGCCATCGACAAATCCCTGCCGGAGGGCTTTTACAACAAGCAGGCCTCGCTGTACATCATGGACGCCGTGAGCGAGCGGTTTGTTCTCAAGCCCAAGGGGATGGGGATGCGGAATGCCGGCCACCTGAACCTGACCGATTTCTACCGGGCCAACAACATCCAGGACTTGGGCATCCAGGACGAGGTGGAGGCGTGTCTCAAGAGCGGAAACAACATTCTCTTCTACCATGATATCCGGGATGTTCAGGCCCTCAACTACATGTGGTCTGTCAACGACGGCACCATCTTTCTGGTGGGCTACGTGCCGGTAGAGGCCATCCAGCAGGAGGGGCGGACCGTTAATCAAAGTATCATCTATGTCGTCGTCTCCATGCTGGCGGCCTTCCTTCTCTGCATCCTCCTGTACTATTTCAACTGGAGGCAGCAGGATAAGATCCGCAAGGAGCGGGAGGCGGAGCGGCAGATTTACAGCCAGCAGCTGTCGGAGGCGCTGCAGGCCGCCCAGATTGCCAGCGAGTCCAAGACCATGTTCCTGTCCAACATGTCCCACGATATCCGCACCCCCATGAACGCGGTGCTGGGCTTTACCACCCTTCTGGCCAAGGACGCGGAAAACCCGGTCAAGGTCCGGGAGTACACGAAAAAGATCATGGCCTCCGGCCAGCATCTTCTCAGCCTGATCAACGATATTCTGGACGTCTCCAAAATTGAGAGCGGAAAAGTGGTGCTCAACCTGGAGCCCTTCGCCCTCAACGACGTGGTCTCCTCCGCAGAGGCCATCATCCAGCCCATGGCCAAGGCCAAGGGGCAAGAGTTCCACGTGGAGGTCACCGGCGTGCGCCACGAGTATCTGGTGGGCGATGAAACCCGGATCAATCAGATCCTCATCAATCTCCTCTCCAATGCCGTGAAATACACGCCGGACGGCGGTCAGATCTGGTTCCGGATCATTGGACTCAAGCAGCACTCCAATCAATATGAGCACATCCGGATCGAGGTGGAGGACAACGGCTACGGCATGACCCAGGAGTACCTGAAGACCATCTTTGACGCCTTCACCCGGGCGGAGAACAGCACCACCAACAAGGTCCAGGGCACCGGGCTCGGCATGGCCATCACCAAGAGCATTGTGGAGCTCATGGGCGGAACCATCGAGGTCTTCAGCGAGGTGGACCGGGGCTCTTTGTTCCGGGTGGATCTGGAGCTGCGCATCCTGGAAAAGCAGGCGGACCGGGAGTTCTGGGAGCAGCATGGAATCTCCCGGATTCTGGCCATTGACGAGGACCCGGAGAACCGGGAGAATATGCAGACGCTCATGGAGGATACGGGCCTTCAGCTGGACACCGCCGTCAACCTGGAGCAGGCACTGCGCTGGATTCAATCCGGCAGCGGGGACTTCCAGCTGGCTTTGCTGGACTGGGAGACCCCGGCGCCCGACGGTCTTCAGGCTGCCCGGGCCCTGCGGCAGGCCCTTCCCCAGGTCCCCATTCTGCTCCTTGCCGAATACGACGCAGAAGGGGTGGAGGAAGCGCTCCAGATCGGCAATGCCGCCATTCTCACCAAGCCCTTCTTCCTCTCCGCCTTCCGCGAAAAAGTCGCGCAGATGTGGGCGGTCCCTGAGGAAACCGCCCCATCCGAGCCTGAGAAGAGCGGCAACCTGGAGGGACTCAGGTTCCTGGCGGCAGAGGACAACGAGATCAACGCGGAGATCCTGGCGGAGCTCCTGGAGATGGAGGGCGCCTCCTGCGAGATTGTCGAAAACGGCCGTCTGGCCGTAGAGCGCTTCCAGCAGGCGGCAGAAGGAGAATTTGACGCCATTTTGATGGACGTACAGATGCCGGTCATGAACGGCCACGAGGCCACAAGAGCCATCCGCGCCCTGCCGCGAGACGACGCGCGGCGGATTCCCATCATCGCCATGACGGCAAACGCCTTTGCCGAGGATGAAAAGGCCGCCCTGGACGCCGGCATGGACGCCCATGTGGCCAAACCCCTGGACGTGGCACTTTTGAAAAATGTCATCCGAAAATGTACCAGAGGAAAGGATCTAGAATGAAACAGTTTGTAACATCAAGAGCTCTCCGGCGGGGAGCCGCCGTCTGTCTTGCGGCCCTTACCCTGCTATCGCTGGCCGCCTGCGGCGGCCAGGAGCCCCCTAAAAATCTCATCCTCCCGGAGCGGGAACCCAAGCGGACCGTCAATCTGTTCAGCCCCATGGAGAAGATCAACCCGGGAGAGGAGAATGTGGCGCGGACCGCGGCGGACCTGACCATTGCCATGGCGGAGGAGCGGCTTGGGGTCACCGTGGACTACTGGACCTACACCGCGGAGGACTACCAGGACAGGACCTACGACGAGGTGGCCCTGGACCGGGCCCGGAACAATATGGATGATCTCTACCTGCTCAACCCGGACACCGTTCTGGCCCTGGGGGCCGAGGGAAAGCTGATGGACCTCTCCGGCCTTGAGAGCGCGAAGAATCTGCGGGAGATCATCCGCACCGCCAATACCGTGGACGGCAAGCTGGTGGCCATCCCCCAGGAGGTGGTGGCCTACGGGTTGTTCGTCAACGTGGACCTGTTCCGGCAGTACGGCCTGGCCCTGCCCAACACGCCGGAGGAATTTCTGGAGTGCTGCCGGGTGTTCCAGGAGAACGGAATTGAGACCCCCATCGGCGCCAACCGCTGGTGGCTGGAGACCTTCGTCTTTGCCCTGGCCTATGCCGACCTCTATAACGGCGGGAACACCCAGGCGGAGATCGCCGCCCTCAACAGCGGCGAGGCCCGGTACAGCGACTATATGCGCCCCGGCTTTGAATTCCTCCAGACCCTCATCGACCACGGCTACATCGATGCGGAAAAGGCCCTGGTCAGCGAGGCCATCGAGGCCGAAGGGCCGGATTTCCTGGCGGGAAAGACGCCCATTGTCATGGCCTACTGGGGAGCGGCCAATACCGAGACCGCCTACGGCAAAACGGACTTTGAGATGCAGGTCATCGGCTTCCCCACAGATCGGGGCCAGATGCCGGTGATGCCCATGACCGGCTGGGCCGTGGGCGCTCAGGCAGAGCACGCCGAGGACGCCATGCAGGTGATGGACGTCATCCTCTCCGACGAAGCCCTCCAGCTTTTCGCGGAGACCAACCGGGTGATCTCCCCCTCTAAAAATGTGAAGGTAGACTGTGTTCCCGCGTTAAAGCCTCTCAACGACCGGATCGAGGAGGGCATCTACGTGCTGGGCTCCAACGCGGGGATGAACGTGGAGCAGTGGGGCAACACCTGCCTGATCGTGCGGCAGCTGCTGGGCGGCGCCAGCGTGGATGCGTGCATGGAGGCCTTTGACCAGCTGCAATCCGCGGCCCTCGGCTGACAGGCAGCCCGACCTTTCACCGTCTCTTTTCAGACCCATCAGACGCTTCCGGTCTCCTTCCGGGACCGGAAGCGCCTTTTTGTCTCCGCCCGGGACACGGCGCCCTCCCCCGCCGACAGGCCGCCCCGGGGGATAAAAGGATTGTCAAACCTGGGCGGATATGGTACACTGCACTTATGACAAGCAGTACAGCAGGAGGAGCCCCCAGATGAAAAGAACCAGTTACCGTCCCAAGTACCCGGTGCAGACTCTGGAAAAATCCATGGATATTCTCTTTTACATGGTCAATCATCCCTCTGCCACCGGCATCACCATCACGGAAATCAGTGAACATACCGGCATCAGCAAGAGCGGCGTCCATCGGATTCTGGACACGTATCTATCCTACCGCATCGTGGAAAAAATCGGGAGCACCCAGACCTACCGGCTGGGCTGGGGCCTTTATGAGCTGGGGCTCTCCGTTCCCACCACCAGCAGCCTGCTCTCCACCAACTATGCCGAGATCATCTCCGATCTGTGCGGACAGGTCTCTGAGACCGTCAATCTCGGCATCAAAAGTGACGACGAGGTGGTGATTATCCACAAGCGGGAGCCTGTCAGCCGGCTCCACGCCGTCGTCTCCGTAGGGGACCGGCAGCCCATGCACGCCACCGGCCTTGGAAAAATCTTTCTCTCAGAGTTCAGCAATCAGGAGGTCGTCCGCTATTACGCCTCCCATGAGATCGTCCAAATGACGGAGAACTCCATCATGTCCGCGGAGGCCATGGTCCACGAGCTGGAGAAGGTCCGCAGGCTGGGATACGCCATGGACTGCTGCGAATACGACCAGGATCTGATCTGCGTGGCCATGCCGATCCGGGACTACACCGGCGGGATCGCCGCAGCGCTGAGCGTCAGCGGCTACACCTCCCACATGGTGGAATCCAAGATCGCCCAGGTGGTCGACGCACTGCGGCAGGCGGTTGCAAAGCTCTCCGGCGCTCTGGGCTATACGGAGCCGCAGCAGCACCCGCTGCCCCGTCCTTAACCACAAAAAAGCAGACCGGCCTCTCCGCCGGTCTGCTTTTTCATACTCCTGATACTGCCGCCCTCAGCTCCGCCGCTCTGTCCGGCAGACGCCGGTCTCAGCCCAGTAGCATCCTGTCGTTGTCCAGAGCCTTGCCGGCCTCCGTCTTGAACCGGTGCAGCAAATCCTCCACCGTCAGGCCCTTCCGCTCCTCGCCGGACACGTCAAACAAGATCCGTCCCCGGTCCATCATCAGCGTCCGGTTCCCCAGCTCCAGTGCCTGCTGCATATTGTGGGTCACCATCAGCGTGGTGATCCTGTGCTCTTCCACGATCTCCCGGGTCAGCTTCAGCACCTTCTCCGCCGTACCGGGGTCCAGGGCGGCCGTATGCTCATCCAGAAGCAGGAGCCACGGCGGATTCATGGTGGACATCAGTAGCGTCAGCGCCTGCCGCTGTCCGCCGGACATCAGCCCCACCGGCTGCTTCATCCGGTCCTCCAGACCCATGTCCAGCAGCGCCAGACGGTCCCGGAAGCGCTTTTTCTCCTCCTGGCTCACATGGGAGAACCATCCGCCGCTGCCGGCGGCCAGCGCCAGATTCTCCTCAATGGTCATGCCCGGGGCGCTGCCCCGCATGGGGTCCTGGAACAGCCGGCCAATGTGCTTTGCCCGCTGATACGCCGGCATGAAGGTAATATCCTGGCCATTGACCACAATCGACCCCGCGTCTGTGAGGAAATCCCCGCAGATGGCGTTGAACAGCGTGGACTTGCCCGCGCCGTTGGAGCCGATGATGGTGACAAAGTCCCCCCTCTCCAGGTGGAGGGACAGGTCCGTCAGGGCCTTTTTCTCGTTGACGGTGCCGGGGTTGAAGGTCTTGGAGATTCCGGAAATGGTCAGCATCGCTCACCGCCCTCCTTTCACGCCGCTCCCATGGGTCATGCGGCGGCGGAGCATGGGCCACTGGTCCCGGAGATAGGGGCCGGAGATGGCCAGAATGATAATCAGCGACGACACCAGCTTCAGCATATAGGCCGGCATCTCAAAGCGCAGCGCCACGGTGTACACCAGGCGGAACAAAAACGCCCCTGCCACCATGCCCGCGGCCCGCGCCCCGATGCCGCCCCGGCCGAAGAACGTGCTGCCGATCAGCAAAGACGCCAAGGCAATCGTCACCATGCCGCTGCCGATGTCGATGTTCACGGACTTCTGCATCTGTCCCAGCAGGCACCCGGAGAGACCCGTGAAGGCATTGGCCACACACAGCCCCACGGTGGTGGTGAACACCGGGTTCACCGAGGATGAGCGCACCATGTCCGGGTTGTCGCCGGTGGCCCGGATGGCAAGGCCCAGGCGGGTATTCAAAAACAGCGTCAGAAATACCGCCGTCAGCGCCGCGGCCAGCGCCGCCGTCACCAGGGTGTACTGCCCCGCAAGAGGCGTCCCCTCCAGCAGGCCGCGGGCCTTGGTGAACACCGTGTCGGTCTGGTTCATGTTCAGCAAAGACTTGCCCCCCATCACCCAGATGTTGACGGAGTAAAGGCCCGTGTTGACAATGATGCCCGCCAGCAGACTGTTGATGCCCATCCGGGTCTGGAGCAGGGCCGTGAGAAAGCCGGAGCAGACGCCGGCCAGCATGGCCGCCGGCAGCGCCAGATAGGGGTGCCCGGAGATGGCCACCACCGCCCCCACGGCGGCACCCAGGGTAAAGCAGCCGTCGGTGGAAAGGTCGCAGACCCCCAGCATGGAGTAGCTCAAAAACAGCGCCAGTACCGTCAGGGAGCAGACAAGGCCCAGCTCCAGGGCGGTCTGAATCAGCGCAAGGTCCATAAACAGCAGTCTCCTTTCAGCGCCGCCGGAGGGTTCTCCGGCGGCGCCGTAGTCTGTTTAGAAGAATTCTTAATAAAACGATGTAATCGTCTTATTGGGCCGCAGAATGCGGCCTGGCGGCGCAGCCGCCAAGAATGTCGTCAATACTTTTCTTGGAGTGCCGCAGGCGCGGCGGCGTGAAACACCGCCATAAAAAGATTTTTAAATCTTTTTATCAAGAAACAGTATTACTGGTTCAGATCACCGAAGCTCTCGGCGGTGGTGATGCTCTGCACCTTGGTGCACAGGGGCGCGAAAGCGGCCTCAATGGTGTCGTAGTCCAGGCCCAGGGCCGCGCAGGTCTCGCTGTTCACCGTGGCGGTGCCGTTGTCAAAGGTCATGACGGGAGTAGCGGCGGGGTCCGCGCCGTTCACCAGGATCTCGGCCACCATGTTGGCTGTCTCCACACCCAGGTTGGCGTAGTCCACGCCGTAGCCCAGGAAGGCGCCGTTGAGGGCGAAGGAGTCCGCGCCGGTGTAGTGGGGAATCCCCGCCTCAATGAAGGTCTCGTAGATGGCCAGCTCCGCCGTCATGATGGTGTTGTCCGTGGGGGTGAACACGGCGTCCACGCCGTCCGCCGCCAGGGCCTTGGCGGCCAGCATCACCTCGTCGGTGGTGGTGCCGGTGCGCTCCACGTAGGCAATGTGCTTGGCGTCCAGATACTCCTTGGCGTGGGCGATGGGTGTGGCGGAGGAGTCCTGGCCCTGGTCATACAGGAGGCCGATCTTCTGGGTGTCCGGGTTGGCGGCCAGAATCAGCTCCATGATGGAGTTGGTGTCCAGATAGTCGGAGGTGCCGGTGAGATTGGCGCCGGGAGCGTTCAGATCCGCCACCACGCCGGTGGACACGGGGTCGGACACGGCGGAGAACACCACGGGGATCTGATTGTCCTCCGTGGCGGCCTGCATGGCCATGGCCACGGGGGTGGCCACACCCACCATCAGGTCCACATCGTCGGCGATGAAGTTGGCGATGATCTGGCTGAGGACATTGGGGTCGGCGTTGCAGTTGTCATAGGAGACGTCGAAGGTGACGCCGTAGGTCTCCCCCAGCGTCTCCAGCTGGGTCTGGATGTTCTCCACAATCTGATTCAGGGATGCGTCGTCCACATAGTTGCAGATACCGATCCGATAGACCGTTCCATCGGCGTCCTGCCGGGCGTCGGAGTCATTCGTCTGAGACGGAGAGCCGCCGCAGGCGGTCAGCGCCAGGGTCAGGGACAGGGTCAATACAATACTCATCAGCTTTTTCATAGTCAATATTCCTCTCTTTCCAAAGGTGATTCCTGTTTTTCCTGCATTCTGTACGGTTTTTCGGCCCAGGGCCGCCATCGTTTCGTCAATCGTCTCATCCTTCATTCCTCCTGAAAATACAAAAAACCTGTCCCAGCAACCATTTGCTGGGACAGGAAATCACTTTCCTGCGGTACCACCCGGCTTGACGCGCCTCCGGGCGCGCCCACTCTACGCATACCAACATATGCTGACCTTTGTTCACGGAGGGTCCCGCTCCGTCGCACATACTCTCACAGCCCGCGGCCGGATTTCTGATTGCCCTCGGAAGCCCATTCAGTCCCGCGCTTTCCGCCGCCTTCCCAGCACCGGCAGCTCTCTGGAGAAAAGGGAACGAAACCTACTCACTCTTCCTCAACGGTTTTTTGCATTGTAGCATCCCTGAGGCGCATCTGTCAAGGGCGGAATGCACAAAATCATCTGTGCAATCCTCCATTTTCATGTCAGATCGCACAGGGCTCCTCACGCCTGCACGCTGATCTCCCCGCCCGAGGCGCCCTCCGCCGGGGCCGCGGAGGCCGCGGCATACTGCTGCACGGCTGCCTCCAGGGACGGCCCGATCTGCGCGGACAGGGTCTGGGCCTGCTCCCGCAGCTCCATCTGGGTCTTGGCGATGTAGGACTGCATCCGGCTGTCCACCTCCGCCTCCCGGATATAGCCGGACTCCCGGACCGCCCGCAGGGCCTGGGTCCGGCGGAGCTCCTGCCGCAGCCGTCTGGCCTCCCGCAGATGCTTCTCCTTCTCCATTTTGACCCGGCGCTTTTCCGCCGCCTGCTCCCGGGTCAGGTCCTGCTTCTTCTTCCCCGCCCGGCTGACGGCCTTGCGCAGCTGGTTGATGGCCGCCTGAATCTGCTGGGCGTTCTCGCTGTCCGTCCGTTTGGCGCTCTGGAGCTGGACAATCTTCCGCCGGGCAAAGCCGGCGGCAGAGCTGACCGCCGCCTGGTTTCTGGCCCTGGCCAGCCGGGCATAGGCCTCAATGGGGGCATCCCCATAGCGCTGCTTCGGCTTGATCCTCTGGAACTGATCCCGCCGCGCCTCGGCCTTCTCCCTGGCGTCCTTCATCATCTCCGCCAGGGTGGGGGCGGTATCACGGGAGGAGGTCCGGGACTCCTGCCGGACGGCCGCCGTCTCCGGCTGCTGCGGAATTGTCCCCGCGGCGCCGGATACCTGTGTCAGCTCCATGGTGTCTCCCTCCTCTTCCAGATATTGACTCCCTTATAGTATATCGGCAGTTTCCGGATAAAATAAAGACCTCCCCGGGAAATCTCCTCCCGGCGCGGGGGGCAAAAAATCTGCCGGGGCACTCCCGGCAGATGAATCAAGCCCTTTCCGCACCTGCGGCCTGTCCGGCCCTCCGGTCCGGCAGCTGGGCCAGGACCACCGCGGCCAGCATCAAGAGGCAGCCCAGATACTCCCGGCCGCTCATGCGGTCATGGAGGAACAGGGCCCCCGCCAGAACGGCAAACACCGACTCCATGCTCAGCAGCAGCGACACCACCGTCGGGTCCCCGTCCTTCTGGGCCAGAATCTGCAGCGTGTAGCCAAACCCGCTGGAGAAGACGCCCGCGTACAGCACCGGCCACACGCACGCCCCCCATACCGCCGGCGCGGGCATGGTCTCTGTCAGCATCCCAACGGAGGACAGCAGCCCCGTCACCAGGAACTGCGCGCAGGACAGCGCCACGCCGTCCACCCGCCGGGAGAAGTGGTCCACGGTGAGAATCTGCACGGAAAAGCAGAAGGCGCAGATCAGAAGATAGCGGTCCCCCGCGGTGATGGTAAAGGCCTCGTTGATGCACAGGCAGTACAGCCCCACCACGGCCAGGGCCACGCTGGCCCAGACGGCTCTGGGCACCCGCCGGCCCAAAAGCCGCCCGGCGATGGGAACAATCACAATGTACAGCGCCGTAATGAAGCCTCCCTTTCCCGCCGTGGAGGTCTCCAGCCCCTTTTGCTGAAAGTAGCTGGAAACCGCCAGGGCCGCACCGCAGCACAGCCCTCCCAGCACCAGCTCCCGCCAGGAGCTCTCCGGGGCCGCCGGGCCGTTCTGCCGCCGCAGGAGCCGCAGCACGGCGCACAGCACCAGCAAAAAGGCGAATGCCACCAGCGATCTCAGTGCGTTGAAGGTGAAGGCTCCCATGTGCTCCGCGCCCACGCTCTGGGCCACAAAGCCGCCGCCCCAGATCATGGCCGTCAGCAGCGGCAGGAGGTTTTGACGAATGCGGTTGACTTTCATTGGACTTCTGCTCTCTTCCGTGGTATACTTGTGGGACAAGCCACAGCGAAGTGATATTTTAGCACCGGGGTGAGAAAATGGCAAGGCTTTCCCAGGAATTTTATATGGGCGGCACGGTGGACTGCGCCCGGGCGCTTCTGGGCAAGGTCTTGGTGCGGGTCTTGCACGGCGAGCTGCTGGCGGGCCGCATCACGGAGACGGAGGCCTACATCGGCCGCTGCGACAAGGCCTGTCATGCCTACAACTACCGCCGCACCCCCCGGACGGAGACCCTCTTCGGCCCTCCCGGCCGGGCCTATGTCTATCTCATCTACGGCATGTACCACTGCCTGAACTTTGTCACGGAGCCTGAAGGGGAGCCCGCCGCCGTGCTGCTGCGGAGCCTGGAGCCCCTGGCCGGCACGGACACCATCCTCCGCCTGCGGTTCGGGAACAAGCCCCTGACGCCCTACCGGCGGAAAAACTTCTTAAACGGCCCCGGCAAGGTGTGCCAGGGCCTCGCCCTCACCCGGGCGGAGAACGGCCTGGACCTGACCGGAGACACCCTGTTCCTCTGCGATTCCCCAGCGGACCTGGGCCTTTGCTGCCCGCCCCCTCCCCGGGAGCGGATCTGCGCCGGCCCCCGGATCGGCGTGGACTACGCGGAGGAGGCCAGGGACTTCCCCTGGCGCTTCCGGCTGGAACAGGAGGAGGCGTAAACGATGTTTTTCTTTGATCTGGACGGCACCCTCATCGACTCCAACGGAATCTGGAAGAATGTGGACCGGGAATTCCTGGCCCGGCGGGGCCTGCCCTACACCCACGCCTACTACGAGGGCGTGGCCCACACCATCTTCCCCCTGGCGGCGAAGTTCACCAAGGAGTTCTGCCGCCTGAGCGAGAGCTGCGAGGAGATCATGGCGGAGTGGATGGAGCTTGCAAAGGACCTCTACGCCCACGTCAACGTAAAGCCCGGCGTCCGGGCCTATCTGAAGCAGTGCAAGGGGGAGGGCCGGGCCATGGGCGTGGTGACCTCCAGCGTGCCGGAGCACTGCTACACGGCGCTGGAAAAGCTGGGGCTGGAGAAATACTTTGACCAGATCACCTTCGCCCAGCAGCTGGGCCTGGAGAAGAAGACAGCGGACCTCTGGCTGGCCGCCGCCAAGGCCCACCGGGTCCGCCCGGAGGACTGCACTGTCTTTGACGACAGCCTCGCCGCCTGTCAGGGCGCCCGGAGCGCCAAAATGCGGGTGGTGGGGGTCTATGACCCCTTCTTCTCCCAGGATGAGAAGGCCATGCGGGGCTTTTGTGACGTGTATATCCAGAGCTTTGAGGAGCTCCTCTACCCGCCGGAGCGGAGGAAGCGGCCGTGAGCGGCATCCTGGCCCGGGCCGCGGAGGAGGCCCGGGAGGGCACGGAGGTGCTGGAGGGACTGGAGTTCTGCCGGGAGAGCGTGGAGGGCCTGGATCTCTCGGATCTGACCTTTCGGGGCGTCTCCTTTCACGCCTGCCGCTTTACCGCCTGCCGCTTTGACAGCGCGGCCTTCTATGACTGTATTCTCTCCGACTGCCTCTTTGCAGACTGCCGCCTCCCGGTCTCCTTCTGGAGCCGCTGCCGCCTTGCCGGCTGCAAGGCAGACGGCGCCGACTTCCGCCGGAGCCGCTTCAAGGACTGCGCTCTGCAGGGCGTCTCCCTGCGCTACGGCAATTTCTCCGGCACCCTTTGGGAACGGGACACTCTGGCGGAGGTCTCTTTTCTGGAGGCCGTCCTCTCTGAGAGCAGGCTCTCCAGGGTCTCCCTCCAGGCGGTGGATCTCACCGGCGCGGAGCTCTTCCGAACGTCCCTGCGGGGTCTGGATCTCACCGGCTGCACCCTGGACCGGGTGGTGCTCTCGGAGAACTGCGCTGAGCTGAAGGGCGCGAAAATCTCTGCCGGCCAGGCCCCTGTGGTGGCCCGGATTTTGGGGATTACGGTGGAGCCATAATCAATGGAAAACGAGGATCTGTCCGAACGTGGTCGAACAGGTCCTCGTCGTTTTCAATATTGCTTAAATTTCGGTCCAACCTTCTCCCAGTCAACCCGGCTTTGCAGTACATCCACATCAAATTCCGGCATGGACAGCCCCAATCGCTCCCCAATTTCCGCCGGACCACACGTTGGCAGGTGCAGCAGGGCGGATGGCGCGTCCGCAAGGTCCAGGGGGACGCTTCCTCCGCGCATCTGATACAAAGCCTCCGCAAGAAGCACAAACCAGTTCAGCGGCTCCGGGTCGGGAACGCTCCGAAACTCCCTCATGTGACCGGCCAAAGCATCCCTGAACGCCGCGTCATCCCCCTCCAAAAGGGCGCGCAGCACCTGCTGCGCCGGGGAATCGGACCGCAGCTCCTCCAGACTCCGCAAAGCCTGCAAGGCCCTCTCCTCCGCCCCTTGCAGCATTCCCTCATAGAAATCCATCTCCAGCGTCATTCGCCGCTTCCGCTCCTGCTCCCGCCTCTGGTCGGTCCGGGAAGGGGCGCGGCCGCCATTCCCCGCAGGCGGGTTCTCATGGGTCAGTCCCAGCCGGGTGACCTCCAGCGTCTCCAGCGCCGCCGGCACGTCCCCGCAGAGCACAGCGGCGGTCATCAGGTCCAGCTGCAGCCGGGCCGGATGCCCAAACACCTTTTGAGGACTGCTTTTCATAAGGCCGCAGACCGTCTTCCGGGCCAGGGAGGCCAGGGAGAACCAGGCCGCTGTCTGTTCCCGCATCCCCGCCTGCATGTACGCCGCCACGCCGCAGTCCAGCGCGAAAAAGCTGAGGGCATTGTAATGGATCACCGTCCCCTCCAAGCTGCCGCCGGAGAGATCCTCCTCCAGCACCGCGCGCAGCTTTTGGGTCCGCATCCCAAGAACATCCTGTTCCCGATACTCTTTTTGCAGCCTCTTCCAGCCCTTTGTTGCCGAAACCAGCCTGCTCATATTCATGTCCTCCCCTGCTTCCGTACGCTCCACAGACAAGCGCCCGCTCAGAGCACCACCGGCTCCGGATGGAGCCCGGAAAGCCGCCGGATCTCCTGCTCCCACAGCGCCTCAATCTCCGGCGTGGGCTCCCTGCCCTGCGCCCGCAGCGCCGCCCGCCGCTCCTCCAGGGTGCGGACGCGAAGGGGCCTGCTCTCACACCGGGCGAGGAATCCGGCAAAGTCCTCCGTCAGGGGCAGAAAAACCCTGGGCGTCCGGTCGTGGTAGCGGAAATACACGCCTCCCGCCCCCTCGCCGGAGAGCTTCAGCGCGATGTGATCGCCCCAGGCGTTCTCGCCGATCAGCAGCATTCCTTGCTGCAAAATCCGGGACTTCCCCAGCTTATCGAAGTGGCAGCGGGGGTCCGCGGCCCCCAGGCCGTACAGCACCCGGAGGTCCGAGGACACCTCTCCGATCCGGAATCTGGTATTGGGCGTCTCTCCCCCGTTGTACTTCTGTAAAAATACCCGGTACTGCTGCGGCAGGTCCGCCTTGAGCCGCCTCTCAAAGGCCGGCACCAGCGCCTCCATCTCCGCCGTGTCAAAGTGGGAGAGGAGCAGGCCGCAGGGCTCCGGCTCCGGGGGAGGCGGTTCCCCCTCGTTTTTTCTTCCAAACAGCTTCTTCAAAACCATACACGCCTCCCAAACATTCCGCGGCCAGACAAACACCATACTCCGTTGCCGTCGCTCCGGCCTGGTAACCCGCCAGACTCTCAGAGCGAGCGAAAGCTCTTTTGGACACTTTTCTCTCGAGAAAAGTGTCACAGCTTCTTCATGTGGCTGCCCGCGAATTTCAGCATCAGCCGCTTCGGCTTCTCCTGGCCCGCAAACCGGACCGTCACCATAGCGTCGCCGGGCATGGGCTGAACCTCCAGCACATCCCCCTGGCCGAAGGCGGTGTGCTCCACCCGGTCCCCCGGCTGCAGCTGGAGCATGGGCCCGGCGGCCGCACCCTTCCCGGCGGACAGCGTGGGCCGCTGGGGCGCGGGCTTCGGCCCGGTCTCCCGGTAGGTGCGGACCGCGCCGTTCCTGCCGCCTCCGCCGTAGGACGGGCTGTCCCAGCCGCCGCCGAAGGAGACCTCTCCCCGGTCATAGCGGGGTTCCGCCTTGCTCTCCCAGCGCATATTCTCCTCCGGAATCTCCTCCAGAAAGCGGGAGGGCGGGTTGGGGCTGGTGCGGCCGTACAGCATCCGCTGGCGGCAGTTGGTCAGCGTCAGGTGCTCCTTGGCCCGGGTCATGGCCACATAGCACAGCCGCCGCTCCTCCTCCACCTCCTCTTCGTTGTACTGGGCGGAGCTGCCGGGGAACACCCCCTCCTCCATGCCCACCACATACACCAGAGGAAACTCCAGCCCCTTGGCGGAGTGAATGGTCATCATGGTCACGCAGTCGTCCCCGCTGTCCATGCTGTCCAGGTCCGTGTACAGGGCAATCTCATTCAAAAAGCCGGAGAGGGTGGCGTCCTCCGGGTCCTGCTCCAGAAAGCCCAGGATGCTGGACTTCAGCTCCCGGACATTCTCCAGCCGGCCCCGGCTCTCCAGGTCGTTCTTCTCCTCCAGGGCCCGCACATAGCCGCTCTGGTCACACACGGCGTCGTAGAACTCCGGCAGAGCCAGCTCTCCTCCCTGGCGGCGGAGACCGTCGATGAGATCCGCGAACTTCAAGAGCTTGGCGGAGGCGCTCTTCAGCTCCGGAAACAGATCCGCGTTGCGGAGGATCTCGTACAGCGACGCCCCCTGGCTCTCCGCCAGAAGCGCCACCTTGTCCATGGTGGCCGCGCCGATCCCCCGGGCGGGGTTGTTGATGATCCGCCGCAGCCGCAGGTCATCCAGGGGGTTGTTCAGCACGCAGAGGTAGGCCAGCATGTCCTTCACCTCTGCCCGGTCGAAGAACTTCATACCCCCTACCACCTTGTAGGGGATGCCGTTGCGGCGCATGGCGACCTCCAGGGCGTTGGACTGGGCGTTCATCCGGTAGAGCACGGCGGCGTCCTGAAACCGCTTCCCCCGGTTCACCTGCATCAGGATATCCCCCACCACAAAGTTTGCCTCGTCGCTCTCGTTGAAGGTGGTCTTGACGGCGACCCTCTCGCCGCTGCCGTTGTCGGTCCAGAGGGTCTTGCCCTTGCGGCCCATGTTGTTTTTGATCACGGCATTGGCCGCGTCCAGAATGTTCTGGGTGGAGCGGTAGTTCTGCTCCAGACGGATCACCCGGGCGTTTTTGTACTGCTTTTCAAAGCTCAGGATGTTCTCGATATTGGCCCCCCGGAAGCGGTAGATGGACTGGTCGTCGTCGCCCACCACGCAAAGATTCTTCCGCCCCCCTGCCAGCAGACTGGTCAGAAGGTACTGGAGGTGGTTGGTGTCCTGGTACTCGTCCACCAGCACATAGCGGAATTTCTCCTGGTAATAGGCCAGCACCTCAGGCTCCTGCTGGAGAAGCTGCACCGTAAAATAGATGATGTCGTCAAAGTCCAATGCGTTTGCGGAGCGGAGCTTCTTCTGGTAGGCGGCATAGATCCTCGCCACCCGTTTCAGCTTCCAGTCGCTCTCATTGTCGTGGGCGGCGGCGAACTGCTCCGGACTCTCGTACCGGTCCTTCGCGCTGCTGATGATGCCCAGGACGCTTTTGGGGGGAAAGGCCTTCTCGTCCAGATTCAGCTCCTTCAAAAGGTCCTTGATGACCCGTTTGGAGTCGTCGGAGTCGTAGATGGTAAAATCCCTTTCAAAGCCGATGCGCTCAATGTCCCGCCGCAGAATCCGCACGCAGGCGGAGTGGAAGGTGGAGGCCCAGACGTCGCCGGCGGCCGGGCCCAGGCGGGCGGCCAGACGGTCCTTCAGCTCCCCCGCCGCCTTGTTGGTAAAGGTGATGGCGATGATCTCCCAGGGCCGGGGCACGTCCACGGCGCACAGGCGCCGGGCCCGGCGGATCTCCTCCTCCGCGGGCTGGTCCGGAAAGGACTCCAGAAACAGCAGGTCCTCCTCCGCGGCCTCCGCCGGCACCTGGTCGGAGTCGCTGCCCCGGCCGTAGGTCAGAAGGTTGTAAACCCGCTGAATCAGCACGGTGGTCTTGCCGCTGCCGGCCCCCGCCAGCAGCAGCAGGGGCCCCTCCGTGGTCATGGCGGCCTGCCGCTGCATGGGGTTCAGCCTCCGGAGGTCCCGGGCGATGACCGCCCGCCGGGCGGCGATGTAGCGCGCATGAAAATCCTTCATATGTTCTCCCGTCTCTCAGGTGTCCGGCGGCAGAATCCGCCGGCACCGTGTGATGTTTGCATTGGCCTCTATTTTAAAGCAAATTCCGCCCCCGGTCAAGGCGCAAATCCCCCGTCCGCAATCCGGACGGGGGATTTGCGCGGCTTGTGGAAAACATGTTTTCCACAAGCTGATTGAAATGGTGAGGGGAACCCTTCCTGGGTTCATCTCCGCGCCAAGAGCCGCCGCAAGCGGCGGTTGCGCTCCGAAACGCGCCTGCGGGCGCAGCCCCACGCCCCCCCTCCTTCCCGCCGTGCGGCTTATCTGCCTCTTTTCGGCTGCTTGTCACAAATCCCCCGTCCGCAATCCGGACGGGGGATTTGTAAAAGAAACGTTTCTCTCTTGTAATTTCTGTCCTCCGGCGGTAAAATACCCTCAATACTGCCGGACCAGAATCTTTTTCCGCAGATACGGATGCGCCTCCATCAGCCCCAGGGCTACCAGATCCACGATCATCACCACCACGCACAGCGCGCCGTTTAAGAGCATGGAATACACCCAGGGGTCCGTCATGGGCATCCCCAGGAAGGTCTCCGGCATGTACATGTACCACAGCAGCCCGCCGGAGAGCGTCAGAGAGACCCAGCGGCCAAAGGTTCCCAGCACGGTGCCCCAAATCCAGCCGTACCGCTTCCCGGCCGCAAAGCCGCAAAGGCCGATAAGGGCGTTGGCCACCACATAGTCCAGCAGCATGGACTGCCAGGAGATGGCGATGCCGCCGCCCAGGAAATACTCCAGCACTCCGTTCACCAATCCGCAGCCAATGCCCCATTTCGGTCCCCACCGCAGACAGAAGACGAAGATGGGCACCAGGGCCAGGTCCACGGAGCCGCCCACCGGCAGACGGAAGACGCGGAAATAGCCCAGCACCGTGGCCAGGGCCACCATCAGTGCGCCCTCCAGAATGGGCCGGATCGGCGAGACGCGAAGGTTTTGTTCAGACATCACAGGTTCCTCCCAAAGTAAAAAGTACCACACGGCGCAAACCTGATACACTGCGCAATGCGGTCCTCTCACTTCCTACGCCGGCATTATCCGGATCAGGTTTAAGGGTCTGGAAGCGGCAAGTCGCTCCCATCTCAGCCGGATCGGCATCCAGCGCCCCTGTATTCAGTTTCTCCCTGTGGTCCGGTTCCCAGTATAGTTTTTTCCCGGGAAAATGTCAAGAGGGCGGGAAAATTTGGGCATGCCCTAACGTGCATTTTATCATGTCCGCATTTTCGTGAAACGCTGTAGGGGCGATGTCCCCATCGCCCGTCCTTCTGGAAATCCGGCGGTTTCTGAGAACGGCGATATCCCCGTTGCCCGTCCTCCGGGAAATCCGGCGGTTTCTGAGAACGGCGATATCCCCGTTGCCCGTCCTTCTGGAAATCCGTCGGTTTCTGAGAACGGCGATATCCCCGTCGCCCGTCCTTCTGGAAATCCGGCGGTTCCCTGGAACGGGCGATGAGGACATCGCCCCTACCATCATCCAACCGAACACATCACGAGGCACAAAAACGGGCCAATGATAAACTCCCCCACCGGACCCTCCCGGAAAATCCGTCCGCCGCCTGCCGGACACAGGGCGGCCTCTCCGCCCCGCCCGCAGAAAAGACTGCCAACGCAAAACCAAAAGGAGGTCCCCTCATGTATGAACTGATTCAGGCAGCCCCGCGCACCTACTACGTCCAATGCCCCGCCAGAATGGGCATCTGGAAGCTCAGCGACACCGACGCCGTCTTGATCGACAGCGGCGGCGACAAGGACACGGGCCGCAAGCTCCAAAAGCTCTTCGACTCCCAGGGCTGGCGCCTGACCGCCATTTTGAACACCCACGCCAACGCCGACCACAACGGGGGCAACGCCCTGCTTCAGCAGCGGCTGGGCGCTCCGGCCTACGCGCCGGGGATCGACGCCGCCATCACCTCCCACCCCATCCTGGAGCCCGCCTTCCTCTACGGCGGCTATCCCTGCAAGCCCCTGCGGAACAAGTTCCTTCTGGCCCAGCCCAGCGACTGCCGCCCCCTGACGGAGGAGGTTCTGCCGGAGGGCCTCACCATGCTGCCCCTCCCGGGCCACTTCTTTGACATGTGCGGCTTCCGGACGGCAGACGAGGTGTGGTTCCTGGCGGACTGCCTGTCCGGCGCCAACATTGTGGAGAAGTACCACGTCAATTTCATCTACAACGTGGCCGCCTATCTGGAGACGCTGGACAAGGTCTGCACCCTGGAGGGCCGGCTCTTCCTCCCCGCCCACGCGGAGCCCACCGAGGACATCCGGCCCCTGGCGGCGCTGAACCGGGCCAAGGTGCTGGAGATCTGCCAGCTGATTCTGGATTTCTGCCGGGAGCCCCTGTGCTTTGAGGAGGTGCTGCAAAGCGTGTTCCGGCACTATCAGCTGACCATGGACTTCAACCAGTACGTGCTGGTGGGCAGCACCGTCCGCTCCTACCTCTCCTACCTGCTGGACAGGGGGGCGCTCACGGCGGAATTCGCAGACTCCAAGCTCCTCTGGCGCACCATCTAGAGCAATTCCCGGAAATAATGAGAAAAAAGGAAGCGGGTACAGGGACCGCAGGGCAAGGCGGAGGACGCAGGCGGGCTGACGCCCGTCAAGGACGACTGCGCAGCCGTTGGCGGCTCTGCCGCCTTACGGATGCGGCGTCCCCCTTGCGGGGGCAACGCAGCCATGCGGTTCCTGGACCGCTGAACTTTTCGCAGTATTTTTGGGTATTGCTCTAGAAACCGTATCTCAGACGGCGAAACGGCCCTTGTTACCGTTTCGCCGTTTTTGTAACTATTTTGTGGTTGACAGTTGTCTACCTCCCTGTTATGGTATAGGTAGACAATCGTATACCAAAGGAGGCCTGTCTATGAAAATCAATCTCTCCGACAGCGAGTGGAAGCTGATGAACCGGCTGTGGGAGCGCCAGCCCATGACTATCACGGAGTTGACGGTGGCCCTGAAGCCGGACACCGGCTGGACGAAAAACACCGTCATCACCATGCTCTCCCGGCTGGAGGCCAAGGGGGCCGTGCATCACCGGGAGGGGGACCGGGCCAAGCAGTACTTTCCCGCCGTCACCCGGGAGGAGGCCGCCCGAACGGAGACGGAAAACTTTTTAGGCCGGGTCTACGGCGGCAATCTGGGACTGATGATGAGCGCCATGGTGGAGAGCCGCCAGCTCTCGGAAGCGGACATTGCGGAGCTGTCCGCCATTTTGGAGAAAGCGGGAGGTGACGCGACATGAAGGAAATTCTGATCACCTCCTCCGTCTTGATTCTGGCGCTGCTGGCCCTGCGGGGGCTGTTCCGCAAAACCATCTCCCGGCGGGCCCAGTACGCCCTGTGGGCCCTGGTGCTGCTGCGTCTTTTGGTGCCGCTGAATCTGCCTGCCGCGGAGCACAGCGTGCTGACGGCGGCGGAGCCGGTGATGCGGGATCTGGAAAATCAGGCGGTCTATCTCCGGCCGGACCGGGAGACCATCACCGCTCCCCAGGGGACGGAAGCGCCCTATCCCTACGAGGCCGGCGGCGCCTTCGCCGTGGGTCCCGCCTCCCATGACAACATATACCACTACACGGACCGCCACGAGGTGTCCCACGACGTGGCCTACGCCCATCAGATTGCCCTGGAGGATATCCTGCGGCCCGTCTGGTACGCCGGAATGCTGGCGGTGGGCCTCTGGTTCCTCTTCTCCAACTATATCTTCTGGCAGAAGCTCTGGAACCGCCGGGTCCCCTATCCGGTGGAGCAGTGCAGATACCCGGTCTATCTGGTGGAGTCCTGCCTGCCCTCCCCCTGCCTCTTCGGGCTGTTCCGCCCCGCCGTCTACCTGACCCCCGCCGCCGTCTCCACGCCGGAGAGCCTGCGGCACGTGCTGGCCCACGAGACCACCCACGCCCGCCACGGGGACCTGCTGTGGTCCCTTCTGCGGTGCGTGTGCCTGACGGTGTACTGGTTTGATCCCCTGGTGTGGATCGCCGCCGCCGTCAGTAAGACCGACTGCGAGCTGGCCTGCGACGAGGGGGCCCTGGGGCAGCTGGAGGCGGGAGAGCGCATCGCCTACGGCCGGACCCTCCTGTCCCTGATCCCGGTGCGGCGGACCCCCGGCAACCCCCTGCTGTCCGCCACCACCATGACAGCGGGCAAGCGGCAGCTGAAAGACCGCATCACCCGCATTGCGGAGAACCGTAGAAACCGGACCGCGGCTCTTCTGGCGGTGCTGGTGCTGGCGGCCGCCGCCTGCGCCGTCACCTTCACCGGCGCCGCCTCAAGACCCGCCGAGACCAGGGCCGACGGCCCCCTCACCGGCGAGGAGCTGCGCTACTTCAACGAGACCTTCTTCAACGGCGGCTTCAACATCCACAACCAGTTCCTCTCCTCCACCTACGAGACCCCGGAGGACATCGACCTCTATGAGCTCTTCTACTGCGGCACCGGCCTGCCGGGCGGCGCCGGCGGGGAGGAGCGGCAGGCCGTCGTGGACGTCCTGGGCTTTGACGCCGACACCGACCTCACCAAGTGCCCCGCCGGGGAGATGGACCAGGTCCTGCGGGAGAACACCGGCCTGACCCTGGAGGAGACCCACCAGGTGGGCCTGGAGGGCTTCACCTACCTGGAGCAGTACGACGCCTACTATCTCTTCCACGGCGACACCAACTACCGCTATGACGTCCAGATCACCGCCGGGGAGCGGAAGGACGGCCTGATCCGCCTGTACTACGAGGACCTCTTCCTGGCCGACGGCTGGAAGTGCGTCACCCTCCGGGAGACGGAGGGCGGCGGCTATCACTTCCTCTCCCACCTCCCCTGCGACAAGCCCGCCATCCCCACGGTCTACCCCGCCGGGGACCCGGTGCTGGTGATTCCCCTGACGGACCTCACCCCCTACGAGCCCCAGACGGTGCCGGTGGAACACCGCAGCTATGACGACGTGTCCTGGGTGGTGGACCGGTTCTCTCTCAACGAAACCGGCATGGATGACCCAGAGGATGCCAAACAGGTATTGCTTTACTACTCCGCCGACGGCGTCTTCCGCGCCGCTCTGGAAAATCAGACCCTGGACAGCTTCCTGGAGATCGAATACGATACCTCCGCGGGGCAGATTTCCTCCCAATCCTTCACGGACCTCTGCGGCCGCACCGGCTTTTCCATCACCTATCCGGCGGCAACGGGCACCTGCTGCACCGCCTGGTATTCCCTGGACGCGGACGGCAATCCCCTCCTGCTGGTGAATGACGCCGGAACGGAGGGCACCGCCGACCTGGACGGTGACGGCCAGGACGAGCTGACATGGGTTCCTCTGGGCTACAGCGGGGAATTTTACTTCCTGCTGTTCCAGCGGGAGGGCAGGCTGTACAGGGCAGAGCTCCAACAGCTCCTCTTCGACGCCTGGCCGGAACTGTACTGGTGGGACTACGCCATTCTGGACACGGACAGCCGGTGCATTCAGGTCAGCGGCTCTGTAAACATGCCGGAGTGGGGCGAGAACGCCCGGGCCTCCTTCACCCGTTGGATCTACTTTGACGGGGAGAACCTGCGGGTTTACGCGGAATTGCCGGAGACCGTGGACCACGCGGCGGCAAATCTCAGCGATTCCATCCCGGAGGAGGTCCGCGCCGAGGCGCTGAAGCAGGCCCAGGCGTCCTGTGAGGAGTTCCTGGGCAATGACTGGACCGGCGGCAGCGGCGTCTACGACGACTGGCGGCTCTCCGAGCTCTCCCTGGTGAACACCTATGAGGAATTTCCCGTGGGCACGGTGGAGGTCTACCGCTTCGCCTGGCAGGCCCACGCGGCCAAGCCCACGGAGGCGGTCCTGGCCGGAGGCATGTACCTCCAGGAGGACGGCTGGATGGGCGGGGCCAACGCCAGCGCCAGCCCCTACCTGGTGTACCGCGTCCGGGAAAACGGCCGGCGGCAGCAGCTGGAGAGCCTCCTGACCTTTGACTACGCCCCGGACAGCATCGCCTACCGGGCGGACCTGTGCCGCACCATTCTCCACAGCGGCCTGGTCACCCCGGAGGCCTTCTCCGGAGAAGACCTCTACTACCTCTTCGCCATGGACTCCGTCTCCTGCCTCAACGACCTGGCGGAGTTCCCCCAAGACGAACAGACCCTGGCCTTCCAGCGTCTGGCGGAGTATTCCCGGTACGAGGCCCCGCTGACGCGGGATGGAGAGCTCTTCTCCGCGGACTTCCCGGGCTCCCTCCAGGGCAATCCCGGCCTCACAAGCGGCGGCGCCCAGGCCCTTCAGCTTCTGCTGGACGCCCTGAACGGCAGCACAGCGGAGGAAGGCCCCGCCGACGCCTGGGCCCAGCATGTGCTGGCGGAGATCCTCAGCAGCGGTCAGGTCTCCATGGAGCTCACCGGCGTCTCCAGGGGCGGCGGGCGGTACGACACCGACCCGGCTCTGGGGAACGGGCCCAACCGGGCGCTGTACTTCGGCGATTTCCTCTGGTCCTGGGCGGAGGCATCACAACCTGACGGCCCCTCCCTGACCGTGGCCTCCCAGGACGGCACCCGGGCCCTGACCTTCTGGCAGGACAGCGGGCTGGTCCGCTGCGTCCGGCTGGACCGGACCCTGTGGCTCCGGGCGGAGAGTCCGGACGACCCGGCGGACGTCTTCTCCCAGGACATCTTCTCCTTCATGCGGGTCTGGTATGACGAGACGGAGTTTGACGCCCTCAGCGGGGGGATTTTAATCCCCGACCGGGGCCAGAGTCACCTGGAGATCGCCCAGGAGTGGTCGGAGCGGGCCGCCGGCGTGGGTCTTCTGGTGACTCCCGGCAGCAAGTACGCCTGCACCTTCGTGAAGACCACCGCCGACGTGGACGGCTGGACACATCTGCCGGAGGACCTCTACCCGGAACAGAGTGCCGGAAAAGAGCGGTTCTGGTTCAGCTACACCCGGGCATTCGTTCCGGAGAACCAGCAGGCCCTGAACTATCAGATGGCCGGCAACACCGGCAGCTACACCGGCAGCGACCCCAGCGTCCCGGAGGGGGCCTACGAGAACTATCAGATGGGCGTTCTGTACCTCTCCGACCAGGGCTGGCGCTGCGACGCCACCGGCACCGGGCCCTGATCTTCTGCGGCACTGCAAAAAGACATCCGCCGGCACAGCCGGCGGATGTCTTTTGTTTCCCTGGCACTTATTCCAGCACGTGATCCAGGGTCTCCATCAGTTTTTCGATGTCAATGGGCTTTGCAATATGGCCGTTCATGCCGGCATTCAGCGCCGCCTTCCGGTCCTCCTCAAAGGCGTTGGCAGTCATGGCCAGAATCGGGATCTCCGCCAGCTCCTTCTGCTCCAGAGCGCGGATCTTCTGGGCTGCCGTGTAGCCGTCCATCACCGGCATCTGGATGTCCATCAAAATCAGGCGGTAGTAGCCGGGCTCGGAGTTTTTCAGCATCTCCAGCGCAATCTGCCCGTTTTCCGCCACCTCCACCAGGAAGCCGGCCTCCTCCAGGATCACCTGGGCAATCTCCTGGTTCAGCTCATTGTCCTCCGCCAGAAGGATGCGCCCGGTGTGAACCCGCGGCAGCGCGGCGATCTTCTTCTCCTCCTTGCTCACAATGGAGTGCAGGCAGTTTCGCAGCTCGGAGAGGAACAGCGGCTTGCTGCAAAAGGCGGTCACGCCGGCCTCCCGGGCCTCCTCCTCAATGTCGGACCAGTCGTAGGCCGTCAGAACAATGATCGGCACGTTCTCCCCGGTCTCCATCCGGATTCTCCGGGCCACCTCGATGCCGTTCATATCCGGCATCAGCCAGTCGATGAGATAGACGCTGTAGCTGTCGCCCCGTGTCATGGCCTGGCGGGTCCGCAGCACCGCCTCCCGGCCCGACAGCGTCCACTCCGCCCGCATCCCGATCTGCTGGAGCATATAGGACACGCTGTCACAGGTGTTGAAATCGTCGTCCACCACCAGCGCCCGGCAGTTTTTCAGGTTGGGAATCGCCTGAATCTCCCGGGGCGTGTCATGCAGGCGGAAGGTGAAGGAGACAATGAACTCCGTGCCCACGCCCTGCTTACTCTTCACCTCGATGGTGCCGTTCATCATGTCCACGATGTTCTTGGTGATGGCCATGCCGAGACCGGTGCCCTGAATCCCGCTGATGGTGGAGTTCCGCTCCCGCTCAAAGGGCTCGAAAATGTGGGCCACGAACTCCTCGCTCATGCCGATGCCCGTGTCCTTGATGGAAAACTCGTAGTTGGCATAGCCCGCCGGCGCGTCAGGCTTCTCCGTAATCCGCATACTGACCATGCCGCCGGCGCCCGTGTACTTGATGCAGTTGCTCAGAAGGTTCAAAAGCACCTGGTTCAGCCGCAGCCGGTCGCAGTAGATCTCCTCATTGACAACATTGACCGCATCAATATAGAAGTCCAGCTGCTTGGTCCGGATATCCGCCTGCACAATGCTCCGCAGACCGTGCAGAATGTCCGGCAGGCTGCAAAGAACCTCGTCCAGGTGCATCTTGCCGCTTTCAATGCGGCTCATGTCCAGCACGTCGTTGATGAGGCTCACCAGATGGTTGCCGGAGGTCAGAATCTTCTTCAGGTACTCCTCCACCTGCTCCTTCCGGTCGATGTGGGTGATGGCCAGATTGGTGAAGCCCACAATGGCGTTCATGGGCGTGCGGATATCGTGGGACATGTTGGAGAGGAAGACGCTCTTGGCCTTGCTGGCCCGGTTCGCCTGGGAGAGGGCGTCCTCCAGCAGGTTCTTCTTCTCCAGCTCGCTGCGGGTCTCCTCGTCCACGCTGCGAAAGCCCATCACGACGCTGCAGCTGTTCTCCTCGTCACCCACGCGCACAGCCTTCATCTGGAAGTACCGCAGCGAGTCCTCACACATCGTGCGGTAGTTGACATAATACAGCCGGTTCTTCTCCAGCTCCTCCCGCAGCCGCTCCGCGCTGCACGAGCGCCGCATCAGCTCTCGGTCGTCCTGATAGACGCAGGTCTCTATGTAGCGCTCCATGCACTCCGGCAAGGACAGCGCTCCCTCAAAAATGGAGTCCAGCACCCCTACTCTGCACGCGCTGATCCGCAGCGCACGTCCCGCGCCGGTATGCAGGTCGAAGACACAGACCAGACTGTAGTCCACGCTCAGCGCCTGAACCAGCTCCATCTGGCGGCGCTCCTTCATCAGCCGCTCCTCGTTTTCCCGCATCTTCTGGGCGGTGCAGTCCAGCAAAAAGCGCTGGTAAAACAGCTCCCCGTCCTCCTCCACCAGCTTGATGTTCCCCATCACATGGAGAATCTGTCCATCATGGTGCCGCACGCGGTACTCCATATTGACGCTGTCGTTCACCTTCCTCAGCCCCCGGATGCACTCCCGGAGCCGGGGCTGATCCTCCTCCACCACGGACGCCGCCACCGTGTCAAAGCCGTCCGCAATCATCTCCTCCTGGGACCCGTAGCCCAGAATCTGAAGGGCCGCCCGGTTGATGCTGAGAATCCTGGACCCGTCCAGGCTGTGGCACATCACACCGCAGTCCATGGTGGTGAAAATGGCCTCCAGGGTGCGGTTTTTCGTCAGGATCTCCTGCTCGTAGGCCCGCTCCTGGGTGATGTCGATTCCCACGCCCACGGTGCCCATCACGCTGCCGTCCAGGTCGTAGAGGGGGGACTTGTAGGTGGTCAGCAGCCGGGTGCCCTCCCCTGTGAGCACCGTCTCCTCGGAGATCAGGGTCTCCCGCCGGCTCATCACCCGGTTTTCCGACTCAATGCAGACCGGGTCGTCCTGCTCCACATCCCAGATATAGGCGTGCCGCCGGCCGTGCACCTGCTCTTTGGTCTTGCCCACGGTCTTGCAGAAGCTCTCGTTCACCTTCTCGTGCACGCCGTCCTTCGTCTTGTACCAGACCAGGTTGGGGACGCTGTCAATGGCGGCCTCCAGATACTGGCTGGTCTGCCAGGCGTCCTTGCTCTGCTTGTATCCCTCCTGCCAGCGCAGAAAGCGGAACCGGAGCTCCTCCTCGGAGATCGGCGCGGTCCAGACGTCCCGCAGCTCCGCCAGGGGCAGCAGCGGCACCTGGTCCTTTTCCGCCAGCACCAGAAGCTCCGCGCCCTTCCGGGGCCGCAGTGCCTCCAGCACCTTCCCGGCGTCCCTCCCCCGGAGATCCGCCAGAATCACATCGGCCCTCTCCGCCAGGGCCGGGTCCGGCGCCTCGCTCTCCAGAAAGGTGTGGGTAAAGTGCTCCAGCGGCGGAATTTCCCTGATTGTCTCAAAAATCCCGCTCCGTGGACCGACCAGATAGAGCTGCATATGGCAGTGGTACATGTCGATATCCTCCCTGCGTACGGCAAAGGATTTTGGCCCGTGTGCCCTCCCCGGAATCCCACGGACCTGCAATTCCCAACAGTATTATTTTAACAACCGGGAAAAGTTTTGTCAACATAGTCAAAAGATCTCTGAAAAAACGTTTTTCCCAGGGAATTTTCTTCCAAATGCGGGGAATCGTTCCCGCCCGGGCCATCCGTGCGGCCCGGATCACACGGCGGTATCCCTGTCCGAAGGCGGCGCCGCTCTCCCCACATTCAGGGCGCTTTCCACAGGATATCCTTCGCAACGGGCGTATAGAACAGCCGCCGAATCTCCGGCCAGTCCCGGGTCTGCCCCAGAATCCACATCAGCTTCGCCGTCACCGCCTCGGTGGTCATATCGTAGGCCTCCAGCACGCCGGGGTGTCCCTTCAGGGCGTGGCCCACGTGGTAGACTCCCAGATCGCTGCCCTCGTTGGCCACCTGGGTGGTCAGCACAATCGTCCGCCCGGCGGCGGTCCACTCATCCACGCAGGACTGAAACCCCCCGGCGGCAGGCAGCCCTCCCACCCCGAAGCTCTCGATAATCAGCGCGTCGTTCCGCTCCAGAAGGAAGTCCGCCTGGGCCCGGTCCTCCCCCGGCAGCAGCTTCAGCAGCGCCACCTTCGTGTCCAGCGTCTCGCAAAACACCGGCTCCGGGGCGCAGTCCTGGCGGATATAGCGCAGCAGCACCCCGTCCCGCAGCACGCCGAGATTGGGATAGTTGATGCTGGAGAAGGCCTGAAAGCTCTTGGACCGGGTCTTTCTGGCCCGGGTGCCGGGGATCACCTGGCTGTTGAAGACGATGGAGACACCGGGGAGATCCTCCGAGGCACAGCGAAAGGCGTCGGTCAGGTTGATCTTGGAGTCCGTGGAGTCAAAGCCGATGGGCTTCTGGGCGCCGGTCAGCACAATGGGCTTGGGGCTCCCCTGGATCAGGTAGCTGAGGGCCGCCGCCGTGTAGGCCATGGTGTCCGTGCCGTGGGTGAGCACGAAGCCGTCGTAATCGGCATAGTGCTCCCGGATGCAGCGGACCATCCTCAGCCAGTGGAGCGGACCAATGTTGGTGCTGTCCAGATTCAAAAGCTGGAAACACTCCACCTCGCAGATCCGGGAGATGGCCGGCAGGTGGGCCAGCAGCTGCTCCGTGGTCAGCTCCGGCGTCAGGCCGCTCTCCGTCACCGCCGCGGCAATGGTGCCGCCGGTGCCGATCAATAGGATCTTCTTCATAGACTCCTCCCTGTCCTCCATGGGGCCATGTTTCACGTGAAACATCTGTTCGATTTTCGTTTCACAGCTCCGCCGGGGCCGTTCCTTTCACGCCCAGCCCTTGCACACGTCCACCCAGGCCTGGAAGTTGGAGGCGTACCTCTCCAGCTCCTCACAGGTGAGCTCAATGGCGCTGTGGTCGCTGCCGGCGGCGGGGAACACCGTCTCAAAGCGCCGCATGGAGACATCCAGATAGACCTTCACATTCTCCGGCAGGGCAAAGGGGCACACGCCGCCCACGTCGTGGCCGATCAGGGTGTGGGCCTCCTCGTAGGTCAGCATCTTTGCCTTGACATGGAACTGGGATTTATACTTGGTGTTGTCCACCTTGGCGTCTCCCGCCGTCACGACGATGATGGGCTCCTCCGCGACCTTGAAGCTCAGGCTCTTGGCAATGCGGGCCCCCTCCACGCCCACGGCGACGGCGGCCAGCTCCACGGTGGCGGAGGAGATTTCAAATTCGCGGATACGGTCCGCAACGCCCAGGGGGGTGAGATAGGCTCTTACTTTTTCAATGGACATGAGATGCTTCCTTTCTTTCGTTGACATTTGATAGATGGCCGCTCCCCGGGGGAGTGGCCGCGGTACAAAGCGCGGCTGCGCCGTGGCCGGAGGGCCTACCGCACCTCCACCCGTTCCACGGCGCTGCACCGGCCGCTGGCGCCGTCCAGCGTAAACACCGCCCCCTGGAGCTTGCAGGGCCCCTCCGCCGTGCGGAAATGCCCCGGCAGCCCTCCCAGGAAGTTCTCCACCGACTGCTCCGGCTCCACCCCCAGCACGGACTCCACCGGACCGGTCATACCCACGTCCGTCAGGTAGCCGGTGCCCCTGGGGTACACCCGCTCATCCGCGGTGGGCACATGGGTGTGGGTGCCCCACAGGGCGCTGACCCGGCCGTCCAGATAGTAGCCCATGGCCAGCTTCTCGCTGGTGGCCTCCGCGTGGAAATCCACCAGCGTGAGCTCCGCCTCGCCCCGGTTCAGCAGGGCGTCCGCCGTGGTGAAGGGGTTCTCCGCTCCCCAGGCCAGGTCGCACCGGCCGATCAGATTCATCACCCGGATGCGGACCGCCCCCAGATCGAAAATCTCACAGCCGTGGCCGGGGGCCCGGCCGGTGTAGTTGGCCGGCCGCAGCAGCCAGGGGGTGTCCTCCAGGAACTCCTTGATCTGCAGCTTGTTGAAGGTGTGGTTGCCCAGGGTCACGGCGTCGGCGCCGGCGTCGTAGATCCGCTGGGCCTGGGCCGGGGTCAGCCCCACGCCGGCGGCGTTCTCCCCGTTGACCACGGTGAAGTCGATGTGCCGCAGCTTCTGCAGCGGACGCAGCCGCGCCTCCAGGTGTCTGAGGCCCGCCTCCCCCACCACGTCGCCCACCGCCAAAATATGATACTCCATCCTGTCTCCTCCGCATGTGTTTTCTTCGGTAGTATATCAAACTCAGCGCCGTTTGCAAGGGATTTTTCACTCTTGTTTTTTCCCGCACCTTTTTCTATAATGGATCTGCCCCCACTGCGGCCATCGTCAAAGTTCCTGACGGCATACTTCGTGACGGCCGCGGTCAAATTTCTGCTTCCGGAGGTCCCCATGGCAGTCAAGCTGGAACTGTACCGCGTGTTCAAGGAGGTGGCCGAGACCGGCAACATCTCCCTGGCGGCGAAGAATCTCTACATCTCCCAGTCGGCGGTGAGCCAGTCCATCAAGCAGCTGGAGACGGCCCTCCAGGCCCGTCTGTTCGCCCGGAGCCCCCGGGGCGTCGCCCTGACGGGAGAGGGGCAGATGCTCTACCAGTACGTCCGCAGCGCCCTGGGCCTGCTGGCCACGGGGGAGGACAAGCTCTCCCAGGCCCAGCACCTGCTGCTGGGCACCCTGGTCATCGGCGCCAGCGACACGGT
>JAHZBA010000022.1 GCA_019423635.1 Clostridiales bacterium
AAAACGGGCCGTGCACGGTCCAAAAGAAAAAAACGCTGGTGGCGAGAATTTGACCGGAGGTCAAATTTCGCCAATATACGGGGGTTGTTGCCGCCCGGCTTGGGTTGAAACTTGATGGTCCCTGCCGGCGCGCGCCGGACCCCTCAGTTGAAGAACTCTTGACCCGCGTGAAGAGACTTCCGGAGGAGGCTGTTGGGTGGTTGACGGACGGTTTTCTCTTCTAATTCCGCGCTTTCCGCTTCGCTAAGCGCTGCCCTGGAGTTCTATGGGGCCTCTTCTCCCCAATTCTGGCCTCTGGCTCTGATCGGGCCATCCCCTTGCCTCTCCCTCTGGGAGAGGTGGCGCCGCCGCAGGCGGTGACGGAGAGGGCTTCCCCGCCTCACCCTCCGCCCCCTCCGTAGGGCGCGAGGAGGTGAATTGGCCCAACGGGCCAAGAGAGGCTGGCCTGGGCCCCGCCGCCTTTCACGGATCGGGCCCGGATCATACCGCCCGGCGGTTATTGGTAGATCTCTTTCGCCAGCAGGAAGGCCTGGCGGGCCACGGCCTTTGTGTAAATTTCCGCGGCTGCGTTTTGTGCGCTTTCGTAGGCCAGATACAGATCTATCTGCTCCTCGGAGAGCGCCGCCGTCAAGGCCTCCTCCGCGTGCTTTTCCCGGGCCGACTGGAGGTAGAATTCTCCGTTGAGATAGTCAGCCCCATCCTCGTACAGAGCTTGTAATAAAATATCAATGTAATCTAGCATGTGAACCCTCAGAAAAATGAATTGACATTCCTAAACAGGAATTATATGATGATTATAATATTCCTGTTTAGGAATGTCGAGAGCGATTTGAGGTATGTATGACATTTTCTGAACATCTTATTTTCTTGCGGGAAAAGAGTGGAATTACGCAGAAAAAAGTGGCTGAGGCGCTTGGAATCAGCGTACATGCCTATCAAAGGTTTGAGTATGCGGAACAGGAACCCCGCCTATCAACGCTGACTGCCCTGGCAGACTTTTATGACCTGCCCCTAGACGAGCTGGTCTGCCGGGAGCGGCGGGGGCAGGGTGAAGAGGGCATGTAGGTTCCCTCCTGTTGCCCCGGGAGGAGCGGCGCGCCGAGTCGTGGCCCAGGCCAGCCTCTCTTGGCCCGTTGGGCCAATTCACCTCCTCGCGCCCTACGAAGGAGAACAAGGACCCCGCAGAGCACCAGGGCAGCGCTTAGCGAAGCGGAAAGCGCGGAATTAGGAGCAGGGACAGTTCGTTAAGCACCCAATAGTTACCGTCGGAAGTCTCTTCACGCGGGGAAAGGGTTCTACAAGGACCTGGGTGCGGCGCGCGCCGGCAGGGACCACCAAATTTCCACCCAAGCTGGGCGGGAACAACTCTCGTATTGGCAAAACTTGACCGGAGGTCAAGTTCTCGCCACAGCGTCTTTTTCTCTTTTGGACCGTGCACGGCCCGTTTTCTCTTTTTCTCCGCTGAGAAAAAGAGAAAACGGGGGGTGCAATGCAGGCTATCATCATAGCAAAAACCTGCCCCCGGCCGCAGGCCGGACAACCCGCCCCCCAGGGGGCCCCATAGAAAGAAGGTGCCCCCTTTGGCAGAACTCACCCCCATGATGAAGCAATACCTGGAGATCAAAAAGGACAACCCGGATTCCATCCTCTTCTTCCGCCTGGGCGATTTCTACGAGATGTTCGCCGACGACGCCCGCACGGCGTCCCGGGAGCTGGATCTGACCCTCACCTCCCGGGACCACGGGAAGCACGCAAAGCCCGCCGAGGAACGGGTGCCTATGTGCGGCATCCCCTACCACGCCAGCGAGGCCTACATCGCCCGGCTCATCGCCAAGGGCTACAAGGTGGCCATCTGCGAGCAGATGGAGGACCCTGCCAAGGCCAAGGGCCTTGTGAAGCGGGACATCATCCGGGTGGTGACCCCCGGCACTGTCCTGGACGACGCCTCTTTGGATGCCAAGTCCAGCAATTTTATCTGCGGCATCTACCTGGACTCCCGGGGGGCCGCCGCGGCCTTCTGCGACATCACCACCGGCAAGGCCCACCTGACGGCCTTCACCGGAAAGGACCGGGTGGAGCACCTTATTAACGAGCTGGGCCGCTTCTCTCCGGCAGAGGCCATTTTGAACGACGGAGCCTGCTCCGAGAACGCCCTCACCAGCGCCCTGCGGGAGAAGTTCCACTGCCTGGTGGAAAACGGCGGGGAGCGGAGGTTCCAGCTGGCGGAGGCGGAGCGGAATATTCGCAAACAGTTCGGCGAGGAGGCTTTGAAACAGCTGCCCGCCGGGACTCCCGCCGCCGCCATGGCCCTGGGGGGACTGCTGAACTACTTATACGAGACCCAGAAGACGGATCTGTCCCACATCAACGACCTGGATTATTACGAGCAGGGGCGGTTCATGGAGCTGGACCTGACGGCCCGGCGGAATCTGGAGCTGACGGAGACCCTGCGGAACAAGGAGAGAAAGGGCTCCCTTTTGTGGGTGCTGGACAAGACCAAGACCCCCATGGGGGCCCGGTGTCTGCGGAGCTGGCTGGAGCGGCCGCTGCTGTCGGTGACGGCCATCCAGCGCCGTACTTCCGCCGTGGCCGCCCTGGTGGAGGACACCATCAACCGGGAGGAGCTCATCGCCGCCCTCACCGGCATGGGGGATATGGAGCGGCAGATCGGCCGCATCGTCTACGGCACCGCCGGTGGCCGGGACATGGTGGCCCTGCGCGCCGCCCTGGAGCGGCTGCCGGAGGTCAGAAATCGGCTGGAGAGTCTGGGAGAGCGGCGCCTTCAGGAGCTGGCGGCGTCCATGGACACCCTGGAGGACGTCCGGGAGCGCATTGCCGGGGCCATCTGCGACGAGCCGCCCTTCTCCGTCCGGGAGGGGGGCTTCATCCGGGAGGGCTTCGACCCGGAGGTGGACCGGCTGCGGCATATCCTCAAGGGCGGCAAGGGCGTTATCCCGGAGATCGAGGCCCGGGAGAAGGAGCGCACCGGCATCCGGACGCTGAAAATCGGCTACAACAAGGTCTTCGGCTATTACATCGAGGTCAGCAACTCCTTCAAGGACCAGGTGCCGGAGACGTACATCCGCAAGCAGACCCTAGTGAATGGGGAGCGGTTCATCACCCAGGAGCTGAAGGATCTGGAGCAGGAGATTCTCACCGCCTCGGAGCGGGTGACGGCGCTGGAGTACGAGCTCTTTGCCAGGCTCCGGGAGGAGGTCTCCGCCGCCGCGCCCAGGATACAGGCCGCCGCCGCTGCCGCCGCCGAGGCGGACGCCCTGGCGTCCCTTGCGGTCGTGGCGGTGCGGCAGAACTACTGCCGGCCGGAGGTGGACGAGTCCGGCGTGATTGAGATCCGGGAGGGCCGGCACCCGGTGGTGGAGCAGATGCTCCAGGACACCCTCTTCGTCCCCAACGACACCTTCATGGGGGAGCGGGAGAACCGGGCGGCCATCATCACCGGGCCCAACATGGCGGGCAAGTCCACCTACATGCGCCAGGTGGCCCTGATTGTCCTGCTGGCCCAGATGGGCAGCTTCGTCCCGGCGAAATACGCCCGCATCGGCGTGGTGGACCGGATCTTCACCCGGATCGGGGCCTCCGACGACCTCTCCGCCGGGCAGTCCACCTTCATGGTGGAGATGACGGAGGTGGCGGACATCCTGCGCCAGTCCACCAGGAACTCCCTGCTGATTCTGGATGAGATCGGCCGGGGCACCTCCACCTTTGACGGCATGTCCATCGCCCGGGCGGTGCTGGAGCACTGCGCCGGGAAGAAAAAGGCCAAGACCCTCTTTGCAACCCACTACCACGAGCTGACGGAGTTGGAGAACAGCCTCCCCGGCACGGTGAACTACAACATCGCCGTCAAGACCCGGGGGGAGGACATCATCTTTTTGCGCAAGATCGTCCCCGGCGGCGCGGACCGCAGCTACGGCATCGAGGTGGCGAAGCTGGCGGGCCTGCCGGACCAGGTGCTCCAGCGGGCCCGGGAGGTCCTGCGGGAGCTGGAGGAGGAGAACGGGGTGCAGTATGTGGCCCCCCGGCAGGAGACGGAGCAGGTCTCCCTGGGCGCCGTGGCCGAGGGGGAGGTTCTGGACGCCCTTCGCCGCTGCCAGGTAGATCTGCTGACGCCCATGGAGGCCATGAACCTGCTGTATGAGCTGAAGAAGAAACTGACGGGCGCGTGAGCGCGCTGAGAATTAGGAATTAGGAATTAGGAGTTAGGAATTAGGAATTTATGATGACCGAAAAACTCCTTACGGTATGAGGACGGCATCCCTGAAAACGCAGAATCCCGTATCAATGATCTTCTTGCTCCAGACGCCTGATTTCTAACGTTTAACTCCTAATTCCTAACTAAAAAGCGGAGTTGATTGAAAGTGCCGAAGAAACGAGTGACCGCCTATATGTCCCCGGGAGAGCAGATCGCGGGGACGGTGTTCTTTGTGATCTACCTGCTGGTGCTGCCCTTCGCGGCGGCGCCGCTGTTCCGCCTGGCGGGACACCTGCTGGACACGGTGATCACCGGCGCCATGCAGACGGCCATCTGCTACTATGTCCTCTTTGCCGTGACCATCCTCATCTTTCACGGCTTCCTGGCCCGGACCTCCCGGCGCCTCATGGAGAACCTGGGGGAGTCCCTCAAGACGCTGGCGATCGGCCTTGTGGCGCTGTACGGCCTCAACGAGCTGGTGTACCGGCTGAGCGGACTGTTTCTCATAAGCCGCACGAATCTCAATAACGGCACCGTCACCGTGCACCTGGACAACGCCCCCCACATGACGCTGGTGATCGTACTGCTGCTGGCGCCCTTTGTGGAGGAGGTCCTGTTCCGGGGACTGGTGTTCGGGAATCTCAGATACAAGAGCCGGGCTCTGGCGTACCTGGTCAGCTGTCTGCTCTTTGCCCTGCTCCACGTGTGGCAGTTCGCGGTGGGGAACCAGGACCTCACCTATTTCCTGCTGATGGTCCAGTATCTGGTGCCCGGACTGGTGCTGGCCTGGGCCTTCGACCACAGCGGCACGCTCTGGACGTCTGTGGGCCTTCACGTTCTGGCCAACGCCCTCAGCGTGTGGACCATGGCGTAGCGGGGAGGGAGCACCATGTCAGGAGAATTGCTGTTGAAGACCAGGAGCAGGGCCCTTCCCGCCCTGGCGCTGAGCTGCGCTTTGACCGCGGTGCTGGCGCTGGTATTTTTGAGGTACGTTCCGCTGCCGTCGGGCCTGGCCCGGGGCGGGGCCGCGGCGCTGCTGGCCTATGTGCTGTTCCGGGTGCTGTACCCGGCCCTGAGCAGCCTGTTTCCCGAAAAGACGGGCCCGGCGGGCACCTGGACCGTGACGCCGGATACCCTGTATCTGAATGAGACGGCCATCTCCCGGAGCAGCATCCGCCAGATCTACTGCTGGCCAAACCGGAATGCCCTGGGCCAGGCGGGAATCGGCTGGACCGTCAACATTGAAACGGACCGCGGCCATCATCTCCTCCGGACGCTGACCGGAGGGGAGGACGCAAAGCGCTCCGCCCGGCAGCTGCGGGCCATGGTGGTGGCCCTGGGCTATGGGAGCCGGTGGGCGGAGGATGAAGAAGACGAAGAAGACTGAGGAGTGCGGAAGGCAGTATGGTATTTTTTGAGAGCTTATCCAAGATGGTGGTGATCCTGTGCGGCATCGGCGCGGGGTATCTTGCCAACAAACTGGGGATCATGGGCGGCGAGACGGACCAGAAGATCACCAAGCTGATGCTGACAATCACCCTGCCCGCCATGACCATCGGCGCGGTGGCCACCAGTCAGGATCTGCCGGACACGGCGGCGCTGCTGGGAATTTTGAAGGTGGCGGCGATCTTTTACGGACTGGCGTTCCTGCTGGCGTTTTTGCTGCCCCGCCTGCTGGGGGGCACGCCGGAGCAGAAGAGCGTCTGGCGCTTTGCCATCTGTTTTTCCAACGTGGGCTTTATCGGCATCCCCGTGTCCGTCCTCTTTTTCGGGGAGGAGGCCATGATCTATGCGGTGATCCTGATGCTGCCCTTCAACCTCCTCTCCTACAGCTTCGGCACGCTGATGCTCACCGGCGGCATCCGGGATTTCAGCTGGAAGCGGATGCTGTCGCCCTGCGTGGTGTCCTCCTTCCTGGCGCTGGTGCTGACGCTGGCGAGGCTGCGCCCGCCGGCCCTGGTGGGGGAGTGCCTGGCGTTCGTGGGAGATATTACGGTGCCCATGTCGCTGCTGATTATCGGCTCGCTGCTGGCGGGGCTGCCGGCGGGACAGGTGTTCGCCTCGGCGCGGCTGTGGGGGCTGGCGGCCATCCGGCTGGTGCTCTTGCCGCTGCTGCTGTGGGTGCTGCTGCGCTTTTTGGGCACGGAGCAGCTGGTGATGCAGGTGGCGGTGATTCAGATGGCCATGCCCGTGGCCGCCAACGGCACCATGCTCTGCCTGGAGTACGGCGGAGACAAGCACTGTATGGCCCAGGCCACGTTCCTGACCACGCTTCTCGCCATGGTGACAGTGCCCCTGCTGGCCACCTGCTGTTTGCTGTGAGAGGCGGGAGCTTGAGTTTTTGGAAGGTTGGAGGTGTCGTCTATGGCCCGGATTGAACAGCTCTCCCCCCATGTGGCAGACCTGATCGCCGCCGGCGAGGTGGTGGAGCGGCCCGCCAGCGTGGTGAAGGAGCTGGTGGAAAATGCCGTGGACGCGGGTGCCAGCGCCGTGGCGGTGGAGCTGCGCCGCGGCGGCATGGGGCTGATCCGGGTCAGCGACAACGGCTGCGGCATTGCCGCGGCGGAGCTGCCCACGGCCTTTTTGCGCCACGCCACCTCCAAGCTGCGCCGGCCGGAGGACCTGGGGAGCATTGCCACCCTGGGCTTCCGGGGGGAGGCCCTGGCGGCGGTGGCCGCCGTGAGCCGGGTGGAGATCGTCACCCGGCAGCGGGGGGCGGAGAGCGCCGCGTCGCTGCGCCTGGAGGGCGGCGTCCCCGGCGAGACCGAGATCGCCGGCGCCCCGGAGGGCACGACCATCACCGTGCGGGATCTCTTCTACAACACCCCGGCCCGGCTGAAATTCATGAAGACGGACAGCGCCGAAAACGCCGCCGTGGCGGGGCTCATGCAGCACCTGGCCCTGTCCCGCCCGGAGATTTCCTTCCGCTTCACCAAGGACGGCACGGAGACCCTCCACACCCCCGGCGACGGGAAGCTGGAGTCCGCCGTCTACGCCGCCCTGGGGCGGGAGTTCGCCCGGACTCTTCTGAGCGTGGAGGGCCGGGGCGGCAGCACGGAGGTGCGCGGCTTTGTGACCCGGCCGGAGGCGGGCCGGGGGTCCCGGTCCATGCAGACCTTTTTCGTCAACGGGCGGTTCATCAAGTCCCAGCTGCTGACGGCGGCCCTGGAGGAGGGCTACCGGAACCAGCTGATGAAGGGGAAGTTTCCCGGCTGCGTCCTCTTTGTGACGCTGCCGGTGACAGCGGTGGATGTCAATGTCCACCCGGCCAAGACCGTGGTGAAGTTCCAGCGGGAGAAGGAGGTCTTTGACGCGGTGTACCACACCGTGCTGGACAGCCTGAACGCCCGGGGCGGCGCGGTGCAAAGCGCGAAGCCCCCGGAGCAGGTGACCATCCCCCGGGGGGATTTCTTCCAGACCATGGACGCCGGGAGCTTCCGGGCGCGGACCGGGCAGTCCGGCCCGCCGGCCCGGCCCCGGACCAGTTCAGACGGGGAGTGGCGCTCCGGCACACGGGTGGCGGACAGCGCCGGCCCCCCTGCCGCCGGCTATGGGATGTTCCGCCGGGAGCAGACGGAGGCCCGGCGCCCCGGCCCGGTCCGGGAGACCCCGGCACCGCCGGACGGGCGGGGGGAGCCGACGGCCGCCTCACCGGCCTCCGGAGAGAGGCCGGAGACGGCGGGACAGCCTTTGGCGGCGTCTGTGCCCGGGGAGCGGCCCGCGTCTTCGGAGGGCGCCGCCAGGGAGAGCCGGGAGCGGCCCTTTGTGCCGGCGATTCCGGCGGCCAGGACCGGCGAAACACCGGGACAGCAGGTCCTGGAGCCCCTTTCCAGGGCCCCCTGGCGCATTGCCGGGGAGGTGCTGCACACCTACATTGTCTGCGAGAGCGAGGACGGGTGCGTGTGGCTGATCGACAAGCACGCCGCCCATGAGCGGATCAACTTTGACCGCCTGAAGGCCGGGGAGGCCCCGGTGATGCAGCAGACGCTCCTGACGCCGGCGGCGGTGGAGCTGGGGCGGGAGGACGCGGCGCTGCTGCTGGAGAATCTGCCGCTGCTGGAGCGGTTCGGCTTTGCCTGCGAGGACTTCGGCGGGGGAACCGTGCTGGTCCGGGAGGTCCCGGCGGAGATCGACGCCGGGGACATCGCCTCCACGCTGGAGGAGTTTGCCGAGAACCTGCGCCGGGGCCGGAGCCTGGACGAAAAGCGGGAGAATCTCCTGCACACCATGGCCTGCAAGGCGGCCATCAAGGGCGGCTGGACCAGCGACCCCGCGGAGCTCCGGGCCCTGGTGGGCAGGGTGCAGAGCGGAGAGGTGCGCTTTTGCCCCCACGGCAGGCCCGTGGCGGTAAAGCTCACCAGGTACGAGATTGAGAAGATGTTTGGAAGAGCGTAGGCGGTCAGGAGGATTGTCATGGCAAAGAAGAATCAGCGCTTTACGGTGGTCTATTCCCAGAGCGGCATGACCCAGGGGGTTCAGATCCTGGTGGACCGGAAGACGGGCGTCCACTACCTCTTTTGCAAGAACGGCTACGGCGGCGGTCTGACGCCCCTGCTGGACCGGGAGGGACGGCCTGTGATTACCACGGTGTTTGAGGAGGAGTGACATGAGGCTGCTGTTTGTGGACGCCTGTATCAGCCAGCGGGGGGAGAACTCCCGCACCCGGACCCTGGCGGAGGCGTTTTTGGAGGCCTTCCGGGGAGCACACCCGGATTGGGAGATCGAGACGGTGGAGGTGGGGACCCTGGGTCTTGCGCCCTTCACCCCGGAGACCCTGGATGAGCGGGACGCCCTGGCGGGCGTGGGCGCCTTTGACGCGCCGGTCTTTGCCCTGGCCCGGCAGTTCCGGGGGGCGGATGCGGTGGTGGTGGCGGCGCCCTTCTGGGATCTGAGCTACCCGGCGGCCCTGCGGATCTACATGGAGCATGTCTCCGCCAACGGCGTGGCCTATCACTATGAAGCGGACGGCTGCCACGGGGACTGCCGGGGGGCGTGGCTGGTGTATCTCACCTCCGGCGGCGACTTTGAGCGGGAGGACAGCATCGGCGTCCTCCACTGGCGGCAGCTGGCGGCCATGTGCGGCATCCGCCGCTTTGACTACGTGTTCGCCGGAGGGCTGGACATCGACCCGGCCCAGGCGCCGGAGCTGCTGGAGGGCGCCTGCCAGGTGGCCCGGCGTCTGGCGGAGGAGCTGTGAGGTGAACGCAAAGGTTGTGTGCGTGGTGGGACCCACCGCCTGCGGCAAGACCACCCTGGGGGTGCGTCTTGCGAAGGCGCTGAACGGCGAGGTGGTCTCCGCCGACTCCATGCAGATCTACCGGGGAATGACCATCGGCACCGCCGCCCCCACTGCGGCGGAGATGGAGGGCGTCCCCCATCACATGATCGCCGTGGCGGACCCGGCGGAGCAGTGGTCTGCCGCCCGGTACGTCCAGACGGCGGCGCCCATTGTGGACGACATTCTGGCCCGGGGGAAGCGGCCCATCCTGGTGGGCGGCACCGGACTGTGGCTGGATGCGCTGGTTCAGGGGCGGACCTTTGCGGAGGGCCAGGCCGGCGGCGCGGTTCGGCGGGAGCTGCAGCGGCGGCTTCAGGCAGAGGGCATCGAGCCGCTGCTGGAGGAGCTGAGGCAGGCGGACCCGGAGGCGGCGGAGCGGCTGCACCCGGCGGATGAGAAGCGGATTCTCCGGGCGCTGGAGGTCTACTATGAGACGGGAAAAACCATCACCGCCCACAACGAGGAGACCAAACGCCTGCCGCCCCGGTATGACGCGGTGTGGCTCGGACTGCGGTTTCGGGAGCGGGAGGCGATGAGGGCCCGGATTGACCGGCGGGTGGATGCCATGGCGGCGGCGGGCCTGCTGGAGGAGGTCCGGACGCTTCTTGGCCTGGGCCTGCCGAGGGAGGCCACGGCGCTGCAGGCCATCGGATACAAGGAGTTTCTGGGCGTGCTGGAGGGCACGGCGACAGAGGCGGAGGCGCTGGCGGAGGTGAAGCTCCGTTCCCGCCAGTACGCCAAGCGGCAGCTGACATGGCTGCGGCGGAATTCGGCCATCCATTGGATCGAATGGGAAAAAACACAGGATTTTGAGTGGGCCGTACAGGTTTCGACAGAAATCCTGACCGCCGCCGGGGTATGCTGAGAGTGGGCATGGCCCGGGGCGGACGAGTCTTTGGAATTCGTCCGGACCAGAAAGACCCGCCGCGGCGGGATCGAAACATAAAAAGGAGCGGACGAACATGCAGACAAAGGCAAATTTACAGGACCTCTTTCTTCTCAGGGCCAAACGGGACCGGGTGCCGGTCACCATGTTTTTAATGAACGGTTTCCAGATGCGGGGCACCATCACCGGCTTTGACGCCTTTGTGGTGACCCTGGACAGCGAGGGCAAGCAGCAGATCATCTACAAGCACGCCATCTCCACCATCGCGCCCATGCGCCCGGTGGCTTTGGAGGAGGCGGAGGAGAGAACCAGAGAGCAGACGTGAGATCCGCCGCGGCGGGACGGGCTTCCGGCACACCGGGCGCTTTGCGCGGATCTCCCGGCGTGATACATAAGAGGGAACGATGAAGAATCAATCACTGGGTATGAAATGGCTGATGGCGGCGGTGACGCTGGGCCTTTTGATCTACTTCGGCTTTCAGGGGGCCCGCTACTACACGGACCCCTTCTCCACCACGCTGGCCTATCCCTACCAGGTGGAGGACAGCGTCAGCCTCTCGGGCTATGTGGTGCGGGAGGAGCGGGTGCTCCAGGACGAGAGCGGCGGATTGCTGCGGCTTTTGCGGCGGGAGGGGGAGCGGGTCAGCGAAGGCGGCACGGTGGCGGCGGTCTACGCGGACCAGGAGTCCCTGGACCGCCAGGCGGAGATCGACAGCCTGGACAGCCGCATCGCGCAGCTCCAGTACGCCCAGGAGGCCTCCCAGGGCGTGGAGGTGACCAAGCGGCTGGATGCCCAGATCCGGCAGAACATCCGGGACTACCGGGCCGCGCTGGAGGCGGACAGACTCCAGGACGCGGAGAAGCAGGCCGCGGAGCTCCGCAGCCAGGTGATGAAGCGGGACTACACCGTCTCCGGCACCGAGGATCTGACCGCACAGCTCCATGAGCTCCAGGCCCAGCGGCAGACGCTGCAGTCCCAGGCCGCCAGATCTGTCCGGCGGATCACCGCGCCGGAGGCGGGGCTGTACTCCGCCGTGGTGGACGGCTATGAGACGGTGCTGACGCCGGCGGGACTGGAAACGCTGACCCCCTCCGCCCTGGTGTCCATGCAGGCGGAGACGCCGGCGGGGACGCCGGTGGGGAAGCTGGTGCTGGGGGACGAGTGGTACTACGCGGCGGCCATGTCCGCCGCCGAGGCCGGGGAGCTGGAGACGAAGCAGGCGGAGCTCCGGTCCGATCAGACGCTGTATCTGCGCTTTACCAAGGGCGTGGAGCGGGATTTGCCGGTGGAGCTCACCTTCCTGGGACCGGAGGAGAACGGCCGGGTCGTGGCGGTGTTCCGGGGGAATGCCTTCCTCTCCCAGCTGACGCTGCTGCGCCAACAGAGCGCCCAGGTGCTCACCGGCACTCTGGAGGGACTGCGGGTGCCCCGGGAGGCCCTGCGGGTGGATACCCGGACCACGGAGAACGAGGACGGCACCACCCAGGAGCTCCAGGTCCAGGGCGTCTACTGCCTGGTGGGCCGGGAGGCCCGGTTCAAGCCGGTGGAGATCCTCTACAGCAACAGCCACTTCGCCCTGGTGCGCCCCGACGTGTCGGACACCCAGGAGGTGCTGCGGCTGCGGGCGGGGGACGAGGTGATCGTCAAGGCGAAAAACCTCTATGACGGCAAGGTCGTGGAGTAATTACAAAGGCAAAGAGGATGAGAGAGATGTCGATTGCGGAGAATATCGCCCGGGTGCGGGCGGAGATGGCGGAGGCGGCCCGGTCAGCGGGCCGGGACCCCGGGGAGATCACCCTGGTGGGGGCCAGCAAGATGAACGACGCCGCGGCCTGCCGGGCCGCGGCCGCCGCCGGCATTGACGCCCTGGGGGAGAACCGGGTGCAGGAGATGGTGAAGAAGCTGGCGGAGCACGCCTATGACGGCGTCCCCCTGCACTTCATCGGCCACCTCCAGCGGAACAAGGTGAAGCAGGTGGTAGGACAGGCGGCGCTGATCCAGTCCGTGGGGTCCCTGGAGCTGCTGGAGGAGATCGAGAAGACCGCCGCGGCCCGGGAGATCGTGCAGGACGTGCTGCTGGAGGTGAACGTGGGGGAGGAGGCGGCCAAGAGCGGCTTTTTCGCCCCGGAGATCCCCGCGGCGGCGGAGCGGGCCCTGGAAAAGTCCCACGTGCGGGTCCGGGGACTGATGACCATCCCCCCGGCGGATGCGGACCGGGATGCCAATATGCGGTATTTTGACAAAGTCCGCACTCTTTATGTTGACATTAACAGGGAAATGTTCCATAATGAACTTGTATATCTTTCCATGGGCATGAGCGGGGATTATGCCGACGCCATCCGCGCCGGCGCCACCATGGTTCGGGTGGGAACAGCGATTTTCGGCGCACGGGATTACAGCCGGATCTGATCCTGCCGTTTCGGAAACAGATCTTGCGCTGTGCGCATACAGGAGGCTTTTTCATGGGCATTATTGACGAATTCAAGAAGTGGGCGCACCCCTATGACGACGAGGACGAGGAGTTTGAGGACTTCGACGACCTCCCCCGGCGGGACAGCTTTGAGGAGCGGCGGAACAAGTACGACGACCGCCGCAACAAGGTGGTCAACATCCACGCCACCACGCAGCTGAAGGTGGTGCTGGTGAAGCCGGAGCGGTTTGAAAACGCCTCGGAGATTGCCGACCAGCTCAAGGACAAGCGGACGGTGGTGCTGAACCTGGAGTCCACCAACAAGGACGTGGCCCGGCGGCTGATCGACTTCCTCTCGGGCGTGGCCTATGCCGGCGAGGGCAAGATCAAGAAGGTGGCGGCCAACACGTACATCATCACGCCCTACCACGTGGACATTGAGGGCGATCTGATTGACGAGCTGGAAAACAACGGACTCTATTTTTAAGGGGGGAACCATATGCTGACACCCCAGGAGGTCTCCACCCGGGCCTTTGCCAAGGCGATGATGGGCGGATACAACATGGCCGCGGTGGACGAGTTTTTGGACGAGCTCACCGACGATTATACGGCCCTGTACAAGGAGAACGCGGCCCTGAAGGCCAAGCTGAAGGTTCTGGTGGAGAAGGTGGAGGAGTACCGGGCTACGGAGGACTCCATGCGGGCGACGCTGCTGACCGCCCAGCGGATGGCGGATTCCATCGTCCACGAGGCGGAGGAGAAGCGGGACCAGATGCTCAAGGAGGCGGAGAGCGACGTGCAGAAGCGGGCCGCCGGCCACCAGCGGGAGCTGGAGGAGTCGAAGGAGCGGCTGCAGCGGGGCCAGCAGGAGCTGGCGAAGTTCATCGCCGCCAGCCGGGAGCTGTGTGAGCGGCAGACGGAGTTTTTAGACCGGCTGCCCAAGCTGGAGCTGGCGCCGCCGCCTCCGCCGGCAGAGGAGACGCCGGTGGCGGAGATTGAGGAGAAGGTGCTGGCCTCCTTCCCGGTCCACGAGCTGGCGGAGTCCGAGGAGCCGGAGGAGCCGGCCGCGCCGGAGACGACGGCGGAGGTTCCCCCTGTGGACGAGTACCCGGAGGGCGATCCCTTCGCCCCGGGGGAGGAGCCCACCCGCCGCATCAACCTGGAGGAGCTGAAATTCGGCCGCAATTACGGCGGCCAGGAGGACTGAGCAGTACGGGACGTACCACCGCCGGACGGCGTTTCTGATCGTACATCCGGGTTCTGAGCCGAAGACAGTGGAGACAGGCGGCCCGAAAGGGCCGCTTTTCCAAAAGGAGGGGGCTATGGAGAGGCGGATGCCCATCGTGGCCTTTTTGTATGATTTCGACAAGACCCTCTGCACCACGGATATGCAGAACTATGCCTTCATCCCCTCTCTGGGCATGACCCCGGAGGAGTTCTGGGCGCTGGCCAACAGCTTTGGCCGGGCGAACCGGATTGACGGCATCCTGGCCTACATGTATACCATGATCCGGGAGTCGGAGCGCCGGGGACGCCCCTTTACCCGGGCGGATCTGGTGGAGAAGGGCCGGAGCATTGTACTCTTCCCCGGCGTGGAGGACTGGTTTCGCAGGATCAACGACTTCGGCGCCTCCCAGGGGGTGCAGGTGGAGCACTATGTCATCTCCTCCGGCCTGCGGGAGATCATCGAGGGGTCCTCTGTCAGCGGGGAGTTCCAGGAGATCTACGCCAGCGAGTTCTATTACGACGAGGCCGGCCGGCCCACATGGCCCAAGCTGGCGGTGAACTTCACCGCCAAGACCCAGTTTGTCTACCGGATCAACAAGGGGGTGCTGGACGTCTCCGACGACAAGACCCTCAACGACTCCATGCCAGACGACAGCAAGCGGGTGCCCTTCCACAACATGATCTACGTGGGGGACGGCCTCTCCGACGTGCCCTGCATGAAGATGATGCGGGCTTATGGAGGACAGGCCATTGCCGTCTATCAGGCGGGGAACCGGCCGGGGGTGGAGGATCTGCTGGCCAAGGGGCGGGTGGACTTCATCTTCCCGGCGGATTACAGCCAGGGGACGGCCCTGGACCTGACGGTGAAGGATATTCTCTGCAAGATGGCCATTACGGACCGCCTGGGGGAGGAGAACGCCCAGCAGCTGCGGAGCATCGGCGGGGATCTGCTGCCCAACCAGGTGGGTTTGTTTTGAAGAGGAAAGCAAAAGGAGAGGGACTGCCGGAGGCAGTCCCTTTTTGCCGGGTACAGGGGCGGCTTGCCCCCGGAAAAGGACCTGGGCGTTCAGGTCCTTGGCGTCATCGACTTCACAGAGCCCTTCCTCTGCCGCTTCCCCCGGGCCCTTCCCGCCGGGATGTCCAGGGCCCGGCACACCTGGGCCAGGGTCAGGCGGTACACGGCGTACATCAGGCCGCTCACCGCCGCGATGACCAGGAGACAGGCCAGAAGGCCCGCCGCCTCGCTGGGGGTGATCCCGCTGCCGTTGAAATACAGGATCATGGCGTAAAAGGCGTAGATCAGCCCCGTGCCCGCCAGGGCGGGCACCAGGAATACCCGCTTCACCTGCCCCCGGACGGAGCGGCGGAGGTAGGCGCTGGAGGCCCCCAGACGCCGCAGGTCGTCGTAGACCCTGGCGTTCGTCAGGGCGATGGTCATGCACCGGGTGTAGGCGATGACGAACACGGCGGCAAAGCACACCACGGCGATGAAAATAAACAGGATGAGAAACACCGCCATGGTCTTTACGAAGTCCATCTTGTCCAGAATGCGGAACTGGGGCATATACTGCCAGTCCAGCCGGAAGGCGGAGCTGTCCCGTTGGCCGTAGTCGATGACGGTGAAGCCCGCCTCTGCGCAATGCTCCCGGTCCAGGAAGTAGAACCCGTCCTTCGCGATGTCCCGGTCCCGGATGACCGGGTCCCAGCCGTCGAACTGGGCCACCTCCGGCCCGGAGCGGTCCACGATCTCGTTGAACAGGGCCTTGGCAAACTCGTAGGTCCCGGCGCAGTTCTCCACGTTGAAGCAGACCTGGGTCTCCCGCCACTCCTCCGGGAGGCCCGCGCCTAGGCGGGCAAAGTCGGCGTCACTGAGGACATAGCGTGCGAAAAGACTGTCGTACCGCAGGGGCTCCAGGGATGTGACGGGGAGCTGCTCCCCGGTCAGGTAGTTGGTCACGAGGCTCTTCACGGGATCGAAGCCCAGCTTGCTCTCCTCCGCGTCGATGACGCCGCGCATCTCGCCGGGGGCCAGGTCCACGGATTCCCCCGTCAATGCCTCGTAGCCGGAGGCGGAGAGGAACAGCTCGCTGTACATGATCTCCCTGTACTCCGCGCGCCAGGTGGTGCCCATGGGGCCCTCCTCCTCGATGTGGTCGTCGCCGTCCACCGCCAATCGAATCATGGGGGCGGCGGCGAAGTCCGTGACGGTGACGCCGTACTCCTCCGCCAGCGCCCGGACCTCCCCCTCCAGGGGGATGTCCTGATCCGCCCGGAAGTTGTAGACGTAGTCCACGGGGCGCTGGTCATAGCCCATCATGGCTCCGGTGCCGATCGTGGGTGTGTAGAAGCTGCCAAAGTAGGCACCGGCGATCAACAGTGTCATCACCAGCATGTTCCGCACGGTCTGGCGGCCCTGAAAGCGCATCTGACTGGTGGCAATGAGATCCTTGTAGAGCTTCTTTTTCCCGTTCCAGCCGTTGACCACCGTGTGGAGCAGGATCATATAGAGGCCTATCAAAGCGGGGAGGAAAAAGACGGCGGTCAGCCCCTCGGGGGGATACCAGTGGAGGACCAGAACAAAGAAGTTCGGGGCCATGTAGCCCAGAAAGCCCCCCAGGGCCAAAAGGCCGATGCCCGCGGGCCCGTACCACCGGGGCACGTCCCGGATGGGCTCGGACTTGTGGGACTCCTGCACGATGTCGATGATGTCCGTCCGCCTCACGGAGCGGCGGCCCAGGAGGAACATCACGGCAATGACAAAGGCGGAGAAGGCCAGGGACAACACATAGGCGCTGGGATCGAAAACCAGGCGCATCTCCTGGCTGTCCACCACGGCCAGCCGGAAGAACTGCCACAGCACCCAGGCCAGGGGCCCGCCCAGCACCGCTCCGGCGGCGCAGGAGCCCAGGGAGAGGACCCCCAGCTCCCGGCCCAGCATCCCCCACACCTGGGCCCGAGAGGCCCCCAGGGCCAGGAAGATCCCCGTCTCCCGGGACTTCTGCCGGAGGAAGAGGCCGGAGGCGTAGGTGGTAAACACGGCGCAGCCGATGACCGCCAGGGCAAAGATCATCATCACCTGCTTGCGGCTGTCGCCCCCCTCCGGGAGGACATTCAGAACCGTAGGGGCCCGCATCATGCAGACGTAGGCCGTAATCAGCAGCACGGAGAAGAAGCAGCACCCCGCCAAAAGCCCATACTGCTTCCAGTTTCGCCTCCGCAGCAGAGCGTAAACTTCGGAAAAATGTTTCATAAAATCACCTTTCTTTCAGAGTGGAGAGAGAAGAGAGAAGAGTGGAGAGTGGAGAGTGAAGAGTGGAGATTTTTTAATGGAGACATCTTCACTCTCAACTCTCCACTCTCCACTCTCAACTCTCACCGCGCCCCATCTCCCGAACTGCGTCCAGCAGCTGGTCCTGGAACTTCTCCCGTTCCGTGTCTCCCTTCTCCAGCGTCCGCCAGACCACGCCGTCCCGGAGAATTACCACCCGGTCGCAGAAGGAGGCGGCGTAGGAGTCGTGAGTCACCATGAAGATGGTGGCCTCCAGGGCGCTTTTCGCCTGCTGGAAGGAGCGGATGACGGCCCGGGTGGACTTGGAGTCCAGGTTGCCCGTGGGCTCGTCGGCCAGGATCAGCAGGGGGTGGTTGATGAGGGCCCGGGCCACGGCGGTGCGCTGCTTTTCGCCGCCGGAGATCTCCGCCGGGTACTTGTCCCGGATGCCGGCGATGCCGAAGACCTCGCACAGCTGGTCCGTCCGGTTCTCCACCAGGTCGGAGACCTGTCCGCCGATGATGGCGGGCAGGAGGATGTTCTGCCGCACCGTCAGGCCGTCCAGGAGCAGAAAGTCCTGAAAGACGAAGCCCAGCTGCCGGTTTCTCACCTCCGCCAGGGCGTCCTCGTCCAGCCGGGCCAGCTCCGTTTTGCCCAGGCGGATGCTGCCGGTGTCCGCGGAGATGTAACAGGAGATACAGTTTAAGAGGGTGGTCTTGCCGGAGCCGGAGGGGCCCATGACGGCGACGAACTCCCCCTTTTCCACCTGGAGGGAGACGCCTTTGAGCACCTCGTAGGAGGTCTTTCCCACCTGGTAGGACTTGTGCAGGTTTTCAACAGTTAACATGGCATTTTTTCCTTTCTTACAGCGTGAATTGGATCAGGGCAATCACCGCCAGATGGGCGGGGTAGAAGGCGTAGAAGAACCACTTGGGGATCTTGAGACGGGAGCGGGTGGGGAGGAAGATCAGCGGCGCGGCCAGCAGGGCGAAGATGGTCCAGTCCATGGTGAGGCCGCCCAGGGTCAGGCACAGCGGGTCCTCCGGATAGCCGCTCCAGAGGGCGGGGAGATAGCTCAGGACGTACAGCGCCGCGCCGGCTTTGGGGTGGCTGCGGCAGAGGAAGAAGATGAGCATCAGCTGAATGCCGGTGCCGGAGTAGTCGAAGTTCCACCAGCTGACCACAAAAAGGGCTCCGAAAAACAGCCACCACTTCCGCTCCTTGAACCCGGCCATGGCCAGGAGGGAGAGGAACAGGGTGAAGAAGATGTTCCAGTTGGCCCAGTTTCTGTCCACCATCCAGTCCCGGGGATGGAAGGCCAGCACGTAAAAGGGCTGGGAGAGCACAGCGAACACCGCCAGACGGCCCAGGTAGCGCCGGATATTCCGGGTGTACAGCAGTCCCACGGTCATGCAGTAGCAGAAGAGGGGGAAGGCCAGCCGTCCCGCCCAGCGGAACACGCCTGCCTCCGGGAAAAAGGCCCCGCCGATGTGGTCGATAAGCATGGAGATGACGGCGATGAGCTTCAAGAGGTCCGTGTCCAGGTTGGTTTTCAGCCGGGGCCCCTCGGCGGGGACGGCGGCGGGAGTGGTGAGGGCACGACGGACGGTTGTCAGGTTCATAGAAACACTTCCTCGTTTTTCATTCACAGATCATACGGAATCCCGGCGGAGATTTCTTCATCTTCGGCTCTGCTGCCAGCATAGCGTGAAAAAACGGACGCCGCAAACGAGACCGCTCTTTTTGACGGGCCTGATGTAATATTTGGCGGAAAAGGGCGCCGCCATGTCATCTTTGACCGTTTTGCCGTCATCTTTGGTTTGGCGGATTTCGATTCCTGTGGTACAATGGCTCCAGCAAACGACAAGGAGTTGATCCCATGCTGAGAATCGGCATCTGCGACGACAGCGCCGACGCCCGCATTGCCCTTCGCGCCGCCCTGGAGCGGGCCCTGGACCGGCGGAGGGGGGAGGGGGCCTTCTTTGAGTTCTCCTCCGGCGAGGGTCTGCTCCGGTGGCTGGAGAAGCACGCCGGGGAGCTGGACATGGTCTTTCTGGACATCGAGATGGGGGAGCTGGACGGCATGGAGACCGCCCGCCGCCTCCGCGCCGCCGACGAGGGGCTGCAGCTGGTCTTTGTCACCGGCTATACGGACTATGTCTTTGACGGCTACTCCGTGGGGGCCCTGGGGTATCTCATGAAGCCGCCTCAGCCGGGACAGCTGGACGAGGTGCTGGATCGGGGACTGGAGGCCCGCCTCCGGGAGGGGGAGCAGGCGTTCCTCTGCCGCAGCGGCGAGACCATGTACCGTATCCCGAAGAAGTCCATTCTCTACTTTGCCTCCGACCGGCGGCAGGTGTCCTGCGTCGCCGCCGCCAGGACCTACACCTTTTACGGCAGGCTGGACGAGGTGGAGCGGGAGATCGGAGAGGGCTTTGTCCGCATCCACCAGCGCTACTTGGTCCGGGCCTCCGCCGTGGACCGGCTGGAGGGGAGTCAGGTCTTTGTGGGGGAGGAGGCCCTGCCCGTCAGCAGGGCCCACCGCGCCGCCGCCCTGGCCGCCTTGGCCCGGACGGCCCTGGAGGGCTGAGCCATGGATGCTCTAACGGGATTTGCGGCCATTTTGCAGCGGCTGGCGGAGCATTTCATGTACTGCCTCCGGGAGTGGTATTGGATTGTACCCCTCGTTTTCAGCGGACTGTTCCTCTACCGGATCTGCGCCGCTTTTCTGCCGGTGAAGCCGGGCCGGGGCTGGCGGGCGGCGATGTTCCTTTTACTGGGCGGCGTGACAGGCATGGTGATCTGGGTGGGGGATGAAAACCTGATCCTCACCCTGCCGGTGTTCTTCGCCGTGTTCCTGATCTGCTCCAGGGGGAATCCGGCGGGGCGCGCGGCGCTGACGGCCATCTTTTTCTGCCTCATCATGCCCGTCTGCGCCCTGCTGGACACCTACTACGTCAGGGATATGCACGACCGCTCCCTGGGGGAGTTCTATGTCTACTCCAGCAAGCTCCTCCGCCCCGTCATCTGGGGGCTTTTGTATCTGGCGGTCCGGAGGCATCTGCCGGACCGCCCGCCCCGGCTGCCGCCGCGGCTGTGGAATCTGGTGCTGCTCCTGGCCGCCATGCCGCTTTGCTCCTTGCTGGCGGTGGGGGCGGCAACCGCCTGGGATTACAACGTCTCCCTTGAGTCTCACAATATCGAGCTGAAAATGGGTCTGATGGTCCTCCCCTTTGTGTTCCTGACGGCCCTGGCCCTGCTGTACGCCATCCGGGTTCTGGAGGACCACGAGCGGCTGGAGGAGGCGGATAAGCTGGCCTCCCTGCGGGAGAGCTACTACCAGGGCCTGCGGCGGGAGGAGCGGCAGGTGCGGACCCTCCGCCACGACCTGCGCAACCACCTGACGGTGGTGCAGGGTCTGCTGGAGCGGGGCGAGACCGACGGCGCCGTCCGCTATCTCTCCGAGATCGCGGCGTCTCCCGCCATGGGCGGGAGACGGATGCTCTGTGAGAACGAGACCGCGAATGTGGTCTTGACGGCCAAGGCGGAGGCCATGGACCAGGCGGGCCTCGCCGGGGAATTTGCCGTCTCGCTGCCAAAAGCGCTGCCCCTTGCGGACACGGATCTGTGCGCACTGCTTGGAAACGCCCTGGACAACGCCATGGAGGCCGCGGCGAAGACGCGGGACAAACGGATCACGGTGCGCTGCCGGGCGGAGCGGGGCCTTTTCATGCTGCGGGTGGAGAACGATTACGCCGGGGAGCTCTCACCGGATCTGACCACCACCAAGGCGGACAGGACCGCCCACGGCTTCGGCCTTGCGGGAATGCGGGAGATCGCGGAGCGCCTGGGCGGATCGCTGGAGGTGCGGGCCGCCGGAGGGCGGTTTGAGCTGGTGGCCTGCCTGCCGCTGGAGGCGCAGGACACGCAGGACACGTAAGCGGGAGCCCGGCCAAACGGCCGGGCTCCCGCTCACATAGGAGAGCAGTCCCCCCTGCGCTTTTCCGATTCCCCGGCGCGGATTTCCGGCGAGTTTCGCCGGAACCTATTTACAAGCCGCGGCCGCTCTGGTAAACTATACAGCGTGTATTTTTTCTGGAGAAGAGAAGGAGAATGTGTCATGGCCTCTGAATTTTCAAGGACGCTGTCCCTGCTGCGGCGGGAGCGGGGCGTGTCTCAGCGGGTGGCGGCCGGGGAGCTGGGAATCTCCCAGGCGCTGCTCAGCCATTATGAAAACGGTGTCCGGGAGCCGGGCCTTTTGTTTGTTGTGAGGGCCTGCGACTACTACCATGTCTCCGCGGACTTCATCCTGGGCCGCACGCTGTCCCGGGAGGGCAGTATGCTGACGCCGGAGGAGGTGCTGGATGCCGCGGAGCCGGACAATGTCCTGCGGGGCAGCGTGCTGGCCACGCTTCAGAGCAAGCTCCTCTCCGGCGCCATCGGTGTGCTGTTCGGCCTTCTGGGCAAGCTGGGGGACAAGACCGCCATCAACGCGGCGGCGGCGTACCTGGGCAGCGGGGTCTATCAGCTCTACCGCCACCTCTACCGCTGCGCCGGCGGGGATGAGAAGTATTTCTCCCTGCCGCCGGAGAACCGCAGCGCCGTGGCCGCGGATGAGGCGCTGGCGGAAATCCGGTATGCCCGGGCGCTGCGGGAACAGACGGCGTTCCCGGATCTGTCGCCGGAGGCGCTGGCATCGGCCTACCCCGGCCAGAACCAGAGCCTGACCCAGGTGCTCAGCACCGCCGACGCACGGCTTGGGAAGCTGACGGAGGAGCGGCTGTGAGCTTTCAGTCCCTGGGCTTTCTGGTGTTTTTGGCGGCGGCGGTGGGCGGCTGCCGGGTGTTTGGGCTGTATTTCTGGGGCATGGACAACCTGCGCCCCTGGCCCTCAGGCACCACGGCGGGGGAGTACACGGCGGCCAACGCCCTCTTTCTGGCGCTGTTCAGCGTTTTTTTCTACATGCTCGGCTGTGCTGCGGCGGGGTCCGTGGAGCTTTTGCTGGTGCCGGTGCCGGGGATCTTTGTCACCTGGCTTGCGGCCAGGCGCCTTCAGTCCGGCCGAAGGCACCGGGGGCTGACCCTGGGCCTTGCGGCGCTGTGGCACATTGCCGTGCTGCTGGTGTTCAAGTACGCCGGTTTCCTGACCGGGGGGCGGTTCGCCCTGCCCTTCACGCCGCCGGGGATCAGCTTCTTCACCTTTCAGCAGCTGTGGCTTTTGAAGGAGGTTTACACCGGTGCCTTTTCCCTGGAGCGGGACGAGAGCTCCGGCTTTCTGGCCTACTCCCTGTTCTTCCCCACCGTGACCTCCGGCCCGATTTTGAAGCCCCAGAGCTTCTTCCCCCAGCTGCGGCGGGGGGTGATTCTGCCCACCGGCGAGGACGCCGCCGCGGGTCTCTACGCCCTGTCCCGGGGCTATGCCAAGAAGCTGCTGCTGGCGGACCCCCTGGGAGCGGTGGTGGCCAACGGCTGGGCCCAGGGCTCCAGTATGACGGCGCCCACCGCCTGGGTGGTGATTCTGGGCTACACCCTCCAGCTGTACCTGGATTTCTCCGGGTACTGCGATATCGCCTCCGGCTGCGCCAGGCTCCTGGGGCTGCGGCTGCCGGTGAACTTTGACGCGCCGTACCGCTCCCTCAGCGTGGGGGAGTTCTGGAAGCGGTGGCATATGACGCTGACGGCCTTTTTGCGGGAGTGCGTGTACTTCCCCCTGGGCGGCAGCCGGCGGGGGATGGCCCGGGCCTGCGGGAACATTCTGATCGTCTACCTCATCAGCGGCTTCTGGCACGGGAGCGGGTGGACCTTTCTGGTCTGGGGTCTCCTCCACGGCCTGGCGCAGATCCTGGAGCGGCTGTGGCCGGGCCGGGAGCGTCTGCCAAAGGGCCTCCGGTGGGTCATGACGTTCCTCTTTGTGAATCTTTGCTGGGTGTTTTTCCAGGCCCCCAGCCTGTCCGCGGCGGGGATGCTGCTGCGCCGCGCCGTCTGCGGCGGCGGAGGGCTGCCGCTGGAGACGTTGGCGGCGGGGGCGCTGGACACGGAGTCCGCCGCCCTGCGGACGCTGCTGCCCATGGCCGCGGAGATGGTGCCGGGTCTGGTGCTGGCGGCGCTGTTTGGCGCGGGTCTTGCGGTGTCCCTGCGGCGGCGGGGCGTGGTGCAGCGGATGGAGGACTTCCGGCCCACCCTCGCCAATGCGGCGGTGTCCGCGGTGCTGCTGGTGTGGGCGATTTTGTCCTTTTCCAGCACGGCCGCCTTTATCTATGCGAATTTCTGACGGGTGCCCGGGAGAGGAGACGCGGCGGTGAATCGAAAAAAACGGCGCTGGGCCCTCCTGCTGCTGGGGCTGACCCTGGGGATGCTGGCCCTGTGCGCAGGAATTGTACGGTGCATAGACCCCTTTTTCCACTACCACGCCCCAAACCCGGAGGGGGAGGTCTGGTTTGACCAGCGGGCCCAGGGGGCGGGGCTTCTGCGGAGTCAGGAGTACGAGACGGTGCTCATGGGCTCGTCCCTGGCGGCCAACTACCGCCCCTTCTGGTTCGACGTGTTCTATGACACCTCCACCGTGAAGATCACCTTCCCCAACGGCGGCTTCCGGGAGTTCGGACAGGCCCTGGACTACGCCTGCTCCCGGCAGGAGGTGAAGCGGGTGATCTTCGGCCTGGACCCCAATCTGCTCACCAGGGACCCGGCGGAGGAGCCGGACCAGCTGCCGGACTACCTCTACGACGACGATCCCTGGAACGACGGGAAGTACCTTTTGAACAAGGACGCGCTGCTGCGCTCTTTCTACACGGTGCTGAAGAAGTCCCGCGGGGAGACGCAGACGCTCCAGGACGCCTTTGTGTGGGACGGAAACGTGTTTTTCTCCAGGGAGCTGGCCCTGGCGGGCTACGAGCGGCCGGAGGAGAGCGGCACGGTGCTGCCGGCGGACTTCTTTCAGGATAGCTGCCGGACGCATCTGGCGGAGGTGACCCGGTGGCTGGAGGACTACCCGGACACGGAGTTCATTTTCTTTTTCTCCCCCTACAGCATTCTCTTCTGGGACCGGGCGGACCGGCTGGGGGAGACGGAGGCGGTCTTTGCCGCGCTGGAGGAGACGGCGCAGACGCTGCTGAGGTATGAGAACGCGGAGCTGCAGTTTTTCATGGGAGAGACGGATGTGATTACGAACCTGGATAACTACGCCGACCACATCCATGTGGCGGGGCGGGTGACCTACCGGATGGCGGAGGCCATGCCCGGCGGGGAGTACCGTCTGACGGAGGAAAACTACCGGGAGAAGCTAGACGCATTGCGGGAATTTGTGGTAAACTATGATTATCAGGGGATTTGGCCATGAGGATGGTCTGCATTGCACCCCCCATTTTCTCTTTTTCTGTGGCGCAGAAAAAGAGAAAACGGGCCGTGCACGGTCCAAAAGAGAAAAAGACGCTGTGGCGAGAATTTGACCTCCGGTCAAATTTCGCCAATGTGCGGGAGTTGTCCCCGCCCGGCTTGGGCAGAGATCTGGAAGCCCCTGCCGGCGCGCGCCGTCCCGCTCAGGTGAAGGACTCTTGACCCGCGTGAAGAGACTGCCGACGGTAACTATTGGGTGGTTGACGGACGGTCTCTACTCCTAATTCCGCGCTTTCCGCTTCGCTAAGCGCTGCCCTGGCGGTTGTGCAAGGCTGAGCTCCCCCTGTTCCTGCTCCCTTCATTTTTCCGGGGGAGCGGCAGCGGAAAGAGGAGGGGTCTGTTTCGAAAAGCCGCACCCACCTCCGTTACCAGACTACGCCGCGGGGACAGTCAGTTCCTGGTTTTCGCCATGCCCTCGGCGCGCCCCCGTCCCTCGTAGCCCCCGCATATTGGCGAAATTTGACCAGGGGTCAAATTCTCGCCACCAGCGTCTCTTTTCTCTTTTGGACCGTGCACGGCCCGTTTTCTCTTTTCTCCGCAAGAGGAGAAAAGAGAAAATGGGGGGTGCATTGCCCAGCTATCATCATAGCTAAATCCCCCCGGCCAAAGGCCGGATTTCCCACAAATCCACCCCTCGATACCCCCCGGGTATCAAAAAGGAGGCTTTTATATGACTCGACAAGACCACATCCGAAATTTCAGCATCATCGCCCATATCGACCACGGCAAGTCCACCCTGGCGGACCGCCTCCTGGAAAAGTGCCAGGCCGTGGCCCAGCGCCAGATGTCCGACCAGCTCCTGGACAACATGGATCTGGAGCGGGAGCGGGGCATCACCATCAAGGCCCGGGCCGTCCGGCTGAACTATACCGCCGCCGACGGGCAGGACTATACCCTGAACCTCATCGACACCCCCGGCCACGTGGACTTCAACTACGAGGTCTCCCGGTCTCTTGCCGCCTGCGAGGGCGCCGTGCTGGTGGTGGATTCCACCCAGGGCGTGGAGGCCCAGACCCTGGCCAACACGTACCTTGCCATGGAGCACGACCTGGAGATTCTGCCGGTGTTCAATAAGATCGACCTCCCCGCCGCCGACCCCGCCAAGGCCAAGCAGGAGGTGGAGGACATCATCGGCCTCCCCGCCATGGACGCCCCGGAGATCTCCGCCAAGATGGGCATCAATATTGACGCCGTGCTGGAGGATATCGTGCAGAACGTCCCCGCCCCCGCCGGCGACCCGGCGGCGCCCTTGAAGGCGTTGATCTTCGACAGCCAGTATGACAGCTACCGGGGCGTCATCGTCTATATGCGCCTGATGGAGGGCTCCCTCCGGGTGGGCCAGACCGTGAAGATGATGGCTTCCGGCGCCAGCTACCAGGTGGTGGAGTGCGGGCACCTGCTGCCTCTGGGTCTGGAGCCCTGCGATGCCCTGGAGGCCGGCGAGGTGGGCTACTTCACCGCCTCCATCAAAAACGTCCAGGACACCCGGGTGGGTGATACTGTCACCGACGGGGACCGCCCCGCGGCGGAGCCCCTGCCGGGCTACCGGCCGGTGCAGTCCATGGTCTACTGCGGCATCTACACCGAGGACGGCTCCAAGTACCCCGACCTCCGGGACGCCCTGGAGAAGCTCCGCCTCAACGACGCGTCGCTGAGCTTTGAGCCGGAGTCCTCCGTGGCCCTGGGCTTTGGCTTTCGCTGCGGCTTTTTGGGGATGCTCCACATGGAGGTCATCCAGGAGCGCCTGGAGCGGGAGTTCGACCTGGATCTTGTGACCACGCTGCCCTCGGTGATCTACCATGTCTATAAAACCGACGGGACGCTGGTGAAGGTGGACAATCCCCACAACTACCCGGACCCCGCCGTCATCGAGCGGGCGGAGGAGCCCTATGTGAAGGTCTCCATCATCAGCCCCAACGAGTTTGTGGGCAATATCATGCCCATGTGCCAGGACCGCCGGGGGGAGTTCAAGGATATGCAGTACCTGGACACCCGCCTGGTGGAGCTCCACTACCAGATGCCCCTGAACGAGATCATCTATGACTTCTTTGACGCCCTGAAGGCCAACACCAAGGGCTACGCATCCCTGGACTATGAGCTCTCCGACTACCGGCCCAGCGAGCTGGTGAAGGTGGACATGAAGCTCAACGGCGAGGGCGTGGACGCCCTGAGCTTCATTGCCCACAAGGACAAGGCCTATCCCAGGGCCAGGAGACTGTGCGAGAAGCTGAAGGAGAACATCCCCCGCCAGCTCTTTGAGGTGCCGGTACAGGCGGCCATCGGGGGCAGGGTGATTGCCCGGGAGACGGTGAAGGCCATGCGCAAGGACGTGCTGGCCAAGTGCTACGGCGGCGACATCACCCGGAAGAAGAAGCTATTGGAAAAGCAGAAAGAGGGCAAGAAGAAAATGCGGTCCCTGGGGACGGTGCAGATTCCCACGGAGGCATTTTTGGCAGTGCTCAAGCTGGACGAATGAGGAGGAAGCCGCCATGCTGAAAGGAAAGACGATTCTTCTGGGGGTCACCGGCGGCATTGCCGCCTACAAGGCCGCCTATTTGGCCTCCGCCCTGGTGAAGCTCCACGCCGCCGTGGAGGTGGTGATGACGGAGCACGCCACAAAATTCATCGCCCCCCTGACCTTTGAACAGCTCACCGGCCGGCGGACCATGGTGGACACCTTCGACCGGAATTTCCAGCACCAGGTGGAGCACATCGCCCTGGCGGACCGGACGGATCTGGTGATGATCGCCCCGGCCACCGCCAACGTCTGCGCAAAGCTGGCCCACGGGCTGGCGGACGACATGCTCACCACCACCGTGCTGGCCTGCACCTGCCCCAAGCTCATCGCCCCGGCCATGAACACCCACATGTATGAAAACCCCGTGACCCAGGACAACCTGGAGATCCTCCGGCGCTATGGCTGGGAGGTGATTGCCCCGGCCAGCGGCCGTCTGGCCTGCGGCGCCGTGGGGCCCGGCAAGATGCCGGAGCCGGAGCAGCTGATCCAGCACATCCTGCGCGCCGCGGCATTGCCCCATGATCTCGCGGGAAAGCGGGTGCTGGTCACCGCCGGCCCCACCCAGGAACCCCTGGACCCGGTGCGGTATCTCACCAACCACTCCACCGGCAAGATGGGCTATGCCATCGCGAAGATGGCCATGCTCCGGGGGGCGGAGGTGACCCTGGTCTCCGGCCCCACCGCCGTCGAGCCGCCGCCCTTTGTGGAAGTGGTGCCCATCGTCACGGCTCAGGACATGTTCGAGGCGGTGACGGCCCGCAGCGACCGGGCGGACCTCATCTTCAAGGCCGCCGCCGTGGCGGACTACACCCCCGCCGACTACAGCGGCGACAAGGTGAAAAAGAAGGACGGCGATCTGGCCATCCCCCTGAAGCGGACTCAGGACATTTTGCAGTACCTGGGGGCCCACCGCCGCCCCGGGCAGGTGATCTGCGGCTTTTCCATGGAGACCCGGGACCTGCTGGAGAACAGCCGGGCCAAGCTGACGAAGAAGAATGTGGACATGATCTGCGCCAACAACCTGAAAGTGGAGGGGGCGGGCTTCGGCACCGACACCAACGTGCTGACCCTCATCACCGCCGCGGGAAACGAGGCGCTGCCCCTTCTGAGCAAGGAGGCCGCCGCCGGGCAGATCCTCGACCGGGCGCTGGCGCTGCTGGCGGCCCGGACGGACTGAGAAGCCGCACCGGTTGGAACCGCGTTTGACACCGCTTGACCTGGGGCGGGAAATGGGATAAAATGCTGCATGGCGGGGAGAGAGCCTGCCGGAGCGCGTTCATCGCTGTGAATCCAGCTGCAAATCTGAGGAGGGATCTGATGCCCAGTATCTCTGTGATTGTTCCGGTCTATCAGGCGGAGGCCTACCTGAAAAAATGTGTGGAGAGCGTCACCAAGCAGACTTTTTCCGACTGGGAGCTGCTGTTGATTGACGACGGCTGCACCGACCGCTCCCCCGCTCTGTGCGACGAGTGCGCCGCCGGAGACGACCGCATCCGGGTGTTCCACAAGCGGAAGAACGCCGGCGTCAGCGAGGCCAGAAACCTGGGCCTCCGGGAGGCCAGGGGGACGTGCATTGCCTTTTTGGACGTGGACGACCGCCTGGAATTCCGGGCCCTGGAGACCCTGTGGTGCCTGCGGGAGCAGTCCGGGGCGGATACCGTGGGCTGCGCCCATCTGAACCTGGCCCCCGGCGGCGGGAAGTCCGTGGAGCTCCTGCTGCCCGCCGGCGTCTATGAGCGCCAGGGGATTCTGGAGGGCATTGTCTATCCCCTTCTGGGGGAGCGCCTGCGGGTGCCGGTGTTCAACGGCTTCATCTGGCGCTACCTCTTCTCCGCGGAGATCCTCCGCTCCGCGAAGATCACCTTTGAGGGGGCCTATCTGGAGGACGAGCTGTTCCTGATGGAGTACTTCTGTCACGCGCAAAAGCTGGCGGTGACGGAGCAGCCCCTCTACCGCTATTTCCTGAACCCCTCCTCCGCCACCCACAAGTATATGAAGGATTTTCAGAAGGTCTTCGACCGCTTCATGGAGCGGAAGGAGGCCCTGGTGAAGAAGCACAGCCTGGAGGAGGCCTGCCCCCAGTGGCGGGAGAACACCAACTGGGCGGGCCTTTTGATCGCCATCGGCAACGAGTACGCGGTTGGGAACGACAAGCCCATCCGCCAGCGCCAGAAGGCGGTGCAGGAGCTGTGCCGCCGGCCGGACATGGCCCAGGCCATTGCCAACCTGACCCCGGAGGGGCTGAATCCCAACAAGCAGATGGTGGCCAATCTGGTGAAGGGCGGGCACTTCTTTACGCTGACCCAGATGTATCGGCTGAAGAACCGGATCTGAGTACAGTGGAAGCTTATGAGAAATTAGGAATTAGGAATGAGGAATTAGGAATTGTGGAGTTTCGCCGGGGGCGAAACAAATTTGAATGGAGTCCGGCTTTGCCGGATCAGAAAGCGGCAACGCGAGCTTCATAAAATTCCTAACTCCTAATTCCTAATTCCTAATTGACTCCGACTCCGCATTTTCGAGAAACGAGGAATTTCACCATGACCCTGCTTTACGAGAGCTGCCTCTACCGGCTCTGGACGGCCCTGCTGGCCGTATATGAACAAAGCGCCCTCCACCGATTGCTGGCGGCCCTGGGCGGCTGGTGCAGCCGGCAGATCGACACCAGCCGGGTGCTGCGGGTGCTGTGCCGGGAGGGCGCCGTGGCCCGGGCCTGGCCGGACAGCCTTTTATGCCGGGGACTCACCTGGCTCATCAATCTGCCGGGGAGCCTGCTGCACCGGCTGTACCGGGCCCTGCCGGCGACCTTTGAGGACAGCTTCCTTGCCCGTCTGGCCTTTTCCATGGGGGAGGAGACCGCCGTGGCCCAGTCCTGGGTGATTTTGCTGCTGTGGTCCATCCCCTATGACTACTGGAACAACGCCTACAGCCTGCTGTTCTTTACAGCCCTGGTGATTCTCTTCCACGCCGGGGCCATGCGCCGCCGGGAGCTGCGGCTGGATCTGGCGGGGATCGGGTTTTACCCCCTGGTGCTCTTTGGGGCCATGTTCCTGGGGGTGCTGCTGTCCTATGCGCCGTCGCTGTCTCTGCGGTTTTTGTTCTACCACATCTCCGCCGCCCTCTGTGTGCTGGTGACGGTCAGCGCCGTCCGGTCCGCCGGGGACCTGATGCGGCTGTGCGCCGGCGGCGCGGTGTGCGTGGCGGTGTCCGGGGCCTACGGCATCCTCCAGCGGATTCAGGGCGTGGAGGTCAGCTCCTCCACGGTGGACTTGAAGCTGAATGCCGGGATGCCGGGGCGGGTGGTGTCCATCTTCGACAATGCCAACACCTTTGCGGAGGTGCTGCTGCTTCTGCTGCCCCTGGTGATTGCGCTGATCCTCTGCTCCAGGCATCTTGTCAGCAAGGTGCTGGCCTGCGGCATTCTGGCGGCGGGGGTGATGGCCCTGGGCATGACCTACTCCCGGGCCACCTGGGTGGGCTTTGCCTGTACCATGGCGGTGTTCGTGTTTCTCTGGAAGCCGAAGCTGATTCCGCTCTTTGCGGTGCTTTGCTGCATGGCGCTGCCTCTGCTGCCCGCCACCATCTGGAACCGGATTTTGACGATCTTCAACCCCGCGGACTCCTCCACCGCCAGCCGTATCCCGCTGTACCAGGCGGCGCTGGAGGTCCTTCAGAGCCGGCCCATCCGGGGGGCGGGGCTGGGCACGGCGGCGCCCAGGCTGTACATCGCGGACTGGAACCTCTACCACGCCGACTTCCCCTATGTCCACTCCCACAACTTCTACATGGAGGTCTGGATTGAGGCGGGCCTTTTGGGGGCGGTGTCCTTTGTGGCCTCCATGCTGTGGAACATCAAGCGGACGGCCCATATGGCCCGGCACAGCGGCTCCTCCGTCTCCCGGACCATCGGCTGCGCCGCGGCGGCGGCGCTGTGCGGCACCATGGTGTGCGGTCTGGCGGACTACCTGTGGAACTATCCCCGCGTCATGTGCATCTTCTGGTTCGTGTTTGCCGTGGCTCTGGCCTCGGTGAAGGTGCGGCGAATGGAGCTGGCAGCCGAATCGCAGCCTGGATAAAAGTTTCGGGCCGCCCTTTTCAAAGGGCGGCGGGTCCAGGGCAGCGCCCTGGCGGGTCCGGGCGGAGCCCGGAAGGCGCACAAAAAGGCCTGCGGACCAAGTGGTCCGCAGGCCTTTTTATACAGATTGCAGAGCATTACTTCCCCACAACGCCCAGCGCCCGGTACACGTCCAGAATCCGCCCGAAGAGGGGATGGTCCGCCTTCAATCCGCTGTAGGTCTCCAAAGCGGCAGCGGGGCCGTCGGCCTGAATCTTCTTCTGGAGCTCCACGCTCTGGGGGTCCTCCGGGCAGTCGAACCGCAGGGCGGCGGCCGCGCCGAAGAGCAGGTGGTCCACCGGCAGGCCGTAGCTGTAAGTGGTGGTCAGGGGCTTGATGAGCCGGTCCCCGGCCTCCAGCTTCCGGATGGGCTCCCGGCCCACCCGCAGAACCTCGTCCTCCAGGAAGGGGTTCTGATACCGGGCGAAGATCTTCTCCACATAGGCGTGGTGGACGTCGGGGTCAAAGCCGAACTCCTTGATGAGCCCCTCGCCGCTCTCGGAGATGGCGGCGTGGACGATTGCGCCGATGGCGGGGTCCGCGATGCTGTCCTTGATGGTCTTGTAGCCCCTGAGATCACCAAGGTACGCGCAGATGGCGTGGCCGCTGTTGAGGGTGAAGAGCTTACGCTCCAGATAGGCCATCAGGTTGTCGGCGAAGGTCAGCCCGTCGATCTCGGGGCGCTCGCCCTTCCAGGCGGCGGTCTCCACGTCCCACTCACAGTAGCGCTCCACCGCCGCGTCCAGGAGGTTGTCAAAGCTGGGCTTGGGGCAGATCCGGTCCACGGCGCAGTCGGCAAAGCCGATGTTGGCCTCCAGGAAGGCGATTTCGTCCGCGTTCAGGTGCTTGACCACCTCGTTTTTCAGGCGCGTGGTGGTCCGCAGGCCGTTCTCGCAGCAGACCACATTCATGGGGGCCGTGTTTCCGGCGCTCTTGCGGGCCTGGATGCCCCCCGCGATGGACTTTGCGATGATGGGCAGGACGTTGGGGCCCACGGCGGTGGTGATGAGGTCGCACTCCGCCACTTTTTTGGCGAAGTCCGGGGAGTTGGAGAGCACGCCGTCCACGCCGGTGATGGCGATCTCGCCGGGGTCCTTGTCCAGGATGTGAACCGTATAGCCGTGGTCGCGGTTCAGCGCCTCGATGATGGGCTCCACCACGTCCGCGAAGGTGACGTGCCAGCCCGCCTGGCTGAGCAGGGCGCCGATAAAGCCCCGGCCGATGTTGCCGGCGCCGATTTGGATTGCCTGTTTCATAAGCTCCTCCTCAGAGTTGTGATTTTTGAAGGGCAAACGATTTCGCGGGGGACCGGAGAAACGCCGTCATGGGAATGGCGGCGTTTCCGGGGTTGGAGTTTACAGGGAGACGGATGCGTGCGTGTTATGAGGGGGCGCGGCGCTTTTGCCGTCTGCGGCGGCGAAAGCTGTTTTGCTTCGCGGTTTCTGATGTTTTTGGCGCCGCTTTGCGGCGGTTTTGCAGGGGCGCTGCCCCTGCACCCCGCCAGAGGGGCGCCGCCCCTCTGGACTCCCTGCCACCTTTTGAAAAAGGTGGACGAAAACTTTTAGCGGCTTATTTTGCCAGCCTGGCCTCCAGCTCGGCCTTGCGGTCCTCGTAGCCGGGCTTGCCCAGCAGGGCGAACATGTTCTTCTTGTAGGCCTCCACACCGGGCTGGTCGAAGGGGTTCACCCCCAGCAGGTAGCCGGAGAGGCCGCAGGCGTACTCGAAGAAATAGATCAGCTCTCCCAGAGCCTCCGGCGTCTTGCCGCCGGTCTCCACGATCAGGTTGGGCACGCCGCCCTCCGTGTGGGCCAGCAGGGTGCCCTCCATGGCCCGGTCCCGGATATAGTCCATGGACTCCCCGGCCAGGAAGTTCAGGCCGTCGCCGTCGTCCTCGTCCCTGGGGACGTGGAGCTGGTGCTCCGAGGCGCCAAGACGCACCACTGTCTCAAAGAGGTTCCGGGTGCCGGCCTGGATATACTGACCCATGGAGTGCAGGTCCGCGGTGAACTCCACGCTTGCGGGGAAGAGGCCCTTGCCGTCCTTGCCCTCGCTCTCGCCGTAGAGCTGCTTCCACCACTCCAGCATGAAGCGGAAGGCGGGGTCGTAGCAGGCCAGCACCTCGATGGGCTTGCCGGCGCTGTACAGGGAGTAGCGCAGGGCCGCGTACTTCCAGGCGGGGTTTTCAAAGGAGGCGGTCTTGCAGGTCTCCATCATGGCCGCCGCGCCGCGCATGAGGGCGGAGATGTCCACGCCCGCCACGGCGATGGGCAGCAGTCCCACGGCGGTGAGTACGGAGTACCGTCCGCCCACGCCGTCGGGCACCACGAAGGTCTCCCAGCCCTCGGCGTCCGCCAGGGACTTCAGCGCGCCCCGGGCCTTGTCGGTGGTGGCGTAGATGCGACCCCTGGCGCCGTCCTTGCCGTACTTCTTCTCCAGCGCCGCCCGGAAGAAGCGGAAAGCCACGGCGGGCTCCGTGGTGGTGCCGGACTTGGAGATGATGTTGACGGAGAAGTCCACGCCCTCCAGCAGGTCCAGAACCTCCTGCATGGCGTCGGAGCTCAAACCGTTGCCGCAGAAGTAGACGTTGGGGGTGTTCTTCTTCTTGAGGTTGTAGTTGGGGGAGCAGAGACAGTCGATGACGCCCCGGGCGCCCAGGTAGGACCCGCCGATGCCGATGACCACCAGGGCCTGGGAGTCCTTTTGAATCCTGGCCGCGGCGGCCTGAATCCGGGCGAACTCCTCCTTGTCGTAGTCCTGGGGCAGACGGACCCAGTCTGTGAAGGACCCGCCGGCGCCGGTGCCGGTCTGCACCTTCTCCTGGGCCTCCTTCAGCTGGGGCACCAGGCGTTCTTCGCAGTCTGCGGGAAGAAAGGTCTCCAACTGGAACGATTTGACGTGAATCATGCTGCGTCATCCTTTCTCATAATGAAGTGAAATCGGTCTGCGGGCTGTTCCGGACGGCTGCGGCCGGGACAGGGGCATTTATGACGAAAGTATATCACGCGGTCCGGGGAAGATCAAGGACGGAGAACGCAGAAATTTTGCCCGAAATCTCAACAAAAATCCGCGGATGCCGCAGTTTGCTCCACACGGTATGGGGTGAGGTCTGTACGGGAGAGGGAGCTTTGCCGGGTCATCCTGCTGTTTTGGACCGCTCTGCCGACTTTTGAGGAAAGATACAGGTCACATGTATATTATGCCGGAAATGCGGGAAAGGAAAAGGATTACGCTGGAAAATTTCGGCAGACTATACAAAAACGATCCGCATCATTTTGGCAGGTTAAAATGACGGCGGAGAATTGATTTGTATCACGCTTCGTGATAGGATACAGGAGTAGTATGGCACCGTCATATGTGCCGGCGGAGTGCAAAGGCCCGCTCCGGAGACATCTGGCTCTGACATGCAGATTGTTTTGAGAACGAGAAAGGAAGTATTGTCATGGTATCTGCAAAGACAAAGGTCATCAATCCCCAGGGAATGCACATGCGTCCTGCGCAGGTGTTTGTCACGGAGATGAACAAGTTCAAAAGCGACGTCGTCATCGTCTTCAACGGCAAGTCCATCAACGCCAAGAGCATCATGAATCTCATGGCCTCCTGCATCAAGCAGGACAGCGAGATTGAGATCCAGTGCACCGGCGAGCAGGAGAGCGAGGCCCTGGCCGCCGCCGTGAAGCTGGTGGAGTCCGGTCTGGGAGATCTGTGACAAGAGGAGGAATCGTATGATTCTCAAGGGAATCGCCGCCTCGGACGGGTTTGGAATCGGCCGGGCGGTCTGCGTGCGGGAGGAGAGCCTGGACTTCTCCGATGTCACCTATTCCGGCAAGGACGCAGAGAAGGCGCGGCTCCAGAACGCCATGGAGCAGTTCAACCAGCGCACCTCCGCCATGGCGGAGAACATCCGGGAGCGGGTGGGGCAGAAGGAGTCGGAGATCCTCACCGGCCAGATTGCCATGCTGGCGGACCCCTTCATGCTCTCCCAGATGCACGACGCCATTGACGGCGGGTCCTGCGCCGAGGCGGCGGTGGACAGCGTGTGCGGCATGTACGCGGACATGTTTGCCGCCGTGGAGGACGAGCTGATGCGCCAGCGGGCCACCGATATCCAGGATATCCGCACCCGGCTGCTGTCCATTCTGCTGGGCCGGGAGAGCGTGGATCTCAGCCGGCTGCCCGCCGGCAGTGTGCTGGTGGCCCAGGACCTGACGCCCTCCATGACCGTGGGGCTGAAGAAGGAGAATGTGGCCGGCATCCTCACCGCTTCCGGCGGCAGGACCAGCCACTCCGCCATTCTGGCCAGAGCCCTGGAGCTGCCCGCGGTGCTGAGCGTGGCCAAGGTGCTGGATATGGTGCAGGACGGCGACGGGATCATTGTGGACGGCAGCGAGGGCATCGCCATTTTGAATCCCGACGAGCGGACCCGGGGAGAGTACCTGGCCCGTCAGGAGGAGTTCCTGGCCCGGAAGGCCGAGCTGGAGGTGTACCGAAACCGCGCCACCGTGGACGCCGACGGAAAGCACTACGGCCTGTATGCCAATATCGGCTCTGTGGAGGACGCCAAGACCGCCGCCGCCTCCGGCGCGGAGGGCATCGGCCTGTTCCGCACGGAGTTTTTGTTCATGAACCGCACGAGTCTCCCGGACGAGACCGTGCAGTATGAGGCCTATCGGACCGTCTCCCAGCTGATGGCCGGGAAGGAGGTCATCATCCGCACCCTGGACGTGGGCGGTGACAAGGCTATTGAGTATCTGGGCATGGAGAAGGAGGAGAACCCCTTCCTGGGCCACCGGGCCATCCGGTACTGCCTGGACCGGCCGGAGCTCTATAAGGTGCAGCTGCGGGCGCTGCTGCGGGCGGGAGCCGAGGAGAAGAACATCAAGATCATGCTGCCCCTGGTCACCTGCGTGGAGGAGGTCCGGGCGGCCCGGGAGCTTCTGGAGCAGTGCAAGCGGGAGCTGGCCGAGGCCCAGGTCCCCTATGACAAGGACATCCCCCTGGGCATCATGGTGGAGACTCCCGCCGCGGCGCTGATCGCCGACGTGCTGGCCAAGGAGTGCGACTTCTTCTCCATCGGCACCAATGACCTCACCCAGTACACCATGGCGGTGGACCGGGGCAACGCCCAGGTGGAAAAGCTCTACTCCACCTACCAGCCGGCGGTGCTGCGCTCCATCCGCACCATCATCACCGCCGCCAGGGAGGCGGGGATTCAGGCGGGCATGTGCGGCGAGGCCGCCGCGGACCCCTGTCTGACCCCCCTGCTGATGACCTGGGGGCTGGATGAGTTCTCCGTCAGCGCCTCCTCTGTGCTGGCCACCCGGGCCGGCATCAGCCGCTGGCGCGGCGAGGAGGCCGCCAGGGTCACAGACGAGGCCATGGCCCTCTCCACCGCCTCCGGTGTGGAGGGGTATCTGCGGGCCTGCGTCTCCCAGTGAGTCCATCAATTCCTGAATAGAAAGGACGTCTGTCCATGAAAGAACGCGTTCAAAAGTTTGGGCGGTTTCTCAGCGGCATGGTCATGCCCAACATCGGGGCCTTCATTGCCTGGGGCCTGATCGCCGCCCTGTTCATCCCCGACGGGTGGCTTGGCTGGTGGGGCCCCGCCGAGACCATCAACAGCATGGTGGGCCCGATGCTGTCCTACCTGCTGCCCATCCTCATCGGCTACACCGGCGGCAAGGTGGTGGGCGGGCAGAAGGGAGCCGTCGCCGGCGCCCTGGCCACCCTGGGTGCCATCGCCTCCACCTCCAGCACCATGTTCATCGGGGCCATGATCTGCGGACCCCTTGGCGGCTGGTGCATCAAGAAGTTTGACGAGAGGATGGAGGGCCACATCCCCGCGGGCTTTGAGATGGTGGTCAACAACTTCTCCGTGGGCATCATCGGCGGCATCCTGGCCGTGCTGTCCATCTTCGTCATCGGCCCGGCCTGCGTGGTCATCACCGATGTGCTGGGCAGCGGTGTGGCCTTCCTGGTGAACCGGGGCCTGCTGCCCCTCACCGCCGTGCTGGTGGAGCCCGCCAAGGTGCTCTTCCTGAATAACGCCATCAACCACGGCGTGTTCACCCCCATCGGCACCGAGCAGGCCGCGGAGCTGGGCAAGTCCATCCTGTTTATGATCGAGTCCAACCCCGGTCCCGGCCTGGGACTCCTGCTGGCCTACTGCGTGGCCGGCAAGGGGGAGACCCGGTCCTCCGCCGGCGCCGCCGCTTTCATTCAGTTTGTGGGCGGTATCCACGAGATCTACTTCCCCTATGTGCTGATGAATCCCATCGTCATCCTGGGACCCATGGTGGGCAATATCGCCGGCATTTTCACCCTGTCCGCTCTGGGCGGCGGCCTGGTGGCCGCGGCCTCTCCCGGCAGCATCATCGCCGAGATGCTGATGACGCCGAAAGGCGGGTATTTCGCCAACGTCGCCGGCATTGCCGTGGCGGCGGTGGTCAGCTTCCTGATCTCCGCCTTCCTGCTGAAGTTCTTCGGCAAGGACGCCAGCCTGGCTGAGGCCCAGGCCCAGGTGGCCGCCTCCAAGGCCGCCAGCAAGGGGCAGACGACGGCGGCAGAGCCCAGCACCGGCGCGGAGGTGGACATCCAGTCGGTGAAGAAGATTGTCTTTGCCTGCGACGCCGGCATGGGCTCCTCCGCCATGGGCGCCACCATGCTGCGCAATAAGCTCAAGGACGCCGGCATCACCGGCATCGAGGTCATCCATCACCCGGTGTCCGAGATTCCCGGGGACTGCCAGATCGTGGTCACCCATCACGAGCTCTCCGGCCGGGCGGCCCAGCGGGCGCCCCAGGCCCGGATCATCCCCATCAAGAATTTCATGGGGGCGCCGGAGTACGACACCCTGGTCAATGAGTTGCTGGAGGCCCGGAAAGGCGATTCCGCCCCCGCGCCTGCTCCTGTGGTGGAGCCCCCCAAGGCTGAGGAGGCCGTCCCTGCTCAGGAGAACACTCTGCTGGAGCGGAAGAACATCGTGCTGGGCTGTGCCCCCGTCACTCCCGAGGAGGCCATCAAGGCCTGCGGACGGCTGATGGTGGACAGCGGCTACGTGGACGAGGCCTATGTCCAGGGGATGCTGGACCGGGAGGCCAGCTTCTCCGTGGCCATCGGCAGCCATGTGGCCATTCCCCACGGCACCAACGACGTCAAGCCCCTCATCAGGCGCACCGGCGTGGTGGTCATGACCTACCCCGAGGGCATCGACTGGAACGGTGACAAGGTGAAGCTGGTGGTGGGCATCGCCGCCAAGGGCGAGGAGCACCTGGAGGTGCTGGGCCGCATTGTGGCCATCGCCTCCACCGACGAGGACACCGACGCCCTGGTGGCCTCCGCCGACGCCGAGAAGCTCTTCCAGACCCTGAACGGCCTGGCATAAGAACCCCACCCCGGCATCAATTTCATAAACAGCGGAAAGCGCCGGTCCCTTTTGGGGACCGGCGCTTTTTTTCGGCGGAAGCCGCTTACGATTTTTTCATGCCCGCCAGAAGGGCCTCCAGCTGTTCCCGGCTGAAATGCTGTACGCTGTCGCAGAAGCGGCAGGTGAGGTCCGCGTGGCCCTGGTCGTCCAGGAGGCTTTGGAGTTCCTCCGGGCCCAGGCTGATGAGGGCCCGTTCCATCCGCTCCCGGCTGCAGTTACAGCGGTAGCCAATGGGGCTGGTCTCCAGGATCTCCAGATCGAACTCCGGCAGCACCCGCCGCAGCAACGAGGCCGGATCGCCGTCCTCCCGCAGAAGGCCGGTCACCGCCCCCGCCGTCAGGATGCCGCCCTCCACTTTGGAGATCACATCCTCCCCGGCGCCGGGCAGCAGCTGAATGAGGTATCCCCCCGCCGCCAGGACGCTCCGGTCCCGGTCCACCAGCACCCCCAGTCCGCAGGCGGTGGGGATCTGCTCCGACTCCACGAAATAGGCGGCCAGATCCTCGGCGATCTCGCCGCCCAGCAGGGCCACGCTGCCCACATAGGGCTCCTTCATGTGCAGGTCCCGGACGACGGTCAGCGTGCCGTCGCAGCCCACGGCGCCGCCCACATCCAGCTTTCCGTCCGGCCGCAGGGGCAGGTCCGCCGCGGGGTTGTCCACGGTGCCCCGGACGTACCCTTCGTTGTCGGACACCGTCAGCACCGTCCCCAGGGGGCCGCCGCCCTTGATCTGCAAGGTGACGCTGGCGCCGTCGCCCTTCAGGGCGTTGCCCATCATGGAGCAGGCGGCCAGAGCCCGCCCCAGGGCCGCCGTGGCCACCGGGGTGGTTTTGTGAATCTGCCGGGCCCGCTCTGTCAAATCCCGTGTGGACACCGCCGCGGCCTTGAGAAAGCCGTCCCGGCTGATGGCCCGCACCAACTGATCGCTCATGCTGTTTACTCCCTTTCTGCCCGGATGATCCAACGGTCCTCGTCCGCTCTGGGCGGGCGGGAGGTGAGATCCCCGGTGATGCTGATGTTGGAAAATCCCGCGTCGGACAGGAACTGCCGCAGCTGTGCCTCGTCCCAGGCCCGCTCCCGGTGCTCCTCAAAGCTCCGCTCCCAGGCGCCGTCCCCCCGCAGGCGGAACAGGTCCACCTGATAGGTGCAGATCCGGGTCTTCTCCGAAAAGAAGGTCCGCCAGACGCAGCAGCTCTCCTCCGTCTCATCGGTGTAGAGCTGGCCGTCCATCCGCCGCAGCTTATAGGGCGTGTTCACATCAAAGAGAAACCGCCCGCCGGGCCTGAGCCAGCGGTGTACCCGGCGGAAGGTCTCCCGCAGGTCCCGCTCCCGGGTCAGGTAGTTCAGGGAGTCCAGGGTGGACACCGCCGCGTCCACCGGCTCCAGTAACCGCAGACGGGGCATGGCCTGGTGGAGGAACAGCGGGGGCCGGGTGAGACCCGCGGCCTTGGCCGCCGCCTGGGTCAGCATCTCCTCCGCTCCGTCCGTCGCGACCACCGTGTACCCCCGCTCCGCCAGGAGACAGGCGATGGTGCCGGTGCCGCAGGCCAGATCCAGCACCGTGCGGACGGGAATGGCGCTTTTGCGGAACTGCCGCTCTAAAAAGTCCGCCCGGCGGCGGTAGGCCCCGTCGGCCATGAGGCCGTCATAGCTGCCGGCCAGGGCACCGTAGCTGCTCATGCTTTCTTCTTGATGCGCTGGAAGAGCTTTTCATAGGCGCCGGTGCCATAGCTCAAGGAGCGGTTCACCCGGCTGATGGTGGCGCTGGAGGCCCCGGTGCGCTCCAGAATTTCGTTATAGATCATGCCGTCATCCAGCAGCGAGGCCACCTCAAAGCGCTGTTCCATGGACCGCAGCTCCGACACCGTGCAAAGATCCTGGAAGAAGTCATAGCACTCCTGCTCGTCCTTCAACTGCAGGATGGCCTGATACAGCTGATCGCTCTTCTCTTTTTTGCCGATTTTCACTCCGCAGAAACCTCCCCTGGCGCCGTGCCGCGCCCCGTGTTATCTCTATTTTAGCATTTCACTGCGCGAAAGTAAAGGGGGTTCCGGCGGAAAATCGGAGGCGCGGCGAATGAAAAAAGCCGCCATAAAACTTTTTTCCGGGGCGGTATCCGCCGCACCCCGGCCCGTCCTCCGGCATAGGCTGGAGAAAAGCAAAAAAGGAGGCCCTGCAGATGAAAATGGAGCCCTTTGCAGCGGAGCGGGAGTGGACGGTGGAGGGGATTCCGGTGCTGTCGGCGGAGGCGGCGGTGCCCCAGCCGGTGCCCGCGGCGGACCGGACGGCCCGGCGGATTCGGCGGTACTATCAGCTGCAGCTGCGGGCCTTCCTGCGCTACTGCGAGAAGTGGCTGCTGCCCCAGGCCGCGGCGGAGTACCGGGCCGCCCTGGCCGCCAGCGCCCCGCTGCCGTCCTTCCGGGCGGAGCTGCGGTATGAGATCACCTATCAGGACGAGCGGTTTTTGAGTCTGTACACCCAGTCCCGGGAGGTGACCACGCCGGGCCAGACCCTGCTCACCCGCCGGGGGGACACCTGGGACCTCGCCGCCGGATACCCCGTGCCCCTCACCGCCTTCTTCCCGCCCCGGAGCCCCTGGCGGCGAAAGATTCTGAGCGCGGCGGCGGAGGAGATCCGGCGCCAGGAGCGCGCCGGCATCGCCCGCTACCACGAGGGCTGGCCCCGGCTGCTGCGCCGGCGGTTCAATCCCCAGAATTACTGCCTGACGCCGGAGGGGCTGGCAGTCTTTTTTCCCATGTACGCCATCGCCCCCGCCGCGGAGGGAATCCCCACCTTTGTCCTCCCCTACGGCGGGGAGGGCCCCCGGGGGCCGGTGGACCCCGCGCCGGGGGAGGCGGAGGGGTGAAAGGCTGCTCCCCGGCGTTTCCGCCGCCGGAGCCGGGACCGGTGAAACGGAAATCAGATCATTTCCCCTCAGAGGGCTCCGGTCAGCGGGACACGCCCCGCCGGCCGGAGCCCTCTGTTTGACAGGGCGGAGCGCCGGATGCGGCGTGAAAGGCAAGGCGCTCCAATGGGGACAAGCCCGGTTCCGGCACTGTCCGACAGGGCCGGACGGCGGACATGATATGAATGAAAATCCGTATATATTCGCATTTCCATTCACTTCATACAGGCCTTTTCCCACAGCGGTTCCACACGGCTCGCCGGTGCCGGAGGCGGAATCGCGGAGAACACCGAAACCATTCTTGGCAAAATATGCAAAACTGCCCAGTCCGCGGCAAAAATCTTGTGCAAGATACCGCTTGAATAAATATTCATAGGTGTTGTATAATGACAGGCATCATCAACAAACCATAGGGAGGCATCCGTTATGAAAGAGAAAAAGGATATCAAGAAGATCGTGCTGGCCTACTCCGGCGGCCTGGATACATCCATCATCATTCCCTGGCTGAAGGAGAACTACGGCGACCCGGAGATCATCGCCGTGGCCGCGGACGTGGGCCAGGGCGACGAGCTGGACGGCCTGGAGGAGAAGGCCCTCAAGACCGGCGCTTCCAAGCTGTACATCGCGGATCTGGTGGATGAGATGGTGGACGACGTCATCATTCCCTCCCTGAAGATGGGCGCCAGCTATGAGCAGTACCTGCTGGGCACCGCCTTCGCCCGGCCCATCATCGGCAAAAAATTAGTGGAGATCGCCAAGGCCGAGGGGGCCGACGCCATCGCCCACGGCTGCACCGGCAAGGGCAACGATCAGGTGCGCTTCGAGCTGGCCATCAAGCGCTTTGCCCCGGACATGACCATCATCGCCCCCTGGCGGGAGTGGTCCATCAAGGGCCGGGATGAGGAGATCGACTACGCCGAGGCCCATCAGGTGCCCTTGAAGATCTCCCGGGAGACCAACTACTCCAAGGACAAGAACCTCTGGCACCTGAGCCACGAGGGACTGGACCTGGAGGACCCCGCCAATGAGCCCCAGTATGAAAAGCCCGGCTTTTTGGAGATGGGCGTCAGCCCCATTGACGCCCCCGACGCCCCCATCTATGTGACCATTGACTTTGTCAAGGGCGCCCCGGTGGCCATCGACGGGGAGAAAATGAAGGCCAGCGACATCATCCGCAAGCTGAACAAGCTGGGCGGGGACAACGGCATCGGCCTTTTGGACATCGTGGAGAACCGGCTGGTGGGCATGAAGGACCGCGGCGTCTACGAGACTCCCGGCGGCACCATCCTCTACAAGGCCCACCAGTGCCTGGAGATGATCACCGTGGACAAGGACACCGCCCACATGAAGAGCAAGCTGGCGGTGGACTTCGCGGACCTCATTTATAACGGCAAGTGGTTCACGCCGCTCCGGGAGGCCCTCAGCGCCTTTGCCGACAAGACCCAGGAGCATGTGACCGGCTCCGTGAAGCTCAAGCTCTACAAGGGCAACATGATTACCGCCTCCATCACCTCCCCCGAGAGCCTGTACTCCGAGGAGCTGGTGACCTTCAACGAGAGCAGCTACGACCAGACCAACGCCACGGGGTTCATTAACCTCTGGGGTCTGCCGGATACGGTCCTTGCATTGAGAGAGCAGGGCAAGCTGTAAGCAGAACCGATCAACCGCCGTAGGGGCGGACCTGTGTGTCCGCCCTTCCGGCTGCTGACGGATTTTCATCAATTTATAGGAAACATACTGACAAAGTGCGACCCTCTCAGTCAGCCTGCGGCTGACAGCTCCCCCAGAGGGGGAGCCAAGTTTACCTCAGCGCGCCCTGCCTCTCCCTTTGGGAGAGGTGGCACCGCTGAAAGCGGTGACGGAGAGGGTCTGCTGCCGGCAATGTTGAAGATTGCTATCAATTATGCAGGAGGTCTCCCCATGAAACTCTGGTCCGGCCGGTTTGCCAAGGACACCGACGCCCTGGTCAACGAATTGAACGCCTCCATCTCCTTCGACCAGCGGCTCTACCAGGAGGATATCCGGGGCAGCCTGGCCCATGCGAAGATGCTGGGGGACTGCGGCATCATCTCCTTGGAGGATGTGGCCGCCATCACCGAGGGCTTACATGGAATTCTCCGGGATATTGAGGCGGGGAAGGTGACCTTCACTGCCGAAAACGAGGACATCCACATGAACATTGAGGCCCTGCTCACCGCTCGGATCGGCGACGCGGGGAAGCGGCTCCACACCGCCCGGTCCCGGAACGACCAGGTGGCCCTGGACTTTCGGATGTACGTCCGGCGGGAGATCCCCGTGGTGATCGGGCAGCTGCTGGAGCTGGAAGGCGTGCTGTGCCGTCAGGCGAGGCAGTATCAAAGCGCCGTGATGCCCGGCTATACCCACCTCCAGCGGGCCCAGCCCATCTCCTTCGCCCAGCATCTTCTGGCCTACGGCCAGATGTTCTCCCGGGACGTCACCCGGCTGGAGGACTGCTTCAAGCGGCTGAATGAGTGCCCCCTGGGCTCCGGTGCCCTGGCGGGGACCACCTACCCCATTGACCGCTTTCAGACGGCAGAAGACCTGGGCTTTGACGGCCCCATGGGCAACTCCCTGGACGGCGTCAGCGACCGGGACTACGCCCTGGAGCTGCTGTCGGATCTCTCCATTTTGATGATGCACCTGAGCCGGTTTGCAGAGGAGGTCATCCTCTGGTGCAGCTGGGAGTTCAAGTTCATCGAGCTGGACGACG